>CAUUMS010000048.1:0-2549 GCA_963546395.1 uncultured Bacteroidia bacterium | reverse complement strand
CAGGGCCGCTATTTCGTGTCGGTGGTGAAGCGCAAGCTAGCCATGCGAGGTGGTGAGACGGATGCGGCTATGGTGGTGCATGATTCGGAGCTGGAGCGTCTGGCAAGGGATGTAAGTCGCATGGTGGAACATCGAGGGAATGCTGATTGCGATGTATTGGTCAGCAATGGCGTTCCGTATCTGTTAGATGTTAATCCTCGCTTTGGGGGAGGGTACTCCTTCTCATGGCAGGCGGGGCTCGATGTGCCGCGTTACTTGAGCGTGTGGATGGAGGGTGGTGCGCTCGATGCTGCGCAGGAGGTGCATCTGGAGCGTGGCCTGGTTTGCCAGCGCACGAGCACTCTGATACCGGTGGATGGGCGTGCATTGCAGGGGGAGGTAGAACTACAATAGGGGCACAGCGTATGGGGGTGTTCATTGTGGCTGAGCTGTCAGCCAATCACAACGGGAGCAAGGAGATTGCCATAGAGACCATCCGCGCCGCGAAGCGGGCAGGGGCCGATGCGGTCAAATTGCAAACCTACCGGGCCGATACGATTACGCTGGAGTGTCGCACGCCCGACTTCCTGATCAATGAGGGTTCGGTGTGGGATGGTGAGTACCTGTACGACCTCTATGCACGGGCATACACCCCCTGGGAGTGGCACGAGGAGCTATTCCGAGTGGCAGCTGATGAGGGGCTCGTGTGCTTCTCGAGTCCGTTCGATAGCACGGCGATAGATCTGCTGGAGGAGCTGGGAAACCCGATCTACAAGATAGCTTCATTCGAGATCACGGATGTGGGGCTCATCGAGTACGCAGCACGGAAGGGTAAACCCATGGTAATCTCGACGGGCGTGGCCACGATGGAGGATATAGCATTGGCCGTGGAGACGTGCCGTGCAGCGGGGAATCATGATATCACCCTCCTGAAGTGCACATCAGCCTACCCGGCTCCGCTGGAGGAGGCCAACCTGCGTATGATCCCCGATCTGGCTCAGCGGTTCGGGGTGAAGGCTGGATTATCAGATCATACGATGGGGCACGTGGCTCCTGTGGTGGCTGTGAGCCTGGGGGCTACTATGGTGGAGAAGCATTTCATACTGGATCGCTCTGTGGGTGGGCCCGATGCGAGCTTTTCGATGGATGAGGGTGAATTTGCCGACATGGTCAAGGCGGTACGTGGTGCTGAACAGGCCCTGGGGCAAGTGGACTACGCGCTTACGGAGAAGATGCAGCTGGGACGAGCCTCTTGCCGCTCGCTCTACGTGGCTGAGGATATCCCCGCAGGCGGGATCATTACACAGGCGAATGTGCGATCTGTACGCCCCGGGTTTGGGCTCCACCCGAAGTATCTGGAGCAGGTGCTCGGGATGAAGGCCCGCCGACCACTGGGGCGAGGGAGCCGGCTGTCACTAGACGATGTGTGCTAACTGCCAGCAGTCGGGTGTACCCTGGAGGGGGATGACTCGTAGTCGCCTGGTGGAGCTGGCAAGGCAACACCGGGTGCTGCTCTCCAATTTTAGCTACCTCGGTCTGCTCGAGGTAGTATGTCTGCTTGTGCCGCTGGCCATCTATCCCTACCTGACGCGCGTGCTGGGGAAGGAAGTCTATGGGCTGGTGGTGACGGCCCAGATGGTGTCAGGGTATGCTTCCATATTCGTTGACTTTGGCTTTCGCTCGGTGGCAGCACGCTACATAGCCATTCACCGGGACAGCCCTCGCCTGATGTCGCAAGTCGTATCGGCCATTATGGGCTGGCGTACGCTGCTCTGGGGGGGGTCGCTAGCGGTCTACCTGCTGGTGGTGTGGCTTGTGCCCACCTATCGGGCGCACTGGGTGCTATTCCTCTCGGCCTATACGCTCACGTTTAATGAGCTGTTATTCCCACAATTCTTCTTCCAGGGGATAGAGAAGATGCGCTACATCTCGCTGCTGAATATTGCGCTACGCCTTCTCTCGCTGGTGCTGGTGCTAACGCTGATTCAGACACCGCACGATTACCACTACGTGCCGCTCTTTATGGGGGCAGGGTATCTGCTGGCTGGGGTGGCCTCCTTCGTGATTATGCACCGTCGGGAGCAAGTGCGTCTCTGCTGGCCTCGGCGTATGTATATGCGCTACGTGCTGCACGATGCGCTGCCGCTATTTGGCACCAACGTGGTGTGCTCCATCAAGGATAAGTTCAGCTACCTGCTGATAGCAAGCTGGGTGAGCATGAGTAGCGTGCTCGTGTATGACCTTGGGGCTCGCTTCCTAGCGTTGTTGGCCAAGCCGTCGGCTGTGATTGGCATGGTGCTGTTCCCCCGGCTGGCGAGTACTAAGAGCCTACGTCTGTTCCGCCAGGGACGGCGTATCATCTTCTGGAGCACGTTGCTGCTCACGCTGGGAGTGGCCTGCCTGCTGCCATGGCTAGTGCCGCTGTTCTTGCCAGGGGTTACGGATTACTGGCCGCTGCGCATATTCCTGATAGCAGCCCCCGTGCTCGCCGTGAGCACCTATGTGGCCTCAGAATTCCTTGTGGCCTTCAACTTTGGGCACTACATGTTCCGCAGCATCCTTGTGACCAC
>CAUUMS010000047.1:0-2986 GCA_963546395.1 uncultured Bacteroidia bacterium | reverse complement strand
CCCACCGCTTCGATCATACCAAGAATAGCTTGGTGAGCAGCAAATTGAGCAGCAGTAGAGAGATGCTGCTACTCACGACACCCTGGGTGCTGGCTCGCCCGACCTCGTAGGATCCACCATGCACGTTGTACCCCTGGTAGGCGGGTATGGTGACGATGACGAAGGCGAACACCGACATCTTCATGCAGGTATACCCCAGATAGTATGGGCGAAAGGCAAGCTGAATGCCCTCTAGGTAGTCCTGTGAGGCTATGGCTCCTGTGAGCATCCCCGAAAGCCATCCCCCGCCTAGGGCAATGGTGAAACTCATCAGCGTGAGCAGAGGGAAAAAGAGCACTGCCGCCAGCAGACGAGGCAAGACGAGATAGGAGCGCGAGTCGATGCCCATGGCTTCCAGCGCATCAATCTGTTCTGTGATCCGCATGGTGCCCAGCTCCGAGGCAATGCTACCCCCGATCTTGCCAGCGAGTACGAGGGCGATAATGGTGGAGCTGAATTCTAGCAGCAGGATGTCGCGCGTAGCATACCCGATCAGGCTCTGTGGGAGAAGCGGATGGGCCAGGTTGTGGGCCATCTCAATGGTAATAACAGCTCCCACGAAGAGCGATACCACCCCCACGAGCCAGATGGAGCGGATGGTGAGTGACCAAACCTCCTCAACGATGCGTTTCCCGAATGCATCCCACCGGTGTGGCCGCCGGAATAGCTGCGCCACAAAGAGCGTGTAGCGTCCAAACGATTCGATGGGGCGTAGTAGCGATCTCATTCCAGTGAACGAAGGTAGTCATTATGCCTCGTTCTGTGCACGTTCGGCCCAGAGCAGGGCTAGCCCTGTGGGGCCTTCGCAGAATAGGAGATCCACGGCGGATAGATTGGGCATGAATGATAGCCGATCGTCAAATGGCTGGTAGTATTCCGGAACTGGTGGACGAGGGTGCTTGGGGTGGAATGCTGTGCGCAGATCCAGCAACTCAGGCTCAGGGTTGGGTGTGTAGCTCGTGGTACGCTCTACGGTAGTGCGTAGTCCGAATGCACCCATCAGGAAGGTGAGTAGGGCTTCGTTTAGCCCTAGTAGGAGAACGTGCCGCTGGTGAAGGAGCTCTGTGAGTCCATCGATATAGTGCGGGAAAAAGGGACACTTTCCGTACGCTGCATGGAGCGAGCGTAGGTGGTTGTCTACCCATCGTGTGGAGTAGTCCACCCGCACGTCGCCGATGGGGGTGAGATGCCCCGCAGGGCGAATGACGGGTATCACAAGGGAAAGCGGGCCCTGCGCCGTGCCGATAAGGCAGCGGTTACGATACGTCTGCTTTTGGTAGTGCTCGTGCGCCTCTAGGTATGCATGTTGGCATTGCGCCAGGGCTAGAAGGTAGTCTACTGGTGGCAGGTAAGCACTGCTAACGAGCAGCTGGCGAGCCATAGCTTTCGTGGGCTACAGGCACTGGAGCAGCAACCAGAGTAGGTGAGCCAGTATGCCTGCACTAATTCCACCCACCATCTGGGCCAGAATGGCCTTGGAGGTCAGACTGCGATGCTCTAGCGCATCGAATATCGCTGTGTAGGTGCTTAGGAATCCGCTCCAGCACATGCCAATGGCGGTGAATACGGCTACCTCATTGCCTCCTAGTATGCCCTGGTTGACGAACCGGGGTACCACTGCCAGTGCAGCCCCTACCGAACCGAGAGATGTGATGGGGAAGGCGATGAGCTCAGGGTGCTCAAATCCGAAGAGGAGGCGAAATACGCTGCTAATCTTCTGGGCACCCTGCGTGAGGATTGGGACTCCCTCCCCAGCCAGTCCCTGGTAGCCTACCTGGGGATCGATGGGGCCAAAGGTGATTAGCGTGACGAACGTGCTGATGATGAGCACGCCGGGGATAATGGCTAGCCCGAGATCGACCCCGATTTTCCCCCGTCGAGTATGGCGCTCAGAAAGCGATCGAAGACGTTGCCCCGCGATTGAAACCCGATCCCCTCATTCGTGTGTGCTGCCCGTATCTGTGCCAGTTCCTCGGGGCTAGGCTTGGGAATGGATTTACGGACAAGATGCTGCATGAGCCTCGTGGCCACAATGCCGCCCAGGGCAGCCCCGAGTAGGCCCACCATCGCCCCGCTGAAGAACCCCTGGCTGCTCATGTATGTAATGACGATCAGCCCCATGCCGAACGAGGTGCCAAAGTTGGGTAGCGATACGAGCTCCCGCTCGGTGAGGTAGCTGCGGAATGTCTTATCACGTGCTAGCGATATGGTGGCTGGGTTATCGCTGAAGAATGCCATCAGTGGGGCTAAAGCTGCCACGCTAGGCAGGTTGTAAAGCGGGCGAACCAGTGGCTTCAGGAGGAGCTCGAGCAGGCGGAGGGCCCCGAACTCAACGCATAGCTTAGCGAGAGCCCCAGAGAGCACGGTGATGCCCATGATGTACAGAACGGTGTTCGTCAGCTTGTCGAACGCCGTCTTCATGATTGAATTCAGTAGGTTCGAGGCACCCATCACATGCCCGAGATACCCGAAGAATCCGCACATCACCAGCAGGAAAACGATAGCCTCCACGCGGCGACGTTTCAGGAACTTGAACCTGTCGGCCACGCGGTGTGGCAGCGCAATGGGCGTGAAGTGTTTGAATAGAGGGCTCATAGCTTGCGTCCCTTCCTGGCACTCCCGTGATGCGGCTACGATAGATGGATGATGTGGTACTCCTTCTTCCCCTTCTGCACGAGGATATAGCTTTCGTTGAGCGCATCCTCGGCTGTGAGCGTGGCTTCAGCGCTCTCCACTCGCCGCTTGTTGATGCTGAGTCCTCCTCCTTGCACGGCACGGCGAAAGTCGCCCTTCGAGGGGAATACAGGGCATGATGCCGTGAGCACGTCGATTAGTGGCTGTGGAGTCTCCAGCTGGCTGGCGGGTAGCTCATACCGGGGTACTCCCTCGAACACAGAGAGGAACGTGGCTGCATCCAGGCTCTTGAGCGCATCGGCCGTATCCTTAC
>CAUUMS010000046.1:0-3347 GCA_963546395.1 uncultured Bacteroidia bacterium | reverse complement strand
TCTGGATTCGTGCGAGGTGGAGGTGTGCCCAGCTAAGCTTCATGCGCCGCAGGTGCTGGCGAGCGTGGAGGCTACGGGGCGTAGCTATAGCGAGGTGCTGGGTCTGGTGGGCAAGGTGGCGGTGCGTTCGGCCATCGTGGGCCCGGTGGGAGAGCCGATGCTGGCGGATGCGGGGAACCTGACGACGATATTCGACACGCTGCTCGGCGTGGTGATGCGCAATGCGCACTGGGGGGTGGTGGAGTTTGGCTGCATGGCCATAGGGGGGGGGCTCACCTGCTTTGTGCGTAGCGCCTCTACCAATCTATCCACCCGTGAGCTCGAGGCGTTGTACAGCGAGGGTAGGGCCCCATTGCAGCTCGACCTCTCCGATGCCTCCACCGAGGCGGCTCTTGAGCTGAGCGTGGCCTCTGGGCTGCTGGCCTTGCAAGGGGTGCAGCTCATGGTGTCCACGGCGGACGGCGTGGGGCAAGAGTATACATTCCAGCCCCGCCTGGGGTAGGATGATAGGCGGCGGGTGCAGCCCGCCGCAGTATAGGTTCTTTGACGTACTGGGGCTGAGTTTGGTTTTGACAGCAAGCAGAAAGGGTTGGTAAGCATGCCGAGCCTCGGGACGCTAGCTCGTAAATCTGAGTTCCCGAACAATTAATTGGCGAAAATACTTACGCTCTCGCTGCCTAATTACTACACAGTGGTAATCGGCTCAATCCCTGCATAGGAATTGCGGGGACGAGATGTCTCTCGGTGGGTGCTGCTCCGTCACGCACCGGATAGAGGCACCAGCAATACGGGGATAGTCCGCGGCGGAGCCCCGCCACGCGGGCGAAACACAGGGGATAAGGTGTGGTTGTAGTCGCCGATCGCTAGGCCACGCCCGACAACTGAGCGTCGGATAAGCATGTAGAAAGCCGGCTGGTTCCTTGTTTGGACGCGGGTTCGAGTCCCGCCAGCTCCACATTTTCGGTACTTCCTCCGTCTTCGTTTGGGCGAGGGAACGGTGTTGCAGTGTGTTTTGAGGTTGCGGGGGTGCAACGGGATTGCGAGATCCTGTTTGCACCCCCGTCACTTTGTGGCATGACACCATGCACCAGCTGATAGCACTGCGAATGCGTGCCCGTGGTGGGGGCTACGATTCTAATCGTTAAATTTGCGTTCCGGTACGGCATGCACCCCCTCAAGGTGAGGGTGCGGTGGCCGGTTGCCGAATTGTCACCCAGTGATGAACGGTGCGCGCTGCCCACGCAGCGCGCAGTGAAGAGCGAGCGATGGATAACAAGAAGGAGCTAGAGCGGGCTGAGCTGCACCGCACGATATGGAAGATTGCTAACGACCTGCGTGGCAGCGTGGATGGCTGGGATTTCAAGCAGTACGTCCTGGGGATGCTGTTCTACCGCTACATCTCGGAGAATCTGGTGGAGCACATCCATCGTCACATGCCGCCCGGCTTTACCTATCCCCAGATGTCGGATGAGCAGGCCGAGGAGCTGCGTGAGGAGCTGGTGAATGAGAAGGGCTTCTTCATTCTGCCCAGTGAGCTCTTTGAGAATGTGCGGGCTAGGGCGGCGCAGGATGCAAGCCTTAATGAGACGCTGGTGAAGGTGTTTCAGCGCATTGAGGCCTCCTCGCAGGGGTGCTCTAGCGAGGCGAACCTCAGGGGGCTCTTCGATGATCTCGACGTGAACAGCAAGAAGCTGGGCGAGAACGTGAGGAGCCGTAATGATAAGCTGGTGAAACTCATGGATGGGGTGGCCAGCATGCAGCTGGGCGACTACCAGGACAACTCGATAGATGCGTTCGGGGATGCCTACGAATACCTCATGAGCATGTACGCCTCGAATGCGGGGAAGAGCGGCGGGGAGTTCTTCACGCCGCAGGAGGTGTCGGAGCTGCTGGTGCGCATCGCCGCGCATGGGCGCACGGATATCAACAAGATCTACGACCCCGCTTGCGGGTCGGGTTCCCTGCTGCTGAAGGCGGCTAAGGTGCTCGGCAAGGAGCATGTGCGGGGGTTCTACGGCCAGGAGATCAATATCACGACCTACAACCTGTGCCGGATTAACATGTTCCTGCACGATATCGATTTCAACAAGTTCGACATCCGGATCGGCGACACGCTGGTAAGCCCGCAGCACCAGGATCGGGAGCCCTTTGAGGTGATTGTGTCCAATCCGCCGTACTCCATCCGCTGGGAGGGCGACGGGCGCGCGTCCCTGTTGCAGGACGAACGTTTTATGTGCGTCGGGGTGCTAGCACCCAAAAACAAGGCCGACCTCGCCTTCGTGATGCACAGCCTCTCGTGCCTGGATGATAGGGGCACGGCCTCCATTGTCTGCTTCCCGGGCGTGATGTACCGCGGTGGGAATGAGCAGAAGATACGGAAGTATCTGGTGGAGAATAACTGCATCGACTGCATCATTCAGCTTCCCGAGAAGCTGTTCTTCGGCACGAGCATCCCGACATGCATCATGGTGCTGCGCAAGTCGAAGCCCGATGACACGATTCTGTTCATTGATGCCACCGGGGAGTGCACCGCCGTGTCTAACGGGAATAAGCTGACGCAGCAGAATATTGATAACATCGTGGAGGCCTACGCGGCCCGGCAGGACAGGGCGCATTTCTCGAGGCTGGTGCCGGGCAAGGAGGTGAAGGCGCAGCGGTACAACCTCTCGGTGGCTACCTACGTGGAGCTGGCCTTGGTGCAGGAGACGATAGACATCCGGCAGCTCAACGAGGAGATAGCTGGCATAGTGGCCCGCGAGCAGGCGTTGCGTGACGAGATCGATAGGATTATTGCCGATCTGGAGGGGGCCAGTAGCAAGCGGTAGCTACCAGCGTTGAGCACCGAGCGGGAGATGTCATGATGGATAGGGTGGGGCAGTTGCTAGCTGGTGCCGAGGTGGAGTGGCGTACGCTGGGGGAGGTGGCTGACATCTCACGGGGAGTCCGTGTGGTCAGACGTCAGCTCGAGTCGACGGGGCTCTATCCGGTATACCAAAACGCCCTTGCCCCATTAGGTTATCTGGATCGCCATAATTGTCCCGCAGGCACTGTGTTCGTCATTGCGGCTGGGGCCGCTGGCCAGATAGGGTACAGCGAGGTGGATTTTTGGGCGGCCGATGATTGCTTTCGTTTCCATTGCCACGAGGGGCTGATAGGACGATTCTTATACTACTGGTTGCTCGATCGGCAGGTGTATTTGAAGTTACGCGTGCGCAGGGCGGCAGTGCCTAGGTTGCCACGCTTGGCATTGGAAGAGTTTTTAATACCCATCCCTCCTCTTTCCGTGCAGGCTGAGATTGTGCGGATTTTGGATGCGTTTACTAAGCTGGAGGCGGAGCTGGAGGCGG
>CAUUMS010000045.1:0-5984 GCA_963546395.1 uncultured Bacteroidia bacterium | reverse complement strand
AGCTGCGTTTTGCTGATGAGCTCTATGGTTGGCTCGAGGGTGTAGAGGCATTTCGGGAGGCAGTGGAGGATGTGGATGGCTGGCTCTCGGTGGATTTGGACACCGTGTTGCACACCATCAGAGGGCAGCTACAACGTGGTGGGCAAGAGAGCCTATCTAATCGCGTGCTGATTGTCGACGAGCTGGAGAAGGCTGATAGGGATTTTGCCTTGCGGCTTCTGGGGTTGAGCGTGCTTCAGAAAGAGCAAACGTTGGCCACAGTGGCTCGATTTACGCGGGGATGGGAGATGGAGCGGCTGGCTGTGATGGATATGCTCATCCTTCAGATGGCTGTCACGGAGTCGGTGAATTTCTCAGACATCCCGCGCAGGGTGACGATTAACGAGTATATAGAGCTGGCACACCTATTCTGCTCGCTCTCGAGTCCCTCGTTCGTGAATGGGATATTGGATAACCTTACCCAGGCGTTGGTGCGCGAGGGTGCGATACAGAAGACAGGGATTGGGCTTCAGGGGGAGTAGCCTACGTGGCACATTGAAGGAGTGCAGGGTGCTGCTTTCCCTTGCGTGTTGCGTGGCATCGCTGGTGTGCGTATTCGGGTGTGAGGTTCGCCCCAAGACGAGCGGAGACGAGGCGGTGAGTCCGCCTGTGGCGTGCGTGCTGGATTCGGTGTTGGATTACGGCACGGTGGGAGCAGGCCTGACGGTGGAGAAGACGGTGGTTGTGCGTAACACGGGTGGGCAGGAGTTGTGGGTGGGGGTGGAACCCTTGAGCTGCGATTGCCTTTCGGTGAATCCGATGGAGCTGCGTGTGGCCCCGGGTGAGGCTGGTCGGCTTCGGGTGGCATTTAGCGCCTCGGGGGCAGAGGGCGATGAGCTGAAATTTGTGCGGCTTGCTACCAATGGGGTGCGCAAGCGGATTGATGTGTGGGTGCTGGCCCATGTGGAGAGTGATGTCCAGTTTGAATTACACCAATAATAGCAAGTGAATATGAACCTAGTGGTTTTGCAAGCAGCAGGCGGGAGCGCATTGCCGTCGTTCGCCATGCTCCTCCTGATTGTGGTGGTCTTTTACTTTTTCATGATTCGTCCCCAGATGAAGCGTCAGAAGGAGCTCCGTAAGTTCCAGGAGTCGCTCTCGAAGGGTGATAGGGTTGTTGTGGCGGGTGGTATATTCGCTAAGGTTGTGGAAGTGCGCCCTGACAGCGTGGAGGTGGAGATTAGCAATGGCACCACGATACGCGTGCTGAAGAACAGCGTGTACCGTGACGCTGGGGATGTGGCCACGCAGCCCACGAGTGCCAAGTAGTGGCGAGCTGTTGATTCTTTGACGCAGGGCCTGCCTATGCGTGGCTTACGGGGGCGCTTAGAGGTATTGTACCGCCTTGTTGCGCGCCAAGGGCGGCGTTTGGCGGGGTGGGGTAGGCATCGTGGATGGCGCACGGGACGTTTCATCGTTTTCGTGGCCATCGCAACGGTGCTGTGGTACCTGCACAAGCTCAACCATGAGTACACGACGAATGTAGAGTTCCCGGTCGTATTCCAGAATCACCCGCCAGGTAAGCTGCTTGTGGGCGATCCTGTGCGGCAGGTGGGTTTGCGCGTGCGAGGCCCGGGGTATGTGCTCCTTTGGTATAGGCACATTGGGATATTGACCCCGCTGCACATAAATTTGCGGGATATGTGGCGGATGCTGGCTATTGATGCCTCTGGGCGTGCCGTCATCGATCGGCAGCAACTTGAGGGGTTGCTGAGTGGCCAGCTGTCCTCTGACATAGCCTTTGAGGGGGTAGTTTCCGACTCGTTGCACCTGCGTTTCAGCGAGCTTATGCGGGCGCGGAGGCCCGTGCAGGCCCAAGTGCGCTTTAGCATAGCTGAGCAGTGCGTGCAGCTGGGGCCGGTGCGCATTGAACCCGATAGCGTATCGATAGCTGGGCCGCGGGCTTCGGTGGAACGATATGGGGTGGTAGAGACGGAGCCGTTGGAGCTTGGTGAGCTTCACGCCACGTGTGATGGGGTAGCATCGCTACCTGCGGCGCCCGATCTGGATTACGAGGTGGATCAGGTGACGTATCAGATTTCGGTGGCCCGATATTCAGAGAAACGCCTACGATTGCCTATCGTGGTGGACGGGTTGCCCGATTCGTTACGGGCGACGCTGCTCCCATCGGTGGTACAGCTCACTTGTAACGTGCCCGTTGCGCAGTATGACGCAGTGCGTGCCGACTCATTTCGAGTGACGGCGCACTACGTGCCATTTGCGGCTGATTCGCCGTTGCTCTTGCGCATCACGAAGGCGCCAGCAGCGGCCTTTAATATCGATTTTGAGCCTAAGTATGCTGGGCTCTATCTCGAGCGTAAAGCGCGATAGATGAAGAAGAGAAGACGAATCGGTATAACGGGGCCCATTGGGAGCGGCAAGAGCTACGTGGCTCAGTATCTGACGCGGTGGGGCTACCCGGTCTATGATGCGGATACGCGGGCTAAGCGATTGGTAGAGGTCGATAGCACGTTGCGGAAGCGTATCGTGTCCTTGCTCGGCGAGGAGGCTTACGATGCGCAGGGGCACTATAATCGGCGTATGGTGGCTAGTCGCGTGTTTGCCGACCAGTCCCTGCTGGCTGAGCTGAACGCTTTGATACACCCCGCCGTACTGGCCGACTACGAGGCGTGGTGCGACTTGGCGAGCTACGGGACGATGATATTTTTTGAGTCGGCACTGCTGCCTCGCCTGTCGTGGCAATCGTATTTGGACGCTGTGCTAGTGGTTACGGCTCCCCCCGAGGTGCGCATGGCCAGGATACGGCAGCGAGATGGAGCGAGCGTCTCGGAGATTGTAGCCCGCATGGCTGCCCAAGGGGATGATGAGGAGTACAACCGCATTGGCACGTACTTCATAAACAATGACGGGAGGCCTAATCTGGAGGTAGAGCTGAGCGAGCTAGTGCGCGTCATGAGGACTAAGTCGAAAAAGCGATCGTGAATCGAAACTCCTCGGGGTGTCTCATCGCCATCGTGACTGTCGTGCTGGTGGTGATTACACGCAACTACTTTTTCGCTCTCCTAGGACTGGGGATTTACCTCATTTTGTCTGGCAGTAGGGGTGGACGTGCTCGGGAGCATAGCACGTCGTACTCTATACCGTTGGCCGACCCTGTCTTGGTGCTTTTTGCCGCCATGATGAAGGCTGATGGGCGCATCATGCGATCGGAGCTCGACTACACGAGAGGTGTCTTGCGCAGGCTCTATGGCCCAAACGGCGTGCAGCCCGCTCTGCTGATGCTTCGAGATCTGCTAAGCGAGCCGTTACCCATAGCGATGGCTTGCCAGCAGATTCGCATGCAAATGTCCCATGCGCAGCGGGTGATGCTGATGCAGATGCTGTTCGGTCTGGCCCAGGCTGATGGTAATGTACACCCTCGAGAGCATGCCCTGCTGGACACGATAGGCCACGGAATAGGGCTGAATTCCTCGGAGTACACGAACATGTGGGACACTTACGCGACCCGTGTGCCAGATTACTACTCTGTGCTAGGTATCACGTCGGATGCCACCAATAGCCAGGTGCGCGATGCGTACCGTAAGTTAGCGATGCAGTGGCATCCGGACAAGTTCACCGCCCAGGGAGAAGAGCAGGCGAAGGCCGCAGCAGAACGCTTTAAGGCTATCAATGAGGCCTACGAGGCGATACGCAAGCAGCGAGGCCTGAAGTGATGCTGTAGCGTGTTGTAGTGGGGCCTGGTAGAGGCATCGCGGTAGCCTCAATCCTGGTGGAGATATGCGCTAGCTGGAAGATTGGGGAATGGGAGCAAAGCGACGACTGGAGCCTCGGGGAGCCCTGCGTATCCGTGAGACCTGCTTGGCCTACATTCAGGAGCAGGAGTTGTTGCCCCAGGATGCTCGTCCCCTGCTCGCCGTGAGTGGGGGACGTGACTCTATGGCAATGCTTTCCATCTTGCACCACATTGGCCGATGGCCGCTGGCTGTGGCGCACTGCAATTTTACCCTACGCGGGGCCGAATCGGATGCCGATCAGGCGTTGGTGGAGGAGGTGTGCGATAGGATGGGAATCCCGGTGCATGTGCGGCGTTTTGACACTGAGACGTGGGCCCGAGAGCGTGCGTGCTCAATCCAGGTTGCCGCTCGTGAATTACGTTACGACTGGTTTGAGCAGCTGCGATTGCAGCTTGGTTGCACGCACGTTGCCACTGCGCACCATTCCGGCGATGTGGCCGAGGGGCTGCTGCTGAATATGGCTCGCGGAAGCGGATTGCGAGGTATGGGGGCTATTCCGGCTCGGAATGGTCATGTTGTGCGGCCGCTGCTGGGACTCCTGCCGTCTGACCTCGACTTGTGGGTTGAAGAGATGGGGGTGAGCTACCGTACCGATGCGTCGAATCTGAGCGATCGGTACACCCGTAACTACGTGCGGCATCATGTGGTTCCTGCGCTTGAGGCGGTGAACCCGCAAGCTGTGAGCAATCTGCTACGTGCCGCAGAGTCTGCAAGAGTGGCGCATGGCGCATTGCTCGAGGTGACGGAACGGTTATGGGGTGATAGTGTGGGGCAAGGCACGTCATTCGTCTTCCCCTGGAATCAGGCTTGTCAAGATGGGCGGCAGCGTTTGGCTGAATGGTGGCTGGGCGAGTGCCTATCGGCTCGGGGATTCAATCGCAGCCAGGTGCGCAACACCCTTGTGGCCCTACGTGATGGGCATACGGGGGCATGCGTGAAGGGTGGCACTTGCGACGCTTACGTGGCTCGGGGAGAATTGTACGTAGTGGAGCGGGCGGAGCATGAGCTGCTATCGCCTGGGGAGGTACGCAACTACGGGGTGGGCGACCGGGACGAGCTATTGAGCCTGCGAATGGTCGATAGGCAGCCAGGCGATTTTGATGGATGCTCGGCGCATTCTGAGTGCTCGCAGGGACGGAGAGCGTTGTTGGATGCCGATGCGCTGACGATGCCATTGCAGCTTCGCCACTGGAGGGATGGCGATAAACTGATTCCCCTGGGGATGCGGGGGTACAAGAAGGTGAGCGATCTGCTGACCGATGTGAAGGTGATACCACCATGTCGCCGGAGGACTCTGGTGCTCATGAGCGGCGAGCATATCGTATGGGTGGTGGGGCTGCGTATTGACAATCGCTATCGGGTCGCAGCCACGACGCGTAGGGTGTTGGAGGTAGAGGCATTGCCGGATTGCCCCATTCCCAAAGTTCGATAGCAGGGCTCGCCGTACGACATCGCCAGAGTGTACGTGTAATATGGCGGCAAGGCGAGCGAGTTATGGATGGCACGTATTTTTGCGTCGCTGGCTACTGCCCAATTCAATCTGGAGATAAGGGGCATTTTGCACTCTTGAGGGGGTGTGCGATTAGGAACATTGCAGTGAGGTAGGATGCTGGAACGGATTGTACAGCGGATTTTGCAGGGAGGCAGTGTGAGTTGGACAGAGTCACTGGAGCTGCTCGCATTGTCCGATAGGCGTGAGCTTTACGAGGCTGCACATACTGTCACAGAGTACCGCATGGGGCGGCACTTTGACACCTGCTCCATCATCAGCGCAAAGGGAGGAGGGTGTCCCGAGGATTGCAAGTGGTGCGCACAGAGCGTGCGATACGCCACGGGGGCTCGCCATCATGCGCTGGTGGATGCCAGGATGGCTATAGAGCGTGCTTGCAGCGATCGTAAGCAGGGGATAGGTCGTTTTTCACTTGTGGCCAGCGGCCGTCGCATGTCGGAGCCGGAGGTGAGGCAGGTGGCTGAGATCTACCGTGGCATTAAGCGGGCGAATCCCGACCTACGGTGCTGCGCATCGCTGGGGCTCTTAGATGAGGGGGCGATGCGTATACTGTTTGAGAGTGGGGTGACCACGTATCATTGCAACATGGAGACCGCCCCGTCCTACTTTCCCGCATTGTGCACCACGCACACGCAATCGGATAAGGAGGAGACACTGTCTGCCGCAAGACGGGTAGGGAT
>CAUUMS010000044.1:0-6996 GCA_963546395.1 uncultured Bacteroidia bacterium | reverse complement strand
CGGGCGGGAAATTCACCACCTGTAGCCTTCCCCACCCGCACTACTACCTGGCGCTGACCAAGGCGAAGGTGATTCCGAATGACAAGATCATCACGGGCCCGGCATATCTGACCATCGCCGATGTGCCCACGCCGATATTTATCCCCTTCGGCTTTTTCCCGAACAGTCTCAAACGCTCCTCGGGGATACTGCTGCCGGAGTACGGCGAGGAGGACGCCCGGGGGTTCTTCATCCGGCGCGCGGGGTTCTACCTGGGGCTGAACGACTACATGGATGTGACCATGACGGGGGGGTACTACTCCAAGGGGTCGTGGGATGCGGCCGTGGAGACGCGCTACGCGCTGCGCTACCGTTTCACGGGCCGGCTGGCGGTGAACTACTCCAGCGTGCGCACGGGGCACAAGGGGGCCACGGACTACGTGGGCACGAACTCGTACATGATCAACTGGTCGCACACCCAGGATCGCACGTCGCACCCCAACACGGACTTTTCGGCCAACGTCTCGTTTGGCTCCTCGTCATACAACCGGTTCAATGCGCGCACACCGCAGGACTACCTGAACAACCAGATCCTGTCGTCCATTGCGCTCACGCAACGCTTCCCGGGCACCCCGTTCAGCATCAGCGCAGCCATCAATCATTCCCAGAGCACCCGCGACAGCATTGTCAACCTCACCCTGCCGCAGCTATCGCTCAACATGTCGCGCATCTACCCGTTCCGCCGGGCGCGGCAGGTGGGCAAGCAACGCTGGTATGAGCGCATCGGGCTGAGCTACGGATCGAATTTGAGGAACTCACTGAGCATCAAAGAGGATCGGCTGTTCACACGCAACGCTTTACGACGCATGCGTAACGGCATGGATCACAACGCCTCGCTCTCCACATCGTTCACGCTGGCTAACCATATCAACATCTCGCCGGCGGTGACCTACCGCGAGTCGTGGTACCTGCAAACCGTGCGCTACCATTACGATGCGGCACGTGGGACCTCGGTGCGGGACACGGTGCAGGGATTTGCCCGCGCCTGGCACTTCAACACCTCGCTCGGGGCCTCGACCAAGCTCTACGGGATGTACGCATTCCGCAGCAACCCGTGGATAGCCGCGATACGGCACGTGATGACCCCCACGGTGAGCCTGTCGTATCACCCCGACTTCAGCAAGCCGCCCTTCACGAGCTACCGTCAGGTGCAGGCCAACGCGAAGGGGGAGATGCAGACCTACTCCATCTTCGAGCAGGGGATATATGGGGGCCCACCGCGTGGCCAGTCGGGGACGCTCACGTTCTCGCTGGGCAATAACATCGAGATGAAACGCCCCGCCCCCGCCGACTCGACGCAAAAGGCAAAGAAGATTCCGCTGCTGGAGAACCTCAGCCTCTCGAGTGCCTACAACTTCCTGGCCGACTCGATGCAGTGGTCCGACGTGCGCGTATCGGCCTACACGCGACTTTTCGGCTTCTTCAACATCAACGCAAGCAGCAGCTTTTCGCCCTACGCGCTGGATGCCAAGGGGAATGCGTACAATCGCTACTACTACCATGAGACGCGTCGCCCGCTGCGATTCCAGCAGTTCAGCCTGAGCTGCAACTTCTCGCTCGACCGGGCGATAGAGGGGAAAAATGGGGAGCAGCGGCCGATTATGCCCATCGGGTACCTGCCCGCGTACACGGCGAATGGCACCCCGCTGTACCCGGAGTATCTCATGCTCCAGTATGCCAACTTTAAGGCCCCCTGGAATCTATCTTTCGGCTATCACTACACGTACACCGCGCAACGGGAGCGGGCCAGCACGATTCAGACGGTATCTGTGAACGGGGGGCTCACGCTGGCAGAGCGGTGGCGCATCGGCTTCACGACGGGCTACGACATCAATGCGCTCACGTTCAACGTCACGAGCTTCAACGTGGGGTGCGACCTCCACTGCTGGGAGATGTTCCTGAATCTGGTGCCGTTCGGGACGCTGCGGAGCTTCAGCTTTCGCATCAACGTGAAGTCCAACATCCTGCGCGACCTGAAATACGAGAAGCGTAAGAGCTACCTCGACAACATCCTGTAGGGATGGACACGGTGCTGTGGCTGCATCTACGCCCACAGGATTGGCAATGGGTGCCGTGGGCATGCTCTCACGCAGGAATGTGAGGGCATTCAATGGCCCCCCGCAGCCCCATGATGCATGGGGAGGGTAGCCCTCAACGCTGGATGATGGCCCGTATCGCTTCGCCGGCAACCATGGCGCCGAAGATGCAGGTGATGTAGGAGATGGAGCCTACGCTGCTCTTCTTGTTGCGCTCCGACTCGTTGTGCACCACGGCCTGCGCAGTGGCAAGCTCGGTAGAGTACACGGCGGTGAAATCCTCCACGAATCCGATGCGCCGGAAGCGCTTACGCATTGTGCTAGCCAGGCGGCAATGCTCCACAGCCCAAAATGGGCCGGCGGTAATCTTGGTGGGATCCAGGCGAGCACCAGCCCCCATGGAGCTAATCACCCGGTTGCCGTGCTCAAGGGCAATCTTGATAAGGAACACCTTGGGGGAAAGGGTATCTATGGCATCGATGACTGCGCTATAGTTCGCGCTCGCCAGCGTAACTAGTGGCTCATCGGCCAGGAATTGGTGCACCCGGTGGATGCGCAGGTCGGGGTTGATGTCCAGCAGGCGTTCTGCCAGCACGTCCACCTTGGGACGGTGCAACGTGGAGCGGAGTGCGATAATCTGACGATTGATGTTGGAGGGTTGCACCCTATCGGCATCGGCCACGGTGAGCTCACCCACGCCAGCGCGGGCAAGCATCTCGGCCGCAATGGCCCCCACGCCCCCCAAGCCTGCCACGAGCACGTGCGCCTGCTGGAGCTGGGCCATCGCCTCTGCACCGAGCAGCATATGCGTACGCTGCTGCCACTCCGAGATGAGACTGTCCACCGGCTTACGGGGATATTACTCGGGCCAGCGGAAGAATCGCCCGGCATTGCGCCTGACGGCTCGACTGAGTAGGCTAATGGATGTGCCCCGCATTCGGGAGGCTGTGCGATAGATGCTGTCGATGGGGATACCGCTCCCGTCTGACTCTAGGAAGAGCTGCTGCTCGGGGATGTCTACGATCTGAGCAGGTAGGCTACCGTCGTGATTTGGCCGTACGGAGATGTACCACCCGGCCTCCAGCAGCTCTTGCAGCACGGGGCAATGGCCCTGGTAGCCGTGCAGGGCTCTCGCACCCTCGAAGTGGGCACGTCGCACGGATGACTCTAGCTCCCCCCATGCACGCACGCAATGCATCACGACGGGCATCTCCATCTCCCGGGCGATGCGTAGCTGCGACTCGAGGAGCTCAACCTGAACAGGCAGCGGCGCACCACGCAGGCGATCGAGGCCCACCTCGCCCAGCGCGAGGCAGTTCTCCCGGGCTAACTCGTGCCGCAGTCGGTTCTCAACGAGCTTGTAGGCATTGGGGCGATCGGTATCCCACGGATGTAGGCCCACAGTGTATAGCCCGTCGGCGGGTAACCGCTCGACATCCACGATGGAGAGGCTGTACACCACATTGGGCTGCGGTGGCTGCCCTGAGTCCGTCAAATGCGAGTGGAAATCGATGTAGGATGCGCTAGCCACCATGATAGCAGAATGGGATGATGGCTAACGCTCGAGGTACGTGTACCCGTATAAGCCCGACCGGTAATTCGACAGGAACTCCTTGCCCTCTGCGGCTGTGATCAGGCCCTTTTTGACGGAGGTGGTTACCCATGACTCCACCGTGCGCACGAGCTTTTTGGAACTGTACTGCACGTAGTCGAGCACCTCGTCGACGGTTTCACCATCGATGATCTGGTCGATGTGATACCCCTTCGCGGTGAGGGTGATGTGCACCGCATTGGTATCGCCAAACAAGTTGTGCAAATCGCCGAGGATCTCCTGGTAGGCCCCCACGAGGAAGACCCCAATATAGTAGGGCTCTCCCCGACGGATGGAGTGCAACGGGAGGCAGTAGGCTCGATTGGAGGTCGAGATGAAGTTCTCGATCTTACCATCGGAATCGCAGGTGATGTCCTGAATGGTGGCCAGGCGATCGGGTTTCTCGTGCAGCCGATGGATGGGCATGATGGGGAAGATCTGATCAATGGCCCAGGAATCTGGCAGGGACTGGAATAGCGAGAAGTTGCAGAAATACTTATCGGCCAAGAGCTTCGACATACCACTCAGCTCCTCGGGCACATGCTTCAGCGTCTTGGCAATGGCCTCTACGCGTCGAGCTATGGCCCAGAATAGCTTCTCAACCTGCGCCCGCGTGACCAGATCGATATGACCGCGGGGGAAGGAATCTAGCACCTCCTCACGATTCTGCTGGGCATCGTGCCAGGTCTCAAGCAGATTGGGCACGTTGATGTCCCGTAAGAGCTTGTACATCTCGTGCACGAGCTCATGGGCATCGCTGGCGGGTTCCTCGCCCTCCTGCCACTCGGGCAGGCTGGCACTCTCCATGACCTCAAACACTAGCACCGAGTGATGGGCTGTGAGCGCACGGCCCGACTCAGTGATGATATTGGGATGGGGTATGTCATTTTTGTTGCTGGCATCCACCAGCGCGCTTATGGCATCGTTGACGTACTCCTGGATGGAGTAGTTCATGGAGCTCTCACTGTTGGCCGAGCGAGTACCATCGTAGTCCACTCCGAGGCCACCCCCGATGTCCACGAACTCCACAGTACACCCTTGCCTTTGTAGCTGGACGTAAAACTGGGCAGCCTCCTGAATGGCAAGCTTGATGCGCCGAATCTTGGTAACCTGACTGCCAATGTGGAAATGGAGGAGTTTCAGGGACGAGAGGAGGTCGTTCTCCCGCAGGTAGTCCAAGGCCTCTAGCAGTTCGCTGGACGTGAGTCCAAACTTGGATACATCGCCTCCAGAGTCCTCCCACTTGCCACTGCCCGAGCTTGCTAGCTTGATGCGCAGGCCCACGTTGGGCTTAATGTTGAGCCGCTTGGCCACCCGTATGATGAGACGAAGTTCGTTGGGCTTCTCCACCACGATGTAGATTCGGCGGCCCATCTTCTGGGCCAGGAGGGCGAGCTCCACGTAGTTCTCATCCTTGTAGCCGTTGCAAATGATGAGGGAGTCGCTGTTGGCATTGAGGGCTATCACCGCATGGAGCTCGGGCTTACTACCGGCCTCGAGGCCCATATTAAACTTCTGGCCGTGCGCCACTATCTCCTCCACCACGGGGCGCATCTGGTTGACCTTGATGGGGTAGATTACAAAGTTCTTGCCATGGTAATCGTACTCCTGGGCTGCCAGGGAAAAGCAGTTGGCGATGGTCTCAATACGGCTGTCTAGGATGTCGGGGAAGCGTAGCAGCACGGGGCAACTCACGTCGCGCAACGTGAGCTCGTCGATGACCTCTTTCAGGTCGACAGCAGGCCCCTCGGGACGGGGTCTGACCTCCACATTCCCATGCTCATTGATAGCGAAGAAGTTGACCCCCCAGCCGCGCGTGTTGTACAGCTCGGCCGAATCCTCAATTTGCCATTTTCTCATCGCAGGCATCGTGCCAGTGTGCGTTTGACCGTTTCCGGCTGCACCGCATTCTCTAAGAGCGCACCGGGAACGCGAAACTACCTAATAGTACTAAGGAAAGCAAATCACCCCAGGATGCCCCACACGTGAGACCATTCCCCCAGCCAGGTGGCTAACGCCGTAGGACGTAAGCGGATGATACGGGAAGGCCGCCACGTAGGAACATCATTAGCCCCACGAGACGGCCTCCTTCATACGATCGGGACTCCGGCGGGATGCACGGGAGATGCCTCTTCGCGCATCCGAAGTACCGAGGAGCCCGGTAACTATACCACGCCCGAGAAACCCATAAAGGCCAGAGCCAGGATGCCCGCTGTCAACAGGGCGATAGGCACTCCGTTCATAGCCTTAGGCACGTTGGCCAGATTGAGCTGCTCGCGCATACCGGCAAAGACTACGAGGGCTAGGCCAAAGCCGATGGAATTGGCCAGCGAGTAAACGACACCCTCGAGTAGGTTGTAATTCTTCTGTATCACGAGTACAGCCACCCCGAGCACGGCGCAGTTGGTAGTGATAAGCGGAAGGAATATCCCTAGTGCCTGGTACAGGGAGGGACTAACCTTCTTCAGGATAATCTCCACCATCTGCACAAGCGCAGCAATGACGAGGATAAAGCTTATCGTTTGCAGAAACTCTACGTGCAAAGGTACCAGCACGTAGTTCTGGATCAGCCATGTGGCAATGGTGGCAATCGTCATCACGAACAGCACGGCACCCGCCATACCGGCACTGGTGTCCACCTTCTTCGAGACCCCAAGGAATGGGCATATCCCGAGGAACTGTGAGAGGACGATGTTGTTGACGAAAACGCCTGCGATAATAATGAGTATGTACTCCATGGTCGTCTACGTTTTCTACTTTTTCACCAGACGATTGAACAGCAGCAGCAGGTAGCCCAGCACGATGAAGGCACCCGGTGCCAAGACGAACAGCATGGGCCCGAATGCAATGGGATAGATGGGGAACCCAAACATCATCCCCGTGCCCAAGAATTCGCGCACCAGGCCAATCACCGTAAGGCTCAGCGTGAACCCTATCCCGATGCCAACTCCGTCGAGCATGGAGCGGAAGACGTTGTTCTTTGCGGCAAAGGCCTCGGCCCTACCGAGGATGATACAGTTCACCACGATGAGCGGAATGTAAATCCCCAGGCTCTTGTACAGGGCGGGGACGTAGGCCTCCATGGTCATCTGGACGATTGTCACGAAGGTGGCAATGATCACGATGAAGGAGGGTATACGCACCTTGTCCGGTATCAGACTCTTGACGGCTGCAATCACCACGTTCGAGCATATGAGCACGAAAGCGGTGGCAAAGCCCATGCCCATGGCGTTGATGGCCGAGGTCGTCGTCCCAAGTGTAGGACACATC
Organism: uncultured Bacteroidia bacterium; assembly: GCA_963546395.1. GTDB lineage: Bacteria > Bacteroidota > Bacteroidia > Bacteroidales > CAJPTX01 > Bacteroides_D. Next base: position 60 of record CAUUMS010000044.1, on the reverse strand, counting down.
CCCAGCAGCAGAACGAATGTCGGATTCTCCTTGATGAGGCCGTTAACAACGACACTCAGG
>CAUUMS010000043.1:0-7483 GCA_963546395.1 uncultured Bacteroidia bacterium | reverse complement strand
GGCGTGCTCGATGGCGTGCCGCTGGAGCTCGATTTGCGCCAGCGCATTGCGGTCCACCTCCTCAAGGTTGGCAGGGGTGGGGACGATGCCCTGGTAGTACTTCTGCGCCAGCACCAGGGCGCGGTTGATGAAGTTGCCTAAGATGGCTACCAGCTCGCTGTTGTTCCGCGACTGGTAGTCGCGCCATGTGAAGTCGTTGTCCTTGGTCTCGGGCATGTTGGCCGTCAGCGTGTAGCGGAGCACGTCTTGCATGCCGGGAAAGTCCTCAAGGTACTCGTGTAGCCACACGGCCCAGTTGCGGGAGGTGGAGATCTTTTCGCCCTCCAGGTTTAGGAATTCGTTGGCAGGCACATTGTCGGGCAGTATGTAGCCGCCATGCGCCATGAGCATGGTGGGGAAGACGATGCAGTGGAAGACGATGTTGTCCTTGCCGATGAAGTGCACGAGCTTGGTGTCTGGGGATTTCCAGTACTCCTCCCAGCGCGGCGTGAGCTCCTTGGTGGCCGAGATGTAGCCGATGGGGGCATCGAACCACACGTAGAGCACTTTGCCCTCGGCGTTGGGTAGCGGTACGGGTACGCCCCAGGGGAGGTCGCGGCTCACGGCACGTGGCTGTAGACCTTGGTCGAGCCAGCTCTTGCATTGGCCGTAGACGTTGGCCTTCCACTCCTTATGGTCCTCGAGGATCCATTTCTGGATGGTGGGTTGATACCGGTCGAGGGGTAGAAACCAGTGCTTGGTGGCCCGCAGCACGGGTTGGCTTCCGCTGAGCATGGAGCGAGGATTTTGCAGGTCGGCCGGGCTGAGGCTCGAGCCGCAACGCTCGCACTGATCGCCGTAGGCCCGCTCGTTGCCGCAGTGCGGGCACGTGCCCATGATGTAGCGATCGGCCAGGAACTGTTGGGCCTCGGTGTCGTAGTACTGATCGGTCTCCTGCTCGATGAATACGCCTTCGTCGTAGAGCCGCTTGAAGAAGTCGGCCGCGGTCTGATGGTGCACGGGTGAAGAGGTGCGCGAGTAGATGTCGAAGGACATTCCGAAGTCCTCAAAAGATTGCTTGATGAGCGCATGGTACTTGTCCACCACAGCCTGTGGCGTGGTGCCCTCTTGCCTGGCGCGGATGGTGATGGGTACGCCGTGCTCGTCGGAGCCACAGATCCAAATCGCATCGCGGCCTCGCATGCGTTGGTATCGAACGTAGATGTCAGCCGGGATGTAGGCCCCTGCTAGGTGCCCGATATGTAGCGGGCCATTGGCGTATGGCAATGCCGCGGTGATGAGGTATCGTTTGGGGGTGTTCTCCATGGTAACCGTTGCAGAATCTGTTGTAGCAAGCCTAATTCGCAACCGTAAAGGTAGGCATAAACCCGTGATATCGCCCTGTTTGTGGGAGGACGGCTTGGGATGGAGAATTGGCCCGAGGGGCATTGCTCAGCCTTCCGACGGATGGGGTTTAGGGCTGAGCCTCCTCAAACGGGGTACGCATGCGTGGTGATGTGGCCTGGTCGGTTACCTGAATGCGAGGGTAAAAAGTCGTAATTTTGCGAGCAATAATGGTAAAGGGGACTAAACACTATGGGCGAGCTACAGATTACTATCCCGGTGGGCACCTTGTGCGAATTCGACTACAAGGTAACGCCCGATGATACGGCATCGGTGTACGGATCGGGGAGTCTTCCCGTGCTGGCCACGCCGCGCGTGGTGGGACTGGTGGAGCAGGCAGCCCTGCGGGCGGTGCAACCGTGCTTGCCCGAGGGGTATACGACGGTGGGGGTGCGCATTGAGCTTGAGCATCTCCAGGCCTCGGCGGTGGATAGCATGGCCCATGTACGGGCAGAAGTGCTGAGCACTGATGGTCGGCGCATCGAGTTCAGAGTGGAGGCGACGGATGGTGAGCGAGTGTTAGCGCGCGGGGAACACACTCGGTTTGTGGTGCACGGGGAGCGTTTCATGGCGAAGGTGCAAGGCTCCGAGGCCAAGTAGCAGCGCATGGATTTTACCTCTCCCACCTACGGGCTGCTCATCCTCTCGGCGGTTCTCTTCCTCGCCATTCTAGCGAGCAAGACGAGTGGTCGGATCGGGGTGCCATCCCTCGTGCTGTTCTTGGCACTGGGGTGGGCGTTTGGCCCATCGGCACTCGACTTGATTCGGGTGAGCGATTACGAGTGGGTGCGAAAGATCGGGATTATGGCACTGTCTATAATCCTGTTCTCCGGGGGACTAGACACCAGGCTCGAGAGCGTGCGTCCTGTGCTGGGGCGTAGCATTTCGCTGGCCACGGTGGGCGTGCTGATCACGGCCCTTGTGACGGCGGTGTCGGCATGGATTATCTTCGACTTCACATTTGCAGAGGCGTTTCTGCTGGGAGCTATTGTATCGTCCACGGATGCGGCCGCCATCTTCTCGGTGCTACGTTCCAAGAGCATCGGGCTGAAGCATCGGCTGCGCCCTTTACTGGAGTTCGAGTCGGGGAGCAATGACCCGATGGCTCTGCTGCTGACCGTCACAGCCATCGGATGGGTGACGGGGGGGAGTGTCCCGGTCTGGAAACTGGCGTTGCAGCTGGTGTACCAGCTGGGGGCCGGTGCCGCTATCGGCTTGATCATCGGGTATCTGACCCTACGGTTCATCAACCGAGTGAGCCTACAGTATGAGGGTCTCTTTTCGGTGCTGATCCTCTCTGTGTCGATGTTCACGTATGCGGTGAGCGAGCTGGCGATGTCCAACGGGCTGATGGCCTCGTACATGGCGGGCATCATGATTGGGAATCGGCCGTTCATGCATAAGCAGAGCACGCTGAAGTTCTTCGATGGGGTTGCATGGCTGATGCAGATCCTCATCTTCGTGGCCCTTGGGTTGATTCTAGAGCCCCGGGGCATCCTTCATGTGGCTATCCCGGGGGTGTTGCTGGCATTGGCGATCATCTTCGTGGCACGTTGTGCAGGAGTCTTTGGGGCCCTGCTGCCATTTCGTGGGGTGTCAGCGCGGGAGAAGGCCTTCATCTCATGGGCTGGCCTCAAGGGGGCTGCTCCCCTGGTGTTTGCACTGTATCCGCTGCTGGCAATTAGCGATGGGGTGGGGGGAGAGGTCGCCCGGGTGATACTGCACGTGGTGTACTTTGTGGTGATACTGTCGGTGGTCATCCAGGGAACCTTGCTGACGCGTATGGCCTCGTGGCTGGGGGTTGACTTCCCCGTGCCAGAGAAGGTCTTTTATCCGTTGGCAATAGAGCAGCGGGACAATTTTCAGAGCCAGTTGCAGGAGATAGAGCTTCCGGCTGATTGCCCGGCCCTTGGTAAGCCCTTGGTGGCACTGAGGTTGCCCGCCGATTCGTTGATAGTGCTGATAAGCCGCGGAGACCAGTTCATTATGCCTAACGGGAGTACCGCTTTGAATGCGTACGATAAGCTCCTGGTGATGGCTAGTACGGTTAACGATTTGGAGGGTGTGTATTACAGGCTGGGCCTTGGATTGCCAGACACGACGTAGGTGCTGATTTTGCGGCATGAGGTAAAGGCTGCAAGGCATTCGGATTGCCCTGCTACAGGCGTAAACAAATGATAGTAGCATGCGTTATACCGGTGCATGACGGGAGCGACTAGTAGAGAATGTGCTGGATGACGATTTTTGAGGACAATTGCAACAGCTGTTGCGCGTAACATGGCCGTGTGATTATGATGCTGAAGGTAGAAAATCTCCATGCTGAGATCGATGGTAAGGAGATCTTGCGGGGTATCAACCTGGAGGTGGGAGAGGGGGAAGTGCATGCCATTATGGGGCCCAATGGCTCGGGCAAGAGCACATTCGGATCGGTGTTGGCAGGGCGAGATCAGTACGTGCCAACGGCCGGACGAGTGCTGTTTGATGGCAAGGAGTTGCTGGGACTAGCCCCTGAGGATCGGGCCAATGAGGGCCTGTTCTTGGGATTTCAGTACCCGGTGGAGATACCCGGCGTATCGGTGGTCAACTTCCTCAAGGCCGCGGTGAATGCGCAGCGTAAGTACCGTGGGGAACCCCCGATGGCTGCGGCCGACTTCCTGAAGCTGATACGCGAGAAGCGTGAGCTTGTGGAGCTGGGCACGGATCTAGCAGGACGCTCGGTGAATGAAGGGTTTTCGGGGGGTGAGAAGAAGCGGAATGAGATCTTCCAGATGGCAGTGCTCGAGCCGCGGCTGGCTATCCTGGATGAGACCGACTCGGGGCTCGATATCGATGCGCTACGCATCGTGGCCAATGGGGTGAACAAGCTGCGCCGCCCCGATCGCTCTGTCATACTGATAACGCACTACCAGCGGTTGCTGGAGTACATTGTGCCAGATTTTGTGCACGTGCTTTACCACGGGCGCATTGTGAAGTCGGGCACGCGCGAATTGGCCTTGGAGCTTGAGGAGAGGGGTTACGATTGGCTCAAAGAGGACTAGGAGGCGATAATGGCAATTCTGAATATACATCCCGAATTGGCCTTGCTCCTAGAGCGTCAGATGCGGCGGGTGATGGATGCATCGGGCGCGGGGCGTGATGCTTGGCTGTCATTGCAGGCTAAGGCATGCGATGCGCTCGAGCGCGTGGGCCTACCCGACCGGAAGGGCGAGGCGTATCGCTATGCCAACTTGGAGGACGTGCTGGGGCGTGCGTACAGCGGGGGTAATACAGTGCAGGCGGATGCTGGCGTGCTGCAGAACGTCTTCCAAGACATCACCTTGCCAAAGCTCGATGGGTACACCGTGTACCTGGTGAATGGCCAGTTCTGCCACGCCGGGGGAGACGATTGCTTTGAGCTTGAGAATGGCCTCCTATACGGTAGCATCCGTAGGATTGCTGAGCGTTATCCGCAGCTGCTGGAGCAGGCACAGTGCGACGCTATGCCCGATGGGCTCGCTGCTATGGCCACGCTGATGGCTGAGGATGGTTTCTTTATCCATGTGCCAGATGGTGTGCAACTGGAGAAGCCCATTCAGATTGTGGACTTCCTATGCGGCGATGTCGACAGGGCAGTGGCCTCGCGGAATGTGATCAGCCTAGGACGTGGGGCTAAAGCCCAGGTGGTGCTGTGCCCGGTGGCTGGCGGTTTGCACAAGTACTTCGACAACATGAGGTTGGACTGCCGAGTGGATGAGCAGGCTGACTTGTGCTTCACGCTGCTGCAAAATGTGCATGACGAGGTGGCACAGGTCTTGCATCTGTTCGGGCAGACACTCGGTGGGGCTAGGTTGCAAACGAATAATCTGGCCATTCAGGGTGGCTTCTTGAGGAACAATTTCTACGTGTCACTGCTAGCCCCTGGGGCTGAGTGCCATTTGAATGGGTTGTCGCTGCTAGACGGCTCGCAGTACGTGGATAATCATACGCTGGTGGAGCACTGTGCCCCCGAGTGTAGCAGCGGCCAGCTGTATAAGAATCTGGTGGATGGTGCGGCCGAGAGTGTCTTCTATGGCATCATCGATGTCAAGCCGGAGGCGCAGAAGACGATTGCCTACCAACGATCGGCTAGCATCCTGCTGAGCGAGTGTGGGAAGGTGCGGACTCGTCCGCAGCTGGTGATTCATGCTGACGATGTGAAGTGTAGCCACGGGGCCACGGTGGGGCAGCTCGATGAGGATGCCCGATTCTATCTCCGCTCACGGGGGATTTCCGCCCGTGCAGCCGATCGGCTGCTCATGTCGGCCTTTGTGTCGGACGTGGTGAATGCGGTGGCCCCAGAGCCGTTCAGAGAGCACGTAAGGCAGGAGGTGGAGAATCGCCTGGAGGGTGAGCAGAACTCCTACTGCATCAATTGCCCTTACAGGGTGTAGCTGCCGTTATTGTGTGCTGAATTCTACGCAAGGGTGAAATGGGAGAAATATTTCCAGTTGAGGTCTTGCGGGAACAGTTCCCTATTCTCAGCCGTGAGGTATGGGGATGTCCCCTTGTATACTTTGACAATGGTGCGACGACGCAGAAGCCGCGCTGCGTGATGGAGGCGCTGGAGCGTACGTATCTCCAGACCAATGCTAACATCCACCGCGGGGTACACAGCCTGAGTCAGGAGAGCACGGAGGCCTACGAGGCAGCCCGAGCCACGGTGGCTGAGTACCTCGGGGCCCCCGATCGCCGGTCGGTGATATTTACGGCAGGCACCACGGCCAGTATCAACCTGCTTGCCAGTTCGCTCGGTGAGAGCTATTTCAGGCCAGGTGATGTCATACTGGTGTCGGAGATGGAGCACCATTCCAATTTGGTGCCCTGGCAGCTCATCGCCCAGCGGAAGGGTCTTACGGTGCAAAAGATTCCAGTGCGTGATGATGCCTCGTTGGATATGGAGGCTCTTTCCCAGCTGCTCCAATCGCCCGTGAGGCTAGTGGCCGTGGCGCACGTGAGCAATGTGACGGGACGTGTTAACCCGATACGCGAGATTGCCCATATGGCGCATTCTGCGGGGGCTCTCCTGCTTGTGGATGGTGCCCAGGGTGTTAAGCACATGGCCCCGATAGATGTGGAGGAGTTAGGGGCCGATTTCTACGCCTTTTCATCGCATAAGATCTATGGCCCTACCGGGGTGGGTATCCTGTGGGGGAGGCTCGCAATGATGCAGAATTTACCCCCATGGCAGGGTGGTGGTGACATGGTGGGCACTGTGTCTTTCGAGGGTACCACATTCGCTGAGCTACCGTTCCGCTTAGAGGCTGGTACACCGCCATACAATGAGGCCATTGCACTTGGGGAGGCGTTACGCTTTTACCGCTCTGTGGGTGTAGCCGATGCTGTGGCGCATGAGAATGCGCTATTACGCTTGGCGTATGACGGCGTGTCGCAGCTAAAGGGATTTCAGGTGCTGGGGTATGATGCCTCGAATGCCGGGATACTGTCGCTCTACTCATCCACGATGCACCCGTATGACGTGGGAACGCTCCTCGATAAGATGGGGATAGCGGTGCGCACGGGTACTCACTGCGCAGAGCCACTGATGAGGCGATTCGGATTGTCAGGGACGTTGAGGGCCTCGTTCGCCATGTACAATACTGTGGCTGAAGTGCAGCACTTTGTGGAGTCCCTGGCACGCATTCAGCAGATGCTGAGCTAAGCAGGCACCTCGTCTCCCCGAGGTTATAGGTGGGAGCCGCTATTACTACAGGATGTTCCGATGACGAGAGGGCGTGCTGCGGTGCGCCGTGCCATCACACGTGGTAGCGGGAGGAGAGCTAGTGCACACGCATTGGCTGGCTCAAAATTGTGAGGAATCATACGCAAATCACTGATATACGGGATAATGCCCCGCAATACGTGGGGGTGTCTGCGGAAGAGTTTCTTTGTTTTGCAAGGGTATGTTTTACCCCAGTTTTAGATACCCCTTTTATTGTAATCAGTTGATTCGTAAGAGATTACCGTTTTTATTGCTTTGTAATCTATATAAATTGCCCTTAAAGCCTCGATTTACTCTACCAGGCTAGGATATTCTTGCTACTATTGCCGCAAGAAATAGAGGGGCACTGCAGTTCGCATGTAG
>CAUUMS010000042.1:0-9333 GCA_963546395.1 uncultured Bacteroidia bacterium | reverse complement strand
ATCTCCGAGGCATCATTTACAGCACACTTTAGCTGAGCACCTTCAAAATAATCATCATTTCCGATAACAAAAGCAACTACTTTCATCTTTTCTTGTTTTGAGTTAAAAGTCTATCCTTTTCATCTGCTACGCACCAAACTCAAGCTACTACGCCTGATTGTTGCGGATTGCGAGCTGCAACTCGTCGAGCTGCGCAGAGGCAATGGGCGACGGGCTAGATATCATCACGTCACGCCCCGCATTGTTCTTTGGGAATGCAATATAATCTCGTATCGAGTCGCTCCCGCCGAAGAGTGCGCACAGGCGATCGAAACCGAATGCTATACCACCGTGGGGCGGCGCACCGTACTGGAAGGCATTCATCAGGAATCCAAACTGCTCCTGGGCCAACTCAGGTGTGAACCCCAGCGCCTCGAACATGCGAGCTTGCAGCTGACGATCGTGAATACGAATGGAGCCCCCCCCCACCTCTGTCCCGTTGATAACCATGTCGTAGGCATTGGCACGGATAGCCCCAGGGTTGCTATCGAAGAGCGGGAGATCCTCAGCCACTGGTGCCGTGAATGGGTGGTGCATAGCAAAGAATCGCTGAGACTCTTCGTCCCACTCCAGCAGGGGAAAATCGACAACCCATAGCGGGGCGAATGTGTTGGGATCGAGCAAATGCTCCTGCCTAGCCACCTCAAGGCGCAATAGCCCGAGAGCAGTGAGCGTTGCCCGCCTCGCTCCACCCATAAGTAGTAGCAAGTCGCCCCGATTGGCCTGGCACTGCTGCGCCATGCGCTCCTGTAGCTCGGCTGAGAAGAATTTGTCGGCTGACGATTTGCATCCCCCCTCAGGCATGCAGCGCACGTAAACGAGTGTCGAGCCCCCCACCTGAGGCCGCTTAATGTAGTCGGTGAGCGCATCGAGTTGCTTACGGGTGTACGCAGCCCCCCCTTTCACGCAGATGGCACCCACGTACTCGGCTCCCGCAAAAGGCGGGAATCCGTTACCTGCTAGCAGGGGGGTAAGCTCTTCAATCTCCATGGCGACACGGAGATCGGGCTTATCGGAACCGTAGCGCGCCATAGCTTCGCTATAGGGCATACGGCGGAAGGGCGCACCAAACTCCACGCCTTTCACCTGACGGAATAGATGGCGCATGAAGGCCTCGAACTCCTGTAAGATGTCCTCACGCTCCACGAAGGCCATCTCACAATCGATCTGCGTGAACTCAGGTTGCCGATCAGCCCTCAGATCCTCATCTCGGAAGCATCGCACGATCTGGTAGTAGCGATCCATGCCGGCTACCATGAGCAGCTGCTTGAATGTCTGCGGGCTCTGAGGTAGCGCATAAAACTCCCCCGCATGCATACGTGACGGTACGACGAAATCGCGGGCACCCTCAGGGGTCGACTTGATGAGGCATGGGGTCTCAATCTCGCAGAACTGCTGCGCATTGAGGTATTCACGCGTTGCCTGTGCCATGCGATGGCGCAATAGCAAGGCATCACGCACGGGTTCGCGACGGATGTCAAGGTAACGATAGCGCATGCGCAGCTCATCACCCCCATCAGTGTCGGTCTCTATGGTGAACGGGGGCAACTCGCTCGGATTGAGCACTGATAAATCCGTAATCAGCAGCTCTATATCTCCCGTGGGCAGATGGCCATTCTTGCTGGAACGCTCACGTACGAGGCCCGTCGCCTGCACTACCCACTCACGGCCCAGGGACTCTGCCTTTTGCATGAGGGCATCGGTGGCATCGTCCACCACGAGCTGAGTAATACCCCAGCGATCGCGCAGGTCGACAAACAGCAGGCCACCGAGCTTACGCAGCCGCTGCACCCAGCCGCAAAGCGTTACTGATTTGCCCTCATCTGCCAAACGGAGCTCACCGCAATTGTGTGTCCTATACATGGCTTTTCACTGATCTGTAACGAGCTGCACGCCTTTCGGGGAATCCCGGCGCGTGGGGTAAATGCATGGATAGAGAGAAATGCTACCGGGCAGGTTCTTTCAAACGGGAGCCTGCATCGCGCACCACTTGCGCCTTCCAGGCCTCGTCGTAACCAGGGAACTGCGGCGGCATGGGATTACCCCACGGGTTGCGTAAGAATCCGTCTTTCCCCTCCTGCTTGACATTGCCATCCAGATATTTCACCAACAGGTAGTTAGCAAGCTCATCCCAGCGAGCTACCGCAGCATTAGCCTGTAGCACTGAGAAGTCGGTGAGGAATGCCACTGCCTGCGCCGTATCGCTAGCCCAGAGTCTCGCAGCTCCCACATCGATAGCCGGAATAAAGGCAGCAAACCGATCCTCTAGTTCAGTTTGCACGGCTCGAATGTCTGGCTGCACACGATTGTAGAAGAGGTAGGCAAAGTGGGCAACACGATTAAATGTCCAGAAAGCTGCCGTCTTGGAGTAGCGCAGCATGTCACCATTGCCTGAGGCTAGCACCTGCGGGGGACGTGTGATGGAGGTATAAATGGGCATGTGGAGTGTGGTGGAGACATCGTCAACCCCGAACCAGAGTATCCCGCCCAGGGCATCAGGCATCCAACTGCGCATCTGAGCCACAAAGGAGAATCCGGTCTGCTGCGTAGCCGTAGCCCGCTCGTTGAAGTAAGTGTCGCCCCCATACGTCCAGGTGAGTGGCCGCCAACGGTAAGGCAATCCAAACGGACCAGCACCCGCATCACGGCTCATATCCAGCTCAGTACCCTGGAGCCAATCCCGCATGCAAGCGAAAAGATCCTGTGGTGTCAGCTTGCGATTGGGCTTCACATACAACGGGAGACGACGCACCGTATCGAGCCCCTGAGCGTAGCCCCAGTAGGCATCCATGCCATTCGCTAGGCGGTTGAACATCGTCCACACGCGCATCTCACAGAAGCGCATAGCACCAAACGTCAGCGGAGCGTAGGCATCAGCAAAGCTGAAATCCTTGTCTTCCCCCTGGAAATAGCCTTTCTTGCGGGCGAAATCGATCACATCGTGGGCGTAAACTACCTCGATGGAGGGGAGGAACAGCTTATCCATCTGCTGGCTGCTGATGGAGTGTGCACCGTCAGAGAGCTGAAACTGGGTAATGCGGGCCTGGTTGGCGTGGGCCGAGATGTACCCGTTAGGAATGCGGCGTGCCACCCACACAGCACCTCGGGACGCATTGCGCCGGGTGCGTGATTTCTTGTCATACTGCAAATCGATCCCCTTACCAATCATCTCGAGGATCCACACCTCCTTAGGGTCGCCGATGGAGAATGACTCCCCCGTACTGGCATAACCGTACTGCTCCACGAGCTCTACCATGACACGTATAGCCTCACGAGCTGTACGCGCACGCTGCAAGGCGAGGAACATGAGGCTGCCATAGTCGACAATGCCCGTGGTGTCATGCAATTCTGGACGCCCGTCGAACGTGGACTCCCCTATTGCCACCTGGTGCTCATTCATGAATCCCACCACCTGGTACGTGTGCGGCACCTGTGGCACCTGACCCAGTGGCTTCGCCGTACCCCGATCGTAAAGTGTCACCATGCTCCCAGCGGGCCAGTTAGCCCGGGGCAGAAAGTAGAGCTCACCGTAGCGGGTGTGGGAATCGGCCACGTAGCTCACCATGGTACAACCATCGTGGGTCGCCCCTTTGGTGATGAGATAGCTCGTGCACGACCAGGCGCGTAGACCACCCAGAAGTAAAACTAAGAGGATGAGAATTGTAGACTGAACCTTCATGGGCTATGCGTATTCTGATATGCTAAGAAAATCGGGTCAAATGGTACTCACAGCGCGCTGCTGACACCTCATGCGCCGTGGTTGTCGTGGTTTGGCTAATCGAATAACCCCTTGAGTCGATCGAGTAGCGTGTGCTCGGAAAGTCGCGACTGGGCAGGTGGAGTGAAATGTCCCCCAGCCTCCAGCTGGGTCAATTGCTGCCTTTCGGCCGAGCTAACCAACGAGGGAATGTACAGATCCACCACCACGAGGAGATCGCCTCGCTGCCGGGTTTGCAGTATCGGAAGTCCCTTACCCCGTAAACGTAGCAATCGCCCAGGCTGAGTGCCTGCCGGTATCTTGATTTTAGCCTTACTGCCCAGAGTTGGGATCTCGATCTCCCCTCCCAGCACAGCCTGCATCACCGATAGACGGAGATTGTAGATGAGGTCATTGCCCTCACGTACAAAGGTGTCGTGTGGCTCCTCCTGCACAACGATGAGAAGATCGCCAGGCTGTCCACCGCGTCGAGCCGCATTCCCCTGCCCCTGCATGGAGAGCTGCATCCCATCCGATACCCCTGCAGGTATATCCACCGTCACGGTCTCCTCGGAGAGGGTAACCCCCTCTCCACGGCAGTCCTTACACTTCTCGGAGATGATACGTCCCTCCCCGTGGCAATTGGGGCACGGAGTCGATGAGCGCATTCGCCCCATGAGGGTGTTTACCATCTGCGTAATGCTCCCAGTGCCATTGCACTGCGGGCACGTCTTGAATGCGCTTGATGACGCAGCCCCCGTGCCGCCACAGGTCTTGCAGGGGACGTAACGCTTCAGCTTAATCTTACGGCGTGAGCCGCCATCTATCTCTTCGAGCGTGAGGTTGAGACGCACACGCAGGTCGCTACCCCGCTCGTAGCGGTGCGCCCGTTGCCCACCAAAGCCTCCGAACTGCCCACCGAATATATCACCGAATGCGGAGAAGATGTCCTCCATAGACATGCCACCGCCGCCAAAGCCACCACTCGCCGCAGGCCCGCCTGCGTGACCAAATCGGTCGTAGCGAGCGCGTTTCTGCTCATCGCTGAGCACCTCGTACGCCTCGGCAGCCTCCTTGAACTTCTCCTCGGCAGCCTTATCCCCGGGGTTACGGTCAGGATGATACTCAAGGGCCTTCTTGCGATACGCCTTCTTGATCTCATCCAGGGATGCTTTCCGGTCTACCCCTAAAACCTCGTAATAATCACGTTTATCCATCAGTGCTTAGCACTCATCCATTTTCAAACCCCACACCCGCACGCAACGCTACCAATAGGGCCTTCTCCTACTCGCCGATCACCACCTGCGCATGCCGTAGCACGTTGCCATTGAGCATATAACCCTTGCGGATGACATCCACCACGCGCCCCTTCAGTTCATCAGAGGGGGCGGGAATCTTCGTCACAGCATCGTGAAAGTCGGTGTCGAGCGGCTGCCCCACCGCCTGTATCTCCGTCAACCCAGCCGCCTGCATAAAAGCCTTCAAATTCTTATGAATGAGCACCAACCCCTCACGCAAGGCCTCCACGCTATCCGTGGATTCCGAGCTTTGCAATGCCCTATCGAAGTCATCCACCACAGGCAGCAGCTTACCTAGCGTCTCTGCGGCCGCCTGGGTAACAAGCTCAGCCTTCTCGCGGAGCGTCCGTTTGCGGTAGTTATCAAACTCAGCCCTCAGGTACAGGTACTCCTTCTTTTGCTCTTCGAGTAGCCCCTTCTGCTCCTCCAGCTCCTTACGCAGAGTCTCCAGTACCTCTGCCTGGGCCTCCGATGATGCGCTGTCTCCCTGAGCCTCGCTCGTCGACTGCTCAGCAGCCACAACCTCCTCTTGCACTCGCTCCTCGCAAGATTGCGAATCCTGCTCCTGTACTTTCTTGCTCATGATTGCAAACGCTACTGGAAACGCAACTCCATTTTACCCAGCCCCATCTAGGCATGCACCCGGGTGATAGAAGCCCCAATGGCATTGAGGCGGGTGTCTATGGCCTCGTAGCCACGGTCTATCTGCTCCACGTTAGATATCGTGCTCACCCCCTCGGCAGCCATCGCTGCTATCAGCAGTGCTACCCCAGCCCGAATATCGGGCGAGGACATGCTACGAGCCAGGAGGCGCACCTGATGATCAAGCCCTATCACCGTGGCACGATGCGGATCGCACAGTATGATCTGAGCCCCCATGTCGATAAGCTTATCGACAAAGAAGAGACGGCTCTCAAACATCTTCTGGTGTATGAGCACCGATCCCCGAGCCTGTGTCGCCACCACCAGGAACACGCTCAGTAGGTCGGGCGTGAGCCCCGGCCATGGTGCGTCGGCTAGGGTCATGATGGAGCCATCCAGGAACGTCTCAATCTGGTAGTGCGACTGGGGTGGAACGACGATATCGTCACCGTCAAAGCGAATCTCAATCCCCATTCGCTGAAACGAGAGGGGGATAATGCCCAAATGCTGCAATCCCACGTTGCGTATGGTGATCCCGCTCCCCGTGAGCGCAGCCATGCCAATGAAAGAGCCCACCTCAATCATGTCGGGTAGCAACTGGTGCTCAGTGCCAAGCAGACCGCTCACCCCCGTTATCGTAAGCAAGTTGGAACCAATCCCCTCGATGCGAGCCCCCATGGAGACCAGCATACGACATAGCTGCTGTACGTACGGCTCGCAAGCCGCATTGAATATCGTAGTACGCCCTTGTGCCAGCACGGCGGCCATCACGATGTTAGCCGTACCCGTCACCGAGGCCTCATCGAGCAGCATGTAGGTACCCCGCAGAACATCAGCGCGCACGTGGTAACCGTGCAACGCCTCGTCATAGTCCAGCCTAGCCCCCAGTGCCACCAGGCCCTGAAGGTGCGTGTCGAGACGCCGACGGCCTATCATGTCACCCCCGGGCTTGTGGACGAACCCAACGCCCAGACGGGCCAACAGCGGGCCCACCAGCATAATAGACCCGCGCAGCAAGCCGGCTTGCTGGCGAAACTGGGCACTCGCCATCGCCTCGGGATGTAGCTCCTTGGCGCAAAGGCAGCACGTGTGCGCATCGAGCCACGTCACCGACACGCCGAGCCACTCCAGGAGCTCAATGAGCCGCAGCACATCGTGTATGCGCGGCAGGTTGCAAATGGTAACCGGCTTATCGGTGAGCAGTGAGGCGCAGAGCACCTGCAAGGCCTCATTCTTTGCTCCCTGCGGCGTAAGCGTGCCGCTGAGCTTACGTCCGCCCTCTATGCGAAAGGTCTCCATCACTCTGCCCCCGACGTACGATGCTTACGACGTTTCTTGCGTACCACCTTCACCGCACTCGCTGGCTGACTCTTAGCCCGTGATGCGGGACGAGATGCGGCAAGCTCCTGCAAATCCAGCAACCGTGTATCATCGGGCAGCGAGAGGCGATCCCCCGACATGCGCCGAAGATCATTCAGTATCTCCTGATCGGTCACCGAGTTTCTATTCCATTGCAGGTAGCTCCGCTTCATCTGGTTGGCCACCCTTCGGAGTTGCTCCGCCGGGTTCACCCCCTCCTTAGCTGCCAGCTCAGCCAATGCTTCGAGCATTCGGGGAGCGAGGCTCCCGTAATGATCCGATCGCACCGTGCGGGCAGGGTACTCCATGCGTTGCGGGTGACGCACCATATCTGCGGGTACCGGTGCGGGGTAGGGGCCATCCACCTCAAGGCGAAAGCCCGACATTACGTGCAAGTGATCCCAGAGGCGCCGTTCGCAGTCCTCCTGGCTGCGAAGGTGTGGAGCCAGAGCGAGCATCACGCGGATGACAACCTTTGCCTGTGCTGTCCGCCGCGCCCGATCCTCTATTTGCAGCAGGCTGTCCACCATCTGCTGCACATTTCTCCCATACTCGGGAAGCACTAGCGATTCACGCCGTGTATTGTAGTCCATTCCGCAATTTGAAAATCCCCTCCCGGAAAAGGAGTTGGCTCCTATCCCCACGCCCCGCGAATGTAGCAAATTCCCGGACGATGACCAGGGCAATGCGCTGCGGCATGAAGCAAAAGCGGGTGGGAATCAGCGCGATCCCCACCCGCTTTCACTTCGTCTACCGTACCCTAGCGGCTACGTATCGCCCTCAGAGTACGTACGCTGCCATCCGTGCCATGCAGGCGTATCAGGTAGAGCCCCTCACCCAGGGTGGGCGTTGATAGCTCTATCCGTGGTGCCCCAGCGCGGTTGTCACCCTGCATCACCTGAACACCCACCTGATTGATCACCTCGTAGGTCAGCACATGCTGCGTGTTAAACAGCACCAACGTCTGGTTGAACGGAGTCGTGCAGTAAGCCTCATCCAGCAAGGTGCTCTCTACCGCTGTATCCTCATCCCCATCCGTCTCCTTGAACGTCACGACGATGTTCTGATCCTCGGTCACCTCGATGATCTCCTCGTACCCCTTCCTAGGAGCCGTCTTCCGACGCTCGTTGATCACCACTGCGTTCAGCTCATTGCCCTCACGCGGAGTAGCAATCACCTTCACCTTCGAGCTCTCAGCCACCGCGTCGCCATTGCTCAGCTGCTTCACCACGTTACCGTCAACGTCGATGAGCTGCACCACCACCGAACCGGAACCCTGAACAGTCCAGGAGATCTTCTTCCCGAAGAAGACGTTGATCACCGATGAGGCCATACAGCCGCGGTCTGTCGTCACCGTGAGCTCGTAAGCCCCCGTGCGCTTCACCACGATAGATGGCGTTGTAAACTGACCGCTGTTCCAGCTGTAGGTGTACGTAGGCCCTTCGGGGAGCTTGGGAGCATCGATCTGGTACTCGCTACCCGAAACCACCACCTTATCAGGATTGAAATGGAAGTCAGGCTGCAATCCCATCTTGATGTCGAGCGTACCGAGCTCCGAGGGGTACTTATCGCCCAGCACATCCTCGTACGTGGCCTTCAGCTCCACTTTGTGGTCACCAATGCCAAAGCTCGGCCTGGTGGAGAACTCATAGTCGAACGACTGCCCTTCGGCAATATTCTCCTCCAGGGTATAATCCTTCTCCTCTTCATCCCCCTTCGACGACTTGTACGCCATCTTCACCTTAGTCCCCTTCTCCAGCGGCTCATCGGCCTCCTTCAGGGTCACCTTGGCAGCAATGGTAACCGGTTTCTCCTCACCCTCCTTGAGGCACAGCACGTCCACCGTGCGTCCTTCCACAAGGAGCGTGTAGGTCACCGTGTAGCGGAGCCGCTGCTCATCAGAGGTCGACGAGCAGGTATACTCCCCACCAGCAATCTTGTGCTTCAGGTGCACCGTGCAAGCGTAGACACCCGACTCGTTGAACAGGTTGAACTGCGCATCGCGGTTGGCACCAGCCGTCCACTCGTAGGTCAGGTTATTCAGCATCGCCCCCGACAGCCCGTTCGGGTTCAGCCCGTTGAGCTGGAACGTGGTTTGCGTGCCGCTCACCTTGCGCGGAATCTTATCCAGGTCAATCGTGGCGCCACTCCCCAGCAGGGCGTGCAGAGCTACTTCAGCCTGGTTCTTCAGATCCGTCACCTTCTCAGGCACCACGAGGCGGTACAGCGTCTTCTCCACAGCCGGGTGATCCGTCTTGTTCGCAGCAGGCGCATTCTTGCGATCCGCATCGTCTTCGC
>CAUUMS010000041.1:0-9505 GCA_963546395.1 uncultured Bacteroidia bacterium | reverse complement strand
GCCAGCATCACCATGCTGCTCATCTTACGATTGAGCTCAAAGGCGTTACGGTTGATCACTCCCAGCCCCTCATGCATCTCCTCGTTAGCCGTCGAGGCCGTGGCCAGGTACTGCGACAGACCCACAATAGCGTTGAGCGGCGTGCGAATCTCATGCGACACCGTGGCCAGATACTCTCCCCGAGCCCCGTTCGCCAATCCCGCGGCGTGAGCCCGACCGTCGTGCCCCTGATGCGCACCGTGATCCTGGGAGGCCGATGCACCCGGCTTAGACTTCTCGCGCTTAGCCACAGGCGCCACCAGCACCCCGGCCGTCGCCATGCTGGCCGTCACCGGCACATCGCGGAACACCTCGGAGACGAACTGCGCCGCCTTGCGCGCCGTGCGGCTGTAAGCTACCCCGGCGCAGACAACACCCCCCGAGAGCATCGCGAGCCCTAGGAGAAGGAACAATCCCGTGCGTCCATCCCCCGAAGGTGCCGCGCCCCGACCGGTAGTCTCCACAGCGGAAGCCCCACGCAGGGCGGAATTATCAGACGAATCATCACCCGCATAGGTGAGTGGTAGCAGGGCACCCTGCGAGGCATCCTGCGAAGAGCCAGCCGCAAGCAGCACCTGCGACGAAGCCCGATGGCCTACAAGCTCGCTCCGTTGTAGCTCAATGCTGTCGCGCAGCACCGCGATCACCTCGCTCTGGTGCGCCAACTGAAGACGAAGGCTCTTGATGTCTGCGGCGAATTGCCCCAGCTGCATGCGCAGCTCCTCCACCTCGGCCCCCCGGCTGCGCGAGGTCGTCACATCGTACGCAGCCACCTGGTTCGACGATGCGGAAACGCTCCCGTCTCGCAGGTACTTCGGCAGATGCAGGCCCGCAATCGTTTCGATGTTATGCGCATTGATCGTATAATTCCAATCCTCCACCCCCGAGCGTGCCCCGTCATGATTGATGTTGCGGCTGAAAGACACCATCCAGCCATCGCGGTAGTAGGGCCGCTCGCTCACCACCAGCACCGGGTAGCCCGAGAAGAAGTTGCAAATCTGCGGCAGGTAGGCCATAGCCGACGAGGTGACGAACAGGATATTCGGGCGGCGGGCCATGTTACGACCCTCCCAGCTGTCCGTGACCATGATCTCCACCGGCTTACGACGAATGGAGAGGCCCTCAGTTTGCGCCTTGAGCTCCTGGGTGAAGAGGCTCGTCTTACCTATCACCTCGATGTAGAAGTTCTGCTGCTTAGCCAGGTCGGGCCAGCGCACATCCTTTGCCAGCTGCAACAGGTGTGCCACGCGCGGATCCACCGGCACGCTATCGGTCGGCAATGCGACCGCCGGGCGCACAGCAAGGCTCACCAGCAGGAGCCACAACGCCCCTACGCAACGCCCCCAACGCAACATCCTCCCGCACATGCTACTGGTTACCCCCCTCATCACAACCACAAAGATAGTGGAACAACGGCAAAATTGCTCCCTGCGCAAAATGCGAGATGACGAAATGCACGAAATCGTAGCTAGACATCCCTTGCGCGCAGCTCAACAAATCCCCCTTGCCCCTATAATGTTTCATCCAATACGCCAAACTGTCCCCCTTGGCCCCAGGCCCTGAGGTATGCGCACGCAGAGGCACTCCACGGCACACCTACTGTGTAACGTGGGGGCACCGCAAAATGTTATCGGAAAACGGGGAAAAGGCCGATCCGATCCACTGGTGGGGGCACCCGGGGGACGAACATCCCGATTCGGGTGGCGTACGACTCCACCGGCCTGTCTACAACCCCGGTGGGGTGCGTTAGAGGGTGGAGAACAGGTAGTGGTCGAGGCTGCGAATCTTACGCTGCGTCTTCGATGGGGGCATCAACTCGATCTGCCCTCCGGGGTGATACACCGTGATGCGCCACTCGGGCTGCTGAAATAGGCTCGGGAGCATACCCGCAGGCGCCGAGCCTGCGAAACGTGACAGGAATCCCTGTTTTGGCCGCTCGGTGAATAGCAATGCGGGATTCACCACTGTCACGCTGGTGCGCCCGTTGGCCATGGTGAGGCTATCCACCTGCCGTACCAACGCTGGGGTTGTGAGCGAGAAGTTAATCCGCGCGCTGTCCGCAATCTGCCCCGCGTGGTTAAAGGTAAAATCGACATCGCCGGAGGCATTCTCCCCGGCCACGGGCAAAGCCTTGATGAAGTAGATTACCCCCCGATCGGCTGCGTAGAACGATATATACAGCCGACGTGCCGCCCCCGAGGAGAGCAGCCCGCTAGCCGCGCACCCAGCCAGGGCGAGGGCCATCAGGAAGAGGGCGATGCGCCGCATAGTAGGGAAAAGGACAAGGCCGGCGCACCCGAGGATGCACCGGCCCAGCCCGCAGAATTATTCGCCCGTTACGATCGTCTCGTAGTTGATGATGATGCCGAGGGTATTCTTCACCTTCATGTCAACCGTCGAGATCTTGGAGATGCCACCATTCTTGGCAGCCGTGCGGATGCTCGCGTCAGCATCGAAGCTGAGGAAGCCCAGGTACACCGTGCCCACCGAGGTGCCCACCTTGTTACCAATCTTGTTGCTGGTGGCCGTCACCGGCATGGTCATAGAGCAGCTGGCGAACAGAGCAGCGGCAACCACCGCGAGGGAAAAGAGTTTTAACGACTTCATAGAACCAACACCGTTAGCATTTCCTACTCGTATGGCTTTTCGGATCCGCCCCGTTTATTGTGCAGTGTCTGGACTCTGCATCCGCCCCGCAGGGCGATAACGATTCGATTGCAGTCCGCAGGTGCGCAGGAGCTCTCGCCCCCGATCCCACGCTGCAAGCGGCCGCAAAGGTAAGCCAACAGGCCGATCTATCGTCCACGTCGCCTCCGGTACAATCCGCATTCGCACCAGGTAGGCATGCGTATGCCGCACATTCTATGGCGTTGGTAAAATTCCTGTATACATCGCATCCCCCGCGGAGATAGGCCCTGGCAGCAGCTAGAGGATCCGTGCAAATGCGCACGATTCGCCCCACATCCTCCGGCGGAAAAACAGCAGCAAATACTTACCCCCCGCAAGGGCCTCGAGGCACCAACAAGGCAGCAAAACCGCACTTTGTCCTACCAAATTGGGACTTGATACGGCGTTGCTACGGCGATGGTACGTCGCAGATGGGTGCCATTCCGCCTCGCTCTCCCCCTGGAACCCGCATCACATCTTGGCGTGCGAACGATGGACGGACGACATTGCGCAAGCAGCTTCACGTTCCGAACCTAGAGCCACTCAGCGCATGCACCCGCGAAATAGGAGCGTAGTTTTATTCTAAATCAGCACTGAAATAGAGATAACGTATTCCCGTCTATAGACGAAAAGAGCGTTCCAGATGAACTTTCGGCGTAAATTTCCGTACATTTGATATAGAATTTCACGCCGTCCGAGGTGCTCGCTCTCGCCATTGTCATCGCCGTTCTGGTGCTTATCATCGTGGGGCTGTCCCTGTGGCTCTACGCGCTGGGGCATCAGGAGCCCTTTAGCCATCCGCGCTTTGCGCTACGCCTGGTGCGTCTCACGCGGGGTAAACGGCTGGCGGAGGACATCCTCAAGGTGCTTCATGGGGCGCACGCACGGCAGGAGACCCTGGATGCGCACGCCGTGGCGCAGGCTCTGCATGTGCGGCCTGGGAGGGTCCTACGCTCGCTCCACTACCTGGCTGCCCGTGGGTTGGTGTCACTATCGCCCCCCGCGCTCACCGAGGCCGGACTCAGCTACGCGGTGCAGCTGCTGCGTTACCATCGGCTCGTGGAGACATACCTGTCGGAGTACTCGGGCATTCGGCCCGACAACTGGCACGCTGCGGCCGAGCGACTCGAGCATCAGCTGGATGCCACCACGGCAGAGGTGCTAGAACGGCAGCTGGGGTACCCTCGTTTCGACCCGCACGGCGACCCTATACCCAGCGCGCAGGGCGAGCTACGCCATTGCAGCGGGGTACCGCTCTCCACGGTGCCAAACCACCGGGCCCACTACTGCGTAGAACATCTGGACGACAAGGATGCCGCGGCTTTCCACCGCATCATGGAGCTTGGGTTTTACGTGGGGGCCCCCATCGAGCTACGATCCGCAGGGAACAACGGGGCGCAGGTGCAGCTGGAGGATCGCATCATCACGCTCCCTGAGGTGCTGGCGCATCGAGTGATGGTGGTACCCACCGAGGAGGAGCCACTGCACGGGGTGTTCCGACTCAGCCAGCTCGCAGAGGGTGAGGTGGCCGAGGTGGTGGGCATCACGCCCGCATGCCTGGGGCAAAATCGTCGCCGGCTGCTCGACCTCGGATTCGTCCCCGGGAGCGCGGTGCGCATCGACCTGATAAGCCCGCTGGGCAATCCGGTAGCCTACCTGATACGTGGCACGTCCATTGCGCTACGTCATGATCAGGCCTTCCACATCCAGGTGCGCCGCAGGGAGCCCTCGGGCCCCACGGTGGCATCACAGCAATCGGAGATGAGCCATGCGTAGCCACCGAGACACCTCACGCCAGGGCGCATGCGCCGCCTGTAGCCACGGAGCCCACCATGTGTACCGGCTGGGGACACGCACGCAGGCCTATGACTACACCGTGGCGTTGGCAGGGAACCCGAACACGGGCAAGAGCACCATATTCAACGCCCTGACGGGCCTGAATCAGCACACGGGCAACTGGCCCGGCAAGACGGTAGCCACCATGGAGGGGGCCTTCCGCTACGCGGAGCACAAGTACAGGCTGGTAGATCTCCCGGGCACCTACTCCCTGCTATCGACCTCGGAGGATGAGGAGATAGCGCGCAACTACATCCTCTTTGCTCGTCCCGCGGTGACGGTGGTGGTGGCCGATGCCTCGCGGCTGGAGCGTAACATGAATCTGATACTACAGATCGTCTCCATCACCCCACGCTGCGTCCTCTGCGTGAATCTGCTAGACGAGGCCCGGCGCAATAAGGTGGAGGTGGATCTGCCCGCCCTGGGACGACGGCTTGGTATTGCCGTGGTGGGCACTAGCGCTAGCACCGGCGAGGGGATTGCCGAGCTGCTACAGGCCATAGATGCCGTGGCCACGGAGACACGCACCGCCCCGCCCAAGCGAGACTTCAGGCTCCCGCCCCAGGAAGAGGAGATGGTGACCCATCTCGCCACGCAGCTCGAGGCTCTGGCTCCGGGAGTGGCCAATGCACGCTGGCTCACCCTGCGGCTGATCGATGAGGATCCGGTGGTGGAGCATTACTTTCAGGCTCCCGAGGAGGGTTCACCGCTGGCTGGGCTACCGTCGCCCCCCGATGAGCGGACGGCGCAATTCGTGACCGCCGTGGAGCAGGTTCGCGCGCAGCTGGGGATGCGGCTACAGGACATCATAGCCGAAGCCATCTACACCGAGGCGCAACGCATATGCAGCGCATGCGTACGCTACGGTTACGCCGAGGGACGGGCCCCCTTCGACGTGCGGATCGACCGCATTCTCACCAGTCGTAAATGGGGTTTCCCCATCATGCTACTGATGCTGGGCGCAGTGCTGTGGTTCACCATCATCGGGGCCAATTACCCCTCGTCCATGCTCGGCGAGCTACTGGTGGGCACGCTGCATCCACTGCTGAACGAGTGGGGCCAGTGGGTGGGGATGCCTTGGTGGCTGTCGGGGTTCCTCTTCGATGGGGTGTATCTGGCCACGGCCTGGGTGGTGGCCGTGATGCTACCGCCGATGGCCATCTTCTTCCCCCTCTTCACGCTACTAGAGGATCTGGGCTACCTGCCCCGGGTGGCATTCAATCTCGATGAGCTCTTTCGCCGCAGCGGGGCCCATGGCAAGCAGGCCCTCACTATGACCATGGGGTTTGGGTGCAACGCCGCTGGGGTGGTGGCCGCACGCATCATCGACAGCCCGCGGGAACGGCTGATCGCCATCATCACCAACAACTTTTCGCTCTGCAACGGCCGCTGGCCGACGCAAATCATGATAGCCACGCTGTTCGTCTCTGCCCTGGTGCCGCCTGCCATGCAGGGTGCCGTGAGCGTGGGGGCCGTAATACTGGTGGCACTGCTGGGCATCGCGCTCATGTTCTTCGCCTCGTGGATGCTCAGCCGCACCATTCTCCGCGGTCAGGTATCGACATTCAACCTGGAGCTGCCACCCTACCGCCGTCCTCGGGTGTGGCAGACGATTTGCACCTCGCTGATCGATCGCACGCTGAAGGTGCTGGGGCGAGCCGTGCTCTTCGCCATGCCGGCGGGGGCCCTGATCTGGCTCACCTGCAACATCAACCTCGGGGGGCAACCCATCGCTACGCACCTCATCCACTGGCTCGACAGGCCCGGCTGCTGGATGGGGCTCAACGGGGTGATACTGCTCGCCTACGTGCTGGCCATTCCGGCCAATGAGATTGTGGTACCCACTATTCTGATGCTCATTGTGCTCTCCACGGGCATCGAGGGTGTGGGCGGGGGCGCTGGCGTGATGTTCGAGAATGAGGAGGCCATGCACGCCCTGTTTCAGGCCAACGGGTGGACGCTGCTGACGGGGGTGTCCCTGATGCTGTTCTGCCTGCTGCACAACCCCTGTAGCACCACCATCTACACCATCTACCGGGAGACGAAGAGCGTGAAGTGGACCCTCATCGGGGCCCTGCTACCGCTGGTGATGGGCATTGTCATCACTATGCTCCTGAGCACGCTGTGGCGGCTGTTCTGACGTGGAGTGGCACGCCTGGCACCTGTCCGCATGGCTACACGCCGGGACGGGCACGGGGGGGAGTTCGGACGGTGGGATTTGCGTAGCTTTGCAGGGGCTGGTGTCCACGGGGGATCTGCGGGCGACAACCCCACATGTGGCCTCAAACTGCCCACGGGCTGAAAGGCCCGGACAACAGTACGCACCATTGACAACCCATGTGCAGGGGCCCATTGACCGACGCTGCCACCACATCGACCGCGCTCCCGCGCGTGGCCCCTATCCTGAAATGGGTGGGGGGTAAACGCAGGTTGCTCCCGCACCTGGTGCAGCATCTGCCCGACGACTTCTCGCAGCGGCTCTACTGCGAGCCCTTCCTGGGTGGAGGGGCACTGCTGTTTGCCCTACGCCCGCCGCGCGCGGTAGTGAATGACTCCAACGATGAGCTGATAAACGTGTACGGGGTGGTGCGGGACTCGCCCTCTGCGCTCATCGAGAGCCTACGCCAGCATGAGAACAGGCCCGAGCACTTCTACCGGGTGCGCGCCATGGATCGGGATGGGTTGTATGGCCAGCTGGATGACGTGGAGCGCGCCTCGCGCATCATCTACCTCAACAAGACGTGTTTCAACGGGCTCTACCGGGTGAATCGCCGGGGGGAGTTCAACAGCCCGTTTGGGTTCTACCAGCGGCCCAACATTGTCAACGAGCAGGGGATCCACGCCATGAGCGGCTACCTGAGGCAGGCTGACATCACGCTGCGGCACGGCGACTACCTGCCGATTCTGCATGAGCTGCCCGAGCAGGCCTTCGCGTACATCGACCCACCCTACCACCCGGTGTCGGCTACGGCCAACTTCACCGGTTACGTGCGCAACGGATGGGGGGAAGGCGACCAGGTGCGGCTACGGGACGCATGCAATGCCCTCTCGGCGCGGGGGGTGCGATTCATGCTATCCAACTCAGACACCGAGCTCATTCGGGAGCTCTACGCCGGCTACCGCTGCACGGAGATTATGGTTCACCGCTCGGTGAGCGCACGGGCCACGGGACGTAAGCCCGTGGGTGAACTCATTGTTTGCAATTACTAAAGGCCGTGGCTGGAGACACCCTACACCGAGAGCCCTCGAGCTGCCTCGAACGGCTACTGGCCGGAGCCGAGGTGGAGTGGCGGACGCTGGGAGAGGTGTGCGATATCTCACGGGGTGTACGTGTGGTTAGAAGGCAACTCCAGGCTGCGGGAGCATACCCGGTATATCAGAATGCGCTCACTCCGCTGGGGTATTTCGATCGGTACAACTGCCCTGCGGGCACCGCGTTCGTCATTGCGGCCGGGGCCGCCGGTCAGATCGGGTACAGCGAAGAGGCATTTTGGGCGGCAGACGATTGCTTTCATTTCCATTGCCACGAGGGGCTGGTAGGACGATTTTTATACCATTGGCTGCTCGACCGGCAGATGTATCTGAAGTCACAGGTACGCAAGGCGGCAGTGCCCAGGTTGCCACGCCTGGCGTTGGAAGAGCTTGTAGTGCCTCTTCCACCTCTCGCTGTCCAGATGAAGATCGCAGAGATCTTGGATGCGTTTACTAAGCTGGAGGCCGAGCTGGAACATGAGCTGACTCGCGAGCTTTCGGCCCGGCGTAAGCAGTACGCATACTACAGGGATCGGCTGCTGTCGTTCGAGGGGGAAGACGTGGAGTGGAAGACGCTAGGAGAGGTGTGCATGACGACGGAGAAGGTGCGGTGGTCGACCAAAGCCGGGCAACGTTTTCTGTACATCGATCTCGCGGCGGTGGATCGGGGTACGGGGCGTATATCGGCCCTTCATGAGATTGATGCCGAGAGCGCACCGAGTAGGGCGCAGCAGGTGATGAGGTACGAGGACGTGCTCTTCGGGCTGACCCGACCCACGCTGGGACGCTGTAGCCTCGTCCCGCTCCACCTGGACAGGCAAATTTGCAGCACAGGGTTCTGCGTGCTGCGGGCTGATGTGGCCCAAGTGCTACCGCGCTACCTCTTCCACTCGCTGAAGACCGCGGAGTTCAATGGCTATGTGAGGGAAAATCAGGAGGGTACGACCTACCCAGCTATCTCTAGCAATGCGGTGAAAGCCTATCGTCTTCCCATTCCCCCGCTGGCACGGCAGGCGGAAATTGTGCGCATCTTAGATCGCCTGCATGCGCTGAGCCATAGCCTGATGGACGGGCTGCCGGCGGAGCTGCGAGCCCGGCGCAAGCAGTATGAGCACTACCGGGAGCGGCTGCTGAGCTTTCCGGGGGCTAATTCGCCGCATGGAGGGGCCGCATCATGACACGTCTAGAGCAGCTGGTGGCTGGGGCCGAGGTGGAGTGGCGTACGCTGGGAGAGGTGGCCACGCTGAGACGGGGACGGGTTATCCTGAAGAAGCGTATAGCGGGTAATGAGGGGCCATACCCTGTGTACGGCTCGCAGACGGTGAACGAGGGGGAGATAGGTCGGATTGGGACGTACGATTTCGATCAGGAGGCTCTCACTTGGACGACGGACGGGGCCCGCGCAGGGACGGTGTTCTATCGGAATGGGCGGTTTTCGATCTCTCACCTCTGCGGGCTGATAACGATCGCCGATAGGGAGCAACTCGACTACAAGTACCTGTATCACTGGCTCTCGATTGAGGCGCAGAGTCATGTCAACGCAGGAATGGGGATATCGCAAATGATGATCCACCAGCTAGCGAAGATCCCTGTGCCCATTCCACCCCTGGCTATCCAGGTGGAGATAGCGCACATACTGGACGTATTCATGAAGTCGGAGGCCGAGCTGGAACATGAGCTGACTCGCGAGCTTTCGGCCCGGCGTAAGCAG
>CAUUMS010000040.1:0-9706 GCA_963546395.1 uncultured Bacteroidia bacterium | reverse complement strand
ACTGTACTGGGACTGGATCCAGGAACCCAAGTGCTAGGTTACGGAGTGGTTGCGCAGGACTGCCAGGGTAAGCTTCACCTGCTAACTCTGGGATCTATCCCACTGAGCAAGCTCGCCAATCACTACGCACGACTTGGCCACATTTACGCACGGGTGCTTGAGCTAGTGCAGCACTACCAGCCCACGGAGGTAGCGATAGAGGCCCCATTCTTTGGCAAGAATGCGCAGAGCATGCTCAAGCTGGGACGCGCCCAGGGTGTTGCCATAGCGGCTGCCATGTCCACAGAGCGAGTGGTCGTGGAGTATGCTCCCCGTAGGATTAAGCAGGCTATCACGGGACAGGGGGACGCTAGCAAGGAGCAGGTGGCCTTTTTCCTGCAACAGATGTTCCCCGCTATCAATCTCGGGGAATTGGCGCATTACGATGCCACAGACGGGTTGGCTGCGGCCGTTTGCCACCTGGGGCAAAAGCTCGCCAGCGGGCCAAAACGCTCGACTAGCTGGGAGGACTACGTCCAGCATCACCCCGAGCGTCTTAAATCGTAGGACATCCTGGGCTAACCGCTATTCTGCTGGCGGGGATCTCATCACCTGCGTAGGCAATTCACCGCAATTTTACGGAACAAGCGCTCGAACCAGTTGTACCATGTGATTTACACTGACCTGTTGCACATGGAAACCTGATAAGGCGAGTTAAAAATTTTCCTCGAGATTAACTCGGATTGAGAAGGCACTGGATTGCACTAATCCGCTGATTTGCACAGCGTTTGCAACAAATCGCCGGAAAATCTCTTTCACGCAGAAGGCAGTAGCAAGTGGACGTTTAATGTACAGTAATTGCACGTTTGTATGATATTTCGTTACCTTTGTCCAACTAATCCCACAGTACTATGCAGCAGGTAGTAAATGATACGGAATGGTTTCGCCGGGTAGCTGAAATCCTTCGCTCGATTGCTCATCCTATGCGGTTCTCAATTCTCAGTCTCCTCAACGACAAGGGACGGCCGATGACCGTGACGGAAATCTACAAGAGCCTTGACATTGAGCAGTCGGTAGCGTCGCATCACTTGAGCATTTTGCGAAATGCGGGTGTTGTGCAACGTATGCACTCTGGAAAGTTCGTGTACTACTCAGCCTCGGGCGAGTTTTTGAGCCATCTGATGGAGTGCGTGAACCGGAGCCAAGAAATCTGGTCGAGCCAGAGCTAGGTGCCCACTGTTCGCATCACCAAGGAGTTTACCTTTGAGGCAGCCCACCTGCTGAATGGGTACGATGGGTTGTGCGCCAATATTCATGGCCACTCCTACCGATTGCGTGTCACATTGCAAGGCGAGCCGTGTCCTGATACGGCGAGTCCCAAGTGTGGCATGCTGTTCGATTTCTCTCTACTAAAGAGCCTGGTGAACACCGCTGTGATTGCACAGCTTGACCACGCTCTTATGGTGCGAGAGGGGAGTTGGGACACGCTGGAGACCATCAGCCAACGGGTGCGAGTGGTCTTCTTTCCGTTTCAACCCACGTGCGAGAATCTAATCGCATGGATGGTGGAGCAGATATCACCCCAGCTACCAGGCGGGGTAGGTCTGTTCTCACTCCGCCTTTATGAGACGGCGACCAGCTATGCTGAGTGGTTTGCGGACGACCAGCACTAACGCCCTAGCCTACGCACGTAGCCACGATCGGCGCACGCTGACAGGAGCTCCGACCACGTTTGCCCAAGCGTAGGGTGAAGCCCATCGGGGAGCATCTCGGCAAGAGGCTCTAGCACGAAGCGGCGTTGAGCTATTCGGGGGTGAGGTATTACGAGCCCTTCGAGGTTGCACGTGATATCGCCAAGTGTGAGGATATCCACGTCGATGGTGCGTGAGGCATAGCCAGCCCCACAACGCCGGCGGCCGAGCGAATGCTCTATCGAGTGCACACACTCGAGCAACTCCCGTGGAGCTAAGGAGGTGTCCACCTGTAGGGCCTGGTTGATAAACGGCGTATCAGCCTCAAAGCCCCACGGCTCACTCTCGTAGAGGCTTGATCGCATTAGCACAGCTCCAATGCGGTGTGCAATGGTCTCGGCGGCCTGTGCCAGGTAGCTGCGACGGGGATGGATATTCCCCCCAAGGCTTAAGATGGCAAGCATGGCTATTTTAGGGCATTAGGATTTCTACGACGGCTGCGAGTCGACAAGGAATACCCTAGGCAGAGTTCGTCCCCCGCTGCTACAGTATGTGCCAGCATGGAGGGGGTATGTAGCCTCGTACTCATTCCGCTAGGCATGGTGATAGGGTTCACCTCGCAAAATCGTGAAGGCACGATAGAGCTGCTCGAGGAGTATGATACGTACGAGCTGATGGGAGAACGTGAGTCGAGACAGGGAGAGGCACTCACGGTATGCTTCTTTCACGGCACTGCTGATGCCATAAGCCCCCCCAATGACAAATGCCACCTGCGAGGGGCCATGGCTTAGCCGATGCTCGAGCAAAGAGGCCAATCCTGGCGATGTGGGTTGCTCCCCCCGCTCGTCCAGCAAGTAGACCGCCCCATAGCCGGGTAACAACTCCAGCAGGATCTCCCCCTCCCGACGAGTCAATTCACTTGCGGGCAATCGGCCCCACGTCTTGGGAGTCTCCACGATGCGAAAGGCGAAATCGCAGTATCTGCGAAGACGGGCTGCATATAGGGCGACACCGTCGTCCACATAGGGGATGCTATTTCGGCCTATTGCGATGCAATGCAGCTTCATTGTGCAAAGTTACGCAAAGCCACATTTGGAATCGGGAAGGCCCCTGCTCAAGAGCCTTCCGGGTATCAAGCGTATGCCCAACAGCACCGCTCTGTGCAGGTAAAATGGCATTTCTGGGCCATGGCGTAGTAGAGAACACTTCCCTGGGTGGTTGAGGCATTTGATTGGCTAGGGCAACGCCCTCAAAGGGCAGATACATTGCAAAGCCACAGGATGCGGTGGGCAATTACTCGAATGGCACCACGGGCCGCGCACCTGTGATGCCCTACCCTTTTCCTCTGCAATCCCTATCTTTGCAAGACTGCATAGCGGCCCACCAAGCCGCTTGCCAAATACCCCATGGATCACAAGCCCTTCCTCCTGTACAACACGCTAACTCGCACCAAAGAGACATTTGAACCGCTGCACGCTCCACACGTGGGTCTCTACGTGTGCGGCCCAACAGTCTACGGGGAGCCACACCTAGGGCACGCACGCCCAGCCATCACATTTGATGTTCTGTATCGGCTCTTGACAAATCTGGGCTATAAGGTTCGTTACGTGCGCAACATCACCGACGTTGGGCACCTGGAGCACGATGCAGATGA
Source organism: uncultured Bacteroidia bacterium (assembly GCA_963546395.1). GTDB lineage: Bacteria > Bacteroidota > Bacteroidia > Bacteroidales > CAJPTX01 > Bacteroides_D. The sequence continues at coordinate 6,382 of CAUUMS010000040.1, read as the reverse complement.
GGGGGAAGATAAGATAGCCAAGAAGGCGCGTCTTGAGCACTTGGAGCCGATGGAAGTAGCCCACTTCTATGCGGAAAGCTACCGCAATGCTATGCGCATGCTCGGGGTGCTTAGCCCCAGCATCGAGCCTCTCGCATCCGGGCACATCATTGAACAAATCGCTCTGATCCAGAAGATACTGGACGGTGGGTACGCATACGAGGTTAATGGCTCCGTGTACTTCGATGTCACCCGTTACGACAAAGATCACCACTACGGCATACTCTCGGGCAGAGACATTGACAACCTGTACGCCAACACGCGCCAGCTCGATGGGCAAAGCGAGAAGCGTCATCCGCTGGATTTCGCCCTCTGGAAACGTGCTGAAGCATCGCACATCATGCGTTGGCCCTCACCATGGGGTGAGGGGTTCCCCGGCTGGCATCTCGAGTGCTCTGCCATGAGCACCCGGTACCTTGGGGATACATTTGATATTCACGGAGGAGGGCTCGACCTGATGTTCCCTCATCATGAGTGCGAGATCGCCCAATCCGTAGCAGCTCAGGGGCACCCTGCGGTGCGCTATTGGGTGCACAATAACCTGATCACCATCGATGGACAGAAAATGGGTAAATCGCTGGGGAACTTCATTACACTTACGCAGCTATTCGCTGGCACACACCCAGTCCTTCCTCGAGCCTACACCCCGATGGCTGTACGATTTTTCGTGCTACAGGCCCACTATAGATCCACCCTCGACTTTAGCAACGAGGGGCTTCAGGCTGCAACCAAGGGGCTCGATCGCATGCTAGATGCCCTGAAGACGTTGCCCAAATTAACCCCGGGAACAAAGTCCAGCTTCAGCGTGAAAGAATTATCCACACGCTGCTGGGATGCGCTGCTGGATGACATGAATACCCCAGTGGCTCTCGCAGCCCTCTTCGATGGGGCACACCGCATTGCTCGCATGCGGCAGGGAGAAGACTCCCTCTCCGCCGAAGACCTCGCAGAACTCCAGGAGCTATACCAGACCGTGCTGCTTGACGTGATGGGCCTTGCCCCACAGGAGGCTCATGGCGATGATAATCGGGCCCTGGAGACGGCCATGCGCATTGCTCTCGAGTACCGAGCTCTTGCCAAATCGCAAAAGGATTACGCAACCTCCGATAGGCTTCGGGATGAGTTTCGCAATGCCGGCATTGAGGTGAAAGATGGCCCAGATGGAGCCACGTGGAACCGTATCTCGGAGTAACCGGATGAGTTTACAGCAAGGGAGCCTGGACGGGATGATGCGCATCTGTAGCCCCGCACGGATTACGCAACGGCTAAGAGTGCTCGGCGTACTATTGCTCTGTACTCTGAGTGCAGGTGCAATGCCTCCGGCGTACGAAGCCTGGATGTGGCAGCGAATCGTACCGGAACTGTCAGCCCCAGTTCCAGTCCCTCGAAAAAATGCGAATGCAGAGCCCGTACTCCACGTTGAGATCCTAGCTGCTATTCCCGATCAGCTTATCCTACAGCACGCCACCGCGGCAGGATGGATCAATGTGGACTCGGCCTGGCAAGGGCCAGACGGACTTTACCACATTCCTCTTGCGAGTCATAGACCAGGTTTGTACCGCATACGACACAGCACGCACAACGAGCCCATACCTCTCTATCTCACCGAGAACGTCAATGAGATACACCTGCGCACGAGTAGTGAATCGATACTGCACAAGGCACGGCTACAAGGCTCCAATGACGCAGAGGTCTTTCTTGCAGCCTCCGTTGCGCATGACCGTAATGAGGAGCTACACAGGCTCGAGGCACGCATGGAGTCCATTTCACTGCCAACAGCTGCCGTAGAGTCCTTTCACAATCTGGTAAAACAGCAGGATTCCACATTGAACACCACTCTCGACTCCCTATCGAGGCGTGCCAAAAGCACTGCATTATGGGCACTACTAATCATCATGCAGCGCAATGTCCCCCATGAGCTCGACACGTGGTGGCCAGACACACTGCTACAGTCCCCCGAGCTCGTAGGAAGTCCTCACATTGTCGCCCGTACTGATGCCTACTTGCTGTCATTTCAAGATGAGACATTCACCAGAGCCCAGCAAGATTCAGCTTACGGTAGGGCCATACAGGCCCTGGCGAAGCGCCCTATGCACCCGTCTATGGCTCTCTGGCTTCGCAACCAGATCGTGTATAGTCTATCGGGTACGAGCTATGAAGCCCTGGCCGATTCAGTACTATCCAATCCATTCGGGCCGCTCCCAGCGACTCCAACTCCCGCAAATGATAAACCAGGTTTTCCCTCCCCAAAAACGCTATCCAAGCTACAAATCCAAAGCATCGATGGGAGCCGTTCTCCCCTCATCGCACAAGAGAGCCGCCACACTCTCATAGTATTCTGGTCCATCTGGTGTCCGCACTGCCAGACGATGCTACCGCAGCTGTGGGACTGGTATACTAAGCAGCCCGAAGGGCGCGTTAACGTACGTGCCATTAGCACGGATACTCCCTCAGATTCGCTAAAGGACTATATCCGAAATCGCCGCTGGAAATGGTTGAATGCCATAGACGCCGAGTCTCCGCACGACCTTCAATCCTCACAATTTGGCTCTGACGGCGTGCCTGAGCTATATCTTTTCGACAAGTTGGGAAACCTCATATCGCATCCTGCTACCCTGCAACAGCTCATCAACGAGCCAATGCAGTAGCCCCCTGCGTAAAAATTCCACCAATAGGTATATTCCGTATAAATCTGCTATATTTGTAGCAGCTGGGAGCTTTTGCGCCCAGAGTGATGTTACGATGTCTAGTCCTAATGCTTACTGTCATGAAAACAACCCGAATTCTGGCCATCATTGTAGCGGGGCTTTGCCTGCTTGCTCTGCCCCAATGCAAAAAGGAAAAGGAATCCCAGTGCAAGGAGGACAAGAATCAAACGGAGGCACCAACCTACCCCGAGATCCGCAAAAAAGACCTTTACGGGAAATGGCTACATGACGCATCGCTCGACAAATACGAGGGGATAACCGAAGCTGAATGGGATGGGCTCGCTATACTCCACCCTATAGTGCAGCAATTCATCATGGATGATCTAACAATTCAGCGCAACGTCGAGTTTGTCAGCAAAGATACCGTCCGCCACTTCGCAACGAACGACTTTACAACCCCAAGCCACTCTCAGGCATGGCGACTAGATGGCAGCCGGATATTCCTCTTTGGAGAGCCTCCAACCGAAGCAATAGTCACTGTCGAGAATGGGATTCTACGGTGGAGCTCCATCAACAGGACTATCATTGTCGAACGGCTGAAGCTATATATCAAAGAGATCACGGATGATGTAGAAGACCCTAAGGCACCTGAAGACAAAAAATATGAACTGCAACAAGCCCTCAAAGAGATACAAGCTCTCCTACCCACGATAGAAAAGCGAGCCTACTTTGCAATCTGGCGAGGGCACCGTCGCCAATAATTTACGGCGATAACTCCTGACTTCATCGCACAAATTTCACAGTACTGATCTCCCCGAGAGAGCAGGCATTGGTCATTATCACGCGGGCGTGGTTACCAAATGGTGGCCACGCCCGCATCGTATAAATGCGACAAAGACGCAATGACGATAAGGATGCGAGCCACAGGAGCTCGATCCCCACAAATATCTCGACTAGGCCCCCCATTCGGGATGGTTGGCGGAACATGAGCCGAATTAGTGGTACCCAGCAACACCTCAGTCACGCTGCAAAGCACTCTGACAAGAAGAAGTTGCCATCTAAAGACTTGGGTAATACTCCCCGAGCGCGCACGGCAAACGCCTCTGACGAGAGATACTCTAGAAAAAGCCTATACAAAAACGGCCCATCCCCCAAAGAGGATGGGCCACCAAAAAAGACAGGAACTTTGGCTATAGAACTACTACTTAATCTTATCAAACTGGTAGCCGATCATCAGCTCGTGCGTACCGTAGGAAAACTTTCGAATCCCACTGTAGCTATAGTCAAAGCTATAGCCAAAGAGGATTCTATTGAGGTGCTTGTACCCCAGCATAAAGCTGACGGCATCACGAAACCTGTAGGAGACCCCCATCCAAACCATATTTCGGAAAGTAACCTTGACATTCGCATCGAACTGGAACGGCTTCGGGTAAGTGTATTTCAACACCAAAGCAGGTTCCAATTCAAAGTTCTCCGAAAGTGGTAGGATGTATCCCCCGTGAATGTAGTACGTCCGCCGCAGCTTGTTATCGGCCAAACGTTTATCCCCCGAAGAGTAAAACGGCAACCGTTGCCCGAACAGCTGTGTTGCAGCAATACCAGCATAGTAAAACGGCGAGTACAGATAAAAACCCACCGAGGCATCCGGCGTAAAAATCGTAGTCGGCTTAAATCCTAACAGCGCAGGATCATCAAACCCCTCACTACTGGTGTTATCTCCCTGATCAAATTTGGACGCATCGATCTGGTACACCATAAAGCCCAGCGAGAGACCAGCCGAAACACGTATCTCATCGTTGAGCGCCATATTGTAGCCATACGAGCCCATGAGCCCATTGCGATTCGACGGGCCCGTAATATCGCTGAAGAATATCGCTCCGAAGCCCATCGGATGCTTTGCATGAGGCCCGTGCACCGATACCGTATTCGTCATGGGCGCATCATCCACACCAACCCACTGAAATCGGTGATTCGTGCGTATCTGGTAGTAGTTGTACGTGCCGACAACAGCTGGGTTGATGAGGTAGCTGTTAAACATAAACTGCGTGAACTGGTACATCTGCTGCGCCGTAGCACTCACGGCGAGCAATGCACCAAACGCCAACAAGGCGAGTCGTAATATGTGGCCTCGATATTGCAAGCTAGCGGGCGTAAATCTTATTAGCGAACAATCGTTACCGAGCCAGCAATGGGCTTCCAAGCCTGGCCAGCGTTGGGCACATTAAAGCGGATTACATAGTAGTAAGTCCCCGTCGGCATCGGCGTACCGCCACGGCTCGCACTACCATCCCAGCCTTCCGCAACCTTTCCACCTTTGGCCGTCCACACGGCAACCCCAGCACGCGTGAAGACCTCGACCTCAAGGTATGGAAGCAAATCCGTGAGCCTGGTAAACACATTCTCGTACGTCGGATCCCCCTGCTGCAACCATCGGTCATTCTTCCCGTCGCCATTCGGCGTGAACACATTAGGCACACGCAGCTCGTCAATACTCCTCACCATGAGATCGACCCCCTCCAAGCAGCCGGTCTCCGGATTCTTCAGATCCACACGTGTAGGCAAGTACGTGTATGTACGCTTACCACTCTGACGTGGCACAAGTGTACCGGAGTACTTCGGGTTATGCGCAACGTTTGCCGGGAAGTTCAGGATAAAGTTATCTGGAGACGAGCCCTGAGCGAAAAGCTCTTCCGGAGAGAGAACATACTCGAGACCCGGCAGCGGGGCCCGCGTGAACGTCAACTCAGCCGGCACTCCCGACAGCACACCCACGAAAATCTTATCATCCTCCTGCCCGAGTACAGCCGCACGGCTATTGGCACGATCCAACGAGAAGCCCAAGCTCGCATAGGGTTCATACACGCGAGACACCGTGTCTACGCACCCATTCAATGACTTCACACTCGCCCTCAGCCACGTCAGAGCCGTAATCCGCTGTGTGCATTGGTACAACGTTTTGCCCCCTGCACTCGCTTCCGGAACCGGTAGAACCTTCTCATCAATCCTCACCGAATCTGCGCGTCCATAACCATGCACGGCCGTCCACGCAATGCTGGTGCCCGATGGAAGAGGAGTCGAGTTAGCCAGCAACTCTATACGATCGATGCGGGATGCGTAGCAAATCTTACGCACGGGATCATTAAATCTCAGATTCAAAGGGGGATTCTCTGCCTCCACCAGCACACTAATCGTGTCCCTACACTGTCCCTGAGTCACCTCAATCTTCCACGAGCCAGCTGGCAAGGGATATCCATGACCCAGCTTTACGGGTTCTCCCTTCTTAAGATCACTATCCTTAGGTGTCGTCACCCACGAAAGTTGCTTGGGCGTACTCGGATCGCCACCTATAACCTTACGAATAATCACACGGCCATTCTCGTAGGCGCTACACTTTGCCTTGGTAATCTCCACCTCTGGCACATACGAAGCAGGCCCCACCAGATTATACTGTTTGGAATACTCGCACCCATTTTTATCCACCACACGCAACGTATACAATCCTGGGATTGCCCCAGGCAACTGCGTATTAATCACCTCCGAAAAATCAGTAACATACGTCCGGCTCCCCAGCTCCCACACTGCGCTAATGTATGGCTGTGTCCCACCGGAAAGACGGCAATCCAACCCCTCATAGGCACCTCTAGGACACTCCGGCTGAACACCATGAGGAGTAAAAGTAAACGTGACCTCACTGG
>CAUUMS010000039.1:0-9831 GCA_963546395.1 uncultured Bacteroidia bacterium | reverse complement strand
AATTTTAACAGAGTGTTTTCTCTTCGGAAAAATCCAATATTTGCAAAATCTTTTGGCTTTATAAAGGAGGTTCTCCAACCATATAAAGAGCAACTCTTTTACATTCCTGATATTCATGATGAATCAATTGACATTGACATTAGTGCATGTAATAAGGGCATCTCAACGGTATTTGGGGAGGAAGTAATTCAAGTTATACACAAAGTTAATGTAGATAGTAAGGATATAACGAGATCCTTCTCTCGCAGATGTGATTATGGCATAAATGAGTTAGGAGTAAAATCTTGTTTGTCTAATTTGCTTACAGCTCCGCAAGATTTAATTCATATACATAGTAATGTTTCGTTACAGAAGATAGCTTTTGCAGAAGAACTCTTTAACGAAGAGTTGCCTTGGTAATGGCTTTTTGTTACTTCTGAGCCGTCTCAACTCACTGTCAAAAATAACGAAGTGTTTTTCATGGGTGGCTTTGCTCTTTTCTTTGTCCGCCCGAAGCTTACGACAGAATAAAGTGGTTGGCAAATCTGCCGACCGCTTTATTCTGTCTGTTTGTCTTGAACAGGTTATCTGTTCTGTCTTTATTTCGTGGTGTGTGGAGAATGCCCAATTGATTTCCTCATTGGGAAGGCTGCTGCAGATATTTCTACCCATTACTATTCCGCAATTCTGAATGACCTTTTGTTATGCTTCTTCTCTGCTCTCGGCAACCATCTCAAACTCCTCGAATATATATTATATATATCATGCGAATTATCTTCTTCATGCCTGCTAACCTGCTAAATTAAACGCCCAATGGCATGTATTTTTTTATTGCATAGCTCGCGCTGTGTAAGCCAAAAATGGTATTTGCCATAGCCGTATGTAAAGAACTTGTCAAGTTTTGTTTTCTCGGTATCCGTTTGACGGCAGTCCTTAGTTCCTCTTCATTGGCGAATAGAGTAATGGCAGCGATTGCAGTTACAATAATATATTTTACTGAATTGTATTAATGCCAATTATGATACCCTCTGAAGAATAAGGAGCGAACGGACTTGCATACCGTTCAGGCAAGTCGGACTGACAGAAGACAGTGAGTTAGAGGGGCTTTACTACAATAGGTGCGGATGGTATAATTAGGAGGCAGGCACCTATATTAGCCAAGACCCAATAGGGTTGGTGGGCGAAAACCTTACGTAGTCGGCGGTGAGCCTGGTTGCCATTCCGGGCAAAAGTGTCACCTTTGTGGGTAGTATTGCAGCAGTGCCCTCTCGGGCTGAGGGCTATGCGAACGGGGATGAGCCTCCTGGTGGGGTGCTATTTGCGCTCTGTAATCCTGGGGTTAGGCTCAGCGCTGTACTCGGAAAGTCTTTCTCATTGCGGCAGACAGTGAACGTATGGAGCATGTACTCGTAACGGGTGGACTAGGATTCATTGGCTCGCACACGGTGGTGGAGCTGCTGGAGAGCGGGTACACGCCGGTCATTGTAGACAACTTGAGCAATGCCGAGCCCTGGGTGCTCAATCAGATCGAGCAGATTACAGGCGTACGTCCCCCATTCTGCCAGGTAGATTGCACCGATCGGCAAGCCTTGGATCGTGTTCTACATAACCATGCGCCAGTGCGCGCCGTGATCCACTTTGCCGCCATGAAGGCAGTGGGGGAATCTGTGGCAAAGCCATTGCAGTACTACCGGAACAATTTGCTCTCCCTGCTCAACGTGCTGGAGCTCATGGCAGAGCATGTGGTCGATCGGCTGGTCTTTTCCAGTTCAGCCACGGTGTACGGGAGTCCGCGCCAGCTCCCCGTGGACGAAAGCTCCCCCGTGCAGCAAGCCACGTCGCCCTACGGGGAGACGAAGATCGTGGGTGAGCAGATGATCGCCAGCGCAGTGCACGCCAGACCCTCGTTTCGCTGCGTGGCCCTGCGTTACTTCAATCCCATCGGGGCGCACCCCAGCGGGCTTATGGGCGAGCTACCGCAGGGTGTTCCATCCAATCTCATTCCATACATCACCCAGACGGCGCGTGGATTGCATGGCGAGCTCGCCGTCTTCGGACACGATTATGACACCCCCGACGGTACCCCTCTGCGCGATTATTTTCATGTGATGGATCTGGCGCGGGCCCATGTGCAGGCATTACAGTACATGGAGCAAGGCGATGATGATGCGCGCTACATACCTATCAACGTGGGGGCCGGTAGCCCCTCCTCCGTGCTGGAGATCGTCCGTGAATTCGAGGCTGTGAATGGCGTGCGGGTGCCCTACAAGCTCTCGCCTCGGCGCCCAGGCGATGTGCCGGCCATATGGGCTAGCACCCAGCTGGCCCGTCAGCTGTTGGGCTGGCAGCCGAGCTACACGCTGCGCGATGCCCTAGCCCATGCGTGGCAGTGGGAGTGCCACCTCTCTAGCATGCCCCGCTCTCGCTGAGGGCAGGTCTTCCCCGTGTAATCCTTCGTGACAGCATGCGCCGAGTCGCTGCGATCGGTGTGCGTCTAGCCTGTGCCGTGACCGTAGCATCACCGTACCAAGTCCGTATTTGGTAGGACAAATACGGACTTGATGCATCATTCTTACGCTGTTGCTGCGGTTTATTTAGCCTGCGATCGCTCCTTCGCTAGCATTGTGCAACCTCCGTTTGGTGCCATTTTGCGGGCGGTGGAGGCGTGCCCGTGGTGCAGATCTAACCCATCATATGCGATGCATTTCTGCGAATGCATTCGGCTGAGGGCAGGCGGTTTAGGAAGGCAGAGCGGAATTACTAGCGAAATTATTACCTTTGCGGCGCAGTACGAGTATTGCTGCACAGTTATCATTATAACACATCAGAGAGATGCCGGTAAAGATTAGGCTGAGCCGCCACGGGCGGAAGAATAACCCATTTTACCACGTGGTGGTGGCGGATAGCCGTGCGCCGCGCGATGGCCGATTCATTGAGCGACTGGGCTCGTACGATCCTATGACGAACCCTGCCACCATTGAGCTCGATATCGATAAGGCCCTCGAGTGGCTGCGTAAGGGAGCCCAGCCCACTGAGACGGTGCGGCGAATCCTCTCCTACAAGGGCGTGCTGCTCAAGAAGCACTTGCAGGAAGGGGTGCGCAAGGGGGCGTTCAGCGAGGAGGAGTGCGAGCGTCGGTTTGCCGCCTGGTTGCAAGAGAAGGAGGCGAAGATAGAGGCTGCGCGGAAGGCGCAGGCGGAGAAGAAGCAGGGTGCCCGCAAGTCGCAGCTGGAGGCTGAGGCCAAGGTGAGCGAGGCGCGTGCCGAGGCCCTTCGCAAGAAGCGCGAGGAGGAGTCTGCTGCCCTCGCCGAGAAGGCCAAGGAGGCTGCGGCCGAGGCGGCCCAGGCAGAAGGGGCGCCCGAGGAGGCCTAGCCGCTTTTCGTGGCCGTGGTACTGCGCGGGGTGGACGATGTGCGGCCGTTGGCCGTGGATGCGAGTCGCCTCGTGCGTGCTGGCCATGTGGATAGGGTAATTGGAACAAAGGGGGGGGTCGTGCTGTGCTGGCACGGCCCTCTTTCGCAAGATACGGTGCAGCTCTCGGCTGGCGATTTCATCTTTCTGTCCCTGGATGCTTTGCCCGTGCCGTTTGCCGTGGAGGGGGCCGAGGAGCGTCCCGACGGAAGCGTAAAGCTGCACTTGCGCCACGTGACGACACCCGAGGAGGGGAAGCTACTCTGCGGGTGCACGGTGCTGCTGGAGAGGGACAGGCTGCCGCAGGGCGAGGAGATGGATGGGGCCGATGATGTGCTCGAAGGAGATCCGGAAGTCCTCTACGAGGTGCTTGTGGGGCACCCGGTGGAGGATCAGCGGGGGATCACGCTCGGCACCGTGACCGGGGTGGATATCTACTCGCTCAACGTGGTGCTCAGCGTGCGCGATGCCCAGGGGCGTGAGCTGCTACTGCCGTATAACGACGAGCTGCTCATCCACTGGCCCGAGGGCGAGCAGGAGCCGCTGCGATTGGTAGTGCCCGAGGGGCTCGTAGAGGAGGACGCTGCGCTTGAGCTGGATGAGTAGAGGATGAACTTACAATGGCGTGCTATGATTGAACGGAGCATGAGAGGCCTCTCTTCTGGGATTTGCGGAGCGGTGCTGCCCATTCTGGGGTGGGCCTGTATGCTCGTGGGCATCTCGGCCTGCACGCCGCAGGCTGACGGGGTGCGTATGCGGGCACGGATGGATTTTGGCCAGCTGTGCATGTACGTGGACGGTGAGATCGAGAGCGTGCGCGGCCTGGAGGAGGAGCTGGAGCTCGGGGAGTATGGTATCTACACCCTGACGGACAGCGTTATAGAGATTCAGGGGCAAATTCGTGAGCTCGAATTCCCGATTGAGCCCATATTGGATGCGCCGAATCTGGTGGAGCTCGACGTGACGCGCTGCCCACACCTTGTGCACCTCGGGACAGGCACATCGATGTTTGAGCGGCTCGATCTCTCCAAGTGCCCCGAGCTGGAGCGCCTCGAGGTATCGAGCAATGCCCTTCACGAACTCGACCTATCAGCGTGCCCCAAGCTGCGTACTCTCACGCTGTGGGATTGCAGGATGCCGAAGCTCGATTTGTCGCATGCGAAGGATATGGAGTTCGTGAACCTTATGTATGGTAGTATTGACTCGATCGATTTGCGCGGGTGCACTCATCTGATGACCTTCTCGATGGATGGCTGCGATACGAAGCATCTGGCGTTCAATCAACTGGAGTGGCTCGACTCGGTGTTCATAGAGGGAGACTACACGGAGAGCCTCGAGGTGAACGGCTGCCGACGGCTGCGCACCCTGACGGCGCATCACGCCCATTTGCAGCGCGCCGTCGTGAAGGATTGCCCGGCATTGCAGTACGTGGATCTCTCGGGCAACGATATCGAGTCGATAGACCTGGCCAATTGTCCAGCATTGCGCTCAGTTCGTCTCTTCCTGAGCAATATCGATGAGGCCGCAATGATGCGGGTGGCCGAAGCGCTCCCCGAGTGTCCCACGGGGCAGAAGGCGGAGTTTGTGCCGGAGTATACGCCGATTGACCCCATGCGGGGAGGGACGGAGCTGGTTTCCACGCTGCCCGGTGTGTCACGCGATGTCTGGGCGAAGGCCACTGGCAAGGGATGGACGGTGTACAGGGATGTGGGAGGGATGCGTTTGAGCCCCATTACGTTTTAGGGTGCGAGAGGCGGGATTGCGGATGTTGGCACCATATGTGGGCTGTTTTGCGTAGAATGTAGTTGGAGACGGCTGTTTGTTCTGCGGTGAGCTGAGCCATCGGCCTTTACGATGCAAATGCGGATTGCTATGAGATATGCAGGAGTGATGGGTGGGAGGACGTGGCTTGTGGTTGCTGCCACGCTGTTTGGGCTGTTTGCCACGTCGTGCAGCCAGGGGGATGTGGTGACTATCGAGACGACGACCCCCATTGGCGGTGAGGTGAGGATGTGTATTCAGGGCACGCTGACCGCGATACAGGGGGTGGAGGGAGCCACTGCGGGTGGGGACACCGTGGTGCTCCGCGTGACGGCGCCCACTGTGCGCCTTGAGGGCGACATTCAGGGGCTCGACTTCTTGGAGGCCTCGCCCAACTACAAGCGGCTAGATCTGGCCAAGGTAGACCTCACGCAGTGCCCGAAGTTGGAGCGTTTCGCCTGCTACCAGTCGACCCTCTCGGAGATTGACCTCTCGAATAATCCCGCCCTCACCTCGCTGACCATATGCTCCACGCCGCTAGGATCAGTGGATGTGAGCAAGTGCCCCGAGCTGAAGAAGCTGGTGCTGGAGAAGTGCGATCTCAAGGGGATCGATCTGACGCAGAATGCCAAGCTGCAACGCCTCTCTGTGGCGTGGAACGATATGCCGTTGTTGGACGTGTCGCCATGCCCAGAGCTGGAGATATTGGATTGTAACAATGCCATCCTCACCTCGCTCGACCTGTCGCATTGCCCTAAGCTTCAGTTCGTGTGGTGCTTCCGGAATGACCTCACCACGCTCGACTTGTCGAAGAATGTGGATCTGGAGCTGCTGGATTGCTCGCAGAACCGCATAGCGGGTCTCAACCTGGCGAACTGCAAGCGGCTGAGCGAGCTGTGCATCACGAAGAACATCATCAATAGCGGCAACATGGAGGCTCTCGTGGAGTCTCTGCCTGCCATGCAGGATGGACGCGCTGGGAAGTTCATTCCTGTTCACCCGAAGGTGGTGGATGAGATGAATGAGATTTCCGAGGAGTCGACCCAGGCTGCGCTTGCCAAGGGGTGGAAGGTTGGGCTACCAGAGTCCCGATCAACAGGACACCCGTACTTCCTCGACTAGCGAGGGAGTACGGGTGCGCGCGCTGAGGTAAAATTTGGGGTGTGCGCCAGGGCGTTTTTAGCCCAGCGTCTTGAAGCTGTCGCGTATGGGCTCCACGTTGGGGGCGATGACGAGCACGGGCACAGGGCTCTCGCGGATCAGCTGCTGGGCCTTCTCACCGATCATGAAGATGCGTAGGGTGTTGCGGTCGCGGGAGGCAATGATGATCATCGAGCCGCTTAGTAGCATGGCCTGAGCCAGGGATTCCTCCACGAGATCCTCTCCGCCCACGAGTAGCATCGAGTGCTCCACGTCGTGCTCGGTGAAGTACTGATCCATCTGTATGGCGTATTCCGAGAGCCGGTTCGCCACGGCATCGTTGGTGGATTTCGCCACGGCTAGTATGTGCACCTTGGCATTCCACTCCTTTGCCAGTCGCGCCGCGAATGGGGCCTTCTGTCGGCTCTCGAAGCTGGTGTCGAGGGGGAAGATGATGTTGGTGAACTTCTGGGGTACTACCCCGTGCCGAATGGTGAAGACGGGCTTGGCTGTGGCGGCCAGTATGCGGAGCGTGTTGCTGCCGATGAAGAACTCTTCCACGCCCGAGGCCCCGTGCGTGGAGGTTACGATTATCGAGTCCTCGTACTGGTTGGCCTGATCGACGATCTCGGAGTAGACTTTGCCCTTGCGGATGACGAATTCCACGGAGACGTTCTCCGAGAGTCCCTCTTTCACATCCTCTACCAGGCGTTGGAATTCGCGCTCGGCGATGCGTTGCTCGTCGAGTAGGCCCACGTGCCCAAAGTCGGGCTCTTTGGGTTGCACGTACACGAGCTGGATGGTTGCCGGGCCGTCCTGGGCGAGCTCTTTCGCCAGGGCGATACCGTTCTTGGCCTCATCCGAAAAGTCGAATGGAACGATGATGTACTTCATGGTGTGTAGAATGTCGCTTCGAGGGCCATGGATCGCCGTTATACCTACTGGGTATGTAGTGGCATCCGTATAACTGCTACAAATGTAGCAAATTCGTCGCAGAATAGCGTGCTGCCCCTGTGGGATGCCGTCACGGCTTCAAGCGATTTGTGACTTTGCCAAATTCCCTACGCAATTTGTCATGCTGCTGAATGGACTCTTCGATGCTTGTGGTGTCTTCGCCGAGGGCGTATAGGCGGCTCATCTCTTGCCTGAGTTGGTGCCCCTCCTGGTCTAACAGTCGGGATTTATAGGCGAGAATGCATTCCGAGGCCATATGCTGCAATGCCTGGATGTCGAGCTTTTCCCCATTGTTTTTCCACATCCTGCTCTGCGTGTAGGTCGGGGTGGTGAGATCAATGCATAGCTGCGCAATGGTCTGATCCTCATGCTGCAATAGCTGGGGTAGCGGGTCGCATGTTCCGCCCTCGCTCATCGATTGATAGAGGTCATACACCTTGGCGTAGAGAGGGATCGATAGGGTGAGCTCGTCAAATGTTAACTCCTCGGCCACGTACTGGGCTATAGTCTGCTCGGCATCCTCTTCCGCTGCATTGCTCACACTGGCGAGCATAGGCCGGGTGCCATAGATGAGTAGCAGCTCGATTATCTCACGCTCGCAGGTGGCGATGGGCAAATTGCCAAGGGGGATTTGCGCTGCTGGGCTATCTTCCGGTTTGGTGGGGACTTGCTCGGCTGGGCTATCGACGCGCGGGGGCGCGGGCTTGGGTACTTTTAGGTTGGTGGCCCGCTGCTTGTCCAGCTGGCCGGCGAGTATGCCCTCATCCAGCTGGAAGGCGAGGGCGGTCTCATGGACGTACAGGGAGCGCAGGATGGGGTCGGGGATCTGCGAGATGCTTTTCAGGATCTGTGTCGCTAGGTTGGCCCGGGTGATGGGGTCGCTCCCTCCCTCGGTGAGGTATAGTTTGGTGCGAAACTTGATGAAGTCGGTCTCATTTTCCGCCAGGTAGGCTTCGATGGCTGGGAGCGGGTGGGCTTTGGCAAAGTCGTCGGGATCTTGCCCGCTGGGGAGCGTGACGATGCGCACCGTGATGCCCTCGCTCAGCAGCATGTCGGCACCCCGCTCGGCAGCTTTAATACCCGCAGAGTCGCCGTCGTAGAGCAGCGTGACTTGCTTGGTGAAGCGGGCGATGCGTCGTATCTGCTCCCCGGTGAGCGATGTGCCCGAGCTGGCTACGACGTTGGTGAGACCGCGCTGGTGGAGCGAGATGACATCGAGGTAGCCCTCGACAAGGTAGCACTTGTCCAGCTTGATGATCTGCCGTTTGGCCTGCGGGAGCCCGAAGAGGGTCTCGCTCTTGTGGTAGATCTCGCTCTCGGGTGAGTTGATGTATTTGGCCAGGTTCTTGTCTGTGCGCAGTGCGCGTCCCCCGAAGCCTAGCGTGCGTCCGCTCTCGCTTTGGATGGGGAATAGCACTCGCTCGCGGAACCGGTCGTAGTGCCCATCTTTGCCCTCAATGATGAGCCCCGCGCGCAGCAGGTGGTCGATGCTATAGCCGGCCTTTTGGGCCTCGTCTAGCAGGGCGTGCCCGCTGCGCGGTGCGTAGCCGATGCCGAATTGTGCGGCCGTCTCCGGGAGCACGCCGCGCTCTTGCAGGTAGGTGAGTCCGACGGTGCGCCCCTCGTCAGACTCCGTGAGCATGCGCCGATAGTAGGCTTGCGCCCATTGCAGCAAGAGCATTAGGCTCTCGCGGGCGGTGCGTTGCGCTTGCTCCTCGGGGCTCTCCTCCCGCTCTTCGAGCTCGATGTTGGCCCGCTTGGCCAGCAGGCGGATGGCCTCGATGAAGCTCAGCTGCTCGAGCTCCATGAGGAAGCTGACCGCGTTGCCCCCCTTGCCGCACCCGAAGCATTTGTAGATGCCCCGGGCGGGATTCACGTTGAATGAGGGGGTCTTCTCCCCGTGGAAGGGGCACAGGCCCACGAGGTTCGACCCCCGCTTGGTGAGGCGCACGTACTCGCCCACCACGGACTCGATGGGGTTGGCCTGTATGATGCGGTCTATGGTGCCACGATCTATCATCGCGCGCTAGCTGGAGAGGGCGGGGACGAGCTACCCGATGGTGGAGCCGTTGGGAACGCCCTCTGCGGGCTGCAACAGACGCAATGCGCCGTCGGGTGTTTGGGCAAAGATGAGCATCCCCTCCGAGCGGATTCCCCGGATGGTGCGTGGCTCGAGGTTTAGCACCAGGCTCACCTGCTTGCCGATGAGCGATTCGGGCGTGAAATGTTCGGCTATGCCAGAGACGATGGTGCGGCGATCGTGCCCCGTATCCACGAGCAGCTTGAGCAGCTTCTGCGTCTTGGGCACGGGCTCGGCCTCGAGCACGGTGCCGACGCGTAGGTCGAGGGCCTCAAAGTGCTCGAAGCCTGCGCTGTTTTTCCGTGGAGCGAGGCGTGGCTGGCTCTCTTCCTGCTGGGCTTTCATGGAGTGCAACTTTTGTAGCTGGCGTTCGATGGTTTCGTCTTCTATTCGGGAGAATAGCAGCTCAGGTTCTCCGAGCTGGTGCCCCGAGGGGAGTATGCTATCGGCCACATTGTCCCAGGGGATGGACGGTAGCCGGTGCATGCGCTGCATGCGCTTCGCGG
>CAUUMS010000038.1:0-10501 GCA_963546395.1 uncultured Bacteroidia bacterium | reverse complement strand
TTCTCATTCGCCAGCATGGCGACCTGGCTCTCGGCCTCCGACCTAGGTACCTCTCGCTCGCTACCCAAGCCCTGAGCCTGCATGGAGCACTGCGTTGGAGGATCGGTCGCTACAACCATTCTGGCATTTCCGTGGGCCTAGAGTTGCGCACCCGCTGGGGTGCACCCGCCCATCTGGCTTGCAAAGCTAATGAATATACCTCACAGGCCGGGCTCGCCCGCCGACTACAGAGAGGGGTAAGAGGGGAAGAGATCCTGGCACAACACGGGTTGCCGTGAGGCTGAGCAGACGACGTGGCAGGCTTGGCCGTTGGTGATGGCGTAGTAGGTGGCCTGCATGACGCTGTTGTAACGAGCCGCCTGCTCGAGCGTGTCGAGGCTAAGCGGCACGCTGGGAGCCTTGCACTCCACGAGGAGGTAGGGACTCGCATCGCGGCCGTAGGCGATGATGTCGGCACGCTGCGGCATACCGTTGAGTCGCACCAGCTGCTCCACGGCCATAAGACCCAATGGGTAGGCCAGATGCTGTACCAGATAGTTGAGCACCGACTGCCGCACCCACTCCTCGGGGGTGAGACGCACGTATAGCCGGCGCACGGGGTCGTAGATGGACACGAGGGAGCCCCGCCGCTGCAAACGGGGGGTGAAGGCTGGGAAGCACAGGCGGGGTAACTGCATGGCAGAGAGCTAGGGGGCTATGCGCCCGATGGCAGATCCCGCAGGGCTCAGTGAGCCTCAGAGGGATTCGCGTTGCAGCGTCTGCGTGCGGTCGGGCCCTAGCGAGATAATAGAGATCGGGGTGCCGGTGGATTGCTCCACGAATTCCACGTAGCTACGCATGGAGGCTGGCAGCTGCTCGTAGTCCGCGGTGGTGACATCCAGCTGTCCCGGCCAACCAGGGAATGTCCTGTAGACCGGTTGCAGGGATTCGTCCCAGGTGTAGGGCATCGTCTCCTGCGTGGTGCCGTGCCCGGCGTACTGCGTGGCCACACGGATCTCATCGAAATGGGTGAGCACGTCGGCCTTCGTCATGATGAGGTGGGTAACCCCATTGACCATGGTGGCATAGCGGAGGGCCACCATGTCGAGCCAACCACAGCGGCGCGGTCGCCCCGTGGTGGCGCCGAATTCCCCCCCATACGTCCGCAGGGCCTCTCCGGTGGCATCATGCAGCTCTGTGGGGAATGGGCCTGAGCCCACACGGGTGCAATAGGCCTTGAAGATACCATAAATGCGACCGATGCGATTCGGGGCAACCCCTAGTCCGAGGCAGGCTCCCGCGCTGATGGTGCTAGAGGAGGTGACGAATGGGTAGGAGCCAAAGTCCACATCGAGCATAGTGCCCTGGGCCCCCTCAGCTAGCACACGCTGGCCAGCGTCGAGGGCCTCATTGATGAGGTACTCTGTGTTTGCGAATGTGTGCTCACGCAGCGTCTCTAGCCCCTGGAACCAGAGCTGCTCCTGGGCATCGAGGTCGAAGCCCTCGGGGGGCGTGGCGATCTGCGAGAGGTGCTTGGCCTTGAGGGCCTTGTACATGCTCTGGAAGTCGGGCCGCTCCAGATCCCCCACACGTAGGCCGTTACGCCCCGTCTTGTCGATGTATGTGGGACCAATGCCCTTGAGGGTAGAGCCGATGCGCATGGCTCCACGGGATTTCTCGGAGACGGCATCAAGCATCCGGTGGGTGGGCAGTATGAGATGCGCCTTGCGAGATATGCGGAGCTGCGCCCTGGTATCTACGCCCTGCTCGCGCAGGGTGAGCACCTCCCCGTGGAAGGTGATGGGGTCGAGCACCACGCCGTTACCGATGACATTGAGCGTGCCGGGCTGAAATATCCCGCTGGGAATGGTGTGCAGGACGAAACGTTGCCCACCGAACTCGAGGGAGTGCCCCGCATTGGGCCCGCCCTGAAAGCGTGCCACGATGTCGTAGCGGGGTGCCAGGGCATCGACCACTTTCCCCTTGCCCTCATCTCCCCACTGCAAACCGAGGAGCACGTCTAAGGTTGGAGTTCTATGCTGCATCGCTACACGCCTAATAGGTTGATCATCGAAGGCTGCGCCTCCCACGCACAGAGGCAAGCCAACCCCAAAGGTAGCAAAACTTGCTGAAGCGCAATCCGTGCTGTCCCCTCCAGGCCGCAGGTACAGGAGCCCCACGTGGCAGGGCGAGAGGTTCGAATGCGGTTAACGGTGGGCTGTCGTCAGCCCTGGGCTCCCAACCAATGCGGCACGGGCCACAGGTTAACGGGGAGGGAAGGCCGGGGCGAATCAGGCAGGGAGCTCGGGCTCAGTCGGGTAATCGAGCCCCCGCATGCGCCGTTCGTGGCAATCCTGGCAGATGCCGTAAAAGTAGAGCGTATGCCGCTGGACGCTGAAACGCATTTGGGAGGAGACTGAGTCCTGGATCTCTTGCACCCGGGGATCGCAGAACTCTATGAGTCGGCCGCACTGGGTGCAGATGAGGTGATCGTGCTGCTGGCAGGCGTAGGCCTTCTCGAAGTGGGCCATATTCTTGCCGAACTGGTGCTTGACCACGAGTCCACAGTCCTGCAAGAGTTCGATGGTATTGTACAAAGTGGCTCGCGAAACCCTGTAGTTTTTATTTTTCATAAAGATAAACAGGGTTTCAATGTCAAAGTGCCCCTCTCGCGAGTAGATCTCGTCGAGGATAGCAAAGCGCTCCGGGGTCTTGCGATGCCCTTTTGCCGACAGGTACTGGGTGAAGATGTTGCGTACTGTCTCCCGTATGCTATTATCCTTCTCGCTGCCTGTAACCATAACGCCCCCTGGTTGGTTAACGGAGGCAAAGGTACTAAAAATGGTTTTAATTTATACGCAATCTACCTGAGCGGTTCCGGCTAAAGAATTCGGGATGTGAAAAGGGGGTGACGAATGGCATGCTGGCCACTCGCCACCCCCTACATGGATATACGCCCCGGTGGGGATGTTCCCCGAGCGAGTCGGGGCAATGGATGCTAGAACCGGTAAGCTAGGCCGATCCCGAACATTTCACGCACCTGAAGCTTCGGGGCCATGGTGCCATTGGCCTGCGGCACCTTCTGGTCGTCATCATAGAGCATGGTAAGCTGGAACTTCGCCGTGAGGAAGTCGTTCAGCTTGTAGTCGAGCAGCACATCAAAGGAGACATCGATGTTTTGTGGCTTCTCCAGGTAGTTGGAGAATAGCTCGAGCTTGGTGAGCAGACCTAGCTGGCCATTGAGGAATACGTCGCGGTAGGTGGCACGCACCAAACCACCAAGCTCCCACTTGACGTGCTCATTGGGCTTAACGCCGAACGCGCCAATGGCGGACAGGCTAGGAGCCCCCACGTAGATCATGCGGCCCGTGAGCGGGGAGAGGAGCATGGAGAATTTGTCGTTCGGCTTGTAGTCGGCACCAAGTGCCAGCGTCCCATAAAGCGGGGAGAGGAAGTCGGAGATCTTGTTGTTGCGGTCGGGGTACTTGTAACCGGCGGCGAACTGCGTCTTCAGGGAGAAGAGGGCACTGTAGTACCACGCCTTGTAGGCCTGATAGCCGTACTTCGAGGCGAAGTCGAACTTGTCGAGGTGCTTCACCAGTCCGTCTTCGCCGAGCTTGGTGATGCCAAAGCCTAGGTCGAGCGTGTTGGTCCAGGCTGAACGCCCCTTCATGTGCTCCAGCGAGAGGAACGCAGCAGCCTCGCCGCTAAGGCTATTCTGCCCACCAGCAACCCAGTTGGACAGGGCAACCTGGCTGAAGGTGAGGGATGCATTGCCCGAGAAACGCCATGTGCTGTCCTTGGAGACGATGGGGCGTTGCGCTACGGACGGGGTGGCAAACCACAGGCTAAAGCCGATGGCTACCAAAAGGAAGGTGATCAATCGAGTACGCATGTTTCAGTGTTTTGTTGGTTTGGTTCGCATCGGGGTTCGGCCGCATCATTGCTGGGACGGTCGTTTACACCTTCGTGCAAATTCGAACATTATACGGCAACATTGGAACAATTGTTGTACTCTGTTCTCAACTATTTCCAGTTGCCCTCCACGGCAGCATCTACGGCCGTAATAGGTTGCGCACCGAGGCGCAAATCGTTCGCTGAGATGAGGTGCTAGCCAGCTCAGAGACGGCCTATGCTGTAGACGAGTGCCAGGCCGAGATTTCCCTTCGGATATGGTGCGGAATAGGCCCCCAGGCGGTAAAACACCATGAGCGAGCTGGAGGCGTTGGCAGACAGCCCTGGGAGAATGCCCGCAAGGCCGACTCCGACCTCAAAGAGGCCCTTTTGCGCCGAGGGCAACGGGCGCTGCCTCGCATCACGGTAGGCGTGCCACTGCCCACCCCACAGCGCATTGACCATAACGGATGGCGTGGGAATCCACGAGCTGGAGAGGGGGATGCCCATCCAGGAGGGGACGACATACCGGCACGAGATGGCGACCTGGTAATCGTGATAGAAGTGCGCAGGAGGCAGGGTTGCCAATGCACGCCACGAGATGAAACCCGAGCGGTGTTCCGACGAGCCATTATTCATATACCCCTGCGACAGGGGGTAGGTGCCCCACACTACTCCCGCGGCCCCTGAGGCGGTGCAGAGGCCCCACAGCGATGATTGCCAAGAGCGGCTGTAGAACGCATCGAGCTTGGTGTAGCGCGCCCGGCGATGTATGGGTTCGAAGCCCTGCTGTAGATGCACGGAGAGGCGCACAGGGCTGGAGAGGAGCGGTCGCACCCCGTCGGGATATTGCACGAGTGGCAGATTGGGGTAGAACCGCAACGATATGCGCGGCGTGAACAAGGTGTAATCGTCAGCCCCTGCGACGTAGATGTCACCACCCTGCACCTGCGGGATGCCGTAGCCGGCTAGGTTGGTGTAACGATGATAGCCTAGGGAGAGCGTGGCTTGCCATTTCCGGGAGATATACCCCTGGAGCGACAGGTGAGCCCCAGAGCGGTAATCCATTCGCCGCACGTAGAAGGAGCCCCCAATCCCTCTGCGATCCTCATCGAAGAATGGCTGGCCAGGGGTGGCCACATCATGGCTATAGCGCACATCGAGCCATCCGTCCCGCTGTGGCCACACTCTGGCCCCAATGCGGGCTCCGTACTTGTGCTCCCTATCGGCGAAACCGTACGCATAGTTTCCACCCAAGCGAAAGCGGCTAGAGAAGAGACTTGTGGTCTCCAGTGCGCCCCCGAGCCGAAAGCCCTCGAAGTTATTGTAATCGAGCAGACTCAACAGGTCGAGCTTCACGTATTTCAGCCAGAGGTACCCATCTAAGAAATCGGTTGCGAGGTCGGCCCAGTTCTCGAATTTGTACGTATCGGAGAGGCTGTCGGTGACTCGGTAGGTATTCAGCTCTGTGTAGTTCAGGGGAGTAGCACGGTACTGATCCAGAGTGCGCTCCACGGTGAGCCCGTCGGCCTCGGCTAGCACGATGGAGGTCAGTGGCAGAGACACCCGCTTTCGCACCACCGTGTCGATGGTGATGTCGCTGATGTGGGTTTCGTTGGTAATGTACAGGTCGCTCCCCGTCATCACCACCTTAGTTCGCAACTCTGCGGGAAACCAGGTGTGCGACCCTTTCCTGCGGTAGTTCTGCGCTATATGGAATGTGCCGCTGCGGTCATCCATGCTGGAATAGGCAATCACGTTCCGCAGGGAATACTCCCCAATCGCAATGTACAGTACCCCTGACAGGGCACTCGAGTGGCTCGTCCTCTTGGGCTGAAACCGCACGGCCACTACGCTATCGCCCCCCTGCCCGACCATGGTGTCTTGCAGGGTGTAGCTGTAATGCATTAGGCCTCCGAGGCTAAACGGGTTCACGTACTTGCTCCCTAGCAGCGTGAGATCCTCGTTGTAGAAGGAGATAGACTGCATGGAGCCTGCCACGATGGGCAATGACTTCCGCCGTAGCCCGCTCGTGCGCGTGGAGATGACGCTATCCACAGAGGTGTTCGGCCGTCGGTAGAAGTGCCTCGAGACGGTTTCATTGATGATAAGGTAGTGCGTGGTGGCATCAGCGTCCCTCTCGTGCGGGAAAGGGCCATTGTCAACGTTGGATGTTGCAGTGTCCCGAATTGTAACCAGCATCTTATTATATGAGATGAACCGGTAGCCAGGCAATGCGCGCGGGCTGTGCAGGGATCGCTTGGCCAGAGCACGCCGCAGCAAGAGCACGGCTGGATTTTCCGCGCTGGTGACATAGACGGCCTCGATATCCACATGCTGCTGACGCAACGGGTAGCGAGCCTCCTGCTGGCGCATTGACTCGGAGATGGTGAAGATGGCTGGCTTGTAGCCCACGTAGGAGACAATGATCCTCTCGACGGGAGCTGCCGTAGTAAGCTCGAAACGCCCGTTAAGATCGGCCGTTACACCGTGCCCGGCCTCGTCGTACACCGCATTCACAAATGGCAGCGGGGCCCCTGTGATTGAGTCGACAAATGTGCCTCGCAGCACATTTTGCCCCATGGTAACCCCATGTAGGGCAGCGAGTAGGGTCAAAAGTAGGGCGCATCGAGCTGTTATTCCCATCCTTCAAGTCTCCTGATAGGTGAGCTCATCGGTGGTATGCGACAACCGTGAGCACGCATCGCATGCTAGGCCTCCAAGCGCTGCGCTATCAGCAAGCCATCACGAGCCGGGAGCACGCACGAGACAAATCGGGGGTCGTCATTCACCTGCTCATTGAACTGCCTCACAGCCTGGGTGTGCGCATCCACGGCCTCAGGATTGAGCACCTTGCCATGCCAGAGGACGTTATCAGCTATGAGCAACCCTCCGGGGGTGATCCGCTCGGCTAGTAGGTCGAATAGACGGGGGTAATCGCGCTTGTCGGAGTCCATGAAGATGAGCTGGTACGACTCCGTCTGCATCGTGGCCCACTCTAGCGCATCCTGCTCCACGAGAGTAACCCTATCCTGAACGTTGGCCTGGGCGAAGAATCGCTGCGCTATGCGCGCATGCTCTGGCTCCTTCTCCACTGTGGTCACCCGCAGATCTCCGCGGGCCCTTGCCATCTGGATAGTGGTATAGCCCGTGAACGTCCCCAGCTCAAGCACGTGCGTGGCACGCAACATGCGGATGCACATTTGCAGGAATGCCCCGAGCATGGCACCTCCAAGCATGCGAGGATGCTCGGTGCAACGGTAGGTCTCCCGCACGAGCTCCGCAAGCAGCTCGTCATCCTGGGGGGAGTGAGCATCGAGGAAGAGGGTCAAATCGGACTGGTCTGGGTTGACAAACTGCATAGGATCAACGGTAAATGAGGGTGAACAAACGTCCTTCGTCTAGTAGCTCATTGGCAACCTCCAGGATGTCCTGGGCGGTGATAGCCTCAATCTCCGACAGGGCATTCTCCAGCGTCGCCAGAGGCAAGCCCTCCACGAGACGCCTGGCATTGGCGAGCATATTCCCCTCCATGTTCTCCGCCGATAGGTAGAGCTGGCCTACAAATTGCCGCTTGGCCGTGTGGAGTTGCAACGTGGAGAGCCGCTCGGTACGCACTCGGCGTAACTCATCCCACAGGAGTCCAAACGCTTTGCCTACATGCTGGGGATCGGTGCCAAAGTAGACGGTGAAAAGTCCCGTATCCGTGTAGGCCGTGGATGTGCACTCCACCGTGTAGGCAAGGCCCGCCTGCTCACGCATCGTACGGTTGAGGCGCGATGAGGTGGCATAACCACCCAGCAGATTGGTAAGCATGGCCAACGCCGCACCCCGGTCGTGCCCCATGGGATAGGCATGAGCACCAACCATGCAATGCGCCTGGGCTGTACGCTTACGCCGCAAGAGGCATTGCGCAGGGCCCGGAGTAAACGGCTGACGATGAACAGACTCCCCAGGGGCATGGAGATCGCTGAATAGAGACTCAGCCATGCGCCTTACCCGTGAAAAGGGGAATGGGCCGCAGGTAGCCAATGCAATCCTCGGAGCCACGTATAGTCGACCGATGTAGTTGAGAATCGCTGCGCGGTCAAGTCGACGCACAGAGGTAGGAGTACCAAGTATGCCGTGGGCGAGGGGATGCGTGCCAAATACGAGCTCCTCAAAGTTGTCGTAGATCAACTCGGCTGGCGCATCGTCGTAGGAGGCAATCTCCTCGAGCACTACCTCCTTTTCTCGCACAAGCTCATGCTCAGGGAACTCGGCGTGACACACCACATCCGCCATGAGCTCAAGGGCCCGCCCGAGGTACTCCGGCAGGAAGGCAGAGTGCACTACAGTCTCTTCCTTCGACGTGTACGCATTCAGCTCACCGCCTACATTCTCAAGCCTGTTGGCGATCTGATAGGCACGACGGCGGCGCGTCCCTTTGAAGAGCATATGCTCTATCAGATGCGAGAGGCCATGCTCCCGCTGGCTCTCGTCACGGGAACCAACCCCCACAAGCACCGCAGCATATGCGACCCGCGTCCCCACCTCATGGTGCAGGATGCTAAGACCGTTAGCTAGCGTCTCTGCATGCAGCTGAGGCCTACGCAGGCCCGACCGTTTCGGAGTTCGCAATGGAGGCATTTCCCCGCAAAGATACAATTCGCACAATTGCCAGCCACCAGGCCCCAATGCGCCTCACTCCCATCTCCTCAAACCATTGCTCACAGTGTCACGGAGCACGGTAGCCCTAAGTGCGGACGTGCAAAATACCTCAGCAGGAGGTCTGGCGCTCCTAAATGAGGGTGTCCTTCATAAGATTGCGTCTAACTTCTGCCTAGAATTTATCGGAATTCAATAATACACACGAGCGTCACGCAACGTATTAATCACAAACGGTGCCATTTTACACTCAGGTCACAAGGAGCAGAAATCCACTCTTATTATTTTTGTTTAGTTGCAGTGATAGGCGCAACTACTAGAAACTGGGTGCGCAAACACGGCAACAACCACACCATCATTAACCTTGTAAAGCGGACGACTATGAAAGAGAAAACGCCTCGAGCCATCTTCGCCTCACGGATCGGCATGATTGCGGCAGCCGCCGGATCTGCCGTGGGCCTAGGAAACATCTGGCGCTTTCCCAGCGAAACAGCAAGTGGGGGTGGAGCCCTTTTCATCCTGGTGTACCTCGGATGCATCCTCTTCCTGGGCATTCCAGTGCTCATGGCTGAATTCATGGTAGGACGAGCGGCACATGCCAACGCATCGCGAGCCTTCAAGCACCTAGCCCCCAAGACACCATGGCACCTTGTAGGCATGCTAGGTATCGTCACAGGGTTCCTCATCCTAGGTTTCTACTTCGTGGTATGTGGCTGGACGCTTGTCTACATCATCGACTCCATTCGCGGAGCCCTTCAGAATGTACAGGATGTGCCGGGTTACTTCAACTCACTAGTTCAGGATCCCACCAAGCAGATAATTTACACCGTTATCTTCACCCTGCTGACCGCCTTCTTCGTAATGTCGGGGGTAAAGAAGGGGATTGAAAAATCTGCCAAAGTGCTAATGCCCCTCCTGTTCCTACTGCTCATCGTACTCGCTGTACGTTCTGTCACGCTAGAGGGGGCCATAGAAGGGGTGAAGTTCCTATTCAAGCCTAGCCTGGATAACATGAAGCCCACCATATTCCTGGATGCTATGGGGCAGTCATTCTTCTCGCTCTCGATTGGCATGGGGGCCATGCTCACCTACGGATCGTACTTCCGTCGTGACGTGAGCCTCGGAAAGACTGCCATTCAGGTAGCCCTACTCGACACACTGGTAGCCGTGTTGGCTGGCGTTGTGATATTCCCTTCAGCATTTGCCATTAATCCTGATCTCACTGCGCTGATGAAAGGGGGCCCCGGCCTCATATTCATCACCTTGCCAGGGCTATTCCAGCAGATGCCACTCTCTATGCTGTGGTCGGCACTCTTCTTCATCCTGCTAGCAGTGGCTGCTCTCACCTCTGCAATCTCGATCCTGGAGCCGGCGGCTGCGTACTTCCACGAGGAGTTCCACCTCTCGCGGCGAACCGGGACGCTTATCGCCACGGCGGGAGCGCTAGTGCTGGGAGTGCTGTGCTGCTACAGCATGCGATTCTTCGACGCGCTGGATTTCGCCACAGCCAAGTTCATGCTCCCACTCGGGGGGATGCTCATTTCCTTGTTCGTGGGCTGGTACCTCCAACGGCGAGTCGTAGAAGCCGAGCTCACTAACGACGGGCAACATCCGGTGAGCCGCACCGTGCTGAGCATCTACATCTTCATCCTGCGGTTCGTGGCTCCACTAGCCATCTTTGTCATCTTCCTCTACGAGCTGATCGCCAAGTAGCCATTCCCTCCTAGGAGGAGTTCTGCGGCCCGCGCACCCTTCAAAGGGTACGCGGGCCGCACTCGTTTCCAGGGTGCCGTCCGGAAAATGGATTCCCTGGGCGAAGAGATGGGGTGATAAACGGCCCGCACACCCCTAAGAGGCTAAGAGGGGTGCCGTTCATCACTACGGCCGCCCCCCCTAGCCGCGATTGCGGTGGCGGGGATGCCCGCACGATGGGCCACGACTCCGCCGCGCTCTTAGCGCGGCCGCTCGGGGGGAGGGGCAA
>CAUUMS010000037.1:0-11452 GCA_963546395.1 uncultured Bacteroidia bacterium | reverse complement strand
ACCGTTATCCAGCACCAGCGACTCTCTTTGCCATTCATTGCAACTGCTCGGACTGTTACGAAACCCGCTCTATGGACGCGCACTAAGCCAGTATTACTAACGGTTCCAAATCCATTGTAGAGTTCCCAGGTTAAATCCTTTCGCTTCGCATCTTCTGGATAAACGTGAGCAGTCAATTGCACAGATCCGCTAGTCCCCATCGTAACCTCAGTTTGGTCCAGCACCACGGAATCGACATGTACCGAAATCACACGGATTTTGTGTTCGGCATTCCATCCGCCAGCACCTAAACTCCGTACGAATATGGTAGTCTCACCTTCAGCAATACCCCGTACTTCGCCATATGCATCCACCTCGGCAATTGATTTATCGCCACTCGTCCACTTATGGGGAAAATTCTTTCGGTCGTTCTGCTCTTCGGCTGTCACGAGGTCGTTGAACTTCACTTTTAGTTGAGCTCTACCACCCACCCCAACCTCGGAATTGCCGGTGATTTCAATGCATTCCTCGTAATCGACAATTTCCCATTTGTTGTTCTTAACGAGTTTCTGTTTTGCTTCATTTTTGCAATTGCATCTCACCCCAGTGGCTTCCACCCATACGAGCTCTTGCTTAGGCTTAACATTTTTTGCCCAAGTGGCCAGCGTTGCCTCGTAGTTCTCGCGGCTAATACCACTGTACGCAAATCCAATCCCTACGTAGTCACGATCCCATTTTTCACTATATTTGTTATATGATGAATCGCCTCGCATTGAGAATTTCAAATTGGCGAGGGGTTGATTGAAAGCCGTGCATCTATCGAGGATTCCAGCCATGTCTTTCACATGCCCAACATCCCATTTTTCTAGCGGCTGGTTGAATGATTTGCAGCCTCTTAGCATTCCATTCAGGGTTGCTCCATGTCGAACCGTTAAATTTTCCAACGGCTGATTAAACGATGTGCACCCGCTTAGCAAGTTGTTCAACTTTTCCACATTCGACAGATCCCACTTTTCTATTGGCTGGTTGAAAGCCGTGCAGCCGCTCAGCATTCCCTTGATTGTTGCATCTGTAATCTTTAGTTTCTCCACGGGCTGATTAAATGATGTGCATCCGCTTAGCAAGTTGTCCAACGTTTTCACATTTGACAGATCCCACTTCTCTATCGGCTGGTTGAAAGCCGTGCAGCCGCTCAGCATTCCCTTCATTGTCGCCCAACGTCGAATCTTTAGATTTTCCACGGGCTGATTAAAAGAAGTGCAGCCACTTAGCATGTGGTCCAACTTTTCCACATTCGACAGATTCCACTTCTCTATCGGCTGGTTGAAAGCCGTGCAGCCTGCGAGAATCCCAGCAATGCTTGTTATGTACTTCAAGTCCAACTTTTCTATCGGCTGGTTAAAAGATTTGCAGTTGTGAAGCATTTGTTCAATCCCGTTCGGGTATGGGCTGGTGTATGCTTTAAATTCACGTTGACGTATATGCGAGAGATCCCATTTTTCCAGGGGCTGATTGAAGGCGTAGCAGCTGTCGAACATGCATCCCATGTCTTCCACCTTCGATACATTCCATCCCTCTAGCGGCTGATTGAACGACTGGCAGCCAGAGAACATGGAATTCATGCCGGTGACATTGGAGACATCCCATTTATCCAGCGGCTGGTTGAATGCTCTGCACCCGTAGAACATGGAATCCATGCGAGTGACATGCCGCACATCCCAGTCGTTCAGATCGGGGTTTACCTTCCAGCAATTCTGAAACATCCCTCTCAAATCTTTCATCAGCACTATGTTTGGCTTCCCAGCCGTCGGTGCAATTGTCAGGCTTTTACACCCGTAGAAAGAGATCTTTTCCCAGGTAAAATCACCCCAGGAAACAATTTCAAGCAGTTCATCGCTGTACATCCAATCAGCTTGATGCTGATCATTGTAGTGGTATGATGAGAAATCTATGCCCATTGCTCTGTACGGGGCCGATTCGCAGTACACCTTCACAAGGTAGATGCCCTTTTTCAAGTTTATATTGAGTCTTATCTTTTTATCTTTATAATTTTTACGACTGAACTTTTCTATCACATCGTTGACGGTTATTTCCTGTCGCTCTGTTCCATCCTCATTCTCCCATTCAATTCTGAGGGCATATTTACTAAAGTCTCCATAAATTGGTATTTCGAGTAGCGTCGTGCCGTATCGCCATTCATGAACATCCCATTTCATTATAAATGGTTTCCCCTGTGCCCCGGCGTGGTGGGGGAGCAGCAGGCCGACGAGGGCGAGCAGGCCGATTAGTAGCAATTGGTCGAATTTCCTCATAGCAATATCCTCCTCAGTTTGGTTTGCGCCTAGTACGAGTTGCAAATTCTTTCATGCGATAACCGATCCCGAAGTCCCGGAAATCGGGGCGTGAATGCGCTCGAAAATTGGTTATCCAGCAAGGAATATTCCGAGTGCAAGCATTTCAGTCCCTCTTCATCTGTTACGCAGAAAATACCTAGCACGTTTCGCTGCCAGAGGGCAATATGGCTCGCTCTGGGCTGAACGTCCGCATATTGGTGGTATATGTCGCCGGTCGGGGGATAAGCTGCCGAATTTTGCAATGCACTGCATCTCGCCGTTGCGCATGCATTCGGGTGCGGGCGCATCTGAGGAGCCGTGCCCGGGGGCTATTTGTGGCCACCTGCAAGCTAGCGGGAGTGTACCAACACCGTAGCAAGTCCGTATTTGGGCCTCCAAATATGGGTTTGATACGTTGCGGCTATGTGGCTGCTGCGGCGATGATGGGCATGAGAAAAGGGCGGCGACCCCCTGCTGGGGGCCGCCGCCCTTCGTGATGTGTACCTCGTGGACGGGCTACAGCGTGTAGCGCATGCCCACCGTGAGCGCCGTCTTGTTGGCGTTGAAGCCCATGTCAATCCGGTGGCTCGTTTTCGTCGTGGTGGTCTTGTCCTTCTCCTCCGATGTGCGATTCATGGTCCAGCCCACGCGGAAGAGGTCGAAGGTGGCCGTCAGGGCCATGTGGTTGCTCACGCGGTAGATGAGCTCAGGCGTCACACCCGTCCCAAAACGAAGCCTGCTGGGGATGTCCGCCGTCTCCGTCTTGCCGTTGAAGGTGCTGGAGCTCGACCCCGCGGCGTAGGCGAAATCGATGGCGGCGTTGAGGGCGAAGGCCAGGTCGCCCACCTGGAAGAGATGGTAGCACACGTAGGGGTTGAAAACGAAGCCATGCGTGTTGGTGGCATCCGTCTGATCCTTTCCGCCGCCCAGATCCTTCGTGATGGAGGTGCGCTCAAACTCGTAGCCCACGTTCAGGCCGAGGTCGAGGGAGTTCGTCACCGACACCCCGATACCAGGCACCAGGGATAGGGTGAATTCGGAGGGGCCATTGACTTCTGTGGTCTTCTCCGATGTCTTGATGGACGTGCCCGAGGTCCTATAGGTGAACCCCGTCTTGCCCGTGAGGAACAACTGCCCCTTAGCGCACAGGCTCATAGCCACGAGCGAGAGCACCACCGCTGCCGATACTACGATTTTGTTTGTCATGGCAATCTTGTCAGTTTGTGCCTGCCGTTCACATGCACGGCGGGCTGGTTTACCACTTCGCCGCGAAGGTATGCAATAAAAGCGGGTCGGTGCTGAACCACCCGGGTACCTTTGCGCTCAGTGGGATAGAATTTGTGCCGGATGGCGTGATGCAGCGGCGTTTCGCCGCGCTGGCCGCTTGGCAAAATGTAGTACCTTTGCCAACCAACGAGGCGAATTGGGCGCATGGTGACTGCTTTCATTGTTTGGGATATCAATCCGATCATTGCGTCGTGGGGCGAGCTCTCCCTGCGCTACTACAATCTGCTCTGGGCCCTGGGGCTGTTGCTGGGCTACTGGCTCCTGCTGCGTTTCGCTCGGGCGGAGGGCACGCCGGTGCGGGTGATGGATCGGGTGGCCCTCTACGCCTCGGTGGGGGTGATTCTGGGCGCGAGGCTCGGCCATTGCCTCTTCTACGATCCGCTCTACTACCTGGCGAATCCGCTGGAGGTGCTGGAGGTGTGGAAGGGTGGCCTGGCCAGCCACGGCGGGGCTATCGGGGTGCTGATCGGCATCTTCCTGGCGTGTCGCAAGGAGCGCATACCCATGCTCTGGGTGCTGGATCGCCTGGTGATTCCCATTGCCCTCATTGCGGCGATGATCCGCATGGGCAATCTGATGAATAGCGAGATCTATGGGCACCCCACCGAGTTGCCTTGGGGCATGGTGTTCGTCCGGGCGGGGGAGACGCTACCACGGCACCCCACCCAGATTTACGAGGCGCTTACCTACCTCGTGGTCTTTGCGGCGCTCATGCTGCTCTACTATCGTCGTCCGGCGCTGCAGGCACGTCGGGGACTCATCTTCGCCATCTTCCTGGTGGTGATGTTCGCGGCGCGCATTCTCATCGAGTTTCTCAAGGAGGTGCAAAGCTCGTTCGAGGAGGGGTGGTGCCTCGATATGGGTCAGCTGCTCAGCCTGCCATTCCTGTGCTACGGGGTGGGCCTGCTGGTGTGGGCCTTGCGGCGTGGCCCAGCGGAGGAGCCCCGCTTTGCGGGTGAGCGTGCCAAGGCTCCGAAGCGTCAGGGACGCTGACGGCGTGGGGTTACCGGCTGTTGGTAACGTACATTAACTAGGCTATGGTGAACAATAGGGGAGTGCTGTGGGCTGCGCGCTGGGGCCTCTTGTGCCTTGCGGCAGTGCTTGGGCTGTGTGGGTGCGAGGGCGGGCAGTCGTCGTTGCCGGGCATCTCGGGGGCCCCGGGTCAGGTGCTGGTGGTGTCGGCCGTCCCGGTGAAGGATAGCCCGCTGGGGGACACGCTGCGTGCCATTCTGGGTGCCGAGTACCCATATATCCCGCAGTCGGAACCGTCATTCGATTTGTCATTTATCACCGAGTCGGCTTTTGAGAATGTGCTGAGGCCGTTTCGCAACATCGTTTGGGTGCAGACGCACCCCGATAGTGCTTGCCGCATTCGGGTGGCCGAGAATCGGTGGGCCCAGTCGCAGGTAGTATTGTACGTGCTGGGGCCCGACCACAATGCCGTGGCGGCTTATATCGGTGAGCATCGTGAGGTGCTATACCAGACGCTCGCACGCGCGGAGCGGATGCGCCTTGCGCGGGCCAATCGGGCCAGCCGTCAGGAAGAGCTCTGCGGTTTTCTGCGGAGTAAGCACGGGGTGGAGCTGGTAGTGCCCAAGACGTACGCATTGCGGGCCGATAAGCCAGGCTTTACGTGGCTCTCGGTGGAGACCAAGGACATTAGCCAGGGGCTCTTTGTGTACACGTGGCGTAACTGGGGACAGCCGTTCAGCGTAGACACGTTGATGGCGCATCGCAACTGGTACACGTTGCGCTACGTGCCAGGGCCCAATGATGGCACGTACATGGAGGTGAGCACGGTGGTTCCCCCCGAGGCTACGCTACTGCGCATGGGAGGTGACACGTTGCTGCGTGTGCGAGGTTTCTGGGAGGTGCACGGGCACGCAATGGGGGGAGCCTTCGTGAGCTACTCGCAGCTGGTGGCCGGAGGCGATTCGGTGCGCACCACCGAGGGGTACATCTATGCCCCCAGCAAGCGGAAACGGGAGTACATGCGGCAGCTCGAAGCGATCCTCCTGTCGCAGCTTGGGAATGAGTAGGAGGGACGCGATGGAGGAGCGTAAACTCGTAAATGGTTGAGGAGCGGCATGGCTGAGAGCGCAACGCCCCGGTACACAGAGGGGAGCATACAGACGCTGGAGTGGTGGGAGCATATACGCCGCCGCCCCGGCATGTACATAGGCAAGCTGGGGGACGGAACGCAGGCTGATGACGGTATCTACGTGCTGCTGAAAGAGGTGTTTGACAACTCGCTGGATGAGCACATGATGGGCTACGGGCGCGAGGTCGACATCACGGTGGATGTGGAGAGCGGCCAGGTGTGCGTGCGCGACTACGGCCGCGGCATCCCCCTGGGCAGCGTGGTGGACGTGGCCTCGAAGATGAACACCGGGGCCAAGTACGAGAGTGGGGTCTTCACCAAGTCTGTCGGTCTGAATGGGGTGGGGATCAAGGCGGTGAACGCCCTCTCGCTGCACTACGAGCTGACGAGCTACCGTGACGGGATGTGCGCCTGTGCCCGCTTCGAGCGCGGGATCCTCCAGGAGTTCCGTGAGGTGGCGGCGCTGGGTGAGGCCAACGGCACGATGACGAAGTTTCAGCCGGACGCAGAGCTATTCCGGGGCTACCGGTATGACATGGGGATCGTGCAGACCCTGATACGGGGCTACACCTACCTGAATACGGGGCTCACGATACGGCTCAATGGGGAGGTTTTCCACTCCGACGGGGGACTACTCGACCTGCTGGCCGAGAGCATGGCGCGCGAGCCGTTGTACCCGCCGATACATCTGGTGGGGAAGGACATAGAGATTGCCTTTGCGCACCGCGATGCCTACGGGGAGGACTACTACACCTACGTCAACGGGCAGCACACCACGCAGGGCGGAACGCACCTGGCGGCATTCCGTGAGGGGCTGGTGCGCACCATCAAGGAGTTCTACCGCAAGGATTTCGACCCCGAGGATGTGCGCATGTCCATTGTGGGTGCCCTGAGCATTCGGGTGCAGGAGCCGGTGTTCGAGTCGCAGACCAAGACCAAGCTCGGGAGTCGCGACATGGAGGAGGGCGGCCCCTCTATTCGCCAGTATGTGATGGACTTCCTGCGGCAGGAGCTGGATCCGTTCCTGCATCGCAATCCCGACGTGGCAGAGGTGTTGCTGCGTCGTATTCAGGAGAGCGAGCGCGACCGCAAGTCGATGGCCGATCTGCGCAAGACGGCCAAGGAGCGGGCCAAGAAGGCCGGGCTGAATAACCCCAAGCTGCGGGATTGCCGCGTGCATTACAACACGAATCACGACCGGGCCGGGGAGACGATGATCTTCATCACCGAGGGCGATTCGGCCAGCGGATCCATCACCAAGTCGCGCGACCCGAACGTGCAGGCTGTCTTTTCGCTGCGGGGTAAGCCGGCGAATACGCACGGGAAGAGCAAGAAGATTATCTACGACAATGAGGAGCTGGTGCTGCTCCAGACGGCCCTCAACATCGAGGAGGGGATAGATGGGCTGCGCTACAACCGAGTGGTGATAGCGACGGATGCCGATGTGGACGGCATGCATATACGGCTGCTGCTGGTGACGTTTTTTTTGCACTTCTACCCCGATCTGATTAAGCACGGGCATCTGCACATATTCCAGACGCCGCTGTTCCGGGTGCGTAACAAGAAAGAGACGTTCTACTGCTACAGCGAGGCCGAGCGGCAGAGCGCGGTGGAACGCCTGGGGGGACGGCCTGAGATAACCCGATTTAAGGGTCTGGGGGAGATATCGCCCGATGAGTTCCGCGGATTCCTGGGCGAGGGGATACGCCTCGATCCGGTGCGGCTGGCCAAGGAGGATATGCCGGATCAGATGCTGGATTTCTTCATGGGGAATAACACCCCCGTGCGGCAGGATTTCATCATTGAGAATCTGCGCATGGAGGAAGATGCCGCGGAGTTGTAGGCTCGGTCTGTCGCGGCACAATTTGGCTATGTCGTGGAAAGGTGATACCTTTGCACCGTGTTCGGTGGTGCCCATGCTGTAGTGGCGATGCGGCATCGATGGCGAGGTAGCTCAGCTGGTTAGAGCGCATGATTCATAATCATGAGGTCGGCGGTTCAATCCCGCCTCTCGCTACTACGGCCCGGTGCGGATTGGTGCTGCCAGTTTAGGGGGCAGTGATATTGGCACCGTGGTAGATCGGTGGTCGTTTTATCGGGGAGGCCCGGAGATGTGTATGCATCTTCGGGCCTCTTTGCGTGTAGTTCGCACTTGCTGAATGGGATTATTCCGAGCAATGGCGTGATGTGGTCTTCGATTTCTATGGGCCATGCGCAGACTCTGGGGCTGGGAATGGTGGCTCTATTTAGGACGAATATTATTTCTCATTTTCAAAACATTGCTACGCAGGCAACGTTAACGGCTATATCAGGGTGATGAGATTTTTTACGTGAACACTGCAATATAAGGCTCACCGCTGCGGGCTGATTGCTGGCACTGCCGGCCGTGAGGCCCGTTTGGGGGCGGAAATACGGTAAACGCATAATTTTTGGGCTGCTATGTTCTTCAGGAATCTTCGGATGGCTTCCAAGCTCTACCTCGGTTTTGGAAGTCTGCTAGTGATTATGACGTTCGGATGCGCACGCCTCATTTTCGAGTACCGTTCCATGCAGGTGGCCAGCGGCGTGGAGCAGCACACGAGCTACGCGGAGAGCTATGCCCTGTCGTCGGCCATGTATGCCCGGTCGTACATTGAGAGCGATACGACGCTAGACTACACGTTAGCGCTGAAATTTGCAGACAGCGCGCGGTGGGAGCTCGATAAGAGCCGATCGATTGTCCGGAGCGATAAGGGGAGGCAGCTCCTTGAGACTTCGTCGGGGCGACTCGATGCGCTGGTGGCTCTGTACGGGGACATTCGCCAGTGGCTGGCGGAGTCGGACAAGAGCGAAAAGGCCCTACACGCCTATGCGGAGGAGTTTGCGGATAGGTTGCCACAGATAATGGCAGAGGATCCGGAGTCTGCCGCGCAGCTTAGCGCATTGCTCGTGAAGGCCTATCGGTACATGGAGTACAACGGTGCACAGTACGTGCGCATGGCGCAGGATGGACTAAGCGTTGTGGCGCAATCGGGGGCCCCTGGTGCCGTGCGCGAGGAGGCTGCACGCATGCGGGCGATTTGCGATCCGCTGCTTGAGGCAAATGTGAAACTGGAGCAGTTGCAGGCTAGCCTTAATGCCATCAGCACCGAGTGCGCCATCACGTTTGGGGACTCCACGCTGTACGCTAGCCACCTGGTGGAGAAATCGGAGGCTTCCCTGCGTTTCCATGTAGTGCTGTCGTTCCTAATTTTGGTGGTAGCGGGCTTCCTGGTGTCGTGGCGCATCTCCCGTTATGTGAGCCGCAAGCTACGCGAGGGGGTGGCATTTGCTGAGCAGTGCGCCACGGGGAATTTCGCCCTGAGCATAGATGCCGAGCTACTGACGGTGAAGGATGAGACGGGCGATTTGGCTCGTTCCATGCATCAGATGTCCACGAAGGTGTCGACGGCTGTGGGGAATATGCTCCGGGGGGCCGACCAGGTGGAGCAGGCGAGTGGTCACCTGGGGCAGGTGTCTAGCAAGATGGCCGAGGGAGCCTCGGAGCAGGCTTCGGGGCTCGAGGAGGTGAGCAGCGTGATAGAGGAGATGACCTCTAGCATCGATATGAATGCGGATAAGGTGCGCGAGGCGGATCAGATAGCCGTCGAGGCGCGCAATGGGATGCAGAAGGTGGCTGTAGCTGCGCAGAATAACACCGAGACGTACAGTAAGGTAGTGGAGCTGATAGGGGAGGTGGATGCCATTGCGTTTCAGACTAACATCCTGGCTCTGAACGCGGCTGTGGAGGCTGCGCGGGCAGGGGAGCATGGGAAGGGATTCGCGGTGGTGGCTGCCGAGGTGCGTCGTTTGGCAGACCGGAGTAAGCAGAGTGCCTCGCACATCATGGAGATGGCCCGCGAGAATTTGAAGGGGAGCCAGGATGCGAGCGCAGAGCTGGGGCGAGTGCTGCCCATCGTGGAGCGCACGTCCGTGCTGTTGGCAGAGGTGGCGGCAGCTAGCCAGGAGCAACGCAATGGGGCCGAGCAGATTAATCGTGCCGTGCAGCAGTTGAATGACGTGGTGCAGGCCAACGCTAGTGCGGCAGAAGAGCTGTCGGCGAGTGCTAGCCAGCTGGATCGGCAGGCGCGTGAGTTGCATGCCTCGATGCGCTACTTCAAAGTGTAACGCATGGTGGGCCCCACTGAGGGTGATTCACTGGAGGCAGAGTGCAGAGCGTGTCTGTGGGGGAGGCTTGCGAACGGCAGCTTAGCGGTATTTCTCCCCTTCGCCGTGTAGGAGATCGAGGTAGCTGATGTACCTGGAGATCGCTAGATGGCCCGACTCTACCGCAGCGCGTACAGCGCACCGTGGCTCCTGATCGTGTAAGCAGTTGGCAAACTGGCACTGCGGAGCCAGGGCGAAGATGTCGGGGAAGAAGTGGGAGATTTGCCCTCGCTCAAAGTCCACTACCCCGAAGCCCTTGATGCCTGGGGTGTCGATGACGTGGGTTCCGGCACTAGCGTCGAGCGTGAACATCTCGCTGAAGGTGGTAGTATGCTGGCCTATGCCGTGCACGGCCGACAGAGGAGCTGTGCGCAGATGGAGATCGGGGGCCAGCGCGTTGATGAGCGAGCTTTTGCCTACACCGGAGTTACCCGCAATGAGCGTGGTTCGACCCGTCAGCATTTGCCTTAGCGTATCGACCCCCTCGCCTGTGGTGGCTGAGAGGGCTAACACCTGGTAGCCAGCCTGGCGGTAAATGGATTCGAGGTTGGTCTCTTGCGTGGCGGCACGTTCCTCGGGTAGATCCTGTTTGGCGAGCACCACGGTGGCCGGGATGCGATAGGCTTGGGCTGTGGCCAGGAATCGGTCGATGAATGGGAGGGGTGTCGGCGGCGCGCAGAGGGTCACCATGACGATGGCCAAATCGAGGTTGGCGGCAATGATGTGGTACTCCTTCGAGAGGTTGGTTGCACGCCGGATGATGTAGTTGCTGCGCGGCTCGATGGACTCGATGACCCCGCTGCCATCGGTCTCGATGGTGAAACGAACCCGATCGCCTACCGCTATGGGGTTTGTGGCCCTGATTCCCTTCAGCCGGATGCGCCCACGGCTGCGGCACGAGAGCGTAGAGCCCTCGTGTAGCACCTGGTACCAGCTGCCTGTGGAGCGGGTGACAATGCCGAGAGGACTATCCGTGGAGGCTGTGGGCATGGGGGATGGTGCTCGAGTTGCGGCAAAGATAGCCAACATTGCCTACCCGATAGGTGTGGCCCGAGGGGCAGGATTGCAGCACCGTGATACGCCCTGCCACTGGGCAATATTTGCATGGGAGGTGCGAACGATTGATTACCTTTGCGGTCGGGAAGTGTGCTAGCCAAGATGATCAACAGACGCCTATTACGGATTAAAGTGTTGCAGGTTCTCTACAGTTTTCACTGTGGGGGTGAGGGATCATTGCCGGAAGCAGAGAAGACATTGCTGCACAGCGTGGCGGCACATTTCGGGTTGCAGTGCTTGCTGCTGCGCCTACCGCTGGCTCTTGCCGATGTGGATCGTGAGACAAGGGCACGTCGCCAACGAGTGCTACACCCACGGGTGGGGAGTGGTGCTGTCCCTAGTTCGGGGAGAGGTTTGGATGAGAATGGCGTGATATGCGCCCTGCGCAGCAATGAGCACCTGGCCAGCTATAGACCCATCGATGGGATGGACTGGCGCGATGCGGACGCTCTTGTGGCCCAGCTGTATAGCGCATTGGAGGAGCAACCATTCTTCCAGGAATACGTTCAGG
>CAUUMS010000036.1:0-12742 GCA_963546395.1 uncultured Bacteroidia bacterium | reverse complement strand
TGTTGACCTTGTTCGCCGAAGCCGTCAGCGTCACCTTCTCACCTGCGGCCAGATCTTCTGTCATCTGGAACTTCGCATCGAAGTCCTGCGGGGAGCCGCTCGACGGGGTCAATGTCACCCTTACCGGGATCTCCCGCTTGGTGTACGTGGACTTACCGCGGTTCATAAAGGTCAGACTCAAGTCCTCAGCCTCACCGCCTACTCCGCAATCCGTCTTAGGCGAAGCCATCGGCTCCTGCTCCTCGAGCTCGATAAAGCCGGGGAACTCCACAGTCTTCGTGGCCACGCCGGGGCAGCCATTCTTATCCTCGAACGTCAGCGTGTACGTCCCAGGCACCGACACCCGACGCGTCGACGGCGTATACTCACCCGTGGTGGGCGGCAGCACTACAGCCCCATTCGGATCCTTCCACTCGAACTTCTGGAAATCCTTCTCCACCGCAGGCTCCGTGATGCCTATCGTAGCCTCGTCCTTGTAGAACTTATCGGGCTCTGGGCCGAGCTTACCATCAGGAATCTTCGCCTCGCTGTAGAGCTCAAATTCGTGGCTATGCTTATTGTTTTGCATGGCAAACCCAGTCTCTACGACGGGATCCGTCGTCACCACGAACTCAACCTTATACTTCGCCCCCTTGCTCAGCAGCTTGGTGATCTGGGGAAGCCCACTAATCGTGACGAACCTCTGAGGTTCTAACTCAGCGGGAAGAGGTACCGGCGTACCGGTTACCGTGGGGATAAATACCGTCCCGTTGCTCTCGTACACCGTGTAGGACACCGTCATCGTGCCCTTACCCGTTGTGCCCTTCACATACTTCTTCCCGCCTACATTCGTCACCTTCACGCCGACGGGGAGATTCTTCGTCTTCTCGTAGTTCGCCCAGCAATTCGACTGCGGCCCCATCACCTCCGTGATGGCGAAGTCCACGCTATTGCTGCTGATCAGACCACAAGCCTTGCTCTTGCACTCAACATCTGCTCCTTTGGATGTCTTGTATGTCTTCGACGAAGTCAGGCAGACCTTCCCACTACCCTTCACCTCAATCTTCTGCTTGTCTTTCGGAGACGAAGACTGAATACCCGACTCCCACGTCCAGGCGAACGTAACACCATCCAGCGAGGCACCACCAGCATCAGACAACTTCACATCCACCGAGTTCTCTATCCCACCCACCGTAGGCTCATAGGTGAACGGTGTAGCATTCGGCTTCTTCTCGGGATCTTCCAATGGGGTAAAATAGCCTAATCCCCCTTGCTTTGCCTGCGCCTCCAGGCCAGCCACCGTGACATCCGTGAAGTCATCAATCTCAAGCGTCTTCTTGTTGTTATCGGTGTTCAGGTCGTACTTCTTGTACTCCTCGTCCGCGAACTCCACAACAACCTCGAATATGTTCTTCACATCCTTCTGCATGTCAAGCTCCACCTCGAACGTGTAGCTGTTGTCCGGCCCCATCGGGTGCGGCAGCGATACCTCGCTCTCTTTCTTCACCTCAGGCGACTTGCTCTTCTGGGTCACCGTCACCTTCAGCTTGGCACCTGCGGCTATCGTCTCCGAGCCCTTATTCTTCACCGTCACCGTAGCCTTCTCCTTGGCGTTGAACGAGCAGGCATCTTCTGGACCTTCCACCTTCTCCAGCTCGAGATCGCGCACCACGAAGTTGAGCGTGAACCGCGTCGACTTGTTACAGCCATACTGGTTCTCCAGGTAGGCATGGTAGTGGCCCGAGCCGCGCTTATCCAGCGAACGCATCTTTGAGCCATCAGGCCCATCCGTCGGCAGCTCTATCTCCTCCTTCGTGTCATCGATCGTAGCCGGAGGCGTTTGGTCTGGAGTATACTTCCAGCCCTTCAGCAGCTGATCCGTGTTACCCGCAGGCGACGAGAGCTTGAACATCTCCTTCGGCGTGTAGAGCGTGTGCGTCGACCCATCCTCTATCTCGGTGTCGTACGTGCCATTCGTCTTCATGTGCACCGACACCGATGGGTAGCCATACGCCTTCAGCTCGTAGGAGTGCTTGTTATTCCTCTCGTCCAGATCCTTGAACCCTGGGGTGTCCACCTTGAGCTCAGCATCGAACCGCACGCTCGTCTTACCCTTCAGCTTCGCCTTCAGCCCCTCCACCTGCACCGTGTGCCTGTAGGTGGCTCCCGGAGCAAGCGCCTCGGTAAGCTCTATCTGACCGCTGAAGAGCTGCTCGTTCTCCAGCTTCACCGTCAGCGTAGCCTTCAGGCCCTGCTTCAGCTCCTTCGAGCCGAAGTTTTGCAGGTTCACCGTCACCACGTCGGCGTTCTCATCCAGCGAGCAGGCACTCGCAGGCGCCAAGAAGCCCGTGATCCCGAAGTCCGTCTGGATGTACTCCACCGTCGCCTCGGCACTACATCCCACGGCATTAGTAGCCTTCACCTTGTAGATGTCGTTCGGTATACCGCTCACGTTGAGCTTCGGCGTATGGATGTTCAGATCCTTGAAGTCCGGATTCGTGATGTCCTCCTTCGAGCTCCAGTCGTAACCCACGCAGTCGGGGCTATAGGTGGGGCTGATGTCGAACACATCCGAGGAGGTGAAGCGTCGGCGTATCTCCTTGTGCACCTCACCCTCGATCGTCACCACGGGATTCTTGTGCACGCGGATCTTCTGCTCCAACACGTTGTTATCCTTGTTCTCATCGGGCTTACCCGCGATGCTCACAAACTCGAGCTTCAGGGTGATCACCGATCCTGCCGCGCCAGTTATATCCAGCGGTGGCAGCTCTAGCGTAGTCACCTGGTTGCCACCCAGATCCTGCGGTAGCTGCACATCGATATCCTTGGCCGGATCGCTATTCTTCGTCAGCTTAAACTTCAGGTTTGTCCCCTTCGGGTAGGTGGTGTGCGAGTTGTTCACCACGTCCACCTTCAGAGTACCCTTATTCCCCTCGCCGGGGCAGATCCCCTCACCCGAGAGGCCGCTGAAGTTCAGCAGACCTAAATCGTCGGAGCGCACACGGATAATCTTCGAGCGTTTCTCACCGCAGCCCGACTTGCCGTATGACATCACCACCTGGTAGGAGGCACTCTCGCTGCCCAGCGTCTGCACATTGGTCGAGGATCCATCGGCCGTGAGATCACCCGTAGCATCTGGCGCACCCTTCTTCCACTTATAGGTCACGTCACGCTGCGGCGCCACGTAGAGCTGTAGAGTCTTCTGCGTGTAGTTCGCCACCGGGTCATACTCACCCGTGCCACTATTGTAGCCCAGCTGGTAGATGTCGTCATGCGCCAGGACGTTCTGCACGAACACCGGCACCGGATCCGGAGCCTTCCAGCGGTAGATCAGCGCGCGATCCTTCGCCTCAAACTCCTTCTCCTTGGTCACCAGGTTGGTCGGACCAGCCTCCCACGTTTCAGGACTACTACTCGTCTTCACCTCCACGCAGACGAACAGATCGCTATACCCAGCAGGTATCTTCACACCCGAAAGCTTCTGCGTAACAGTATTCTGGACTTCATCCACTGGGAACGGAGAATTTGGCAGTTCTGTCCCATTGGCCGAGATGCGAATCCGTACATTCTGCTCTCCACCATTACCCAGTTGCTTCAACACAACAGACACTTCCTCACCGCCCTCGAAGTAGCACCCTTCCGTGCCGCTAGGATTCGTCTGCTGGGGGAACTGGAAGCTCTCCACTACAAACGTAGCCTTGGTCTCCTTTATCTCGAACTCCTCGTTCTTCACGCACGAGCCTTGTACCGTCGGTGCATTCTTCTCGTCGTTGTACTTACCATACTTGTAGACGATCTTCGACTTACCCGCAGCACTGTACGTGGCACTCTGCACCATATTGGGAGCCGTGGTCGTCTTCAGCACAGTGGGGGTAGGGCCCGATGCAACCTGCGAGAAGTCATCCACCATGAACGTCAGCCGGTTGTGTCCTGGCACCCGCGGGTAGTGGTAGGGCGACGAGGTACCGAATGGAGCCCCGTACGGCCGTATCACTAGCTGGTTCTGCGCATCTATCTTCTGCACAAACACTGCCTTAAGCAGCGGATTGTACTGCGGAATAGGCGAGAAGGGGATAATCTGCGGTACATACTCGAACGTCTTCACGTTGTCCGAGGGATCCCCGTCAACCTGCGGGGGCGTAGCCCGCTCGGGCTTCAGACGCACCTCAATGTCGTACCCGTAATCGGAGTAATCCCACGGGTAAACAATATCCGTCTCCTTTTCTACCGAGGCCCCTGAGTTCAATGCACCCGTGGTAATCGTCACCAGGTGCGACCCTAGCAGGGTGTGCTCTGTACCCGTCGCATGCTTCTCGTACACGAGCACCTCTACAGGGCATTCGAATGACGTAGCATTAACCGGTCCCTCGTTCTTCAGCGTTATCTTCAGCTTCTCGTTAACCTTAGGCTCGCAACCAGGCTGAGGGCTAATGCTCTCCACCAGGAAGTTCGGGCGCAGCGTCTGCACTATCACCTGGTTGACAGCCACGCCAGGTGCGCTGGCACCCTCGTCCTCAAATACAATCCGCACCTGGATCTTACCCATCTTCTCGGGCAGCTCCACCTTGGCTATCTTGTACTTCTTCTCAGCCTCGCCCGTACCATCATCTTTGAAGAACTGGCTTGCGTCATACCAATTGCTGGCAGCTCCACTCCCCTTCTCCAAACGCGTCCAGGCTCCCACTGTGCCACCGTTCTCCTTGCGGTACTCGAAATGCACCTTCACATTGGAGGGCGTAGCACCGGAGTTTTCACCGCGCAGGGCATAGGCCACCACAAGCTGCTTCTTCGTGTCCTCCTTCAGCTCCAGGATGGGGCCCGTGAGGGTCGATTTCTCCTGCTGCGCGCATTGCGCACCTCCGGTGGTCCACACGAAGGCACTGTAAGGCAGCGTACCCGAGAACGGAGCATCCTTACCCTTCTGCAGCTGGTTGATGCTCGCTAGAATCCAGCTCGCAATGGGCGTTGGGCTCACCGGCTCTGGGAACCAGTGCTTCA
This sequence comes from uncultured Bacteroidia bacterium, assembly GCA_963546395.1. Lineage (GTDB taxonomy): Bacteria > Bacteroidota > Bacteroidia > Bacteroidales > CAJPTX01 > Bacteroides_D. The sequence continues at coordinate 7,765 of CAUUMS010000036.1, read as the reverse complement.
TCCGCGTGTTCGGATCCGTCGGGAACGACTTGCTCGACGACACCTCAAACGTCGGGAACGCATAGAAACGAATCGACTGACGGTTGTTAGTCGGATCATCGTCATCGGCCAGCACCGTGTAGGCCTCTAGCGTCATCACGTTGTCCTGGTTCGGGTCGGGGGTCATGTTCAGCCCCGTCACGCTCACATCAGTAGTGGCATCGGGAGCAAGTGTACCGCTACCCGCCGATACCTCCTTCTCCTCACCGTTGAGGATCACCTTAACCTTAACCTTGCTCAGGTCAACATTACCACTACCGTAGTTCTTCACGGTAACCTTCACCGTGGAGGTGTTGTCGAACGTGAATCCAGTCGGCGGCTCAATCTTCGAGACACCCACATCATTATTGATGGCGTTCCCGAGCACCTGAATATCATCGAGGAAGAAGCCCGAGCCACTTCCGCCCTCCTCACGAGAGCAATCCATGGCGAACTTCAGCAGGATACTCTCGCTGCGCGAGGTGTAGGACGAGAGATCCAACGCCAGCGGCGTCCAGCCGTCCGTGGTGCTCTTGTTCGTCTCACGCCAAGCCGTGACCCAATCCTTCCCATTGGGCTTCACCATCACCAGTGCCGTAGAGTAGGCATCGGCCCCCAGCGTATAGCGCGCCCGCAGGCGTACGTCGCTGTAGTGCTTCGTGTTGATAGAGGCATTATCCATCAGCTCCACCGAGGCCTTAGCCTCCGTGCTCTTAGGATGCTGCCCGTAGAGGTACTGCCTGGTCTCTATCGTCTTTTCGATCCCCGTGGCTAGCACCTTCACTCCGGAGAATGCCACCGTGGGAGCCGCATTGTCCTTCTGCGATGAGGCCGGGGTACCAAACAACCATGGCGTAGTACCCGACGCTAGCTGGTTGCGTTTCCACTTATTGTTCTCGGTATCTTGCTCAAAATCCGTCTTGTAGAGGGTTTTGTAGATGCGCAGCGACTGAGCTGTTTCCAACGCCTCCGTAGGATAGCTGTAATCCTGCAAAGAGCCTCCCGGCTGTTGGGGCTCCTTAATGGCCGGGTTGTAGAAGTTGAGCTTTATCGCATGCGCCGGCAGCTTGAACGACACCTTGTGCTTCACGTGGTTGTCACCGCTCTTGGTGTCCACCACCACCCAGAAGTAGTGCTTCCCGCTGCGGAACCGCTTATTCTTCTTTTTTTGCTCCTCAGTCGCTCCCTGCCACTCTATCGTCTCGATGGTGTTACCCGTGCCGAACTTGAGCTCAGCCACCTTGTCCTCATCCCGCGCATAGAACGTGGCCGAGGTCGTGTGGTAGAGCCACAGCTTGTCGATGTCATCCTTGCTGTCGCCCGTATACTCGAGGCCGAACTTATCGAGCTGGAACTCGCCCACCCCGGCCGATATCTCCGCCGAGAAGCGGGCCGCCTCATTGCGCTGTGTCCCCTCACCCACGGGCCCGGAGAACTGCTGGAAGTTGGCACCCACCACCTTCACGGGGTGCCCCTCCAGCTCCACGATCATCACATCGTCCACGCAGAGCCCAAATGCCGCATGCAGCTCACCGTAGAAGGCAAACTGCACATTCCTCAGCTTATCATCCGACTCCCCCTTGAGCGCATCGGCTAGCAGGACGGTCTGTACCTCCCAGCTTCCCTGCACGCCCCACTGCCGAGGCTTACCCCCTTCCTGAATGGTTTTCCACTGCTCGGTGGGAGATGTACGGTACTGAATCTGCATCTTATCCGACTCGCCATTGACACGCTCCAGCGAGGCGTACATGAAACGCAGTGCCGGCGCACGCACCCGTCGCTTCGACAGATCCACGGGCGGGGTAATCAGCATGGAGAGGCCCTGGCGGTCCGCCGCGATGAGGCCCACATTCCACTTACCCTCCCCAGCCTTGCTAGGGACATTCTCGCTCGAAGTGCCGAGGCGTCCCCCACCCTGGTTACGGATCCAGAAGACCTCCACGTTGTTGGCCATCTTCCTCAGGCAGGTCGATGTCCAGCCTGGGGGGAGAATCTCGGCACCCTGCAATCCGGGCCGCTCCTCAAAATTCTCTCGCTCCAGGATGGGATTTCCATCCTTGTCGACCCCCAGGTTAGTTCCGCCCCAGCTCTGCGCCGTCACGCGCGAGAGCGCGCACAGCATCAGGCCCAGCGCGAGAGCTAGCCCCACATACAGCTTAATGTTTTTCATGATTTCCGTGGTGTGGTACCACCGTGGTTAATTCGCACGCAATTGGCACTAAATACCCTACAACCTTGCAACGGGCTACCGTATTTTTTTGTTGCAACCGCCCAAAATGCGATTGACCAATCACGATGTAGCACATACAAACGCCGTGATTCTGTCCGTGTAGGGGAAGTGCATTTGCGAGCGCAAAGGTAGAAAGATCGTGCAGCCCAGAGGAGCCAAATCCCAGCGCAAGCGTCATGCCACGCCGTGCGCCCCGTGGCCAATTGGTGCATAGGCCAGGGTGGCTGCAAATTATTTCCATAATGGCTCATGGTATGCAACGCCCTGTGCATCAGTGCACCAATAGGCAAATGGAGACTATTCCTCCCGGTGATGTGCCGTGCAATGCGCGCAGGGAAGAAAAAAGCACTACCTTTGGCCCGTTGTTGTTTATTAACAGTTCAATCCAGTATGAACATTTTTGTAGGGAGCCTTCCGTACCGTTTGCAGGAGGGCGAGTTGAGCGAGTTGTTCACCCAGTACGGTGAAGTGTCAGCCGCACGTATCATCAAGGATCGCACCACGGGCCGCAGCAAGGGTTACGGTTTCGTAGAGATGCCCGATGACGAGGCTGCGCAGCGCGCCATCAGCGAGCTGAACGGTAGCGACGTTGGCGGCAGGGCCATCGTGGTGAATCCCGCCCAGGAGCGCGCCGAGCGCCCGCAGCACAGCGGTGAGTACCGCCGTGCCCCGCGCCGCGACGACTACTAGCATCACCGTCACACACTGAATCAAAGCGATCGTGAGCCCCTGCGGGGGCTGGTCGAATACGCGTTGCTATAACGACATACTCGAAGTGCGGTAGCCGCCCCGGCAGCTACCGCACTTTTTGCGTCCACCCTTCACCTCATCCCCAAACCTCCCTACGCATGGGCTCGTCCGACGGCAAAATACTCAACGATCCCGTGCACGGGTTCATCAGCATTCCCGGCGGTCTGCCACGCCGGCTCGTGGATCACCCGCATTTTCAGCGTCTTCGCCGCATCCAGCAGCTGGGCATCACCCAGCTAGTGTACCCCGGGGCTGTCCACACGCGCTTTCAGCACGCCATCGGGGCCATGCATCTCATGCAAGTAGCCCTGGAGGCTCTCCACCTGAAGGGGCACCAGCTCACCGAGGCCGAACGCACCGCAGCGCTCGCAGCCATACTCCTGCACGACATCGGGCATGGGCCCTACTCACACTGCCTCGAGGGACAGCTACTCCCGGGCACTGGGCACGAGCACGTAGGGCTACGCATCATGCAGCGCATCAACCAAGAGCTGGGGGGTGAACTCGACGAGGCCATCGCCATCTTCACACACCAGCACCCCAAGACATTTCTCCACCAGCTCCTGTCGGGGCAACTCGACGTGGATCGCATGGACTACCTGCTGCGCGACAGCTTTTTCACGGGCGTAGTGGAGGGTCGCATCCCGGGTGAGCGACTCATCAAGATGCTGCGGGTGGCTGACAATCAGCTAGCGGTGGAAATCAAGGGGCTGTACTCCGTGGAGAGCTTCCTGCTCGCCCGTCGGGTGATGTACTGGCAGGTGTACCTTCATAAGACTGTGGTGGCCGCCGAGCTTCTGCTCAAGAGCGTCATTGGCCGCGCCCGCACGCTGACCCAGTGGGGGCACCACGTGCTGCCGCAGGGGCCACTGGCCCGCCTGCTCGCCAGGCCAGCAACACACGCAGAGGTCATAGACGACGAGGCCCTAAACGACTTTCTCGACCTCAACGACAGCGATATAGACGTGGCCATCAAGCAGTGGACGCAGCACGACGACCCCACCCTACAGCAGCTGTCGCACCGGCTTCTACACCGCCAGCTGCCGCGCCTGCTCTACTCCGACAGTCCCATCGAACCCGCCCGCGTGGAGGAGCTACGCCAGCAATACACGCAGCTGCATCCGGACCTGCCCCAGGAACTCATCAGCACCCTCATCCGCAGCGGCATGGCCCAGAACTCGGCCTACAACAGCCACGCCGGGGCTATACAGCTCATCGATCAGCAGGGCCATCTGGCCAGTCTGCCACAGCTGTCGCGCATCATCAGCGAGCATTACCTTCAGCAGCGCGACACGCGCTACTACCTGCTGGCTCCCAAGGAGATACTCCCCACCCCGCTCCCCTCCTCTGCGCTAGAGGCACATTCCCACTAGGATTCATCGTACCAGAGAGGCACTAAGTCCGTATTTCTCCTACCAAATACGGACTTGATTCGGTGTTGCTACGAGGATGGTAGGGCGACAATGGCGCACAAATCGGCACAGATGCCCCCAGTGGGAGCACCCACGGCATCATGGGGAGAGGGAAATGGAGAATGGTGTAACAGGCTGAGGCGCAGATCCACAGAACCCTAACGGGAGGGCAAACAGCGTTTCACAGCTGTGTAGATCAACTCGTGGATGACCTCCCGCGGCATCATGCCCCCTGAGGGAGTGCCGCAGTTCAGCACGTGGTAGTGGGGCACATAGTCCGCCAGGCGGTCGAAGATGCCGCAGACGCGGCCCTGGAAGTCGGAATCCTGCTCGTGAATGTCCACCCCGCCGCACGAGGTAGCTCCCGCATCATCAGCGGCCCGTTGCGCAAGCGCGGAGTCGGAGAATTGGCGCGGCACATGTAGGCAGAGGGTCATATCGGCAGGTCGCACCCCCAGGTGCTCGAGCTCCAGCCGGAGTATCCAGCGGAGCAGCGTCTCGCGCTCATGGCCCTCAGCCACCTTGGCCCCCTGGTAGGCGAGATTCGAGGCGTAATAGCGGTCGAGTAGCACTATCTCACCGGCCTCCAAATGCTGGCGTATGGAATCCTGGGCCGCGCTCTGATCGCTCGCATACAGCAGGGCCACGAGCTTTGGCGCCACCTGATCCATGCGTCCTAGCTCGCCACGTAGGAAGGCCCCGATGAGCTCGCCGTACACCGTGGCCTCCAGGCGCGGAAAGTGGATGGCGTGCACGGGGTACCCCTCGGCCTCAAGACGCCGCCTGAGCAGGGCGTGCTGGGTGGATTTTCCAGCCCCGTCGCCGCCCTCTATCGCAATCAATGCTCCCATAAATTCGGGCTAGTTAGAGCAATCGTCGGTAGTAGTGGAGCGAATCGGCCCGTGCCCCCTGGTCGGGGTGCAAGATGCGCACCAGATCGCGTAGTAGCAGATCGGGGTGCACCACGCCCGACTCCCAGAAATCGTTCCCCCCCTTGGCATTCACGCGCCGCGTGTTGCCGTAGACCTGGCGCACCTCCACGCTGGGGAAGCCCCCGAAGGCGGGATGCATGGAGCGCAAGGCATGGAGCGTTTCGCAACCGGGATGCAACCAGTACTCGGCCTGCATGCCGAGCCCGAGGGCCACCTCGAAGCTCACGCCGTGGGAGTCGGCATCCTGATGACCGGCCGTCAGCAGCTCACCCCCCGCATCGGCAATCAGGTGCGCCATATAGCTATCGGCCCCGGGTATGTACCAGGTGTCCTGCCAGGGGGCGTTGATGAGCACTTTAGGACGGTGCCAAACCGTCTTCACGCGGTCGCGCTGACGGGAGTAGCGCGCGGCAATCTGCGCAAACGCACTATCGGCCATCGCCGCGCGCCCCATGAGGAACCCCACCGCCCGTAGCCACTCGGCACGCCCCAAGGGGCTACGCTCCTTATACTCCCCCACGAGCAGCACGGGGATGCCCATCTCATTGAGCCTATGCAGCATGGTCGCACTGGTGCCAGCCACATCGTAGGCCAGCACGAGGTCGGGATGTAGGGTGAGAAGGAGCTCGTAGTTGAGCGTCTCCACGGGGCCCACATCGCGCACACGTCCTGCGGCAATGGAATCGCTCACCTGGCGGCACGAGACGTAATCGGTGCCACTCACCCCCACCACATCGCCCGCGCAGGCAAGCGCATCGAGAAAGCCCACATGGGTAGTGCTGAGACAGACCACCCGCTTGGGCACGCGGCTCAGCACCACGAGGCTATCGCTGAGATCCTGTAGCCCCCCGAAACGGTAGACCACCCTGGAGGGCTCACCCGCGAGGGCATCAGCATTGCGCACCACGAGCTCGAGCTCGCCGTTGGCTCCCCTATCGAAATAGAACCCCTCGGCGTAGGAGGCCGCCACGCCCTCGGCATGCAACTCCTCGGCCCGGTGTCCACAGCCCCCCAAGAGGGCCATGGTGGCAACCAGCAGGCAGAGCCAGCCGAAACGCCGCGCAGATGCTACACTTAGGATGCGCCACATGTGGGTGGGAGAATGTTACTTCGACTTCATGTGCAAGTCCACAGCTCCCGAGATCTCGGTGGCCAGCACGCCCACCTTGCCCACCTGGACGTTGACCGCCGTGTAGACCCGCACGAACTGGATGCCTGGCAGCAGCACAGGGTTACCCTTGGCATCCACTGCGTCGCCGATGTCGAAGCCCTGGTCGAGCGACTTGGGCAGATTGTCAGCGTAGCCAGCCCGGAAGGCCCACCGCTTGGGCATAACGTGGGTTTTCATCTTGCCATTCTCCATCTTCTCCTGCACCACCTCGGTGCAGTTTGGCGGAAGGCAACGCCCCTTGAAGTGCAGCTCATCGGCATCTTTGAACTTGCCCAGAGGCCAGTAGCTGAAGAAGAGCCCCTGCACCTGCACGTGGGGGATGTAGCCGCGGCGGCCCCGGTTGTCAGTCCAGGCAATGTACTTTGGGTTATCGAAATTGCGGGCCTGGTCGAGGGCCTCCACCTGCTCAGCCGACTTCTCGGCCGAAGGGCGGAAGTAGGTGATCTCGTAGTCGGCCAGGGTGCTATCATGGTCGTACTCGCTGCCACGCAACTCGTACCACTCGTCGGGATCGGGGCGGCCGTTACCGTTGCGGTCGAAGGCCACCTCTACGATGCCGGGATTCCCGTTGGTCAGGATGGGCTTTTCCCCGGAGGGCGAGAGCTGGTTGACATTGCTGTAGATGTAGAAGTCGGGCTGGCCCTTGACGTTACGCACCAGGTGGTCGAATGCAAAGACGATGTGTCCCCCGAAGCCTCCCAACGAGATGCTGCTCTGCCCCACGCCGCAGACTGCCTCCTTGCACAGAAAGAGCACCTCATCGGCGGAGTGCTGCGCGGTGGCCCGTATGAGACGGTTGACCTCGGGGCCAGGGGCTGGCGAGTACTCCAACACATCGGACACGTAGGGGCTGTAGGTGGTGTACTCCTCCTGCACATAGACGCGGAAGGGGATGACGATGCGGTTGGGCCCATCGGTGTAGTGGCACTCGTAGCGGTAGGAGCCCGTGTCGGGGATGGCGGTGACGAAGTCGCGCCCACGCCAGACGACGCTATCGGTAAAGCTCTGCCACTCGCCGGTGGTATTGGCCGCCACCAGGTGCCAGCGGTAGTTGCCTCGCTCACGCCCGCCCACGATGCGCAGCTGCTGAAGACGCTCCACACGGTAGCTGCTGGCCACCCCTAGGCTGGTGGGAGGAAGCTCCTCGCCACGGCAGGATGCCAGCAGGAGCAGGGCCCCGAGGATTGGCACAAGGGGTCTACGCCTTAGAATGTTCATTTCCATACGAATGCGATCTTCGTGGGGATTATAC
>CAUUMS010000035.1:0-12893 GCA_963546395.1 uncultured Bacteroidia bacterium | reverse complement strand
TGACAAATCCGCCTGGCTCACCGAAAGCTCAAAGCTGCGTAGCACCTCAGAGAATTGCACGGCCGCATACCCCATCTCCCCGAGTTCTGCGGTGATGAGATTGCGATCCACGGGGAAGTAGTGCACATCCACTCGCAGCATTCCCTCCCCGCCATCCTGTACCCATGCGGGCGGATCATTCAGCAAGCGGGCATCAACCTTCCACTCCTCCTTGAGCGGAGCCAGGGCGCATGCCCCAGCATTCGCCAGCTCCACGGGTTGCACATCCTGCCGCACCCGGGCGTAGTAGGCACCACCCCCCACATAGTCCAGCAGTGTCACCCCCAGCTGAGCCAGCTTCGCACGCTCTGCCTGCAAGGGAGGCGCGTCGAACTGCATGAGGGCAAAATGCTCTCCCCCCACCTGGCCTCCGACGGGCAGGAGATCCGCCATGGCAGCCCCAGGCCCCCGGGTACGCTTTGCCCGCAGCTGCTGTAGGTTCTGATCGAGGGCTATGGAGTGGCCCCCAATCTGGACGGCTTGCTGCGCCTCCAGCACCCCACCTTGGAGTAGCAGGGCAAACAGGATACACCAGAAAAATTTTCTCATCACCTTCGGGAAAATTTAATCGAAACCGAAAATTTCCATCAACACAAAAGGTACTGTCTCACCCCTATACAGGGCGGCGAAGCCATTGCTCCTGTGGCAAACAAAAGCAGCAAAAGAGATCTGTTGGGAGAGTTGCTCTGCTCACCCGCATGCGCATCGCTGGCCTAAAGCTGTGCAACCAATAGCCTCTCACCCCAGTACAGTGTGTCCATGAGGGATGACAGGACCGCTACGACACAGCACACCCCCCATCCGCAGGCATAGGGCGTGCGGTGTGCACGCCCCATGCCATTGGACAGTAGGATGATTTAGCTATCGCTTTATCAGGCGAATTGCCCGTTCGCCATGCGCAGAGCGCAGGCGCAGCAGGTATAGGCCCGACTGTAGATGCGATGTGGTAATGCGCAGCTCCGAGCTCCCATCGTGGGCCCCAGCCGAGATCACCCGGCCCGACACGTCGAGTAGCCAGAAGTTCTGCACGCTCTCCGCACCCATCACCTGCACATGGTCAGCAAACGGGTTCGGGGCCACCTGTACATCGCTCAGCGGCATATCCTCCACCGCCGTCTTCGGGGCAGGCTTAGGCTCGGGCTTAGGTTCTGGGGTTGCAGCCTTCTTGAACGAGGCCACTACCTCTACGTTGTACCCAGGCATCTCAAACTTGTTCCCATCCTTCAGGGCGATTAGCTCGCTTGGTGCGCCAGCCTTGTACACCTTCAGGCTCTCGGGCTCCAGCTCGTAACCAGCCTCGGGCTTCGCGGTGAGTTCCACCGTAGTACCCAGCGAGGCCGAATCCACCACCGTCACGGTGCCATGCTCCATCGCCGCAAGCTGTATGGCATAACGCTTACCCTCGAACTCCGCGAAGAGCAACACATCGTGCGCCGGCATGGTGATGCTATTACGCACAATCTTAACCTCCGTGCTCGGATCATCCGCCTTGTACGCCTTGATGGATCCCTTCACCAGCTGGTACCCTTCATTTGCGCGGGCCTCGATGATGCACTTCTCACCCGGAGTGCGACTCGTGGGCACACTGGCAAATGAGCCATTCTTCACAGCGGGATCCATCCGCACCGTGAACACATCGGCATTAAGCTTCCACCCATACCACGTGTTCTCAGCGGCCTTCCCACCGGGTGAGGCCAGATAGGCAGCCTTAGCGGCCTCAAGGGCTTCACCGGTCAGGCGTTCACCCTTCTCATCCACGAGCAGCAACACCCGCTCGCCGCAATCGTTCGCCGTGCAATCGCGCTTGAACGTCTCCTCTCCACCAGCCACTGCGGGGGGCTGTGCACCCAGGCTCAGCCGAACGAGCTCCTTGCAATTGAAGAAGGCCTTCTTACCCACCGAGGACACGCGGGGCATTATCACCTCACGCAGCACCGAGTCATTGACAAACGTCAGCGAGTCGATTGTCTTCACCGACGGGAAATACGCCCACTCCAGCCCGTAGCAGTTGCTGAACGAGCCAACCCCTAGCTTCTCCGCCTTGGACATCCGCACCCGGCGCAGGCGGTACTCATTATTCTTAAATGCGCTCTCCTCTACCGTCGTCACCTCGGGCAGCATGTCATCTTCCACCGAAACAAGGCCTGCCCAGGCAAAGGCACCAGCACCCACGCGGGTTGCCTTCGGGAAACGGAACTTGGTGAGCTTGCTGCAACGGTAGAACGCAGCCGGCGCAATCTCCTCGATATGCTCAAACTCGACGTTATTCAGCTTCAAGCAGCTCGAGAACGCCGATTTGCCCAGGGTGCGCAGATTCGGTATATCCACCGTTTGCAGATTCACGCACGCATTGAACGCATCTTCACCCACGTGCTCCACCAGCGGAGTCGTCACCCCCGTCAGCGAGCTACGCATTGGTGTCGAGGCCAGCGGCGAATCCTGGCAGAAGAATACCCCATCGCCAATGCGGGTCACCTTGGGGAGATCCAGCGACTGGATACCGAAGCAGTTGCTAAAGGCTGAATTCCCCAGCTCAGTCACCTCGGGGATCTCCACTTTCGTGAGCGTGCGGCACTCATAGAACGCATCGTGCCCAATGTGCGTAGCATTTGGCAGGTTCACCTCGGTCAGTGCCTTCAGCTCCCCGAAGGCGTAAGCACCTATGCGGCGCACACCCTGAAGGTCAGCCTTCTTCAACGCCGTCTTATGGAAGTAGCCCGGGAATACCGACACGTTCTCCACGTCCGGCACGTCGGATGCCGTCACACCCTCGGCAGCGATTTCAAACGAAGAGAGTGCGCTCAACTCCCGCGACTTGCTGGATAGCCACTCCCACTCCTGGGTCGGGAACGTCCCCGAGATCACCTTAATGGACTCCACCTTCGAGTAGTTGCCCGCGAACTCATGCAGGAGATCTTCCAGCGAGTAGCCGGAGATGGTCTCATTCCCATTCACCGATATCTCCAGCTTATTCTGGGTGTACGTGACGCTTACCACTACATTCTTATCCGGCATCACAAATTTCCCGTCGGCTATGTCTTGCGCCTCACCACCCTCGGGTGTAAAGCGGCTCCCTGCCACGAGATAGCCCAGCGCAGGCCGATATATCACCTTCACCTCACGGCCGGCCGGGGCGTACACGGCGGGAATGAACTCGAGCGCACCGTGCTCGATATTCGGATCTGCGGTCAACTTATACAGATTGCCCGTGGGGATCTTCCAGCCGTACCACAGCTCATCCTGCGTGTTCCCATCCTCAGCGGCCTTGTAGGTCGCCGCCGGGGCCTCCAGATCGGCAGCCGTGGTGAGAATAGTACCGTCAGCCTTGGCTATCAGCAGCACGTCAACGGACTTGCACCCGCCGAAGGCCTCATTACCCACCTGGGGCGCCGCCGTGCCCACCACTATCTGGCGTAGTGCCGAGCACTGGTAGAATGCGCGCTCACCTATCGACTTAACATTAGGCATGTACACCGACTTCAGGCTCTGGCACGGATTGAACTCCCCATCCCAGAACACGGCCTGCTCTAACTCGGTCACCTGCGGGGCTATCACCTCCACCAGGCTGATACACTGCGAGAAGGCGTGCGTCTTGAGCTTCGTCACCTTGCCCAGCACAACCTTCACCAGGCTCTTGGCACCAGAGAAGGCATCGCGCTCCAGCGTCTCCAGGTGCTCAAACTCCGCTGACTTCAGTCGGATGCAACCATCGAAGCACGACTTCCCGATGCTCACCAGCTTTGGAGCCTCAAAATCCTCCAGCGACTCGGTACCATTGAACGCCTCGAGCGCAAGCTCAGTGGCATCCGGCAACTCAGCCTTCTTCAGCTTCGAGCAATTGATGAACGCGTAGGAACCTACCCGCTTCACCTTGTGCAGGACAATCTCCTCTATGCTCCCCAGGTTCCCCGGGGCAAAGATCCCCTCGTAGTCCGCATTATCCGGAATGTCATCCGCTGACATCACCGTATTCTCAATCGTGAACTTACGCAGCTTGTACAGCTCGCCACGATTGCTCTTGAGTAGAATCCAATCCCCGCGGTCGAATCGTCCCTCGAGCACATTCAGCTCAGCAACCGTATTCAGCTCCAGATCCTTAAAGATCTCCGAGAGGCTAGCCCCCTGCTTGGTCACCGTCTCCTTGCTCAGCTTGGTAATCTTCACCTTGAGCACCTTCTCGTAAAACTCGGCCGTCACGGTAATCGGGGCCTTGGGCATGGTAAACCTATCCGACTCGATGAGCGTCTTGTTCCCGCCCTTCGGGGTGAATGAGGCCTCCTTGAGCGCCCAGCCCAAATCAGGGCTAAACGTGGCAATCACCTTCCGTCCCGCGATGGCATACGGGTATGGGGTCAACTTCACGGAGCCATGCTGCATGTTCCCATCCAGCTCCATCTTCCAGAACGAGCCCATGGGCCAATCCAGCCACATGGAGTCCTTCACGTTGCCATCCTTCACCGCCCAGTAAGCCGCCTGCGCGGTCTTGAGCTCCTCGCCCTCCAGCGGGGCATCCCCCTTCATCAGCATCAGTGCCCGCACGGTGGGCAAACCATCGAACGGGTCGGGAGCCCCCTGCTCGTCTATCGGCATGGTGGGCGGCGTGGCCCCCAGGGCCATCATCGACAGCTGACCACACCCCGAGAATGCGCTCTCACCCACCTTGGCAAGCTTGGCGCACTGGAGCACTTGCAGAGCGTAATTATCAGCCAGCGCATCCTTCCCTAGCTCGGTCACATCGGGCAGCGACAGCACGATGGCCGACGACATATCGCGCAGGGCCGCATCTTTCACCGTCTGCAATTTGTGAATCGTCACCATCTCCACCGTCGATCCCAGCGGGGTCGAGCTGGTTGCGAGATCGGCCACCGACGTGATTCCGGCCGTCACCTCAAAAGTCTTGAGGCTCGACCACTCCTCGCGGTGCGCATACATCCACGTCCAATCCGCGGCCGCGATGGATCCCTCGTAGATGCTAATGCTAGTCACCTCCTGCAACTTCTGAGCCGCAAAGGCCGCCTCCAGGGTTGCACCGCTCTTCTCCGCACCATTCACGCGGAGCTTGAGCTGCTGCGCGGCGGCATCCCCTCCATGAAGGCAAGCCGCAATGCACAGCGTCACTGCAACCAGGACGTGCATTCCCACAAGTAGAATTCTCTTCATAGGGCAAAAGGTTTAGTGTGATGTCCCAAATCAAATTACCGGGCACTTCCCGGCGACAATCTCTACATCAACGCGCAACGGCGAACGTCTATGGGCGATCAATAAAGCCGCTGACAGATCCCCATCGGCCACATCCTCCGCGCAAAATCAATGATTCTCCCACTGCGCAAATCTGCACGCAACGTTACGACGCGGGTCAAAGTTACACAATGCAGGTAGCCCAACCAAATTACACACGTCGCATGCCTACTCGCACACGACATTTTAGACAGCCTCACGGGGCTGCTTCATAGCTGTAGCGCGGATTTTATGCAGGGAAAAATTTTGTGCCCTGCTATCTATCATTGCGCGCACGCAATGATTATGCGGAAGAAATTCGCACAACCGACACTACTGCCCAGCGTGGGGGCTACTCTCCGCGGGAGAGCTTGGCCTGGAGCGCATACATCAGGTCGCGGTAGTGGATGGCCATCTTGAAATCCTTCGCCTTAGCCGCCTTACGCATCTTAGCCTCATTGTCGCTAATAGCCTTGCGCAAATCGGCGGGAGTCATGTATTCCTCCTCGGGCTCCGCGGCCAGTCCCGGCTGCGACTCTTGCTCCGGATCCTCGTACGCCCCATTGAACATCGCCTCCACGGCACTCCCCTGTAGCAGCGACGTACGGGGCGCCTTCACCACCTGGCGGGGCACCACCCCATGCGCCTCGTTGTAGGCAAGCTGCTTCTCCCGCCGACGATCAGTCTCATCGATGGTCAGCTGCATCGAGTCGGTGATGCGGTCGGCATACATGATGACACGCCCTTCCACGTTGCGCGCCGCACGACCAGCCGTCTGCGTCAGGGCGCGGGCCGAACGCAAAAAGCCCTCCTTATCGGCATCCAGAATCGCCACTAGCGACACCTCAGGCAAGTCGAGCCCCTCGCGCAGCAGGTTCACACCAACCAGGACATCGAAATCGCCCTTGCGCAACCCGTCCAGGATAGCCACCCGATCCAGCGTGTCTACATCGGAGTGAATATACCGGCACCGCACAGCCATTGTCGTCAGGTACTCCGTCAGGTGTTCCGCCATGCGCTTAGTGAGCGTCGTCACCAGCACCCGTTCTCCACGCTGGGTACGTCGCCGTATCTCCCCGAGCAGGTCATCTATCTGCCCCTCGGTGGGTCGCACATCGATCACGGGATCCAGCACCCCCGTGGGGCGTATCACCTGCTCCACCACCACACCCCCGCACCGCATCAGCTCGTAGTCGGCCGGCGTGGCGCTGATGTAGAGCGTTTGCCCCACCTGAGCCTCGAATTCGTCGAAAATCAGCGGCCGGTTATCCAGCGCCGCGGGGAGGCGAAATCCATACTCCACCAGATTGAGCTTGCGGGAGCGATCGCCCCCATACATGGCCCGTATCTGCGGAATCGTCACGTGGCTCTCATCGACGAGCGTGATAAAGTCGCGCGGGAAATAATCCAGCAGGCAGAACGGCCTCGAGCCCGGTGGGCGGCCGTCGAAGTAGCGCGAGTAGTTCTCAATGCCAGGGCAGTAGCCCAGCTCGCGCATCATCTCCATGTCGTACTCCACGCGCTGTAGCAGGCGTTTCGCCTCCAGGGGTTTCCCGATCTGCGTGAAGTAGTCCACCTGCGCGCTCAGGTCATCCTGTATGGCCTGCATGGCCTGGCGCAATCGGCTCTGCGTGGTGACGAAGATGCTGGCGGGGAAGATGGTGATGGCATCCAGCGACGAGTCCAGCACGTTACCCGTAATCGGGTCGAGCGTCTGCAACCGCTCAATCTCATTACCCCAGAAGACGATGCGATACGCATAGTCGCCATAGGCCACGGCCACATCCACCGTGTCGCCCTTCACCCGGAAATTGCCCCGCTCGAGCGTGAGCTCATTGCGGCTGTAGAGCGAGTCCACGAGCTTGCGGAGCAGGGAGTCGATGGTCAGCTTCTGCCCCAGCGACAGGGTAAGCGTGTTGGCATGAAAGTCCTCAGGGTTCCCAATGCCGTACAGGCACGAGACAGAGCACACCACGATGACATCCGTGCGGCCCGAGAGCAACGCTGAGGTGGTGCTCAGACGCAGCTTCTCAATCTCGGCATTGATCTCCAGATCCTTCTCAATGTAGGTGTCTGTGGTGGGGATGTAAGCCTCGGGCTGGTAGTAGTCGTAGTACGAGACGAAGTACTCCACCCGATTGCGGGGGAAAAACGACTTGAACTCGCTGTAGAGCTGCGCAGCCAGCGTCTTATTGTGGCTCAGCACCAGGGCTGGCCTATTCAGCTGCGCCAGGACGTTGGCCGCAGTGAACGTCTTACCCGAGCCGGTGACCCCGAGCAAGATCTGCGCGGCATCGCCCCGCCGAAATCCCTCTACCAGCTGGCGTATAGCCTCGGGCTGATCCCCCGTAGGGCTAAAGGGCGCATCTATCTCAAGACGATTCATCGCACGACACCACGGCAAAGGTATTGAACTTTGCCTAAAGCCGTTGCCCTATCAAACACCGAATCATATCATACCCACGACGTATCAAAGCCCTATTTGGTGGGGGAAATACGGTGTTGGTACGGCGTTGGTGCACGAATGAGTGGGCGCAGCCTTAGCCCTCTGAGCAGGGCTACGCATCAAGCACCCCTGCGATTCTACGTACCTTTGCCCCATAGGAATCCGTGGCCAACCATGATCGAGCTTCTCAACAACCCCTACTTTGTCTACGGCGTGATGCCGCTGCTCATCTTCTGCGCCCGCATCGTGGACGTGACGCTGGGCACCATGCGCATCGTGTTCGTGTCGCGCGGCAATAAGATGGTGGCTCCGCTGCTGGGGTTCTTCGAGGTGTTCATCTGGATTCTGGCCATCGGGCAGATCATGGGGCATGCGAACAACCTCATCTGCTACCTGGGCTACGCGGCCGGCTTCGCGGTGGGAAACTTCGTGGGCCTACTCGTGGAAGAGCGGCTAGCGGTGGGTACCCAGGTGGTGCGCATCATCTCACACCAGGACGGCGTGCGCATTGCCCAAGAGCTCAGCGCCAACGGCTACGGGGCTACCCGTGTGGAGGGGCACGGCTCGCAGGGAGTGGTGAGCCTGATCTACTGCGTGGTCAACCGCAAGCGCATACCCCACCTCCTAGAGTTGATCGGGAAAATCAATCCCAACACCTTCTACTCGATTGAGGACGTACGCTCCTCCAGCGCGGGTATATTCCCCCACGAGGAGCGAGGGATGCGGTTTCGATTCCGTTTCTGGCGAAAGGGCAAATGATGGGGCCCCAGACCCGGGGGTTGCAGCAGGGCTTGCTATGGCTGTAAAGTTATGGGGGTAGGGCCGCGTGTGCAGCCCTACCCCCATAAGATCCACCGGAATGGGTGCGCATCTACCGGAGTTGCCTCATGCTACGCAGCTGCGTGAACCGGTAGTCCGTGGCCCCCATGATGAGCAGGAACTGCCCTGGCTCGTAGGTCGTGCTCACAGCTGTTCCCGTCGTCTTTGCCTGCGTCGGCTCACTGCTGGGGGCTGGCTCATCCGCGGGCTGCGGAACCTCATCAGACTCCTCCAGCATCTGCTGCATCTCCTGACGCATGAGCTGGCTGCGAATGCTGTTACCGCTGGATTTACCAATGAGGAATAGCTTTGCCACGCCAAACTGCGGGTGTTTCTCGGCAATGGCCTTACGGAAGTCACCCTTGGCGCAGAGCGTCATGGTGCGCTCGCGGGGCTCGTAGCGGTACACCCCCTCGTCATTCACCATGTAGAGCTCCACCTCCTCGGTGTTCTCCCCCAGAGCTTTCACCACGGCGGGTCGCCACTCGTGCTGCGACTTGCGCTGGAAGGCCTCCACCGCATTGCTCACCTCCTGAAGCGTGAAGGCGTGATCCAGGGGCTCGGGGCAAATCTCGGTCACCTCCACGGTGACGCGTAGTAGATCTGCCACATCTTCCCGACGCTCGTCCTGCTGGCGGATGGGTTCGGGCAATTTGTAGACAGGTGGCACCTCGGCAAATGCTACACCAACCGAGAGGGCCAGCAGAATTGTGGACAGGATCCTCTTCATTGCGTTGCGATTTGCGGGAGACGACGGCACGCTCCCGACGTTACTCCGCAAAGATAGCAAAGTTCCCCACAGCTCAAGGCTACCCGCCCCACGCTGCGACGAATGCGCCCGCAGCTAGCGCGGCGTGAGCCCAGGGTAGATCACCGAAGTTGCCGAGTCGACCGTATCGGAAGGCAGGGGCATCGGTAGCGGGTATTGCCGGTGGAATGGGGCGAGCACCCCCCAGCCATAGCCAAAGAGGCTGTCGGCCATACGCACAAAACGACGCATGGGGGCATCGGCCTGCGCCAACGCATCGGGCGTGGCCAACGGGAGAATGCGGTACTGCATGCGCCCCTCGAGCGATAGACGCTCGACGTAGGTGAGGGTGTAGCCCGCATCAATGATGTGCACGCCTGTGGCATCGAAGGCCAGGGTGAACTGCACCAGCGCAGAGCCCGCTCGGGGATAGGTGCGCTGCGCTGACACGAAGTTGCCCAGCGAGTAGAGGCACATCTGCCGTAGCTGCCCCACGGAGTCGGACACTAGCAGCAGCGGTTGCAAGACGTGGGGATGATTGCCCACCACCACATGCACACCCTGCCGCAGCAGGAACGAGGCCAGGCGTTGCTGCTCGCGGCTCGGCGATAATTTGTACTCCTCGCCCCAGTGCATACACACGATGAGCGCATCGGAGCATTGGCGGGCCAACGCTATATCCTGCGCGATACGCACCGTATCGATGAGATTGACTAGCACGGGGGCTGTGAAGGGTATCCCGTTGGTGCCATAGGTGTAAGCCAGGATGGCTACGCGCTTGCCATCCTTCTCCAGCAGCAGGGGGGTGTTGCGTGCCCGGTCGGCCGAGTCGCGGAATGTGCCCGTGCGGGGGAGTCCTACCTTCTGGAGGATTTCGATAGTGCGCACGATGCCCCGATTCCGCCTGTCGCAACTGTGATTGTTGGCCGTGGTGAGCACGTTGAATCCGGCATCCCGCAGGGCGTAAGCTAGCGTATCGGGGGCGCTGAAACAGGGGTACCCCTTGTAGGGGGAGCCGCCGAACGTGAGCTCGAGGTTCCCGATGGTAAAATCGCTACGCCGCAGCCATGGCTGCACCAGGCGAAAGCATTCGCTGTAATCGTACTGACCCGCGCTGGTCTTAGCAGCCGTCATCTGCGAGTCGTGCTGCATGATGTCGCCCGTGACCGTGAAGCTAATCTGCGCAGGGCCCGACGCGCCACGCTCTTGCCCTACGGCAACGCAGGAGAGCATGCAACACAGGGCGAAAAGGAGTGCCCCAAATGGATATCTAGGCATCATGCAACCGTCAGCATTTCCGCCCCCCACATGCGCACCGACAGGGTAGAAGTCGCCTGCGCAACAGCCGGAAGATGGCCCAGGCGATGGTGCCAGCCACCAGTCCCAACAGGGCCCCACAGAGGACATCGCCGGGATAATGCACGCCCATGTAGATGCGGCTGTAGGAAACGAGCACCGCCCAGAGGAAGAGGCCACACGTCCACAGGCTGTTGCGCACCACTAGCGAGGCTAGCAGGGCCAGGGCAAAGACGTTGCTGGCATGGGATGAGACAAATCCATACGCCCCTCCGCATCGCCCATTGGGCAAATGCACCAGCCCCGCCAGCTCGGGGGCGTGGCAGGGACGTGGGCGCTGAACTAGATTCTTGATGAGCACAGAGCCCTGATCGGCCAGTAGCACCATGAGCCCCGCAGCGAGGAGAAACACCAGGAGGCCTTTCCACGAGAGGCGGCGCCACACGGCGTAGAGCAATAGCAGGTAGAGCGGAATCCAGGTGATCTTGCCCGAGCAGAAGGCCATGATCGGATCGAGCCATGCGGCATGCAATCCGTTGAGGAGCAAGAATAGCTCTCTGTCGATGGTGAGCAGGGTTTCCATGGGTGGGCTAGCTTTGTAGCGCAGCCCACAGGGCATCGGAGAGCGACATCAGGCCGTCGCCGCTCACGGACGAGATGCAGACGTAGGGCACATCATAGCGAAGCGACATCTCAACACGCTGCCGCTCTTCCAGGTCCACCAAGTCGCACTTGGTGATGGCCACCACGCGGCGTTTGGCCATGAGCTCGGGGTTGTAGAGCTCAAGCTCACGCAGCAGCGTCTGGTACTCGGCGTTGGCATCTTCTGCGGTGACTGGCACCAGAAAGAGGAGAATGGAGTTACGCTCAATGTGCCGCAGAAAGCGGAGTCCGAGCCCTTTTCCCATGTGTGCCCCCTCGATGATCCCCGGGATGTCGGCCATCACAAAGGAGCGGTCATCACGGTAGGAGACGATGCCTAGGTTTGGCTGAAGGGTGGTGAAGGGGTAATCGGCAATCTTGGGCCGAGCCGCAGATAAGGCCGCGAGCAGGGTGCTCTTGCCGGCATTAGGAAAGCCCACAAGGCCCACGTCAGCAAGCAACTTCAGCTCGAGCGTGACCCACCCCTCCTGGCAGTCCTCACCAGGCTGGGCGAAACGGGGCGTCTGCCTGGTGGCAGAGCGGAAATGCCAGTTGCCCAGGCCTCCACGTCCCCCACGCTTGAGCACCACACAGTCCCCGTCCTTCAGAATCTCACCTATGATCTCTCCCGACTCATCATCACGGGCCACAGTGCCCAGCGGAACGTCTAGGATAATGTGCTCGCCATCGGCCCCCGTGCTACGCTGCTGGCCCCCTGCCTTCCCATTGCCCGCAAAGGCGTGTTTGTTGAACTTCAGGTGTATGAGTGTCCACATCTGGGAGTTTCCCCGGATGATCACATCCCCCCCTCGGCCTCCATCTCCCCCATCGGGGCCGCCCTTGGGGACGAACTTCTCACGGCGTAGATGCGCACTTCCCGCCCCTCCGCGCCCGGAGCGGCAAAAGATGCGCACGTAGTCTATGAAGTTGCTCTCGGCCATCGATTGCGAGTGGCAAATTTAGATGTGGCCCGCAAACAGCGGGGCAATCTCCCCAGCAAGGCAGCGGGTGGTCTCATCGAGGTCGAGGGCGTTCTCCACGATGCGGAGCACCCCCAGCTTCTCGTAGTGATCGGCCACGGGCTTAGTCTGAGCCTCATACACGGCAATGCGATTGGCAATGACGGTGGCATCCCGATCGTCCGCTCGGCCTTCGATTTCGGCACGACGTTGCAGCCGACGTACCAGCTCGGGGGCAGGCACATCCAGCAATAGCACCAGGGCGACACGCTCACCGCGGTCGCGCAGCATGGCATCAAATCGAACCGCTTGCTCCACCGTGCGGGGGAATCCATCGAAGATGAATCCCGGCGTGGATGCGCGCTGCGCAATGCTCTCGCGGATTATGTCTACCACCATCTCATCGGGCACCAGCTGCCCGTGATCCATGTAGGTTTTGGCCTCGAGGCCGAGCGGTGTCTGCGCCGCAATGGCGGCCCGCAACATTTCACCCGTGGAGAGGTGCACGAGTGGGAAGCGCTCGGTGAGCCTGGCTGCCTGCGTTCCCTTGCCCGCGCCGGGTGGGCCGAAAAGTATGATGTTGTACATGGCGCGAACTCCAATACTTTGGTTACTCGTCGAGTATGTAGAGATGCGGCAAATTGCGCCCTAGCCCATCGAAGTCGAGCCCGTAACCCACCACGAATCGGTTGGGGATCTCTAACCCAACGTACTGCACATCAAAGCC
>CAUUMS010000034.1:0-13967 GCA_963546395.1 uncultured Bacteroidia bacterium | reverse complement strand
CCCGACGGCGGAAAATTCTTGCCCCGGGCGCGCATTTTCCCGGCCCAAGGGGGGCATCGCACACAAGGAAGAGACGAAAAAAGATCTTCCTCCCCAAAAATACCCCGCCAACAAATCGATCAACCGAAGCCGCAAATGAGGATGAGCATACCTGTTGGCAACCCGCATGACCGCACGTCTCCGCAGGATAGTAGCACCTCAAGTGGCCGCACCCCACTATTACAGTGGCCCCCGAGGGCATCGCACCTATTTAGGATCCGCATTGACAAACGCCGTTGCGCCTGGCATACCATCGGGCCAAGGCCAACCCTCGGGGAATGGCATCATATACTCGTCACAGCGCGTACCCATTGCGCATGCGCACGAAATGGGGTGGTGGTGCCTGCTGCAAATCAATCACTTAAGAGCACATCACTCGGGGCAAATTTTCTAGCTTTGTCATCCGTAATGGTAGAGTAGTTAGCCATGAATACAGCGCAAAAAGGGCCGTCCACACGCATCGCCGTAGTGGGCGCCACTGGGCTCGTGGGTAGCACCATGGCCACCGTCCTACAGGAGCACGGCTACGGGGCATGCACCTTCATCCCCGCCGCATCATCCCGCTCGCGGGGTAAGACGGTGCGCTACGGGGGACGTGATGTCCCGGTGGTGAGCATAGAGGAAGCCCTTGCCGCCCGTCCGCAGATAGCCCTGTTTGCCGCTGGGGGTGACGTGTCGCGCCAATGGGCCGAGCGTTTTGCCGATGCGGGCGCACGGGTGGTGGACAACTCCTCGGCCTGGCGCATGGTGGAGGGAGTGCCCCTGGTGGTTCCCGAGGTGAATCCCGATGCGCTGGAAGAGCACCACCGCATCATTGCCAATCCCAACTGTAGCACCATCCAGCTGGTGGCCGTCCTGGCCCCGCTCCATCAGCACTTCGGGCTGGAGATGATGCACATCAGCACCTACCAGTCCGTTAGCGGTAGCGGCATGCGGGGTATACATCAGCTGGAGGCCGAGCGTGCTGGGCAAACGCCTCTGGAGAATCGAGCCTACGCGCACAGCATCGATCTCAACTGCCTACCGCAGTGCGACGATTTTCTGGAGAACGGCTACACCAAGGAGGAGATGAAGCTGGCCAACGAGAGCCGAAAGATCATGGGGTTACCCCACCTACGCGCATCCGCCACGGCTGTGCGCGTACCCGTGTGGGGAGGTCACTCGGAGGCCGTGTCCGCCCTCTTCGAGCGGGCAGTGAGCCCTGCCCAGGCACGTGAAATCTTAATGCAAGCCCCCGGGGTGCGGGTGCTCGACGACCCAGCCGCGGGACTTTACCCCATGGCCCGCGAGGCGCACGGGAAGGATGACGTGTTCGTGGGTCGCATACGCGAGGATCTAGCCAATCCGGGACGAGGGCTCAACCTCTGGATAGTGGCCGACAACATCCGCAAGGGGGCTGCCACCAATGCCGTGCAGATTGTCGACCTCATCGCGGCGCGCTGGCTCCGCTAGTTGCACTCCCCTCTCATCACCCCCAAAAGGAGCCTTGTGCCAGCACTAGATGGCAGAGGGCAGCTGGCGTGTGCGCGCTCTACGTGATGCAAAAGGGGCTCTGCATCGAACTCGCCGTTTCACACACCAGCTAAAAGGGTGTAGCCCGTGAATCCATGCCGCATTGACGACATGGTACCTTTGTAACAAGACGGTACCAAACCCATATTTGGGCGTGCAAATAGGGACTTGATACGTCGCTGGTGCATCGTCAGTCGGGTGCAGAACGGTAGGCGCGGAATGGCCACCGGGCATAGAAAAGGGGAGCATGAGTATCACGCTCCCCCTTTTCGTTCATCGCGTCCACGGGTTGTCTGGCAGTGTGTGCAGCAGACGACGGGACAACCCATCAACGACGCGCTAGGCTACATGTCGCATGGCTAGAACAGGCAAAAACGGACTCCCGCAGAGGCGAACCCGCTGCTCTTCTCATCGCGCAGGCCAGATTGCGGAAAGGCGTAGAAATCGTACCCCATGTAGAAATCGAGCCAGCTGAACAGGTGCCAACCGGCACGGAACCCGCAATGGATCACCGATTCTCGCACCTTCACATCTCGGATGTAGCCCTTCCGGATACCACTCCCCACCGAGAGACTAAGGAATGGGTATAGGAGGCCCATCGCCTCGGCACCACGCTTGAAGACCGGGGGACTCGTGAGACGGAAGATCGGCGCGATGCCCATGGTGTAGCAAATGGTGCGCACATCGCCCCGCCCCGAGATGAACCCATCGCTAAGCACTCCCCGCCCCTCAAGGCGAATGAAATCGCACACCTGATAGCCTAGCATGAATGACGAGGCCCCAACACCATTACCCTCCGGGAGATTGAGGAGCCCCCGCCCAAGCTCGATGTACATAAGATGCGGGTGCATATCGAGCTTCGGAGTCGGCCATCCCACCGAGTCCCAACGCGTTTGCGCACTTGCCAAAGCAGGCAATAGTAGCAACAGTAGGAGCGTGAAATGACGAAATCTGCTCATGGCTAGCGGAGTATTTTGGGCCATGCCGTGGCGTTGGCTGCATTGATGACTATCTGAACTCGCACGCATCCACCCCAAATACACTTTCTCCCTCCCCCGCTCGGCCGTGTGGTGAACGGACAGTGGCCCGATGAATGGGCCCCGTGGGAGTCGCCGAGGTTTGATGGCCCGAACGTCTGCCACGAGTCGCATGCGACTTTTTGCACGGCGGGATCTGGATTATCATCCGCCACGTAGGTTGTAACCTCTGGCCTCACAGCCTCTGCCAGAGGTTGAATGGCCTCCTTCCGGCCAGCGGCACCAGCAAGGGAGGTGGCTGCCATCATAGAAAAGGGTAAGCATTTCATAACGAACAACGATTAGCGATTTGGCGTCTGCCTGCTGCACTCGGGCGCAGTGCCCCCACAAGTATAATGAAAAATTTCATATCGAACTAGGGTTGACGATTTCGTTGCAACAGCTAACGCGTTTCAGTGATAGTCCGTGTAGCTTTATGATTATTCGCTACGTTTGCGGGACATAAACCGCCCCTCTGGGGCATAAAAATCACAAGTTTATGATACGTAACTCATTTTTTGGCAACGCTGCTGCACTGACGTTCAAGCGTTGGCGGCACAACGGGGCGGCTGCGTTCCGCACGCTCGGCCGGGTGGTTCACATTGCCATTCTGCCAGTGGCCTACACGCTACTCACCTTTGGGCAACACGCCTACGCGCAGGTGCTGCAAACGAGCCATCTCCGTGAGGATGCCATCGATTCGGTGCTGGTGACCTCCAAGCAGCGCATGGCCTCGGCGCAACTCACGTCACCGGCCATCCGCATTGTGCGGGCCGACGAGCTGGTGGCTGCCGGCTGTCGCAGCGTGCAGGATGTGCTGTCGGCCATCCCGGGGCTCGATGTCCGTGGCCGCGGTGGGCAGGGCATGCAGGCCGACTTGCAGGTGCGCGGTGGCAGCTTCGACCAGGTGCTGGTGCTGCTGAACGGCGTGGATGTGACGGATGCGCAGACGGGGCATCACAATCTGAATCTACCCATACGTCCCGAGGCGATTGCCTACATCGAGGTGCTATCGGGGCCTGGGGGGCGGCTCTTCGGGCCTGGGGCCTACTCGGGAGCCATCAACATCGTCACCAAGCAGCCCCAAGGCTTGGAGGGCGAAGTGCGGGCCTTGGCAGGTTCGCACGGGCTGCGCGACGGATTTGCCAGCATGGCGCATAGCCAGCAACAGTTTTCGGTGTACGCCTACGGGGGTGGTGGCAGCAGCGACGGTTTCACGGAGAATAGCGACTACGTGGCCTATGATGGTCTCGTGACCGCGCAGCTGAGGGGGCGCTGGGGCAGCGTCGATCTCCAGGCCGGTCACCAGGCGCGGAGCTTCGGGGCCAACGCCTTTTACACCCCCAAGTTCCCCAACCAGTACGAGGCCACGCAAACGTCTCTGGCCTCGGCCCGCTACTCGATGCGCTGGGGCCGCTGGGAGGCCGATGCCATGATCGGGTGGCGCATGAATCGGGATCGCTTTCAGCTGTTCCGAGAAGCTGCCCCCGCATGGTACAAGGGGCACAATCACCACATATCGGATCTGTACGAGGGTCGTCTGTCGGGCACGTACACGGTGAACGGGTGGCGCACCCGCGGGGCACTCATCACGCGGCATGATGAGATTTTGAGCACCAACCTAGGGAGCCCCATCACGGGTCGTCACCGCATCCCTGGGTTTCGCAACAAGTACTACACGCATTTTGGCCGGCGCACCAATCTGACGGTGAGCCTCGAGGAGCAGTACTCGTGGCAGGGTCTGCGCGTTGCCCTCGGCGCGATGGCCACGCATAACAGCACCTTCGGGGTAGCTTACGGGCTGGGGGCCGACGTGGCACACCTGTGGGCCAACGGGTGGCGCGTGCATGCCTCAGCGAATCGCATGTATCGTCTCCCCACATTCACCGACCTCTACTACCAGTCGCCCACCCGGGTGGGTAACAAGAATCTGCGCCCGGAGTGGGCCACCACCTACGAGGCTGGTGCGGGTTTTACCCGAGATAACTTCGAGGCGCGGCTCGCCGTGTACTACCGCACCGGGCACGACGTGATAGACTGGCTGGAGAGCCAGCCTGGGAGCGGCCTATACCGTGCCACCAACCATGCGAACATCAACGCGCTGGGGGGTGAATGCTCCGTGAGCTATGCGCCCGACCTCCGTCTGCTGCGGCGTGTATCGCTCACGTATAGCTACAACACGCTCGCCACGCCGCGCGGTTCCGCGCAGGGGGGCTCATACGTGTTCGACAACCTACGGCACGTGGCCGTGCTACGCACCATGATCCCCGTGATGCGCAACCTCACTTGCCACGCCACGGGGAGCTACCGGCAGCGGGCCGGGGAGTTCAGCGAGCTGGCTAGCGGACGCTTGCGGAGGTATCCGGCAGCTTGGCTGCTCGATCTGCGGCTGGAGTACGCCTGGCGCGCATGCACCCTCTTTGCCGAGGTGAGAAATGTGCTCAATCGGCAGGTGGTGGAATTTGGGAATGTACCTCAACCCCGGCGCACGGTGCAGGCTGGGATCCGTTATAGCTTCGCGCAGTAGGGCGAAGGCGTAAGCATAACGCAAGGCTCGAGGGGGAGACGGAGGTGACAGTCCGCCTCCCCCTTTGCTATGATTAGTCTAGTAAATAGCGCAAGGGCGGCAGTTTGACTCACACCCGAGGGTTAGAGGGTGATATCCTCACGCACGCAGCGGAAGTCGGCTGTGAGAACATCGAACCCCGCAGGGCAATAGTAGCAGCGATGGGGCTCGCAGTACTCCCGATGCAGCTGGATGAGAGCCTGCGAGTGGAGCGCATGCGGCACGGGTAGACCCGCATTGGCAAAAGCACTGACAATGGTGTTGGCCTCGGGGGGCATTTGCTCCAGCAGGGCAATGGTGAGCTCTTGCTGGTCGAGGTCGCCACGCGCCCGGGCGTAGGCAAATCGGAATGGCACCACAGCGTTTAGGATGATGATGCGTGCAGCCTCAGTCCCTAGGCGTTTCGGCTTGGGCTGATGGCCCCGGTCGCCGAGTCGGTAGTGCGCGTCCCAGTAGGTAGAGGCTTGCGCCCGGAAGAGGTCGATGAGCTGATCGGCCCGTGAGAGCGTCATCGCCTGGGAGAAGAGGTGTGTCTGACCGCAAAGCAGGCTGGTGAGCTGAGCTATACGCAACGCTGGGAATGCCGAAGGGCGCAGCCGTAGATGGTTCCATGCGATCGCCACGGGAGGTGACAGGTGAAACTTCGCCGCCTGGTAGGCATACTCCCGGGCCAGCTCCGTGGCGTAGTCATCCGCAGCGCACGCCGCGTCGGTAGGGAGCATTCCTGCCTGCCCGAAGAGGATGGCCTCCACGCTAGCCGGGGTATCACGGAGCTTGTAGATGGCCTTGAGCGGGGTGGCGCACGCCAGGGCATGCATGGGCTCGGCGTTGACACGCAACCCGAGGCTACGGGCCACGGCCCGGTAGAAGGCCTCCTCCCAGCCGAGAGGGCATTCGTCTACGTCGCACATGATGCGTTGCGTCTTCTGCTCAAAGCGGGTGAAGGCGAGTCGTGTGAGCCAGCTCTCACGCACGTAGGGCTCGAGCTGCGCTAAGGCATGGCCGCACTGCGGCTGGATCTGCGAGTGGAGGAGCGCATCGTAACGGGATGATAGTACCTCGAGATCGGGGATGATGAGCGTAGACACGGGTTGCCCATTCTGGCGTATAGCCTCGCCGTCGTGGATTGCCACCACATGGAGCACGACGGCATTGTAGGCAGGGTCGGTCTGGTGGCCATGGCGATTCCAGTCGTTCGCCTGCACATGCATCTCCACATCACCCGCCCACACGATGTCCCCAATGCGTAGGGTGGCATTCCGGAAGTCGGGGCCCGCATCGTGGTTGTGCTGGCCCGGGTGCACAATCTCCACAGGCGGCCCCTCCGTGGTAAGCAGCTGCCCAGGGAGGCGATGGAGCTGCTTCCAGAGGGCATGGAGCATTTCTTCGGGGATGCGTGGCATGAAGTGGGCTGCGAGTGCGTACACGTAAAGGTAATGATAATGGGCGTGATGCAGCGGCGCAGGTAGCCCCGTGCCGATTTTAGCTACCTTCGCTGCGAGAGGTGCATGCCCCCCCGCGGCATAGCCTCCCTAAACATGACGATGCATGGAGACTAGGGTACGCTCCCCATTTCTACAGCTGGTATTACTATTCGCCCTGGGGCTTGGATTCGCCATAGTGGCGGCTCTGCTGATGCGAGCCCTCGAGGTGTGCACGGGGCTCTCCACCATCCACGACCCGGGGCTCATCAGGTTGGCACAATCGTTGACCTCGGTGTGCGCCTTCGCCGTTCCGGTGGTGGTGTGGCATCGTATCACGGGCATACCCGCACGCTACGGGCTGTGCTCAGGCCCGCAGCTGGGAACAAATCTGGGCTACCCCGTGCTGGTGATGGGACTCGCAATACTCCCCTCGGCCCTGCTGGGGGCTATCAACATGCAAGTGGAGCTGCCCGCATGGGTTCAGGCCATGGAGGCTCGTGCCGAGGTGATACTCGACCTGATACTGGGCACCAACCGTCTCAGCACGCTGATGGTGAATGTGCTCGTGGTGGCCGTACTCCCCGCCGTGTGCGAGGAGCTGCTGTTTCGCGGAGCCATGCAGGGCATCTTCCTCCGCTGGACACGCAATGGACATGCGGCAGTGTGGGTGACTGCCCTCATGTTTAGCCTGGTGCACATGCAGTTTGCGGGTTTCCTCCCCCGCCTGTTCCTAGGGGCAGTGCTGGGCTACCTCTACCTGTACACGTCTACCCTCTGGGCCCCCATAGTGGCCCATGCGCTGAACAATGCCCTGGCGGTATCGCTATACTTTGCCCTCGGCAGCGAGGCCGCAAAGGCTCAGAGTTCCGATGAGCGGGTGTTCCGGGTATGGTACCTGGCCCTGATAAGCCTTGCGCTGCTGGTGGCACTATTCGCCCACCTGCGCAAACGCTGCCAGGGACAGGGTGGAGGCGGCACAGTTAGCGACGACGTTTCGCTTTGCCATGCTGACGGGAGCTCGAGCCCGACCCTTTAGATGAGGATGCGGGGCTGCGTCGTCCCGCTGAAGAGGAGCGACGCATGTAGGCCCGATTGGCCGTGAGGTGCTCGATGGGCTCGCCCTGATGCTCGATCACGGCAAAGTCGATGCGCCGGAGAGCCAGATCGGTGCGTAACACCTCCACCTTAACGGGATCGCCAAGCCGAAAGCGACGGCGATTGGTGCGCCCGGTGAGGGAGAAACTCTCGGCATCGAACACGTAGTAGTCATCGGTCATGTCACGCATAGCCACCAGGCCCTCGCACTTGGATTCGCTAAGCTCGACGAAGAAGCCAAAGTCGGCGACCCCAGTGATGATGCCCTCGAAGGGTTGCCCGTAGCGGGTTTTGAGATACTCCACCTGCTTGTAGCGAATGGAAGCCCGCTCGGCCTCCGCGGCCCGTTTTTCCATCTCCGACGAATTCTCGCACTGGGTGTCGAGCTCGCCGAGCGACGTGGATGGCTGCGATTGGAGGACATCTGCCAGAATGCGGTGCACCATCATGTCGGGATAACGGCGGATGGGCGAGGTGAAATGCGTGTAGTACGGAAAGGCCAGACCGAAATGGCCGATGTTGTGCGTGGAGTAGATGGCCTTGGCCATGGAACGAATGGCCAGCATGTCTATCATGTGCTGCTCGGGATACCCCCTGACGGAGTTGATGATGGCGGTGATGGCCTTACCGTCCATGCGGGTAATGTCGCCCCGGTATGGTCGTCCGAGCTGTGCTAGGATGGTGCAGAGGCTCTCGAGCTTCTCCTGGTTGGGCCTGTCGTGCACCCGGTAGACGAAGGGGCGAGGCTTTTGCCCCTGGGGCGGTTGGCCCACAAATTCGGCGACGGTGCGATTGGCCAGCAGCATGAATTCCTCGATGAGCTGATGGGCCTCGTTGCTCTCCTCGATGAGTACTCCAACGGGAGCGCCCTGAGCATCGAGCTGAAAGCGCACTTCCTGTGCGGCAAAATCGATGGCACCATCCTCGAATCGCTTGGCACGCAGCACCTGAGCTAGACCGTTGAGGGCTAATATCTCCGTGGGCATCTCCCCCTGGCCAGACTCCACGGTGCGTTGGGCCTGGGCATAGGTGAGCCGCGCCTGGGAACGAATGACGGTGCGCCCAAACCAGCGATCGACGACCTGCGCCTGGGGAGTCATTTGGAAGATCACCGAGAAGGCGAGCTTGTCCTCGTTGGGACGCAAGGAGCAAATCTCATTGCACAGTCGCTCAGGGAGCATGGGCACGGTGCGATCCACCAGGTATACTGACGTGGCACGACTCGCGGCCTCATCGTTGATGGCAGAGTCGGGCTTCACGTAGTGAGTGACATCGGCGATGTGCACCCCTACCTCGAGGTTGCCATTCTCGAGCTGACGGAATGAGAGGGCATCATCGAAGTCCTTCGCCGTATCGGGATCGATGGTGAGCGTGGGGACGGTGCGCATATCGCGCCGGCGGGCAATCTCCTCGGGGGTGATTCCCTCCTCCAGACGGTTGGCCTCGGCCTCTAGCTCGGCCGGATAGCGGTAGGGCAATGAGAACTCAGAGAGGATGGCGTGCATCTCCACCTCGTGCACCCCCGCATCGCCAAGCACCTCGACCACCGTGCCCGTGGGATTGCTAACCCCCAGCGGCCAGTCCGTAATGCGCACCTCGGCCTTCTGCCCATGTTGTCCGCCATGGAGCTCGGTGAGCGGAATGAAGATGTCGTACGGCATCTGCCGATTGTCGGGGATGAGGAGTGCCTGGCGACGATCGATCTGGAGCAGGCCCACGAAGGTCTCACGGGCTCGACGCAGGATTTCAAGCACCTCACCGCGTATGTGGCGAGAACGGGGAGTCAGGCGGTACGCAATGCGCACGGTGTCACCATCGAGTGCATTGGCCGTGTAGCGCAGCGGGATTTCAACCTCGGCCCCATTCTCTAGCGTGAAGATTCCGTCACCCGTCCGCAGGATAGAAATGCGCCCCTCGGCCTCATTGCGCGCATGCTCCTGGACGAAACGTCCATGGCCCTCTTCCCGGAGCACACCACGATCGGCCAGCTCGTAGAGGCACTCGGTGATGAGATGCCTGGAGGCATTGTCTCGCACCCCGAGGTCGGCGGCAATGGTTCGGCAATCGATGGCGGCGTTGGGGTCATCGTGAAAGTAGGCGTGCACACGCTCAGTGACGTAGCTCTTGTTGATGTGCGGTGCCTGTGAGGCTCGCCGTTTCTTTGGCATGTTGGTGGAATCTATGGGGTAAACTCTCTTGGGCAGACTCTCGGGCCTGGAGGCGGTGAGTATGGCCCTAAAAACGGATGGGGGAGCCAGCACTGGTGCCGGTCTCCCCCACGCCTCCCAAAATTCTCAATGCTGCAACCTCGCACCGACTAAAATACGTAGCCGATGGAGATTCCGAGTCCACGGTTTGTGACACTCCTATTTTTGGTGGCTGAGGTATTGTACACGCCGTAGTCGTAGAAGACATTGGCCTGCAAGCCACGGAAACGCATTCCCACCTGGGCGCTGAGGGCCATATCGAAGCGCGAGAAATCGTTGGGCTTGTCACCCCACTCGATGGCTACATCGCGCTTGCCGTTGACCTGATTCCCGAACAGACCGCAGGAGAATGTGGGGCCTATACCGGCGTAAATACCGATATCCGAAAAGCCGATGAAGTAGTTGAGCTTTAATGGAAAGTCGAGGTAGTACATGGAGGTGGAGTGATCCACTTTGCCCTCCCCAACCTTATTGGTGGTGTACTTGCTCCCCTTCCGGCTCAGCAGGGCATCGAGCTCCACCTCAAGTCCCGTGATGGGGATGTTGACGAGCAGCTCACCGCCCGCATGGAAACCGAAGAGATAGCTCTGATTGGCGTGAATCTCCACCCGATCTTTCCGGATTGTCTGATGCGGGAATGCGATCCCGGCCTTGATCCCGAATCGGACTGGGCTCTGCGCAAATGCCAGCATAGGCAACACGAGCAGCAGGGCGATGGCAACAACACGTCTCATCATGGCGTACGAAGTTATCGATGGGCAAAGATAAATAAAACCGGGAAATACGGGTAATGATTGGATGCGCATGGGGGCGGAGTTGTAGAGCCATTTGCGGCCCATGCGCTCCGAGCCTCGCGGGCGAGCGTAACGCACCATTTGTACCCGTGGGCAGAGTGCTGTGCGAGTTGCAAGGTGGGGACTCTGTGAGTGTACAAGACTCTGCAAGAGCAGCGTGGCAACACATGCCGCAGTGGCAGTGGGCTACCCTCCAGCACAAGAGAGCATGGCATCAGCCAATGGGCGTGCCGTTGAAGTGGGCGATCAGGGCCGTGATGCACTGATTCTCCTTGCCGAGCTCTTCCAGGTACTTATCCGTCTGCATGTTGCCGAGCTTGATGTCACACTTCGCCTCGGGATCGACAACCGTGCGAATGGTGAAGCTTGGCAGCTGGAACTTCGCCTTCAGAAAGCTTTCGGCTTGCGCCCGGATAGATGCAAACGTCGCCTCCTCGATGGCTGTCCGAAAGGCTATGCAGACCGTGCTCTCAGCCTCTACCTGCGGCATGTAGGGCATGATGACCGCGCTGAATCGGGGCTCACTCACCGTGGCCTTATAGGCCTCCCAGGCCTTGGGCATTGTCTGTGCACTAAACGTGAGCGTGCTCCCCACCTCAACCTGGGGCTCTGGAGCTGGGGCAGCGGCCGTAGGCTGCGCATTGCCACCGCGCATTGACAGACGGCGTACAGGACGTACGGGCGCTGAAGAGGTGGCTTGTGGCTGCGGCGTGCTGGGCGGCTGCGCTGCGGGCGATGCCGATGGCTCTGCCTCTCCCACGTCCACGGGGGGCGTACTCAGCGTGCGCCTCGCCCAGTGGGGATCAATTAGGCGTTTTTTTTTTCGTCCGTCTCGATGAGAGACAGAAGCATCACCTCCACGTGGAGCCGCTGATTGGGTGCCTGCCGCAGGGTGGACTCGGCCTCTGTGACGAGGCGCATGGCTCCTATGAGGGTTGCCGCATCGAATCGTTTCGCCTCGTCCGCATACTGAGATGCGAAGGATTCGCCGATTTCCAGGATCTTAGCACTCTCTGGCTGCTTGGCCACAAGCAGGTTCCGCAGATGCACATTGAGCCCGGCCACGAACTGCGGGATGTCGAAGCCCTTGGCGATGATTTCGTCTAGCGTGAGCAGCAGATCTACATGGCTACGCTGAGCCATGGCGCTCGTGATGCGGAAATAGCAGTTGAGATCGAGCAGATTGAGGGCGGCGATGACATTCTCGTAGGTCACGTTCTTCTCCGAGAAGCTGACGACCTGATCGAAAGTGGATAGGGCATCACGCATAGCCCCATCCGCCTTAAGGGCAATGAGGTTGAGCGCCTCCCGCTGGGCCGAAACCCCTTCCTGCTCGGCGATGTAAGCGAGGTAATCGACCGTATCGTCAATGCGGATGCGGTTGAAGTCGAAGACCTGACAACGGGAGACGATGGTGGGTAGGATCTTGTGCTTCTCGGTGGTGGCGAGCACGAAGACAGCGTACTCTGGCGGCTCTTCCAATGTCTTCAGGAAGGCATTGAATGCGGCTGCCGAAAGCATATGCACCTCGTCGATGATGTAGACGGAGTAGCGACCGACCTGGGGCGGTATGCGCACGAGATCGGTGATGCCGCGGATATCGTCCACCGAGTTGTTTGAGGCCGCATCGAGCTCATGCACGTTGTACGAGCGTTGCTCGTTGAAGGCTAGACAACTGGGGCACGTCTCGCACGCCTCGCCATCCTCATGGCGATTGGTGCAGTTGATGGTCTTGGCAAAGATGCGCGCGCAGGTGGTTTTCCCCACCCCACGCGGCCCGCAGAACAAGTAGGCGTGAGCTAGCTGATTGCGTAGGATGGCATTCTTGAGCGTGGCGGTCACCATGCCCTGACCCACCACCGAGTGGAAGTTGGCCGGCCTGTACTTGCGGGCAGAGACTACAAACTGTTCGCTATTCGCCATGCGCTCTAGAATAGGTCTAGCGAGATATTCTGGACAAAGGCCGTGTAGCTGATCTTACGCCCCACCTTAGCCTCGCTCAGCAGCATGAGGACAGAGATATCCTCACCGGATGAGGTACGAATGTTGACCTCACGCCGCTCCCCGATGATCTTCTCTGCATTTGGGTCGAGGTAGGCACGGAGGAAGTCGTTGTCTTCCGACTCAGGGGGGAAGAGCAAACGGATATTCTGGCCGAGTACCTCGGAGCGATCGATGGCGAACAGCTCCTCAGCAGCCCGATTGAAGAACTCTACTACCCCCTCTTGATCGGTAGTAATGATGGCATCCAGGAAGCCCTCGAGCGTTTTCTCATTCCGTATCTGCACCTTTTCGATCTCGCGGAACTGGCTCTTCACCTCCTCGCGGGCCTGGCGCAGCTTATGGTTAAGCTCGACTTCATTCTGCCGCAGCTGCTCCTCCTGCTCTTTGAGCTGCTCGGTCTGCCGCCGCATCTCAAGCTCCATGAGCTTTTCGCGGGTGATATCATTGGCGATGAAGATGACCTTGGCGATGTCGCCATACATGTCATTCACCGTGGTGAGCGATGCGCGCAGCCAACAATCTTGCCCCGAGGCGTTCTGCGCACGCAGGGTGCCCTCGAAGTTCTCGCCCTGGCAGACACTCTCGAGGAGGCGTTCGAATGAGAGGCGATCATTCTTGGTGATGATCGTGCTGAACGGCTTTTGCAGCATCTGAGTCCGTGGGAAATGGAGGGTCTCCTCGAACTTGTCATTGATGTCGATGACATCACCCAGAGGGGTCAGCTCGGCCTTAAGGCTCACCCTGTTGAGCGCATCTACCTGCCCCTGCCAATCGAGGTAGCGTTTCTTATCGCGCGTGGTATCGATGGCGAGGAATAGGATTTTCTCCACCACGTCGTTCTGATTGCGAACGCATGTGTAGGTGGCGATGGACCAGAGCTCTTTCCCGTTGCGCGTGACGTGCTTCATATCGCCCTCGAAATGGCGACCGCCCGCCGTAAGGCCCTCCCAGATAGGATCGAACCAGATGCGATCCTTGGAGTCGATAAAGAGCCAGATGGGCTTGCCCTGCACCTCGTCGATGGAGTTGTACTCTAGCTTCTGAAGGAACTTGGCATTGGCATACACGAGCGTACCATCGGTGCGGTACTCAGCCCGGATGAGTGTTTGGTTTACCGAGTTGGTGAAGCTCACGAAGGTCTCAGACTGACGTGCAGCCTCCTCCTGAGTTGTCTGGAGCTCCTCCATGTTTTGCCGCATCTGCTCCTCTTGCTCCACGAGGGCCTGCGCCTGCTTGCGCGATTCGGCGAGTAGTTTGGCTGTCCGAATGCTAATCTGCTTGCTCGCCAAGGCCGAGGCCACCGTATCGGC
>CAUUMS010000033.1:0-14208 GCA_963546395.1 uncultured Bacteroidia bacterium | reverse complement strand
CGGCCTTTTCGTACTCGTCGCGCCCGTGTACCATGGTAGTCACCTCACGCGCCAGGGCCTGCTGCATGGCTCGTTGATGCGGTGCCTGGGCATGCTCTGCCTCCAGGGCCTCTATCGTCTCGCGGGGAAGCATCGTGAATATGCGCAGGTACCGTTGGGCATCCTCGTCGCTCACGTTGAGCCAGAACTGGTAGAACTTGTAGGGTGTCGTCAGGGTCGCATCAAGCCAGATGTTACCCTGCTCCGTCTTCCCGAATTTGCGTCCGTCCGACTTCTTAATCAGCGGGCAGGTGAGGCAATAGGCCTCAGCCCGATCGATGCGGCGTATCAGCTCGCTGCCCGTGGTCATGTTGCCCCACTGGTCTGAGCCCCCCATCTGTAGATGCACCCCGTGCTCGCGCCGTAGGTGCAGGAAGTCGGCACCCTGTATTAGCTGGTAGGTGAACTCGGTGAACGAGAGCCCGTCATGACCGGCCTCACCGCTGAGGCGGCGTTGCACGGAATCCTTGGCCATCATGTAGTTCACCGTGATGTGCTTGCCGATCTCTCGGATGAACTCCAGGAAGCTGTAGCGGCCAATCCAGTCGTAGTTGTTGACGAGCGTGGCCGGGTTCGGGGATTCGCTGCTGAAGTCGAGCAATCCCTCCAGCTGTCGGCGGATACCCGCGATGTGCTCCTCTATCGCCTCGGGCGAGAGGAGATTCCGCTCCTGCGACTTGCCCGACGGGTCACCTATCATGCCCGTGGCGCCACCCACGAGCACCACCGGGCGATGCCCGCAGCGTTGGAAATGCCGCAGTAGCATGATGGAAACCAGGTGCCCGATGTGTAGCGATGAAGCCGTTGGGTCAATGCCCACATACCCGGCCGTTGGCCCCTGTAGCAGGAACTCTTCTGTGCCAGGCATCATGTCGTGGAGCATACCCCGCCAGCGGAGCTCCTCCACAAAGTTCCGTTCCGTCATCGCTGCCATAACTCTTGGTGTGCTGACCGGGGCGAATATCGGGGCTCCGCACCATACGGGCGGATTCCCTCCGGGGTGGTAGCCCCACCAGGACTCGAACCTGGATTTGAAGTTTAGGAAACTTCCGTTCTATCCCTTGAACTATAGGGCCCGCGCAACACGTCGCTCACGCACCACACGGTGGATTGCATTGGTGGACTCGGGGTGGAGATAGGGGGATTCGAACCCCCGACCTCTTGCATGCGAAGCAAGCGCTCTAGCCAACTGAGCTATACCCCCGTCTCTACTCCCAAACGGACGGACAAAGGTACTATAACTTTTTGGCAATGGGCCCATGTGCTGCATATTTCTTGCGCGTAGTGCCCTGCGTTGCCATCCCCATCGCTCCAGTATTGCACCGCATGCGCCGGGGCCTGCTCCTTGGCCGTCTCCCACCTTTGGAGTAACTTTGTCACTGGTGAGCGCCGTGCTCATCAGCCCTTAATTTGCAAATGCGGCAACTCATGAGATTCACTACAGTACTAGCACTTTCATTGACGGCTGCGGCCGCGCTCGCGGCATGCGATGGCCCCGAGAAGTCGGCCACCCAGGACGGAGCTCCCACTGCAACTCTCGTGCAGCCCGAGTCGCTTATCGGGCAGGAACTCGCCGAGGGGAAATTCACCCCCGAGATCCTATGGAAAATGGGTCGAATTGGTGGGATGGTTCTCTCCCCCGATCGCAAGCAGCTCCTCTACACCGTCACGCACTACAGCGTGGCCGAGAACCGAGGCTCCACGCGCCTCTATCGTCACACGTTGGGGGAGGCCGAGCCCATCCTGGTAGAGGAGGGGGCTATGGCCCCGCAGTGGGTTGGCCCCAATGGCGACTTTGCCTATCTGAAGGTAGTCGATGGGGCTGCGCAGGTGTTCTTGACTGCGCAGAATCAGACCCCAAAGCAGGTCACCTCATTTTCTGATGGGGTCGAATCATTCTGGTTCTCCCCCGATGCCGCTCGTCTCCTTTACGCCCAGTTCGTGCAGGTGGAGCAGACCACATCCGATCGTTACCCGAACCTTAGCAAGGCCAACGTGCGCATCATCGATAGCCTGATGTACCGCCACTGGGACTACTGGGTAGATGGCCGCTATAGCCACATCTTCCTGACCGATCTGGTGGATGGCAAGGCCGAGCCTGGGCAGGACCTCCTTGAGGATCAACCGTGGGATTGCCCCATGTCACCCGGATTCTCCGCCGAGGAGGTGGCCTGGAGCCCGAAGGGGGATGCCATCTTCTACACCTGCAAGAAGAGCCAGGGGCGCGTGTACGCCACCACCACCAATTCTGATGTCTATCGCTACGACCTGGCTACCAAGACGCACACGAACCTCACAGCCCCAAATCCTGGCTACGACCGTAACCCGGTGCTCTCCCCCGATGGCACACAGCTCCTGTGGCAGCGTATGCTGACCCCGGGCTACGAGAGCGATCGGGCCATGCTGATGCACTGCAATCTTGCCACGGGTGAGGTGCGTGAGCTGCTACCCGACTTCGATCGTAATGCCGATGCCTACCAGTGGAGCGATGATGCCTCCGAAGTGTATATCCTGAGCGGAATCAATGGCACGCATCAGCTCTTCAGGCTTACCATGGCCGATGGGGCTGTTACGCAGCTCACGCAGGGCCAGTGGGATATCAACTGGGCGGGGCTGGCCGCTGATGGCAGCTGGGTTGTGCAACGCTCGCAGCTCAATCGTGCCCCCGAGCTCTACACGCTCCGTGATACCACCTTCGAGCCGCTAACGCACATCAATCAGCTCATCTACGAA
This sequence comes from uncultured Bacteroidia bacterium, assembly GCA_963546395.1. Classification (GTDB taxonomy): domain Bacteria; phylum Bacteroidota; class Bacteroidia; order Bacteroidales; family CAJPTX01; genus Bacteroides_D. Next base: position 11,436 of record CAUUMS010000033.1, on the reverse strand, counting down.
GCGGTGTCCTTTAGCGAGGTGGAGGGACGGCAGATGAAGACCACAGACGGCGGGACTATGCTCACCTGGATCGTATACCCGCCTCACTTCGACCCTGCCAAGAAGTACCCCACCATCCTCTACTGCCAGGGTGGCCCCCAGAGCACGGTGAGCCAATTCTGGAGCTACCGTTGGAATCTCCAGCTGATGGCCTCGCAGGGCTATGTGGTTGTTGCCCCCAATCGGCACGGTGTGCCCTCCTTCGGGCAGGCCTGGAACCGCCAGATCTCGGGGGATTATAGCGGGCAGAACATCCGGGATTACCTCACGGCTATCGACAATATAGCCAAGGAGCCCTGGTGCGACAAGGAGCATCTAGGGGCCGTGGGCGCAAGCTACGGGGGCTACTCGGTGTACTACCTCGCAGGGGTGCACGAGGGGCGTTTTAAGGCCTTCATCGCCCACAATGGCATGTTCAACCTCGAGAGCTTCTATGCCTCCACCGAGGAGACCTTCTTCCCCAACCACGATCTGGGTGGCCCCTACTGGGATAAGGGCAATGCCGTTGCGCAGCGTTCGTATGCCAACAGCCCGCATAAGCTGGTGCAGAAGTGGGATACCCCCATCATGGTCATCGTGGGTGAGCGCGATTTTCGCATTGCGTACACCGAGGGGCTTCAGGCGTTCAACGCGGCCCAGCTGCGGGGGATTCCCTCACGCCTCTTGGTGTTCCCCGAGGAGACCCACTTTGTCACCAAGCCACAGAATGCCATCGTGTGGCAGCATGAGTTCTTCGGTTGGCTCGATCACTGGTTGAAGTAGTCAGCCGCCTGCGGATATTAAAATCCCCCGCGTATGCGAGTTAGCATGCGCGGGGGATTCTTTTATACCCCTTGTTGGTGAGTCGTGCGTCAGCGAGCCATCTGGCCCGTGACAACGCTCGCCGAGCCGTTAGCCCTACGCCATCTGGTGATGATCGGCCAGTGCCACATTGCCCGACCGTTGTGGGGCCCGCTCCTTGGTAAACAGGCACCGCACCCCGAGCACCGTGATGTCATCCACCTGCGTCTGGTTACCCTGCCATTCGCGCAGCCGCTCCAGGAGTGTTGCCTTCTGCTGCTCGCAGGGCTGGGTTGAGATCTCTTCCAGCAGGCCACAGAATCGTGCGAACTGGAACTTCTCGCCCCGTTCCCCGCCGAACTGATCTGCATACCCGTCGCTGAACAGGTAGAGCATATCGTCGAGCTCGTAGTGCACCCGGTGCGAGCTGTACGAGGTGCGTGGCGATGCCCCCGTAAATACCGCATCGCCCTTGTATATCGTCATCCCGTTCGGCGTCACATGCACCAGTCGCTGGAATGCGCCCGCAAAGTCCACCACCTGTCCCTCCGTGTCTATCACGCAGACGGAGATGTCGAGCCCCTCGCTGAACGATATGCCAGCGTTTCCGCTGCTCTGGGCCTGTATCAGACCGTCATTGAGTGTGGAGAGAATGTGCGATGCGCTGCGCTCCCTCTGCTCCAGAATGGCCGACCGTAGGAGCGTCAGGGCCACCATCGAGAGGTGGAATCCCTCCATGCCATGCCCGGTACAATCGGCCACTGCGAGGTACACGTAGGGCCCCGCCTGCGACACCCAGTAGAAATCGCCGCCCACAATGTTCTGCGGGGCGTGGATGACGAACGAGTCGGGACAGATTGCAGCCACTCTCTCTGCGCTCGGCAGCAGTGCCTGCTGCGTGCGGGCTGCCAGCATGAGCCCCTCTTGGGCGTGGGTCGCATCTTCGTGCGTTGCGCTCGTCACCTCAGCCGTGGCGGTGGGCCGCTCAGATGGGGTAGCCACTGCGGCTTTAGCGTGACGTTTACGAAAGGCCAAATAGAGGGCTACCAGCGCGGCCACACCCACCAGGGAGTAGGCCAGAATAGCTATCCAGCTTGTCCAGGGCGAGCCGTGGATGATAAGGGTGTACGGTTCCCCCTCTTCCCAGATACCCTCCCGATTGGAGGCGCGGTAGCGAATGCGCGAATTCCCCCGTGGCAGATTGGTGATGGTGAGCGTATTCCCGCCCAGCACATCGCGCCAATCCTCGGCAATGCCCTCCACCATGTACTGGTACCGTGCCGTGCCAGGGGCCGCGTAGTCGAGCATGGAGAAGACGAGGGTGATGGAGTTGAACTCAGAGGGCACCTCCACCTGCCGGCCTGCCAGCACGGGTGCCATGCGCTGCGTGGCTCGACCCTCCAGCAAGCATTGTGACAGGATCACGGGAGCCACAGAGTAACGCTGATCCAGGATGCGTGTATCCAGGCGTACCATCCCGCTCTTACCCCCAAAGTATAGCCGGCCCTGCGATGAGCGGAATGCAGCATTGGCGTTGAATTCCCCCACGTCTATCGCATCGGCCACGCCGTAGGTGTGGAAGCTCTCGTCAGTGCGTGAGAACTCGCCCACCCACCGGTCGGAGGTGCTCCAGACGTTGCCCACCTCATCATCCAGCAGGGCTGCCACATTCTGACCCACGAAGCTGGCATTACTTGGCAGTCGCACAAACTCTCCCCCGCGCCCTTGCGACACGTATATCCCGTTGTTCGTGCCCACGTACAGCTGTCCCGTGGAGGTTGTGCGTAGCGTGCAGATGCGGAGCCCATCCGCATGCATCAGTGCCGAGTCGGCCGTCGTCAGGGGAAGCTCCGTGGAGTTCCCGCTTTGCAGGTCGAACACCTCAAGCTTGGAGCCGGTGCCCACGTAGAGCAGATTATCGTTCCCTGCAGCGAGGGCTGTCACGTTCAGCTCATCGAACCGAGGGGTGCAGTGATTCTGCCGTGTGATCGGGTCGTAGATACAGAGCCCCCGTTCCCCGCCCAGTGCTATCTTCCCGTTTGGGAGTAGCACGGCGCAGTGGAACTGTCCCCACCCGCGCGGAATGCTTGTGCCCTCAGTGCCCGCTCCGTGCGTGGCCGACCACCAGCTGTCCGACACGCTGTCATACCGTGCAATTCCCATGGGGGCCACCGCGTGCAGCGCATCGTTGGGCACCTTGAGCAGGCTGTAGATGGTGTCTAATAGTAGTGCCCCGTCCCGAGTGCGCCTGGAGGCCGGTATCACAGCTCCCGTCTGCCGATCGAGACATGATAGCCCGCCACCACATGTGCCCACCCATATGCGCCGGTCGTCGGCACTGTAGATGGCTCGCACATCCAGGCTTGCAAACATGGGGGCACCGTAGATCCGGTAGCTGTACTGCTCGATGAATGGCCCTGCCTGCCGCCAGCATACCGCCCCATTGCTGGCGGAGAACCAGAATACGTTCCGATCGGTGAAATCGAAAGCCTCGAACAGGATAGGGCCAATCTTCTTCCCCTTTTCCCAGAAAGAGCTCACTTTCGTCCACACTTGTTTCTCAGGGTCGAGCCGCACGAGCCCGCTGGCGACCCTGCACCACGGCATACCGTTAGCATCCGTGAACACGGAGCCCACCTCATACGGATTGGTACCCGGCTCACCCAGTGGTATCGGGTACACCGTGGGGGCCATCCCCAGCTCGGGGTAGCCGTAGAGGTTGCCTTGCTGCGAGATCCAGAGCGCGCCGTTGGAGGAGAAGGCCAGGCCCGAGACGTTCGAGTAGGAGGCCCCCGCCAGGAGCACGGTGAGCTCCTCGTCGGAGACGAAGGCGAGATCCTGCATGCTGAAGAGGAGCAGCTCGCCCCGGATGACGATCCACAGCCGCCCCTGGGCATCCTCCCCGATGACATGCTTGGTGCAGGCCGGCAGATAGCTCCGCCCCGCGGGGAAGGGGTACTCCCGCACGCGGCCCGAGAGGGTGTCGACGAGCTCTAGACTCGCATCGGTGATAACCCACACATTCCCACGTCGATCCACGTGCACCGATTCGGCTCCCTGGCGATTGAAGAGCGGGCGCCCGTTGCCCTGGATGGCGTAATTCTTGAACACCAGGCTCTCGCGCATGAAGTGCGAGACGCCATGCCCTGTGGCAATCCACAGGTTACCCTGCCGATCTTCCCGGATGCTGCGGATGTCATTACTGCCGATGGAGGTGGAGTCCATGGGGTTGTGCCGCAGGGGGATGAATTGCTCCCCATCGTAGCGCGCCAGACCCCCGCGCGTGCCGAACCACATGATGGAGTGCGAGTCGCGGAATATGCATGTGACATCCGACTGTGGGAGCCCGTCATGCGTCTGGTAGAGCGTCACCAGGGCGGCGGTGTCGCGTACTCGCATCTGGGCCTTCAGCCCATGAAATGGCACCTGAGCAAGCAGAACGATTGCTATTGTGCCCAAAAGTCTTATCACCATTCGCATTCGTTGGGTTTCACCGTTGCCATATCGCCCAGGGAGTAGCCCTGCAAGGGGAGGGAGGGGGAGGGTATACGTTCCCCCAACCCCAGGCTTGGCCAGAGGGCATCTACACGTTGGATGGTCGCCTTGCTACTCACCACCACGTTGGGCCACCGTTGCCCGTGTCCGATCTTTTGTGCGCGTCGCGCATCTACTATAACGGTGAGCCCGTACTTATCGTCTGCAACGATTACGTCTTTTTCGACGTCAATGTTACCTAGTAGGGCCCATAGTAGCAGGTATGGCGACTGGTAGGGGGCTGCGGCGTCAATGAGCGCAATGCATCGGGGCGTGTCTCCCAGCGCATTCGCGAGGGTTTGCCGTAGGGTGTCAAAATCTTGCACGGGGCTGCCATCGTCGCAGAGCACCACAGCTAGCAGCGTGAGACTGCCCAGACGCAGCGCCACCCCGCCGAGAGCCTCTGTGGCCCTCCAGTCGTGCCACGTGGGCTCCACGTCGGGCACCGCAATCGCATCGCCCGATGGGCATGCATCCACAAGCAGTTTGCCACCCACCATTGGCGTGGGTGAGGCGTGATCCAGCGCATCCAGCGGGCCACGCCCTATCAGCAGTCTGTCCCGGGAATGCACGTGGCGGGCAATGGCCCGGAGCACATCATGAGGCGAGTGCGGATCCACCGTCTCATCTACCGTCACAATGCACTTGGTGAACATCATTTGCCCGGCCCCCCAGAACAGGTTGGCGAGCCGCTCGCTTTGGCCAGCGTAGACGCGGCTGACGGACGCAATGGCCAGATTATGCGCCACTCCCGCGGTGGGGAGATCCATGTCGCGCACCTCGGGGGCTAGGGCAAACTGCATGGCAGGCAGGAAGATACGCTCTGAGGCCTTGGCCATGTGCGCATCCTCCATCGGGGGGACACCCACAATGGTAGCCGGGTACACGGCATCTCGGCGTGAGGTGATGCAGGTGACGTGAAACCGCGGATATTCGTCCTCTAGCGAGTAGAAGCCCGTGTGATCCCCAAAGGGCCCCTCTTGCATGAGCGGCTCGAGCGGATCCACAAATCCCTCTATTACGAAATCGGCCTCAGCGGGCACCGGCAGATCCACCGTCACCCCGCGGCTCAAGTACACGGGTGAGCCCCGCAGGATACCCGCCATGCTCCACTCGTCGAGCCCCTCTGGCAGGGGTGCCGAGGCGCAGTAGGCCAGTAGCGGGTCGCCCCCCAGGGCCACAGCCACCGGCATCTTGCGGCCGAGGGACTTGTAAGCCCGGTAGTGCGAGGCCCCGGTTTTGTGTACATGCCAGTGCATGCCCGTAGTGGTGCCATCTACGAGCTGCATCCGATACATGCCCACGTTGCGTTGCCCCGTCAGCGGATGCTGGGTTATCACCATGGGGAGCGTGACGAATCGGCCCGCGTCGTGCGGCCAGCATTGCAGAATGGGTAGACGGCTCAGGTCGGGGGCCCTGTCAATAACTTCCTGGCAGGGAGGACGTTGTCGCATTTGCCGTGGTAGGCAGCGCATAAGCCCGCGGTTGCGCCACATGGCCGCCAGCCGTTGCCAACGCCCATCGGGCTGCGAGGTGAGCGCAGTGATGATGCCCCGTATGCGCTCCTCGAGTTGCGCGTACCCTGGAGCCCGTAGCACGTCGAGCATTCGGGCCTGCGAGCCGTACAGATTCATGGCCACGGGCCACGGTGTGCCCGAGTTGCGGAACAGCAGGGCAGGGGACTGATCGCCCCCCTTGAACACCCGGTCGGCAATCTCACCCATCTCCAGCGTGGGGCTGCATGGCGCATCTATAACATGTAGCCAACCCCGCCGCTGCCAGGCTTGTAGGTAGTGGTTCAGACCGTGCCGCGCTTTCACGTTCCACAATATGCTCTTCTCCCGGGCAAAGGTAATCAAAAGATCGTCCAAATGCGCTTGCACATTCTGCAAAAATCCCAGAGCCCATGCCTAGGCACGTACCCCGTTTCCGCGGCTACTATCCCTGTCGTTGCGCAATATGGCGTGGGATGTACCCTCTGGAAAAGTCCTGACCATGAGGGCGATCGGGTGCGCATCCATTGGGCATTTTGTAAAACGTAATATAGGTGTAATGAATGTATTTCTTCCTCCTTCGAAACACCTACCGAGCGCGGGCGCAAGGTGCCCTCGCCGTAGCAACGATGTACCTGCGCCGTACCAAACCCATATTTAGTAGGCGAAAGGTAGGCTTTGGTGCGGTTTTGGTGTACTTTTGCCCTACGGATGCCGCGGGGCCATTGCCACCCTAATTGGCAAATGCATGTTTGTCATATAGCCCTGGGCCTGCATTTTTTCCTACCTTTGTAGCTGCGCGTAGAGCATGGTAGCACCGTTTGATGGGAGAGGGTAATCGGCACAGCGAGTTGGCAACGTTCGGCATGGGCTGCTTCTGGTGCGCCGAGGCACTCTTTGGCCGTCTGCGTGGCGTGGCCACGGTGAGGCCGGGCTACTGCGGTGGGCATGTGCCGCAACCCACCTACCAGCAGGTGTGCACGGGCGACACGGGGCACGTGGAGGTGGTGCAGCTCGAGTTCGATCCGGAGGCAATATCTTACGAGGTGTTGCTGGAGGTTTTCTTTGCGATGCACGATCCCACCACGCCCGATCGCCAGGGGGTGGATGTGGGTCCGCAGTACCGTTCGGCCATCTTCACCCACTCGGCCGCGCAGCATGCGGCAGCCACGGAGGCTGTGGATGCATTGCAGCGTGGGGGCACTTTCCGCAATCCCATTGTGACGACGGTGGAGCCCGCCGGGGAGTTTTACCCTGCGGAGGCGTACCACGTGGATTACTACGCCCACCACCGGCGCGACATGTACTGCCGCGTGGCCATAGCCCCCAAGCTGGATCGGCTGGCGGAACGTTTTGAGGCGCAACTGGACGTGAGATGCTGAGGCTCCCCTTCGTGGGCCTGCGGCGTGGGTGATATTTCTTTACGAATTGGATTGAAGGGACTATGAGACGATTTGCACAACGGGTTGCGAGCTTGCTACTGCTTTGCGTGCCAGTTCTGGCATACGGTCAGGCGGCGTTGACCATGGAGGAGGCCGTGCTGCGCAAGGGCGGCGAGCTCTCGCCGGCCACGCTGCGACAGTTCAGCTGGCGGCCTGGGCGCGAGGACTACAGCTTTGTGCGATGCGACACGCTGTATGTGATGCCGTTGGGGGGCCAGCGTCCCACAGTGCAAACCCCATGGGCCACGGTGCAGGCACTGCTTCAGTCCAACGGCTACGAGGCCCCGGCACGCTGGCCAGAGTATCGCTGGAGCGGCCCCGAGATGCTCGAGCTATGGCTTGGTGAGAATCAGGTGTTCGTGGGGGTCGATGGGGCCACGGTGCGCAAGGGGTGGGCCCTGCCCAAGGATGCGGACAACGTGCATCAGGCCCCGGCGGGAAAGGCCGTGGCGTACAATCGGGGGGAGATGATCGAGGTGCTCGACGCGCGTGGCAAGAGCTACGTGGTGACGGCGGATACGGCGCGCGGCATTGTGAATGGGCGGGCGGTGCACCGCAATGAGTTCGGCATTGAGGATGGGATATTCTGGTCGCCCAAGGGGAATAAGCTGGCCTTCTACCGCATGGATGAGAGCATGGTGCATGAGTACCCGCTTGTGGATGCACTGGCCCGCGAGGCGACACCCGAGCCCATACGTTACCCCATGGCGGGCATGACGAGCCACCGGGTCACCATCGGGGTGTTCGCCATGGATAGGGAGGGCATCACGTGGCTTGCCACACCGCCTCCGGCCGACCACTACCTTACCAACGTGTCGTGGGATCCCGATGGGCGATTCATCTACGTGGCTGAGATCAACCGGGGGCAAGACACCATGTGGCTCAATCGGTACGATGCTTCGACGGGGGCCCTGGATCGCACCATCTTCCAGGAGACGAGCCCGAAGTATGTGGAGCCCATGGTGCCGGTGCAATTCTTGCCTGGCGACAAGCAGCGATTCATCTGGCAGAGCCAGCGTTCGGGGCACAACCACCTGTACATGTACGATGTGCGGGGGAAGCTCATTCGCCCGCTCACGCAGGGCGACTGGGAGGTGCTAGATGTGCATGGGTTCGACGTGTCGGGGCAGAATCTGTACATGACCACCAACGAGTTCGGCGATCTGCGGCGCGATCTGGTTGCTCTCAATGTGATGACGGGCAAGCGCACCCGACTCACAACGCAGGAGGGGGTCAACCGCTCGGTGATCGATCCGGCAGGTGGGCGTTTCGCGGCCTTTTGGACATCGTTCCATCAGCCGGGCGGCGTGTATGCTGGCTCCCTGGCGGGGGGGAAGGTGAAGACGCTCCTCGAGGCTGAGGACCCGTTGGTGGGGTACCAGATGCCGGGCTGTAAGTTGGTGACGCTGACAACGGCTGACGGGCGCACGCAGCTGTACGGTCGTCTGTTCACGCCGCCAGATCTCGACAGCACCAAGAAGTACCCTACAGTGGTGTACGTGTACGGTGGCCCGCATGCGCAGCTGGTGACGGATTCGTGGATGGGCGGGGCACCCTACTGGGAGCTGCTGATGGCCCAGTGCGGCTACGTGGTGTTTGCGATGGACAATCGGGGCTCGGCCAATCGGGGTTTCGCCTTCGAGCAGCCTATACATCGGCAGCTGGGCGAGGTGGAGCTGGCCGACCAGTTGCAGGGGGTGAAGTTCCTCAAGGCGTTGCCCTACGTGGATGCTAATCGCATGGGGGTACACGGGTGGAGCTTTGGCGGATTCATGACGATCAACATGTTGCTGCGCGGTGTCGATGCGTTTAAGGTGGGTGTTGCCGGGGGCCCGGTCATCGACTGGAAGTACTATGAGGTGATGTATGGCGAACGCTACATGGACACCCCGCAGGAGAACCCGGCAGGCTATGAGCGGGCGAATATGAATCGCTACGTGAGCAATCTGGCAGGGAAGCGGCTCCTCATCATCCATGGCTACAAGGATCCTACGGTGGTGCTCCAGCACTCGCTCACCTTCTTCAAGGCGAGCGTGGATGCCATGCAGCCCACGGTGGATGCGTTCTTCTACACCAACCACCCGCACAACGTGCGCGGCCGCGACCGGGTGCACCTGATGCAGAAGGTGACCGACTATTTCGACACGTATTTGCGCTAAGTCCATGGGAGGCATCTCGGCCGAGAAGTCGATTGCCTACGGGCGCATATGGTCCATCGCCTGGCCCATCATCGTGGGCTCGGCTGCGCAGACCATGGTGCTCGTCACCGACACCGCGGTGCTGAGCCGTCTCGGTCATCTGGCGTTAGGGGCTGAGGCCATCGCTGGCCTTATCTACCTGACGTTGACGATGATTCCGTATGGCTTTGCGATCGGGATGCAGATTGTGGTGGCTCGTCGCTACGGGGAGGGCCGTGAACGCTCGCTAGGGCGTGCGGCCACCCATAGCTTCACCGTGCTGTGGGCCATAGGCCTTGCAGTGCTGACGCTTGCCACGCTGTCGATGCACTGGTTTCTCCCCAAGCTGGCTCAGGGGCCAGAGCTGGCGGCTGGCGCAGAGGAGTACTTCAAGTACAGGATATGGGGTTTCCTTTTCATCAGCACGAATGTAGGATTTCGGGCTCTCTACGTGGGTCTCGGGCGCACGAAGGTGATAGCCGTCACCACGGTGATAATGCTGCTGGTGAACTTTGTGCTAGACATCGGGCTCGTCTTCGGCCTGGGGCCTCTCCCGGAGATGGGCCTCGGGGGCGCAGCCATTGCCTCGGTGATTGCCGAGCTGGTGTGCACGCTCACATTTGTAGTCACAACGCGGCTCAATAGGATCTGGCAACGCTACAGGTTGTTCCGACTGAGAGTCTATAGTCTTCGCCTGGTGGGACACCTGCTGCGGGTGTCGCTGCCGCTGATGCTGCAAAACTTCCTCGGGGTATTCATCTGGATGCTCTTCTTCGTCGTCATCGCCACGATGGGTGTCGATGCGCTCGCCACGTCGAATGTGGTGCGCAGCATCTACATGCTGATGATGATCCCGGTGTGGGGCATCTCATCGGCGACGAACACGCTGGTGAGCTACGTGCTGGGGCGGGGAGAGCCGCGCTTGGTGTGGCGAGTGATTCGGCGGGCCATTACGCTGGGGATCGCAGTGGCTGGGGTGAGCTCGCTGATCATCGCGCTGATCCCCGATGCGGGGCTGGCACTCTACACTGGCGATGTGGAGCTGGTGGCCCTGTCACGACCGATTATCTGGCTGGTGGCCATTGCCACGCTGGCTCAGGTGGTGGCGCTTGTGATCTACGCGGGGGTGACGGGTACGGGTGCCACGGCGGTAGCCCTGATCATCGATCTCTGCGTGTTGCCCGTATACCTGTTCATCGCATGGCTACTAGCCGTTCCGCTGCATCTGGATTTGGGCTGGGTGTGGTGCGTGGAGATCTTCTACCCGTGCCTTGTGGCAACGGCTTCTTTGGCCTATCTGAAATGGGGCAAGTGGAGCACGGCCCACGTGTAGCCCCACGGGGCACAGGGCATTTTGTGCGAGAGGATGGTATGCAATGTTGCGAGCTGTAGCCGTTATTGTACTCAACAGTTAGAGAGAACCCATGGAGACGCAAAGGGAACGCAAGATTCGTCGTTTCGTCCGGGCATTTTGGATTACGATGGCGGCACTTGGTGGCGGGGTGATGCTGCTATTCATGCTGATAGCACTGGGGGCTTTCGGGCCCATGCCGTCCTTTGAAGATCTGGAGAATCCCAATAGCAACCTGGCTAGCGAGGTGCTGGCGGATGACAACACGGTGCTAGGTGGCTTCTACGTGCAGAATCGCTCGTACTGCGACTACACGGAGCTGTCGCCCCATCTGGTGGAGGCTCTTATCTCCACGGAGGATGCCCGGTTTTATGGCCACTCGGGGATCGACGCCCGGGGCTTGGGGCGCGTGCTGCTCAAGACGGTGTTTCTGGGTCAGACGCAGGCCGGGGGTGGTAGCACCATCACGCAGCAGCTGGCGAAGAACCTGTTTCCACGCGACAGCACCCGGACGGGCTCTTCACTGGTGCGCAACATGCGTCTGGGTATCACCAAGTTCAAGGAGTGGATCACGGCTATCAAGCTGGAGCGTAACTACTCGAAGGATGAGATTCTCACCA
>CAUUMS010000032.1:0-15518 GCA_963546395.1 uncultured Bacteroidia bacterium | reverse complement strand
CCCATTCTTGTCCTTCACACTCACGCGGTAATGGCCAGTTTGCAATTTATAAAAGGCACCATCACCATTCGAATTCGTGAAGTTCCAATTACTCCCATTCCGAATCTCAAGGATATATACCATGTCCGTTCGGTCAACATTCTCGGGAAGCCGAACGAGAATCATACCATCTTTAGAATCACTGCATGTCGGGTTATACCATTCTGGCTCCTCCAGCTGCACCGATCCCCTAAACTTGCCTGCGATAAGCACCTTCGCATTGTGGCACAAATTCTTATCGCACACGAAAAGCTTCGTCACCCCCTCGCGCACGCTCACAGTTCCCCCAGCCGCAGGAATCTCATGAGTGGCCCGAACCGAATTGAATGGCTCCGACGACTCATTGGGCACTACATAGTACTTGTAGAATGACTTGTGAGCATCAACAAAGGGCGTACCATTCGTCAATTGCAGTTGAACATCAGCCCTCAGATCGCTCCCAACCCCTGTAAACTGCTTTGCCGTAATGTCGATCCCAATAGGGGAAAACGGCGCAAGGTAACGTTCTACCATTTTAGACTTACACGAGCCATGGATCAACTGTACCTTGTAGAGACCAACCTCAGGAGTGTTCAGCGAAACACCCTCTGATGAGCTGCCGTTGGGCATAATCCACCGATAGGTCACACCGGCACCCATTCTGCTCTTAGCCTCTAGCCTCTTATACCGGAAATTCGATCCACACCCCTCCGACTCCGCCTCTATGGTGAGCTCATACGACGGAATAGCCTCGATCTTCACCTTGCGTTCCAGAGTGCATGCCCGAGCTTCATCCATCACGAGCAGCTTGTACTCTCCAGGCTCTAGCTCCACGCTCCACTCCGCCCCGTCATGCATCTGAGGAGTCACTCCCGACCCCGTCAGCTCATACTTGATGGCGGCACCCGTCTCATCAACGTAATGGAATTTGCCGCTCCCAGCCCGTCGGCCCTCTACATCATCCTCTGCGCAGACGGGTTGCTCCACCACGTGCTCAACCTCTCTAATGCGAGCCTTCACCTCAGCCTCTGGCAACTGCGCCTCAGAGACATCGCACCCTGTGCGATCCTTAACGACAAGCTTATACTTTCCTAGCGGCAGATCTGCAAACCTAACCTCTTCCCCAGAAAACGACTCCCGTTTCTCAATGGCTGGATCTCCATCACCCTTCAGCTCACACACGATCTGATCTTTCGGGGTCTGCCCCTCGCGATCGATCTTCACCGACACGTGCCCCGTGGCACTCTCCCCGCATGCACTGCCTGCTGTGACCGCAAAACGGTATGTAGCAAAAGGCTCAATGGTGAATGTCTTCTCCACCGAGCGGGTATCCGGAGTTAGAGCCTCCGTCACCACCACGCTATACTCCCCAGCCTCTAGCGCTTTCACGCGCTCACCGTTACCCTCTACATGTTGCGACTCCAACAGCACCCCACCAGCAACTGCCCCCCGATACCACTTGTACGTGAGTGGCGCAGTATTCCCCGTGACAGCTAGAGCTATTGCCCCAGTCCGCTCATCACAGGTGGGTTTCTCCACAGTCCCATCCACCTTCAGCGCCGCCGGCAATGGATTCAGGCGAATCTTATACGTCCCCAAGCACGTCCCACACGTTGCCTTTACTGTATACTCCCCAGGTGTCAACTGCTTAAAGAGCCACCCGCCCTGTCCATCAGACTCCCCAGTTCCAGCTTGAGGATCAATCGAGTACGATACCACAGGGCTAGCAGGCAGAGCTGTCCCATCCTCATAAGTCAAACGGGCACGAATCTCTCCAGTAGCTGGTGACACGAGAGGCTGCTTTACAACTGCTAATATAAGCTTTATTGCTTTCCCTTTCGCCACTGTTACGCTAAATGGGGCGATTGCGCACATGTTCCGTCCCTGCCCCCCCGAGCGTCCCAGCTCAGGATGCTCATCCGCACTGGAGTACGAAATCAGCACACGATATTCACCCGCAACAAGATCGTTAAACTCAAAGGAGATATCCTCGGGACGTTGCCCCTTGACCGTCTTCACAGGAATCGGACTTCCGCCACGGGTGAGCTCGCACCGCACCTTATACTCCGACAAAGCTCCTACCACTTCACCGGTCAGAGCGCCCTTCGGGATCACAATCGACCCACGTGCATCGCACTCTTCCGGCTTCACCACAGCAGGCTTCGACACGGTGAGCGGCTGAACAGCCTTCACCTCTTGTATCCCATAGTCAAACTCACAGTAGCGATTCGAGCCCGTCTTCCTAGGCACCCTAGCCCAGAGCGCATACTGGCCCGAGGCCAACCCCGGTACAGTCAACTTGGGGCCCACAGCCAGCGTCTTCCAGTCCCCGCCACCCATTGGGGGCTTAGGTGTCCCCTCAGGCAGAAGCAACACCGACACCGGAGCTGGCCCATCATACGACGGCAAACCGAACAGCAACGCCCCATCGTTGGCAGTAACGCACGTAGGGCGAACCGATTCAGTAACAATCTCCGGCTTCTTAAGACCAGGCACAGCAACCTGCTTCCTCCACTGGCAACCCGCAGGAGTCGATGTCACAACGATGTCGTAATTGCCAGCATCGCCAGCCGACACCACGTAATCCTTCACGCCGAGGCCAATGTACCCGTGGGCAACAGATACCCCTCCAGAGCCTTTCACGTCATACTCGAACGTTTGTCCGTTGGGCCCATCCACCCGCAACGCAATTCGCCCATCCTTTGCGCCCAAGCAAGTCGGCTCCGCAAATACCGTGACCTGCGGATCACCCGCCTCAAATTCAACCGCATCCACCTGCATCGGATTTCCTGCGGACTGCCCCGGCGAAACCTTCTTCTTTACCGTGGCTGACACCTTGTAGCGTCCCGGCTCCGCAGGCGTAACCATACCCGAGTACGTCCGTCCTGCCCAGCTCGGATTAGACAGCTGAACAGCGTCCCCCTTCGGATCCGTAATGCTTACCTGAACATCATAGTAAGCGCTGAGCTCACCGAGGTCGCCCCGTATATCCCCCAAATCGAATGCAAACGATACCCTTGCTGGCGTATTGGCACACGGGAACGTCGGCACCCCCACCGTCACTTTCGGATCGGGCAGGCAGATGAGCGTAAACGCTTTCTCCGCGTAACAGGGCCCCGTGAGTTGCTTCCGCCACAATTTCACAGAAACGCTGTGTTTACCGAATTTCTGGGCCCTAACTATAAAGTCATTTCGTCCCGCATGCTCCGTTGTGTTCTCCCAGAAAATCGCAGCATCCTGAGGACGCACGAACCGACGAAGATCCACTTCCTTCCCGGCAACCACAATGTCTTTTCCATCAGCATCAAACTCCGCCGGGCTGTAAAATTTGACCTTCTTCGTAACTACCGGCGACTTTGGCGGAAAGATCGTAACGACCCGCAAAGTCACCGTAACCTCAGTATCCGCACTGCCACTGGCCTTCACCCTCACTCGCTTCCCGAGATTTGACCCTACAATCTCTCCATTTTGAGCCCGCCAATAGCAAATACTGCTCGACGCATTCTCTGCCCACAATTCAACCACATCCCCGATGCATGCCTCATCTTTGCCACCAATGGAGATGTCAGCCGCTGGCACCATTTGATTTGGCTCTGCATGCAGACTATCCTCCTCAGAGCTTAGATAGCTCAAGGACAACGCAGTCACTTGAGACTGCGCATCGAATGAGACCCCTTTAGCCCACACCACCTCATATCGTAGCAGGCACGTGAGCAAAGCCCCCACGAACAAGATTTTTATTGCACTCTGCCTAAAAGATTTGGATCTCATAATACTAGGCCCCTCCAATGGCGTAATCCCTCCCGTCATGCGCACGTCGCACACCAGCGAACCCCGCTGTGAGCCCGCTAGCGTGCCCCAAATGTACGCAAAGCAGCGGTAGCACAGTACGCCAAAATTCCCTATACAATTTCCATTTTGACAATCGGGCAAATTCTATAGTTAAACCCGCTTCCATTCCCAACTGCTCCGAATAACGACCCTACTACCCTAAAACCATTACAACGAATAGTTCTACACCGTTTACCCAGCTCCCCAGAGCGGCAGTTCACCGTGGTACCCGATAGGGGAAACGAGAGGCGAGCGTATTTGTTACCTACCTGAGCCCTCGCTCCTACGATCCTTCGTATAGTTTAGCCAGCCCCATACAAAACAGATAAGAGGAGAGGGCCCATGCCAACTCTCCTCTTACCCGTAAACTAATGTCTAATCCCTAGAACTCCCACAAGTCGTGTTCCTTATTGAACATCTCGTTGTGGATCCTGTCAGACTCCTGCATGTTGGGTACCCCCCCAACCTTGTAGCTAGAGATCGAACGGTTGTTATACTCGTTGCTCTCGCGGATAATGTACGAGCCAAACCGGCGACTGAAGAACAGGTCGTCAAATGACACCACCTGGGCATCGTTGCGTGGGTTGAACAGCGCGACCTTCTCCAGCGTGTGCCGCGCCTCAGGGTAGTACACCCAGAAAGCCATCTTCCGCTTCAGCTCACCGCCAACAGCCTCCTCGCCTCCTTCTTCCATCCCCTCGACAGATTCGTAGTACTCACGCACAGGGCAAATACCGATGATGCGAACTTGCAGCATCGAGAGACGAGTGTCAAAATACCACTCCTCCTTCACGATGAGCTGCTTCACCTCGTCCCAATGAATCTCAGCTGGCACCACCCATGAGGTATCGCGCCCCGTGGTCATACTCACCTGCCGCTGCACCCTGTCGGGCCCTGAGAGACGCTCACGGGCCTCCGTCGGCGTGATGCGCGCCACAAACTCATCCCCTGGCGAGGTCAGACTGGGATCCGGATCGTAAGCATGAATCTCCCCCTCCTGAATGGCATCGTACAGTGCCTGCGTGATGCTCTTCCTGTCCCGCATACGCACGGTTGGGAAGTAGAGCGGATAGTTGAGCTTCTGCCGAAGGTCAATCGTACGCCACAGAATCTTAGACCACAGCACATCCGCCTCACGCACGAACGGGTACGGCACAGGGCGTATCTTCTGGAAGATGTTCTCCCTAGCGTACACCCCTAGCGGGGGAAGCGGCACTGTATCCTTTTCCACAACGGGAATCGCCCCCGTGATAGGGTCTATAGCAGCCAACTCCGCATCCGCCTGCATGCCCGGCTGCCCACTCACGGTACCACACAGCAGCATGGTACCCACGAATGCCACAGCCGACAACACCAACCCCCTAACTCTCATACCAAATCCTTTCTACCGTATCTTATACGCCTTCTGCAACTCACGAATCGTACCATCCGGCCCCTTAGCCCGGATGTTAGAGATTACAACGATCTGCCCCGGCGCTAGATTGTTGAGCATCTTCCGCTGCTCGGCCGTAATCCGTGCACCCTGCGAGGACTTCTCGCTGTAGAAACCATTCACCGTAACCCCCATGGTGAAGCTAAGCACCTCAAACTTCATATCAAAGTCGAAATCATCCGGCATCTTAGCCTGCACCCCTTGGGCAGAAAGCAGCTCACCCTTCCCAATCGACTGCGCCTTGGGATCCATCCCCCAGATGGTAGGCAGCGGGTCGGGCACACGCTTCACGCGGAACTTCTTCACGCCCATAACTCGACGCTCAGAACCCTCCATCACCGACACCGAAATGTCGCACATCTTAGCGTTGGAATTCGGCTTCGCTATGAACGCATTCCCGCTCTTGGATATTGTCCCGCCCGTCATCGAAACCTCTACATCGTCCGGTGACGCACCCGACACGGAAACCTCGATGGGGTTCGGTACGCCCAAATACAGCACGTTCATCTTGGTCGGGGACACCGCAAATGACGGCTCAGCCACAGTGTAGCGGTGGTGGAATGGACGGCGGATCTTGGCACCATCCGGACCCACAATCTCAATGAGACCTCCAAAGTCCACCTGACCGACAGACTCAGCGGCCCGCCGCATCAAACCACGCCCATTAGGCATCGTCGGCACGGAATCCACCCCGCCCTTCATCTCGTAGTTCCACTCACCCGAAGCCTGGTTGTACACCGAATCGTAACGCCCCAGGTAAATCTTCGGCCGCTGCGTGGTATCGCTGGCTGCCAAGAATATCTCAGCCCTAAACTCGCCACCCTTAGCCACGTAGTCCGAATTAGGAATTACGACAGCCCCAATGCGATTGAACTTGAAGTCGCCCGCATCGATCTTGCCGAGGAGGTACGACATCATGTCCGCCTCCGCATTCAGAACATCCACCTGCACCTTGGTCAGCTGTGGCAGAACCGCAATGAGCGGGATATGCTCAAACCGGTAGCTCTCCCACGTGTGCTGAATCCCATCCTTCGTGGGCGGTGGATCCTGCGTGTCGAGCATCTGCCCAACAGCCTCATAGAGTTGGCTATCTTTGTTCTTATCCAGCATCCCCAGTAGCACATCGCGGTAGGCAACGATCTTCTTCTTCAGCTCAACGCCCGCACCCTCCTGAATCAGCACCCTGGCTGGCACATCCGTGTTAGCTGTCGCCTCAAGGCGCAACCCATCCACCTCGCCATCAGGCAACACGGCTGGACTCTGCGCACCATCGGCCTCCTTCACAATCTTCAGCTTCAGATCCTTCACGTACTGGATCAGCTCCTGCGACAGCTGATGCACATCAGCCGCCTTGCTGCGCCATGGACCCACTTTGCGCGGATTCAAAAGCTCGGCCTCGGTAAACCGGTTAAATGTCTTCTCATTCTTTGCGGCATAGTTTCGCGTGGTCCGCGATAGGCCGCTATCCACCAGAGCGAATGCACTCAACAAGTCTGCCGACACATTCATCGCAAGCATCGCCGTAAGCACGAGATACATCATGCCTATCATCTTCTGCCTCGGCGTCTCTTTTCCGTGCGACATCGTTTCTACTTTAAGGGGGTTACATAGCAAGAAGTAACATGGAGCAGCTGCGGTCTCGCTACTTACCGCTCATGATACTCCCCATCGCCGAAAGCATGTTGCCGTAGATGGCATTGAGCTTCGCAACATTCTCCGTCAACTGCGCTACCGATTGCCCATAGCGCTGCGTGTCTACCACCGTGGCAGACAGACGCTGCATCAGCTCTTCAACCCCCTTGGTCACCGTCTGCGACTGGCTCATGCGAGCCTGCGCATCCTTAATCTGCAATTCATGTACCGTATTCAGCGCCGCGATATTCTGGTTCAGCGACTGGATGCTCGCCTCCGTAGCCTTCACGCCAGCCCCCATGCGGCCGATAACATCCTGCATGCCCGAGGCCAGATGCTGGCTCACCTGCTCGATACCCTTCGAGGTTCCCTCGAGGCTAGCCGAAATAACCTGCGCCGAACGGCTCAGCAGCGAACCCGAATTCTCATAGCTCTCCGCAAAGTGACCTACCGCATTCCCAGCTCGCTGCAAGTTCCCGCTGAACACTTCCGTAGCAGCTACAGCCGACGAGATCTTGGCGATACCCATGCTCGCCTCGCTCAGCTTGCTCAGACCAGCACCAACCCTGCTGAAGAGCTCCGGCCCAATCTGAGCCTTCTCCAGCATCTCATTGAACTTCTCGGTGAACACCATGCCGGCATTGCCCCCAGTGCTCGCTGCAGCCACAGCAGGTGCCCCAGGAGCACCACCCTTAACCACGATGCCAGAAGCCAGCGGGCTCTTAGCAATTGCCGACGTAATCACACCCTCCAGCAGAGCCGGATCCATCGAAGCCCCACCACCGTTATTACGGCCACTGTGGCTATCACCACTATCCGTGATACCCGCTAGCTCAGGGTACACCAGCGACCAATCCACCTCCTCTACCACCGGCTCAAACGCCGAGAAGAAGAAGATGATAGCCTCCGTCGTCATCCCGATCGTCAGCATCACGCCAGCCCCCGGCCAGTGCTGAAGCTTGAAGAGTGCACCGACTAGAACTACCGAAGCCCCCCAACCATAGAGGTACTTCATAAAGTTCCTATACTTCGACCCCTGAACGAGCTCTGTTATGAATCCCATGACCTTCGAATTGTGACGTGTACCGACGATTATAATAATCCCTATCCGCCCGCTCACTAAGCGGACTCCATCATCCTAGTTGGTGAGATCATCCCCCAGCATGCACGAGCGCACGCAGCGGAACCCGATGTATGTCTTAGCCGTGTCCTGATACTCGTAGGCACGAGTGCTCAGCTGCACGAAGAATGAGACATCCTTCCACGAACCACCCCGTATCACCTTGCGCTTCATCGCCGGCGGATCCTCCGGGCGAGCATTGTACTGGTAGTCCGGATTCATGTCGTGCGTGAAGTAGTACGAGCTCTCGTCAAACGCGCTGCTCGTCCACTCGGCCACATTCCCCGACATGTTGTATAGGCCATACTCATTCGGCTCAAAGTGATCCACCGGCAGCGTGGTGAGCCCACCATCCTCTGCATACCTACCGCGCATCGGCTTGAAGTTGGCCTGCAAGCAGCCCTCGGCACTCCTGGTGTAATAGCTACCCCACGGGTACATGCTCGAGCTCAAGCCACCGCGCGCTGCATACTCCCACTCAGCCTCCGTGGGCAGGCGGAACTCATGCACCGTGTACTCGCCGTTGCGCCGCAGGGCACGGTTCAGGTAGTTCGTGCGCCACACGCAGAACGCATACGCCTGGCGCCACGACACCCCCACCACCGGGTAGTTGTCGTAGTTCGGGTGCCAGAAGTAGTTCTTAGCCATCGGCTCGTTGAACGAGTAGCTGAAATCGCTAATCCACGCCAACGTGTCGGGGTACACATTCACCCGATCCTCAATGATGAAATCCTTACGCCGCGTCACCTTCACGTAGCGGCTCGTAGGGAAGTAGAACACCTGGGCGCTGTCCTCGTAGCGGCCGTTCTCATCGAGGTTGAAGTTGAACCGGTTGCGCCGCTCAGCAGCCTGCTTGAGGTCGATCCAGTAGAAACGGTACATCAGCTTGCGCGTATCGATCTCCTTGCGCCCCTCAAACTGGTCGTTCTGCGCATTGTAGTACAGCGGCTGCACCGCCTCATACTGCTCCTCATCCGAGAGATCGATCGGAATATCCCAGTTCAACACGGGCGGATCGATGGGATTGCCAAATTCATCCTCAGCAATACCGAAGTCATCGTCTCCGTGCTCCAATATCAGCCGGCGCATCAGCGAGTCGCGCACGTAGTACACGAACTGCCGATACTGGTTGTTGCTGATCTCCGTGGCATCCATCCAGAACGCCTCCAACGACACGGTACGCGAAGGTGCGCGATGAGCCCATGACACATCCTCATCATTGCGCCCCATGGTGAACGCCCCGCGGGGGATCCGTACCATGTTGTACGGCTCTGGCTCAGTGCGGAATTCCCTCCCTGGCACCCCACGCAGCTCGCCGTCCTCGTACGTCCCACAGCCCTGCAACGCAAAAAGCGTGGACAAGAGTAATAATCCTATCTGCCGTTTCATACTATCCTATCGATTTCACCAGTTTAGGAAAGTTGCTTCATACGCAGCCTCGCCTCCGTCCTATAGATATCGAATGCTCTTGTACCGCTCTGGCAGCCGCTCGCGCGACAAGCTGAACGAATACCCCAGCACCACCTCATGCGATCCGCTCGTGAACTGGCTGATGGCCGACAGCGGATAGTCATAGCTATACCCGATTCGCAGCCCATTGAACAGGTTCACCCCGAGCAGCGCCCCCGCCGATTCGGCCACGTGATAACTCGCACCAAACCAGAACAGGCTATTGTACTCAGCCAGCAGGGAGACCCCCAGCTGGTACTGCACGAAATCAGTCCGGAACATCAGGCTCGGCTCCAGGGCCCACCGCATGCGCAATGGCAGGTGGTAGCCCGACACCACGTACACCTGGCGCGCATGATCCAAGCGGGCCCGCTTGCCAAGCTTCGAGAACAAGCGATCGCGCAGCTTAGCCCCTAGCAAGTTCTGCGCCGAAAGTCCAAAGAACATGGAGGGCGTGTTGTAGTAGAGGCCAAATGAGAGGTCGAACCCAATGCCGCTCGCCTTGCCATCCGGGATAGCCGCATCCTGCTCCACCACCCCATCGGGGGTGCGCCAGGTGGCATCAAAGCGGTCGTTCACCGCCCGCACGCCCAGACCGACCCCCAGCGAGCCGGTGGCCCGGAGATGGAAACGCCCCACGTAGGAGAGCTCAATGCCGTTGGTCGACATGAAGCCCACCTCATCCCTCATCAAATGCACACCAAGCCCGTGAGAATACTCCATTTTATGCCCCGGCGACATCTGGGAGAGGCTCCGGTAGCCGAACGGCATATCAAAGTTGACAAAGTAGGTGCGCGGAGCCCCCTTGCCAAATCCCAGCCACTGCTGACGAGCCAATGCGTACACGTTCATCACCCCCTGGCTCCCCGCATACCCGGGGTTAAAGTCGAGCTGATTAAACATGTACTGATGCATGCGCCCATCCGATTGCCCCCACGCCCGTGGGAGACCCACCACCGCGGAGAACACCACACTAGCCAACACAGCGAGTGTGCAGGCCAAAGCCTTACGTCGCACTTCTACTAGTCTGCCCATCAATGCCCTTACTTCCTGCGTTTTGGATTCCAAAAGTAACACCTTTTTCGTACACGCCTGAAATCCTTCCACAGTCAGACACGAACCACGCTCCCTCTTTTACTTACAAAAGCGCACCAAGGTTACATCAATGCCGTTACCCCTTTGGTCAAAAACATCCCCGTGGGCCCCGAAACTCCGATGCGATGCAACGCATGGGGAAACTAAAAAACGACGCAGCCTTCAAATTTCACCCCTTTTCTACGTATTTCATGCAAGGAAGGTTGCATGAAACGCATCCACCATCGCAAAATTTATTCTCCCTCGGTCTTCTTCCCCTTGCGCGATGCGCCTTTGCGAGATGTCGGCTTAGCCTTGCTCGATGCACTTTTTGCCGTTGTTCTGGCTGTGGTTTTCTTTCCCTTGGCGGCTGTCGAACGCCCGGTAGCCTGCTGCTCCTCCACCAGACGCATGGCGTCTGCGTACGACAGCGTCTCCCACGATACCCCCTTGGGTATCCGATACGACTTACCCCCGTACGACAGGTAGGCCCCCCAGCGTCCGCGTATCACCGTCAGCCCCTCATCCTCGGGGTAGGTGTGCAACAGCCGCTCGGCATCGCGCTTCCGCTTCTCCTCAATCAGCTCTATTGCGCGCGCCGACTCCATGGTGTAGGGGTCATCGCCGCGCCCTAGGGAGGTGTACTTGCCGTCGTGCAGCACGTACGGGCCAAAGCGTCCAGCGCCCACCACGAGCGGTTTTCCCTCGTAGGAACCAATCTCCCGTGGCAAGGCGAAAAGCTGTAAGGCCTCCTCCAGGGTGATGCGCTCCAGCAGCTGCCCCTTGCGCAGGCTAGCGTAACGTGGCTTCTCCACCTCATCGGCAGTGCCAATCTGCGCCAACGGACCAAACCTGCCTATTCGCACAAGCACCGTGTGCCCGCTGGCGGGATCGGTGCCCAGAATGCGCTCGCCAGCTACATGGCCCTCATCGGCCGTCAGAGCCTCATCCACCTTCTGGTGGAATGGGGTGTAAAACCCGCTGAGCATCTCGCGCCACCCCAGCTTGCCCTCGGCAATGCTATCAAACTGCTCCTCCACCGAGGCCGTGAAGTTATACTCCATCATGCGGGGGAAGTGCGCCATCAGGTAGTCCGTCACCACCATCCCGATATCGCTCGGGAACAGCTTTTTCCGGTCGGCCCCGTAGCTCTCCTGCACGGTCGACTCCCGAGGGGTGCCCCCCTTCAGCTCCATCTGCCACACCGTACGCTGTTCTCCGTCGCGGGAATCGCGCTGCACGTAACCCCTATCCACGATGGTGGCAATGGTGGGTGCATACGTGGACGGCCGACCAATGCCGAGCTCCTCGAGACGCTTCACCAGCGAAGCCTCGCTGTAGCGCGCGGGTCGCTGCGTGTAACGCTCCTGCGCCAACACCGACACGAGATCGACAAACTCACCCTCTGCCAACCGGGGCAAATGCTCATTCCCCTGCTCCTGCGCCTCATCATCGTTACCCTCCAGGTAGAGCCGCAAGAACCCGTCGAACTGTATCACCTCTCCCTGGGCCACAAAATGGGAATCGGCCGAAGGGCCAGACACCTCCACCGTGGTACGCATCAGCCGCGCATCGGCCATCTGCGAGGCCAAGGCCCGCTTGCGTATCAACTCGTAGAGCCGCTCGTCATCCGACTCGCCCCCCACCTTTTCACGCTGCGCATCCGTGGGACGGATCGCCTCATGCGCCTCCTGAGCCCCCTTGCTCTTGGTGCGATACTGGCGCACCTTGTGATACTCTGCCCCGTACTCGTGCTCCACCACAGAGCCCAGGTTGGCCAACGCCTGACTCGACAGGTTCACCGAGTCGGTACGCATATAGGTGATCATCCCCGACTCGTAGAGCCTTTGGGCCACCGACATGGTGCGTTGGGCCGAGAAACCGAGCTTCCGGCTCGCCTCCTGCTGCAATGTCGAGGTGGTGAACGGGGGTGCCGGTGTTCGACTCCCGGGACGCTCCTCCACGCTGAGCACGCGGAACGGGAATCCATCGCATCGCATCAGGAATGCGCGTGCCTCTTCCTGCGTCTCGAGCCTACGGCTGAGCTCCGCACGAAAATGCGCTTTTCCCACGGCGAAGTACGCCGTCACCCGGTAGAAACGTTGCGCCTGGTAGGCATTGATCTCACGCTCGCGCTCCACCAGCAAGCGCACCGCCACCGACTGCACACGCCCGGCCGAGAGCGACGGCTTCACCCGCCGCCAGAGGATGGGCGACACCTCGAACCCCACCAATCGATCCAGGATCCTACGTGCCTGCTGCGCATCTACCAGACGCTGATCAATGGTGCGCGGATTCGCTATGGCATGCTGTATGGCCTCGCGAGTAATCTCGTGAAAGACAATCCGATGCGTCGTCTCTGGCGAGAGCCCCAGCACCACGGCCAGGTGCCAGGCAATAGCCTCCCCCTCACGATCCTCATCGGATGCGAGCCACACCTGGTCGCACCGCGAGACGGCTGCCCGAAGATCCTTCACCACCTTCTCCTTCCCCTCAGAGACCACATAATCGGGCTCAAACATGTGCTCGATGTCGATGCCCAGATTGTGTTTCGAGAGGTCGCGCACATGCCCAAAGCTCGAAAGCACCTGGAAGTTGTCTCCCAGGAAACGCTCTATAGTTCTCGCCTTGGCCGGCGACTCCACTATCACCAGATTTTTCACGACCCTCCCGTCTAACAGCCGATTTTGGGAGGCAAAGAAAGCAAGAATTATCCAAAGGAACCCCTGATGATTCCGGATCCGCTGTGCGCATTTTACCTAATTCACATCCCCGTCCAGCCCAGTCGCCGCCTCGATGTCACCGCCCGTCACGTGCCGATAGGCTAGGCACAATGCGCATTACACCTTCGGCACTTTGCGCTATCTTTGCCAAAAATCATCATACATTCCCGTTATACCATGGATGGCAATCAGTATCAGCACACGCTAGAATTCCTCGTCCGCGACTATGAATGCGACTTGCAGGGCATCGTGAACAACGCCAACTACCAGCACTACCTCGAGCATGCGCGCCACCAGTTCCTACTCGACAGCGGGCTCGACTTCGCCGCGCTCTTCGAGCAAGGCGTGCTGCTCAACGTGGTGAAGGTGGAGCTAGAGTACAAGCTGCCTCTCCGCAGCAAAGACCGCTTTGAGGTGCGCTCGCAAGCCATCGCCGAGGGAGTGCGCATCATCTTCCAGCAAGACATCTACCGCCTTCCCGACAACAAGCCCGTGCTCCTGGGGCGCGTTACCGGCGTGGCGCTGAAGAATGGCCGTCCCATGCGCCCTGGCACGCTCCCCGAGCTAGACAAGCTGCTCGTGGTCTCGCCCGAATAGGGCCTCATCTCCACTCCATATATAGGAACCACCCCTGGGCCGCCTATGGCTAGCCCGGGGGTGGTTTCGTGCGTCTAGGGCTCATCTGCCACGCCTCTACGGTCGCTCGGTGCCCTTCGACATGGGGTAGAGGAGGTGTTAGCCAGAAAGCGGCTTGCCACCAGCACGTCTCCCATCGCAACTCTGGCAGCAGATCGAGGGGCGTAACGCATTTTTCTATTATGTAGATCCCACTGCCCCACCCGCCGGCCACTAGGCCCCGGGCAAACACAATGGCCGTGACCTCAACAGGGTGCCAGCATCTGGCGCATCGACACAAAAAATCGGGGCCCTGCCAATGGCAGAGCCCCGACCGTCGTCCTCCGAAGAGAGCTGATTACATCATGCCCCCCATGCCGCCCATACCGGGGTTGGCAGCCGGAGCCGGATTCTCCTCCTTCTCATCCACCATCACGCACTCGGTGGTAAGCACCATACCCGCGATGGACGAAGCGTTCTCGAGAGCCACACGGGTCACCTTGGTCGGGTCGATAACGCCGCTCTGGAGCAGATTCTCATACTTGTTGGTGCGAGCGTTGTAGCCGAAATCGCCCTTCCCCTCGCGCACCTTCTGCACCACTACAGCCCCGTCGAGACCCGCGTTGGCCACAATCTGGCGCAGCGGCTCCTCGATGGCCCGCATCACGATGTGCATACCCGTCGTTTCGTCGTCGTTGTCCCCCTTCAGGTTCTCGAGGGCCGCCAGCGAGCGCACGTAGGCCACACCGCCACCGGGGATGATCCCCTCTTCCACCGCCGCGCGGGTGGCGCTGAGCGCATCCTCCACGCGATCCTTCTTCTCCTTCATCTCCGTCTCGGTGGGAGCACCCACGTACAGCACGGCCACACCGCCAGCCAGCTTAGCCTTACGCTCCTGGAGCTTCTCGCGGTCATAATCCGACGTGGAGTTTTCTATCTGCGCATTGATCTGGGCCACACGCTTTTCGATCTGGGCCTTCTCACCAGCCCCATTCACGATGGTGGTGTTGTCCTTATCGATGCTCACCTTCTCAGCCTCACCCAGCATCTCGAGCTTGGCATCGGCCAGGCGGAGCCCCTTGTCCTCGCTGATCACCACCGCATTGGTGAGGATGGCGATGTCTTCCAGCATCTCCTTACGGCGATCGCCGAAGCCGGGAGCCTTCACGGCAGCAATCTTCAGCGAGCCGCGCAGGCGATTCACCACCAGCGTAGCCAGCGCCTCACCATCCACATCCTCGGCAATGATGAGCATTGCGCGACCCTGCTTGGCCACCGGCTCGAGGATGGGCAGCAGGTCGGCCATCGTGGAGATCTTCTTATCGGTCAGCAGCACGAGCGGCCGATCGAGCGACACCTCCATCTTCTCGGGATCCGTGATGAAGTAGGGCGAGATGTAGCCGCGATCGAACTGCATCCCCTCTACCACCTCCACGTGGGTTTCAATCCCCTTGGCCTCCTCGACCGTGATGACCCCCTCCTTCTTCACCTTACCCATCGCCTGGGCAATGAGCTTGCCGATCTCGCTGTCGTTGTTGGCAGATATGGTAGCCACCTGCTCGATCTTGAGCTGCCGAGGAGTTGCCACTCCCTGACCAGTCGGTAGAGCTCACCACCATCGCCT
>CAUUMS010000031.1:0-16056 GCA_963546395.1 uncultured Bacteroidia bacterium | reverse complement strand
AAAGCATCACCTGGAGTGTGGAGCCAAGCGATGTGGCCTCGGTGAGCGCCGATGGACTAGTAACCCCGCTGAAGGGCGGCACGGCCCACGTGTTCGCGACCGCGCACAATGGGGTGAAGGGTGAATGCGTCGTCACGGTGAAGGAGTTCGTGTCGGTGACCGAGGTGGCGGTGGCCCCAAAATCCATGTCCATGAGCCTCGGCGATGCGCCCGTGCAGCTCACGGCCAACGTGAAACCCGAGGAGGCTACCATCAAAACCGTTTCGTGGGTGACGGAGCCTGTCGATATCGTGAAGGTGGAGAACGGGCTCGTAAGCCCGCTGAAGGCGGGCACGGCTAAGGTCATCGCCATATCGCACAACAAGATGAGCGGCGAATGCCTGGTGACGGTTACCGACCCGGCGAACCCCACTCCCCCTACTCCGAATCCTGGTACAAATCCGACCCCAAATCAGAAGACGGCGGTGGATGGCGGATTGCCTAGGGTGGAGGTGGCTCCTAACCCGTTCAGCACGACGCTCACGGTGCTTCACGCGGAGGATGTGCAACGGTACGAGCTGGTGGATGCCGGCGGGGCCATCGTGGCCAAGGGGCGCAACCAGTCGGCCATGCTCACCATCCCCACCGATCACCTCGTGCCGGGCGTGTACGTGCTACGGCTCGTGGGTGCCGAGGGGACGCGTAACATTCGGGTGGTAAAGCGTTAGGGAGTCCTGCTTAAGGGCCAATAACAACGGGGGGAGAGATGTCTCAAAGTTTGAGACATCTCTCCCCCCTTCATTCGACACGTTTTGGGGTCGTATGGCAGTTGCCGCTACAGGGTCTGCACATGCGCTAGCGTGGCAACCGGCGTAATAAACTTAGGCCCGCGGTGCCGATGACACCGCGGGCCTAAATAACGACATCCGATAAGTGTGTGCCCCTACATTCGCTCGGGGGCCCAAATGCCTAGCAGCCCCAGGGCCGACTTAAGCACTGCGGCCGTGCAGCGGGTCAAGGCTATGCGTAGCCCCCGAAGCTGCACATCAGACTCACGGGCTATGGGGCACTCGTGGTAGAACTGATTGAACTCGCGCGCCAGCTCGTAGGCGTAGTTAGCCACCAGGGCGGGGCTAAACTGCTCGGCGGCTGCAAGGACAACTGCGGTGTAGTCGCACACCCGGCGTGCCACAGTGCGCTCGTGCCTCGAGAGGGCCACTGGGCCCCTGGCAGCTCCCGGCTCCTCCACCTGGCGCAGCACAGAGCAGGCCCGCGCATGCGTGTACTGGATGAAGGGGCCCGTGTTGCCATTGAACTCGATGGACTCCTCGGGATTGAAGGTCATGTTCTTAGTGGGATCCACCTTGAGCATGAAGTACTTGAGGGCCCCAAGCCCCACCTGATGATAGACCTCATCGGCTTCATCGGGGCTAATGGCTTGCTGCTTGCCTAGCGACTCGGCTGTCTGGCGGGCAATGCTATCGAGCGAGTCTATCAGATCGTCCGCATCCACAACGGTACCCTCGCGCGATTTCATCTTACCACTGGGCAGGAACACCATGCCGTAGCTCAGGTGATGCAAACGTTCGGCCCAGGTGTAGCCTAGCTTCTTGAGGATGAGGCGCAGAACCTGGAAGTGGTAGTCCTGCTCGTTGCCCACCACGTACACCATGGAGTCGAGGTGATAGGCCTCGGCCCGCTGCACAGCGGTACCCAGATCCTGGGTCATGTAGACGGATGTACCGTCGCTCCGCAGCAGGAGCTTCTGATCGAGGCCGTCTGCGGTGAGGTCGCACCATATGGAGCCGTCGTCTTTCTGGAAGAGGATCCCACGGGCCAACCCGTCCATCACGATCTTCTTGCCCAGCAGGTAGGTCTGCGACTCGTAGTACACCTTGTCGAAGGCCACGCCAAGGCGCGCGTAGGTGGCATCGAAACCCTCGTAGACCCAGCCGTTCATCCGCTCCCAGAGGGCGACGACCTCCGGGTCGTGAGCCTCCCAGGCTCGGAGCATCTCGTGCGCAGCCAGCAGGATGGGTGCCTGGGCTTTGGCTTCCTCCTCGCTGATCCCACGGGAGGCCATGAGCTCTGCCACCTCGCGGCGGTACTCCTGATCGAAGCGCACGTAGTACTTACCGATCAGGTGGTCGCCCTTGAGGCCCGAGGTTTGCGGGGTTTCCCCCTCGCCGAAGCGTTGCCAGGCGAGCATGGACTTACAGATGTGCACCCCGCGGTCGTTCACCAGGTTGGCCTGCACCACGGTATGCCCAGCTGCTTTGAGGAGCTGGCTCACCGAGTGGCCCAGTAGGATGTTGCGTATATGCCCCAGGTGCAACGGCTTGTTGGTGTTGGGTGAGGAGTACTCAACCATCACGGTTTTGCCACTGCTACTAGGGGTCGGGAGGCCAAAGCCGTCGGTAGCATCTACCGTACGAATGGCCTCGGCCCAGCAGGCATCCGTAAGACCAAGATTGAGGAAGCCGCGCACCACGTTGTAGCCCGCTATCCACTCACTAT
The DNA here is from genome assembly GCA_963546395.1 of uncultured Bacteroidia bacterium. Taxonomy (GTDB): domain Bacteria; phylum Bacteroidota; class Bacteroidia; order Bacteroidales; family CAJPTX01; genus Bacteroides_D. Next base: position 13,560 of record CAUUMS010000031.1, on the reverse strand, counting down.
GCTGCTGCGCCCACTCCCCGAGCTCTGCGGCCAGAGCCTCGGGGCTTTTGCGGGCCTGTTTGGCCCACGGGAATACAACGAGGGTGTAGTCCCCCTCGAATTCGTTGCGGGTAGGTTGCACAACTACGCCTGCCGCATCAACCTCTGACCCGAGGATGCTGACCAGACCGGCGTGCAGCAGCTGCTGCAATTCGCTCACGAGTTCCATACGCTCTCCTCCCTGGCTTACTGGTCGTGCCTACCGCAACAGTTCTTGTACTTCTTGCCGCTACCGCAGGGGCAGGGGTCATTTCTGCCTATGCGCACGTCACGACGCACCGGCACACGGGATTGCTCTGCTGTGCTGTGGCTGCTGGTGGGCAATTCGCTCCGCCCCTCGCGTAGCTGGCGCTTCTTTTCGGGGGGCCTGCTGGCAGGAGCCTCACGCACCTCATCCTCTTCCCCCACGGGGAGATGTATCTTGAGGAGGGCCTGTAGGATGTCCATGTTCAGGTCGGCCATCATGCGCTCGAAGAGGCCGTACCCCTCGAACTTGTAGATGATGAGCGGATCCTTCTGCTCGTAGGAGGCGTTCTGCACGCTCTGCTTCAGCTCGTCCATGGCTAGCAGGTGCTGCTGCCAGTGGTTATCGATCTCGAGCAGTATCATGGTTCGGGCAATGGCACGCCCCAGCTCGCGGCCTTGGGTCTCGACGCAACGCTTGAGGTTCACCTTGATCTGGTAATTGCGCCGGCCATCGGAGAATGGGACGATGATGTCCTCATACTTGTCGCCATGCTCCTGCATCACCTGCTGCAACACCGGTAGAGCCCGCTGCGCAATGGTGCGCATGCGCAATGTGTAACGCTCCGTCACCATGCGGTAGAGCAGATCGGCCAGCTCGGGCTCGGCGCAACGGGTGTACTCCGCCTCGCTAATGGTATTCTCGGTGGCGAAATTGCGCATCACGGCATCGGCGAACTCGCGGTAATCGCCCCGCTGCGCATACTCCGCAGCCATGGATTCGGTGACGCTGGCGATGATATCGGCAATGTCCTCCTCTAGCCGCTCCCCGTGCAGGGCGTGACGACGACGACGGTAGATGCGCTCGCGCTGCATGTTCATCACGTCGTCGTACTCCAGGAGGCGCTTACGGATCCCGAAATTGTTCTGCTCCACCTTACGCTGCGCCTGCTCCACACGGCGGGATAGGCTGGAGTGCTGCAAGACATCACCCTCCTTATAGCCCAGCCAGTCCATCATCTTAGCCAGACGCTCTGAGCCGAAGAGGCGAAGGAGGTTATCCTCCAGCGAGAGGTAGAACGTGCTCGACCCCGGATCGCCCTGTCGTCCAGCACGTCCTCGTAGCTGGCGGTCTACACGGCGGGACTCGTGACGCTCGGTGCCAATGATGGCCAATCCGCCCGCGGCACGCACCTCGGGGGTAAGCTTGATGTCAGTTCCACGGCCAGCCATATTGGTCGCGATGGTGACCGTGCCGGGACGACCCGCAGCGGCCACAATCTCTGCCTCACGCTGATGCTGCTTGGCATTGAGCACATTGTGCTTAATCTTACGGAAATTGAGCATGCGGCTCAGCTGCTCGGAGATTTCCACAGAGGTGGTACCTACGAGTACAGGGCGGCCCTCGCCTACCAAGCGTGCAATCTCGTCAATGACCGCGGCAAACTTCTCCCGCGTGGTCTTGTAGATGAGGTCATTGTTGTCCTGACGAATGACGGGCTTGTTGGTGGGCACCACAACCACATCGAGCTTGTAGATGGACCACAACTCTCCTGCCTCAGTTTCTGCAGTACCCGTCATACCAGCCAACTTGCGGTACATGCGGAAGTAGTTCTGCAACGTCACCGTGGCGAATGTCTGGGTGGCCTCCTCCACCTTGACACCCTCTTTGGCCTCAATGGCCTGATGTAGCCCATCGGAGTAACGGCGACCTTCCAGTACACGGCCCGTCTGCTCGTCGACAATCTTGACCTGATTGTCGACAATCACGTACTCTACATCCTTGTCATACATCGTGTAGGCGCGCAGCAGCTGCTGCACGGTGTGCAGACGCTCCGCCTTGTCGGAGTACTGGCGCATGAGCTCCTCGCGGGCACGTGCCTTCTCGTCGGGCGTACCCGAGGTCTTCTCCAGCTCGGCGATCTCTGAGCCCACATCGGGCAAGATGAAGAAGTGGGCATCGCCCACCCGCTGCGAGAGCAGGTCGATACCCTTATCGGTCAGCTCAACGCTATTGTTCTTCTCATCGATCACGAAGTAGAGGTCATCCGTGATCAGGTGCATGTTCTTGCTGTTCTCCTGCATGTAGAAGTTCTCCGTCTTGAGGCGAAGGTTCTTCACGCCAGGCTCACTTTCGAATTTGATGAATGGCTTGTACTTCGGCAGACCCTTGTAGACTCGCAGGAGGAGCTTGCCGGCCTCGTCATTCTTCGTTTCGCCCATCAGGCGTTTCGCCTCGGCAAGCTGCGTGGTGATCAGCTTTTGCTGGGCATTGACGAGCACCTCTACCTGCGGCCTAAACTCCTCGAACATCTGATCATCGCTCCGGCTGGTGGGGCCAGAGATGATGAGCGGGGTACGGGCATCGTCTATGAGCACCGAGTCCACCTCGTCGACAATGGCGTAGTTATGCTGACGCTGCACCAGCCCCTCGGGGGTGAAGGCCATGTTATCGCGCAGGTAGTCGAAGCCGAACTCATTGTTCGTGCCGAAGGTGATATCAGCCTCGTAGGCCTTGCGGCGTGCAGGGCTATTGGCCTCATGCAAATCGATACAGTCCACGCTCAGCCCGTGGAATTCGTAGATGGGGCCCATCCACTGCGAGTCACGGCGTGCCAGGTAATCATTGACGGTTACCACGTGCACCCCGAGCCCCGGTAGGGCATTGAGGAACACGGGAAGGGTGGCCACGAGCGTTTTCCCCTCACCGGTGGACATCTCAGCGATTTTGCCCTCGTGGAGCACCACGCCACCCATAATCTGCACGTCGTAGTGCACCATGTCCCAGACGACCTCACTGCCACCAGCCATCCAGTGGTTCAGGTAGATCGCCTTGTCACCCTCAATGCGCAGAAAGTCCTTTCCCTGACCCGCCAGGGTGCGGTCGAATTCCGAGGCCGTCACCTCTATCTGCTCATTCTCGGCAAAGCGCCTAGCAGTCTCACGCACCAGGGCGAATGTCCTGGGCAATTCACGCCTCAGGGATTCCTCAACCGTTGTCCCAATCTGCTTTTCTAGCGTATCAATACGCCCAAATAGCTTCTCACGCTCCTCGAGCGAGAGCTCCTCACGGTCTAGCTGAGTCTTCAGAGCTACGATCTCGTCTTGCATCGGGCGTATATCAGCCCGCACGACCTCGCGGATCGCCTGCCCCTCGGCACGCAGCTCATCATTCGTCAGGGCGCGCATCGCATCCTTCAGCGCATTCACCGACTCAACGATCGGCATAAGGGCACGCTGATCCTTTTGCGCTTTGGTGCCAAATAGGCTCGCAATTACTTTATTTAAGATACTCGTCGCCATATCTTACCTCCCTCGGCATTCTAATCCCACGGCATTCTGCATACCTCGCAAAGGTAGTACATTATTGGCAGGGCACCCGCCCCCCACGCTCTCGGGCCAGACATGCAACCCCGCACGCCATCTCCAGTACGCAAGGATGCGCCAATGGAGAACGGCCTGAAGCAGTGCATTTGAATTCGCACCATCCAGCCCGTACACGTTGCGATTGCATGCGCATGGCAACCCACGTTGCCTGAGCAGAGCGGGCTTACGCCCTCCCACGGCGATTTCACCGCACGTACCAACGGTGACAGGGCATCCGCTTTCCACTGCATTTCTTACCTTTGCCTTTCAGCCGCCCTGCATAAGGCACAATGGCCGGCGGTACCATGGCCACAATGAGCCATGAATGCATTACCAGTCTGGGTCGTAGGCCCATAACCTCAGAGACAACGAGACTATGGATTTCACCATTTCCAGCAGCCTGCTCTACAAGCACCTTGCAGGTGCCAGCCGCATTGTGGCGGGTAAGTCCACTATGCCAATCCTTGAGAATGTCCTGTTCACGGTGGAAAGCAACCAGCTAAGGATGCTTGTGACCGACCTAGAAACCACGCTGCTAACCACCATCCCCCTTGAGAATGTGCGGCGCGAAGGGGCTATTGGGGTGCCGCTCCGCATCCTGCTCGACACGCTGAAGGAGTTCCCCGATATGCCGCTGAACTTCTCCGTAGATCCCAACTCCCTGAAAATCCAGGTGGACTACAACGTGGGCACACGTAAGGGAGAGTTTAGCGTGATGGGGCAGCACACCGACGATTTTCCCGAGCTGCCGGAGTTGGTACAGGATCAAACCACCGAGTTCACCACGAGCACGGAGGTGTTCCTGGCAGGTATCTCCCACACCTCCTTTGCTGCTGGTAAGCCCGATTTGGCCCCACACCTGGCTGGCGTACTCATTGAGGTGAAGCCCGAGCGACTCCGTTTCGTGGCGACGGATCACAACCGTGTAGCCTGCGCCACGAGGAAAGACATCCGCGCGGAGGCAGATCGGCAGGTGTTCTTACCCATCCGTCCGGCCTCGCTGCTCAATGCCATATTGCCTCACGACGAGGATGAGCTCCAAGTGGCCTTCGACAATCGCAACATCCGCCTCACGACCTCTGCCGTACAGCTCATCTGCCGGCTCACGGAGACCAACTTCCCACCCTACGAATCGGTGATCCCCTATGAGAACCCATTCGAGCTCTCCATCGACCGTGTAGTGTTCCACAATGCACTAAAGCAGGTTTCACCCTTCTCAGATCGTGGGCGCAACCTGGTGACATTTGCACTGGCGCAGAACAAGCTTACGATTTCGGCAAAGAATCCCGATAACTACAACGAGGCCTACCAGGAGATCGAGTGCAGCTACAGCGGCGATGCACTGGAGGTAAGCTTCAATACGCTGCATTTGACCGAGGCCTTAGCCAACATCGCAGCGCAGGAGGTGGTGATAAATTTCTCCCCCAATACTCGCAGCTCGTTGCTACGCCCCACCATCGATGAGAGTGAACATGACGAGTTGCTCATGGTCATCGCTCAGGCCCATAGGTAGTCCTACCCCCGGGCCCCAGCTGTAGCTGGGGCCCGGCTTTTCAATACCTCGTCCCTACTCCTACGGTAGGGCTTCTGGTTCATCGAGTACCGCCCCACCAATACCTTCGCCCACCGTTTGCTACCATCTCGTGCTGGGGTTAACCGCAGTGGCATGCAGGTGAGGACAAAGCACGCTCTGCAATCGATTGAGCACCGTAGGAGATAACGATGGGGAAGTCAAGTGATCGCATTCTTCAGGAGCTCGAAGCAGAATGGATACGCCGTCAGAGTCTCACGAGGAGCGACTTGCAGCGGATGTATGCCGAGCTGCGGGGTGCCGGCTTCCCCCTCAAAAGGCGCATCGATTTCATATGCGACTTAGGCGGGAGCAATGAGGTTGAGTACCACTACGAGCTGATTTGTAACGACTGGGAAACAGGCGGGCAGCTGCATCTGGACAACAGCTTTGACAAGCACGATTTAGGCGGCCTCGACTTCCTCTTCTCAGCCATTGGCAACGCCCCAAACGAAAGGGTACGCATCTTCACCGCGTACCTCATCGCCGAGATACTCACGCGGTCAAAGCACCGCGATTTCTACAAATCCAAGTGCAGCCAGCTCATCCCGATCCTCACCACGCACCTAGACATACCGGATCACATCCTGAGACGAAAAGTCCTAATTGCCCTTGGCTGGGTAGGCTCTACCGATGAGCTCGCCCACCTTTGCGACCATATGCTCCATGACGAGGACAGTCTCTGCCGCGCATGGTCGGCCTCGAGTCTGTGGCAACTGCTAGCTAACGAGGGGCAAGCCGACGGCTCTATACCTCTTGAAGTATGCGAGGCCATTGGGCATGCCATCTCAGCAGAAATAGATCCCTTTGCCTGTGGCGTAATGATCGAGTCGGCACAAGCGTTGTTCAACAAGCGGTGGGTTTCATCCTCTGCCGTTGAGAATAGGGATACGGAGAGAATAGAGAAAGCCCGCAAGTCTGCTATCCGCTTCCTAACTCGCCTCCAGAAGTAACCTCCATTCCGTCAGGTGCCGAATTCATCACGCCACCAGTCCCAGTAATCGAACGAGAATCTCAACCCTTCACCCAGGACATGACTCTAGCTCTCACACGCCCGCTCGTCATCTTCGACCTCGAGACCACCGGTATTAACATTGCCACTGCTCGCATCGTGGAGATCGCCACTATACGCATTGAGCCCAATGGGCGGGAAAGCCAATGGTATAGCCGTGTGAATCCCCTTGTACCCATTCCAGCAGAGTCCACAGCCATTCATGGCCTCGCCGATGCCGATGTGGCTGATGCCCCGCCCTTCAAGCAGCTCGGGCAACAGATTATCGATATATTCCGGGGAGCTGACATCTGCGGATTCAACTCCACCCGATTTGATGTGCCGCTGCTCATTGAGGAGTGCAGGCGGTACAGCATCCCATTCGATGTCAACGAGCATCAACTCGTGGATGCCTTACGCATCTTCCAGATCATGGAGCCGCATACGCTCGCGGCAGCCTATCGCAAATTCTGTGGCGAAGAGCTTGTGAATGCCCACTCGGCCCTAGCCGATACCATGGCCACGCGTGATGTGCTATTTGCCCAGCTGGAACATTATGCCGATCAGCTTCCCAGCACCATAGCAGAGCTAGCAACTCTCTGCGCCCCAAGCGATCGGTTTGCCGACGTGGCCGGCCGGCTCATCTACAATGCCGAGGGCGACATCGTGTTCAACTTCGGGAAGTACAAGGGACAGTCCGTCCGCTCCATCCTCGGACGGAACGACGGGTACTACGAATGGTTTATGAGGGCAGAATTCCCCGAGTCGACCAAGGAGGTAATGCAAAAAATCTGGCTAGAGTTGCGCTACAACCGCTAGGCGAATCGCATGCTCTCCCCGGGGCTTACGCGGGCCACTAATCCGGATGGCACCAGTAGCACCACGAGGGTTACTGCCAGCGTGATCCCGTTGATAGCCGCCCATGCACCGAGCCCCATCTCTACGGGCACGTGGTCGATGTAATACTCGCTCGGGTCAAGACGTACGAACTTGAACTGGCGTTGCATCAGCAGGATTCCGAGTCCCACGGCATTACCTGCGCACAATCCCCAGAACAGAATGCGCGTTGCCCGTATCACGAATAGCGTCCGGAGCTGCCGGCCCGTGGCACCAAGGGCCTTCAGCAGGCCGATCTCTTGCGTGCGCTCGAGGATCAGTATCAGCAGTGCCGTCACCATGTTCACCCCAGCCACAGCCAGCATCAGGGTCAGCAGGACGATGACATTGGTGTCTAGCAGGGCAAGCCAATCGAATATGGCCGCGTATTTCTCCCGAGCATCCACCACACGGAGAAGGGTGCCATCCTGCTGCAATCCGTAGGCGCATAGCCCCTCCACCTCTGGGAACAGCGTCGCCAGATCCTGTAGCCCATTCACCCGCACCTCATACCCCCCGATCTGGCTCTCATCCCACTCGTTCAGTGCCTGCACGTGTCGCAGATCGCCCAACACGTACATCGCATCGAACTCCCGCATTTGCGTGTCGTACACCCCCACGATGTCAAAACGTCGCACGCGCGGTGGCTGCTGCACAAAGTACATGACGAGAGCCTTCCCGGTGTCCAGCTGCAACAGATTGGCCATATAGGCCGATATCATCACCTCGTCACATTCGTCCTCCTCATCCTCTGGCTGCTGCGGGAGGCGACCACGCACCAGGAATGGAAGGAAATCGTTGAGCGCATCAGGAATCTCTACCCCCTTGAGGACGCATCCCTGCATCTGCTCCTTCGTCTTAATGATGCCAGCCTTTACGGCAAAAGGCTCTACAGTGCGTATCCCCTTCATCTTCCTGAGCGCAGGTAGAAAGGATTGCGCCCTGGCTATTGGCCGCTGCTCATACGAGGCATTCGCATCCAGATTCACCAGCTGGATATCGCCGGCAAACAGCAGCGTCCTAGCCCCCACTTCACGCTGAAACCCTCTCGCCACAGCAAATGCTATCAGCATGGCCGCCACGCTAATAGTCACCGCAGCCATTGCTATGCGGAGAAATGGCTTGGACAGTCGTCCCCGGCCCACCGTGGCATCACGCTGACCGCCGAGAGCCACAAATAGCGGGAACTGCCAGGCTGATGCCCTAGCACCTCTCTCAACCTGAGATATCTGAGACCTGCGCATCAAATCAGCCAACTAATACCTCCGTGCAAACCTCTCCACCATCTCAACGGATACGGCCACACCACGAAACCGTTTCCCTAGAGTGGCCCCGACAACTACTTGCGCCCATAATCGGCTGGGATCTCTCCCCATTGCTCAGTGCGCCACTTCACCACCGGATTACGCCAGGTGTGCTGGCGAAGCCACTCCTCGGCTCGGGCTATCATACTCCGCAGCATGGCATTATTCGGCGTTGGGGCCATCGACGTGTTGGCACGCTTACGTCGCACCCACGCCATGGCAGTAACACTGTCGGAGTAGATGGTCATCGCTGCCAACTGCGCATGATTCGGGTCATTGCATAGGGCCAGCGCATGCACCAGGGCCAGGAATTCTCCCACATTATTCGTGGTGTCATCAAATGGCCCTTGGCTGAACAGCACACGCCCCGTAGCTGCATCCACCCCCCTGTACTCCATGCGCCCGGTGCGCATATTGCACGCCGCATCCACAGCAATAGACGGATACACGGGCCTCTCCCCATCATCCCTTACGGGCACATGCCGTGCACGTTCTCGGGGCACAAAGGGCCCACTGTACGCATCTCTAGCAGCCTCTAGGCTCTCGTAGCCGCGATACTGCGCCCCGTCAACACCCTGCACCTGCGCACTACACTCAGCCCAGGTCTCATAGATCCCTGGCCGCCTGCCACGCCACACCACGTAAAACTTACGCCCCTTAGCCATGCTCCCCCAGCCCTACTTCCACCTGGCACCGCCACGCACAGCGCACCCACATGCGCCACCGCTCACTGCTTCAGCCGGAAGACGTAGGTTATCGTCCCCATCTGCGTATCGGGTGCATCGGCAGTCACATCGAACGTTGCCCTAAGGGCAGCCGTTTGTGCCGCTTGCAACAGCGAACTATCGAACGTCGTGCTACCCTTTTCCCCTGCCTCAGCCCGCAGCACACGCCCTTGCCTATCCACCCACACCTTCACCACCACCTTACCGCTCCGCTGGGTGGGATATTCTGGCGAGGGCAACTTCAGCGCCACCCGGTTACCCAGGCTGTAGCTGATGCCGCTCCCCCCCGGGCCACGACCCGACCCGGTTCCGCCCGTGCCCTGCCCTTGGCCCTCACCTATACCTCCCTCTGAGGCTCGTCCATCATATAGCCCCTGGTTCCCTTGCTCGCCCCCCGTTCCTTGTCCCTCACCGCTCGCTCGACCAGGGAACAGAGCCGCCGGATTCACTGCGGGCTTAGGTTGCTCAGCCGGCTTTGGCTGCTCTTGTTGGGGTTTCGGCTTAGGAGGTTGGGGCGGCTTAGGCTGTGCACGTTGCGGCTTGGGGGCCACCACCTCGGGTGCATCCTCAAAATCCTGCGTGAGCTGCTCCTGCCGATCGGCCGTGCGATCCACCGCAGGCGTTGGTGGCACCGGCTCCTGACGTTGCGCCACCACGGGATCCGACTGCCGGCCTGCCGTCTCCGCGCCGAACATCACATCGATCCCCTCCTCGCCTGGCAGCGGCAAGGGAGTCTCAAAACAGAACCACAGCAGCAGGAACAGCAGCACCCCCTGCGCAGCCGCCGTGGCCACGTAGGCCCGACGTCGCAGTTGGGGATCATACTCGTTCCAGCTATAGCTTACCTTTCCCATCCCTCAAGGCTGGAATCCACGGCCCTCACACCCCGCATGCCAAAGCAGGGGTCGCTACCTGGGTAGCGGAGCCGTGGCCAATATCAGCTTGTAGTGATTGTCCTTGGCAATGTTCATCACCTTCACCACCTCCTCCATCGGCACGCTCTTGTCCGCGTGCAGCGAGATGGTAGGCTCCTCCTCTCCCACCAGCTTCTGCTGTAAGAACTGCTCCATGCTCTCAATGGGCACCGGGGTCTGCTCCACGTAGAACTCCAGCGCCGCGGTGATGCTCACCGTGGTAATCGCCTTAGCCGAAGTCTGGCTATTGCTACGGGGCAGCAGCAGCTTAAGGGCGTTGGGACTAATCATGGTCGACGTAACCATGAAGAATACCAGCAGCAGGAACACGATGTCCGTCATCGAGGACATCTGGAACGAGGGTTCCACCCGCACATGACGTTTCAACTTCATAGCGGATCCCCCGTCTAAGCTATCGGCTCATTGAGCAGATCCATGAACTCGAGCGCATTGGCCTCCAGCTGGAAGATCACACGCTCGATGCGTGCCACAAGGTAATTGTAGCCGAAGTAAGCCATAATACCCACAATGAGCCCGCCCACCGTGGTCACCATGGCCGTGTAGATACCGCTGGAGAGCAGACCCACATCGATGTTATTACCCGCCATGGACATGTCGTAGAAGGCCTGAATCATCCCTATCACTGTGCCCAGGAACCCGATCATCGGGGCTCCACCTGCTATCGTAGCCAGCATCGGCAGCCCCTTCTCCAGCTTGGCCACCTCCAGGTTACCCACGTTCTCCACGGCGGTATTCAAGTCCTGCATGGGCCGTCCCATGCGGTCAATCCCCTTCGCTATCATGTTCGCCACGGGCGAGCGACGCGAATGGCACAAGTTACGCGCCGCATCAATCTTATCCTCAAGGATGAACTCACGGATGCGATCCATGAAGTTCCCATCAATCTGCGAAGCGCGGCGAATAGACCAAAAACGCTCGAAGAAGATGTAGAGCCCTATCACCCACAGCAGTGCCAGCGGCACCATGATCCACCCTCCCTTGAGGGCCAGATCCCAGAAGCTGAGCGTCAACGACTCAGCCGCAGGCTCTGCCGCCTGTGGCAACTGCACACCCTGAACCTGCAACACGATACTCCACAGCATAGCAAACTCCTCCTGGTTGGGCTGCGGCCATGCAAGCCACAACCATCATTGGATGCAAAGGTACAAATAAGCCGCAAACCAGCCCTGGCCTGCAAGCGCACCGCCAAGGCTACAAGACCCGTCCCAGAAACGCCCTGTACACCCGAATATTATGCATGCACCCTCCCACCGTGGGATCGCAATGCGTCCAAAGGCTCCGCATTACGGGTTGTGCACGTGCAGGGTGCCGCTATGATTATCGACCTTGTAGGGCTGTAGACGAAAGTTGCCGTCGGCAGACAGAGCATTATTGAGCAGCTCGTACGCCGTGTCGCAATGGGGACAAGTGGCCGATGTCCCCTCCCGACGTGTCGACGTGGGCGAGTCCAGGTGCCTAGGGCATGTGGCATCGTAGGCCGAAAACGTGCCCGGATTGATGGCCTCGTGCACCACGTATATACCGTGCTGCAAGTAGCCCTCACGCTGCACCGTGAAGGCATTGCCGGGCACCGTGAGATCGTTGAACTCTGGCAGATTGAGCGGCAGTGTAATGTTCACCTGCACGCTTGGTATCAGCTCTGGAACCTTCTCCTTACACCCCGCCATTATCCCCACCCCGAAGCAGACCGCCATGCATAGCCTCCACCATCGGAACCAGCTATGCCCAGCCACATCGCTGCGGGTGGTGCTACTCAAAAAAATCCTCATCGCTATCGTCCCCTGCCACCGTATTCCCGCAGTCGAAGGCCACTCCCCGGAACGACTCGGGCACTCGCCAGGTGTCATCGGGGGATATGCCACTCCGCTTGTCCGCGTAAGCCTTCTGGAGGAATAGCCCCTGTATAGGCAACGCCAGCGAGGCCCCCTGTCCCATCGCCATACCCGCGAAATGCACTGCCGGATCTTCGCATCCTACCCACGTGGCCAGCACTATGCGCGGGTGCACCGACATGAACCAACCGTCTGTACCCTTCTGGGTCGTTCCCGTCTTCCCACCCAGTGGCCCCTGGAGGTTGTATATGTAGCGCAGCCGACGACCCGAGCCATGATCCACCGCGTTACGCAAGAGCTCCACCATCAGGTAGGCCGTGTTCTCACTCACCACCTCATCTCGTCGCGGGGTAAACGTCGCCAGCACATTACCATTCCTATCCTCGATGCGCGTCACCAGGACAGGCGTCGAATGCACCCCACCGGAGGCAAACACCCCGTAGGCTGCCGCCATCTCGTAGAGAGAGAACTCCGAGGTACCCAGGAATATAGAGGGCACCGGATCGATGCGGCTATGAATGCCCATGCGGGCCACCAGTGCTGCCACCGCCTCGGGGGAGAACTGCTTGATGAGCCAGGCTGAGATGTTATTCACCGAGTGCGCCAACCCCCACTTAAGGGTCACCATCTCACCGTCAAACTTAGTGGCATTCGAATTCTTCGGTATCCAGGTGGTATCCCCCATCTGGAACACCTGCGGCACGTTGGGCACTTGCATACAGGGCGAATACCCCTCCTGCATCGCCAGGGTGTAGAGGAATGGCTTTATGGTAGAGCCCACCTGCCGGCGCGCCGTGTACACCTGGTCGTACTTGAAGTAGCGGAAATTCGTCCCCCCCACGTAGGCCCGCACACGCCCCGTGCGAGGCTCGATGGCCATGAACCCGGCCCGCATCTGACGCTTGGCATATATCATGGAGTCCATCGGGGTCATCACCGTGTCCTTATCGCCCTGCCACGAGAACACCGTCATCGGTATCGGCGTGGCAAAGCTCTTCTCTATCTCCTCCTCCGAGGCCCCTGCGGCACGCATGCTCCGATAGCGTTCCGACTGATGCATCCCCGAGCGCATCACCGTCTTGCGGAGCGAATTCGGCACATCGCCGCTGAACAAGCTACGCTGCTTCTCCTTGTCGAATGCGGGCTGCAACGTCTGGCTCACGTGCTGCGTCACGGCCTCCTCTGCGTACTGCTGTAGACTCGCATCGATGGTGCTGTAGATGCGAAGGCCATCACGGTAGAGATTGTACCGCGTGCCATCAGGCTTCAGGTTCTTGCTACACCACCCGTAGAGCGGATTATTGGCCCACTCCAGCGAGTCGGCACGGTAGATCTCCTGGTTGTAATACTCCGACGGGTGCGGCTCGGTGGCATTGAGTATCACGCGCAGATGCTCGCGGAAGTAGGTGGCCAGCCCCGAGTTGTGATCCTGCGGCATGTAGCGCAGCGTGATGGGCAGGCGTGAGAGCGAATCGTAGGCCTGCTTGGAGAGCGACCCGTAGTTGAGCATCTGCCCCAGCACCACATTCCGCCGCTCGAGGGCCCGCTCCGGGTTGCGTATCGGGCTATACCACGTGGGCCCCTTCACCAGCCCCACCAGCAGGGCCGCCTCCTCCACCTTCAGCGAATCGGGCGTGGTGTTAAAGAACGTGCGCGCCGCCATCTTCACCCCGTAGGCGTTAGACCCGAAGGGCACCGTGTTAAGGTAAATGGTGAGAATCTCATCCTTCGAGTAGTTA
>CAUUMS010000030.1:0-17556 GCA_963546395.1 uncultured Bacteroidia bacterium | reverse complement strand
CCACGACGACATCATCCGCGCCGCACGAAACCTCCTACAGCAGGGGGAGGGGGTGTAGGGACTGCGTTTGCTAGCGGTCTCGCCCTTGGGATCTCTGCGTAGATCGCCCGCTGTTCCCCGTATTGAGCCCGCTCTGCCTCTACCGAGGACATCCTCGGTGATGTCTTGCGGCGTAAGAATGGTGGCAGTTCTCCAGGGTGGATTTCTAGCGCATTCCTGGCTAAGGCTCCTGCAAAACGCACAACTAGCGGTTGGCTGGAGACGGCCTCCAAACTTGTGCTCCTGGAGTCATGAGTTGGTGCGCACTACCCCACACGAATTTACGCAGCCCCTGCTGTTTGGCATGATAGTCCCTTGGCCAAAGGGGCAAACTCCGTGGGCCCATTACCCCCCTGCACCGCTGACGGATCGTAGGATGCATGCTGTTTTGCACAAGTTGCATACGGCAAAAGCCCACGTGCCGTCACCCATCCCAGGCTCCTCCACGGCGTAGAATTGTGTCCTCTACATATCGCCGAAGTGGCTGAATTCATTGCGATTTCTCCCACCTGTTCGGCCGTCCTCCTCGCTGCACCGCCGTTCTACGGCTTTCTCAGAATCACTGCTTCCGGTCATCCCTGCACTCATTGTCGGGAAATATCGTATATTTGCCGGCGTTTTCGTGCGCGTTGCGTGCGGTGCGACATCGGTCGTAACAGATTTGGAAGGCAATGCAGAACAAAGGAGCCGTCAGGATTTTCGCCATAGCACTCGCCCTCGTGTGCTTGTACCAGCTCTCGTTCACGCTGTTTAGCTACAATGTGGAGCGTAGGGCTCGGCAGGTTGCCGAGCGGGTGTCATCAGCCATCACCGATCCGCTGGAGCACGAGAAGGCGCTGAAGAAGGCCGAAGCCACCTACCTCGACTCGATGTCGGGCGAAACGGTGTACAATTTTTTCTGGCTACGCAAGTACTCCTACAGCGACTGCAAGGAGCGGGAGATAAATCTGGGCCTCGACCTGAAGGGCGGGATGAACGTGATGCTCGAGGTGTCCGTCTATGACGTGCTCCTCTCCCTGTCCAACCACAGCGCAGATCCCGATTTCGTGGCGGCTCTCAACAAGGCGCGCACGATGGCTCCGAGCGAGAACTTCGTGGATCGGTTTGCTCGTGCCTACGAGGAGATCAACCCGCAGGGCAAGCTGGCGGCCATATTCAGCACCATCGAGCTGAGGGATAAGATTCCGTTCAACGCGAGCAATGAGCAGGTGCTCAAGGTTTTGCGTGAGGAATCTGAGGGTGCCATCGAGAACTCCTACACGATTATCCGGAACCGTATCGACCGCTTTGGGGTTACGCAGCCCAACGTTCAGCGCCTCGAGCGTTCGGGTCGTATTCTCGTGGAGTTGCCTGGTGTGAAGGATCCCGAGCGTGTGCGTAAGCTGCTGCAAGGGACGGCCAGCCTGGAGTTCTGGGAAACATTCGAGAACCGTGAGGTCTACGACGTGCTGCTGCGCGTGAACGAGCTTGCGAGCCGTCTCAATGGGGGTGCCGAAGAGGAGGCTCCTGCTGCTCTCGTCGATAGCCTACAGCGTCCCGACACGGTGGCCGTTGAGCCAAACGGGGACACCCTGCGTAATGGCGGGCTCTCCGAGGCCGTGGCGGCCTCTGCCCAGAATGCGCAAGACACCGTGTTCAATCGGGAAACGTTTGCCCGTAAGAATCCTCTGTTCGCGCTTCTAACCCCATCGATGACGCAGCAAGGGGAGCTGTACCCCGGGCCGGTGGTGGGTATGGCTCACTACCGTGACACGGCATCCATCAATGCGATATTCAACAATCCTCAGATTGCGCATCTGCTGCCTCACGACCTCCGTCTACTCTGGACGGTAAAGCCACCGGAATGGGATAAGACCAAAAGCATCTATCAGCTGGTTGCCATCAAGGTAACGAGTCGGGATGGTCGCCCGAAGCTCGATGGTGGTGCCATTGCTGGTGCGCGTAGCGAGCTCGCCCAGACACGCGGTGAGAGCGAAGTCCTCATGTGGATGAATGCCGAGGGGGCCAAGGTGTGGGCGCGCATGACCGCTGACAACCTGAACCGCTCCATCGCCATCGTCCTGGACGACTACGTGTACTCGTTCCCATCGGTACGCTCTGAGATTAAGGGTGGCCGCTCTTCCATCACCGGAGGCTTCTCCATCAAGGAGGCGAAGGACCTTGTCAACGTGCTGCAATCGGGTAAGCTCCCTGCTCCCGCAAGGATTATTCAGGAGGAGCTCGTGGGCCCATCTCTAGGCCAAAAGGCTATCGACTCCGGGGTTACCTCCTTCGTGATAAGCCTCGTCATCATCCTGCTCTTCATGCTGTGCTACTACAGCACTCGTGCGGGCTTGATTGCTGACTTTGCACTCCTCACCAACCTGTTCTTCATCATCGGCGTGTTGGCCTCATTCCAGGCCACGCTGACGCTACCTGGGATTGCGGGTATCGTGCTCACGCTGGGTATGGCCGTAGATGCCAACGTGCTCATATTCGAGCGCACGAAGGAAGAGTTGGCCCAAGGCAAAGGGCTGAACGCATCAGTAGCCGACGGTTTCAAGAATGCCCTCTCGGCCATCGTTGACGGTAATGTGACGACGCTGCTCACGGGGATTATCCTCTACGTGTTCGGCTCAGGCCCCATCAAGGGTTTTGCTACCACGCTCGTTATCGGTATCCTCACCTCCATGTTCACGGCGATCTTCATCACCCGTCTCGTTATCGAGTGGATGCTGAAGCGGAACTGGAAGCTCACGTTCTCCACGGTGCTGACGAAGAATCTCCTGAAGAATGCCAGCTTCCGTTTCATCCAGAATCGTCGTTACGCCTACATCTTCTCCGGCATTCTCATCGTGGCCATATGCGTGTCGCTCTTCGTGCGCGGCTTCGATGCTGGTATCGACTTTGTAGGGGGACGCACCTATGAGGTACGGTTCAATGAGAAGGTCTCCACGGATGAGGTGGCTAGCCTGCTCGAGAAGACCCTCAAGCAGCGTCCTCAGGTGAAGACGTTCGGCGAGCTCAACCAGGTGAAGATTACCACCAAGTACAAGATCGACGACGATAGCCAGGAGGTGGATGACGAGGTAGACTCGCTCGTGTACACGGGGCTCCGCCCGATGCTCCCCAGCGATGCCACCTACCAGCGTTTCATCGACGACTACAAGCTGAGCAGCACCAAGGTGGGCCCGACCATTGCGCTTGACATTCGCCGTGAGGCCGTCATCGCCGTGATACTGGCCATGGCTGTTATCTTCCTCTACATCCTCGGACGATTCAAGAACTGGCGTTTCAGCGCGGGTGCCGTAGTAGGACTGGCCCACAACTCGATCATCGTCATCGGCCTCTACACGCTGCTTTGGGGGATTGTACCTTTCACGCTTGAGATTGACCAGGCCTTCGTGGCAGCGGTGCTCACCATCATCGGTTACTCCATCAATGACACAGTGGTAATCTTCGACCGCATCCGCGAGTTCATCGGTCTGTACCCACGTCATGATATGCAGCGCACCATCGATGGGGCCATCAACAGTACCCTCACCCGTACCATCGCCACCTCGGTAAGTACGCTCTCTGTGCTAATCCCGATGGTGTTCTTTGGAGGCGAAAGCATCAGAGGGTTTGTATTCAGTCTGACGATTGGCGTAATTGTAGGTACCTACTGCTCCATCTTCATCGCTGCCCCGCTGGTTTACGACCTGCAGGGCAAGAAGTCGAAGGAGCCCACCACGAAGGGATAACCTTACGCAGTTCACGAATAGCGCAGGGGCCACTGGCAAATGCCAGTGGCCCCTGCGGCGTATAATGGCCATGCACAATGACCAGAGAGGCATTCCTAAGGCCAAACCCTACCAAGCGAGAGTTGAGGTAGGTAGGCCCGAAGCTCGGTAAGTGGATGACTAGGCACGGAATACCTTATGGAAGATTATCGGCGTGGCGTGGGATGAGCGCAACAGCACGTGACGCATCAGCTGAGAGATAGGGTATCATTAGCAAGCCACAGCATCCCGAGGCGGGTTGCAGCATTACGGCTCGCACTCACCCTAAGCATTGGCAGACGCTGGAAAGGCATCGCCCAGCCTAGAATACTGGGCAGCAACCTCTCGCATACAATCAGATTTTGCCAGCGATTACACATGCTGATGCACCCTCGCCCGTAAAGCGTGTAGAGATGCCATCGAAAAGAGGCCCGGATAGCACCCCGCTTTAGGCAGCATCCTAAGGACTTCACATTGCGGCATCTCCGCAATTGCAACCATCACACAACTGAGCGTCATTAATGGTGCAATCGCATAGCCCAAGGGGAGAATACGCTGTTGCGACTGGGATTTATGATTCGGATAAGCGACGAAAGCAAGTGTATGCCAGCTACGATCACCTGTAACATGCCGTATGATGACTAGGGGAGCTCGGCTATGATTCAAGTACAGGCCACCTCAACCCACGCATGTGGCTCTGGCCTACCCTATCCACAAGGAAACAATTCGGGAGACGCTGACAGCATAATACGTGCAATCGCAGGAATGGGAGCCACAGCAGTCCTTGCACATCCGCTTAAAGCTAGTGGAGCAGCTCCCTGGCGCATGAGCGCATCGGGGATAGTGGAGTTAGTCACGTGCGAGCGCACGGGGCACTGGGACTAGTAGCATCTGACATCCCTGGGGCGCACGAGCGCCCCCACAACTTGAATCTAGCGACGTATGGACTACATCCGGTTCCCCATGGAGCTAGCCCCGCAGAGCATGTAGCACTCAAGGCGCAACCGCATTTGCCATGCAAGCATGGGAGCTGCCATCCACGGAGGCACAACAAGACTGGCCGATGCCATGGTAATGTGCTAGATCATCGGAGCCACTGCCCGCTAGAAAAGTCACACAGTCGAGAGCTCGCAAAGCGGGCGTACACGCTGCACCGCATAGGGTACGAGTTCAGTACCTCCAGTGCAAACTGAGCACATACCGGCCTATCGGGCCACTGGAGTAGGCTCACAAAGCCTGTGCACAGGAGTCGCAGAAAGCACCACATACAATGAATCGGTCAGTACCCCCTTGCGCGCCTCAAATCGCCCTCCGCATCGGGAATGAAGCTATACTGGAGAGTATGGAATATTAGAAGGGGCATCACCCTCCCTCCGTCAGGGCCCGACTCCTACGTGGAGCGTGTAGCACAGCGTAGCCAGCAGCCCGGCATCATCGTCCCTGAAGGGCCCTACTGCAGCAAAAATGTCGGGTAACATTGGGCAAAAACTCACTAGAGCCTCTACATGCAGGCCTGACACCGACCTTCGAAAGATGCGAAGGGCACTACACCCACGGCAGTAAAATGTCCATGGTTACCACCGCACCAGGCTCAGCGGATGCGTACAACCAGCAAATCAGTCGCTGTAATGCGTACGGACACTCACTACGCATCACGCTGCGCAATGCGGTATAGGCCAGAATACACCCCAAACGACCGTAGATCCCCTCACAAGGCAGTCAGGCAAAGCAAAGAAGATGGCCACTACAGCAACCTGACTAGAAGCCACCGCATTCCATCCCCACCCTAGCAGCGGCAAAATGCCGTGGAGTAAAGCCTATTACCCCATACCGAGCAGCTTGCATCATAGCCGTATCATCCACGAGTAATAAGGCCTTCAATATGCCCTTAGCAGCCGACAGGACAACACCACGTACCTTTCAAACGAGCGTAGAAGCTCCAGGCAAACCGTAGCCCACCCCATCCACCAATGCACCCAATACCCGCAGAAACTCACCACCAGGGAGAGGCTAAGAGGCTAACCATCCGGAAACTGCGGGCAACCGGCATAACACCCCAGAGCAACTCTCGCGCAAGCGGCACACCTGCTGGAGCGTGCCAATAATAAATGCCGCTGTACCCCTGTGCTTCGGATGCGTCGCCATGGCTGCGCATCATCCCTCAGGCAGAGTAGCGAAAGATGCGCTACCTTTACGCAGGTAAACCTGGGTGGGAGCATAACCTCTGCGACCTATAGCGAGAGGACTGAGATACCCAGGACGTGAACGAGCGGGACATGCAGGACTTTGTAGCCATTGACTTTGAGACCGCCAATCGGTGCCGCACGAGCGCATGCAGCGTGGGCCTCGTGCGTGTGGAGGGGGGCCAAATCGCAGGGCAAATGTACCGGCTCATACACCCCTACCCCAACTACTACCTGCCAGACTTCACGCTAATCCATGGCCTCTCCAAGGCCGATACCGACCCCGCGCCCAAGTTCCCCGACCTATGGGGCGACATCAGCGCATTCATCGGCACCCTGCCGCTGGTGGCACATAATGCGCCCTTCGATAAGAGTTGCCTGGTGGCCGTGCTCGAGCACTACGGACTGGGGCCCCTGCGCAACCCATTCTACTGCACCCTCAACGCCTCAAGGCGTCACTTCGGGCCGCGGCTGCGCGATCATCAGCTGCACACTGTGGCGGCGCAATGCGGATACCTGCTAGAGAACCACCACCACGCCCTGGCCGATGCCGAGGCGTGCGCGCACATCGCCTTGCAAATCCTGTAGCATCCGAGCGTAAGCCTCATCCCCTCGCTGCCAACCGCTTACAGTAGCGGCGCGAACCGCAGGAGTGTCTATACAGCCAGCCGTGGGGCAGGCGTGAGGTCTTGGCTAGCAAAGAGCCCCGCACGGTAACGGAACAGGCCTGCAATGGCTATCATCGCCGCGTTGTCAGTGGTGAATCGACGCTCGGGCAGAAACACCTCAGCCCCCCTCTTCTGCCCCCACGCCACTAGGGCATTCCGTAGCCCCGAGTTGGCAGCCACCCCGCCCCCCAGCGTCACGCAACGGATCCCTGTGGATGCGACGGCCTTATCCAGCTTACGCAGCAGAATTTCAATGATTGTATGCTGAAGCGAGGCGCACAGATCGGCCCGGTGCTGCTCCACGAAGGACGCATCCTGCGCCAGCCCATCGCGCACCGTGTACAGGAACGATGTCTTCAGGCCGCTGAAACTGAAGTCGAGGCCCTGCGGCAGTGGTTTCGCCAGGCTGAATGCATGCGGATTGCCCTCGCTCGCTAGCCGATCCACGTGTGGCCCCCCGGGGTATGGCAGGCCGATCACCTTTGCGCACTTATCGAACGCCTCCCCCGCAGCATCATCTATCGTGTTGCCGAGTACAGCCATGGAGAGCGGCCCGTCCACGCGCACGATTTGCGTATGCCCCCCAGAGACCACCAGTGCCAGATGTGGGAATGCGGGGGCCTTGTGCCCCTCTTCAGCCTGCAAGAAGGGGGAGAGGATGTGGCCTTGAAGGTGATTCACCTCCACCAGCGGAATCCGGTGAGCCAGCGCAAATCCCTTGGCGAAAGAGGTACCCACCAGCAATGCCCCCAGCAATCCGGGCCCACGGGTGAAGGCCACCGCATCAATGGCCGAGGGCTCGATCCCTGCCTCAGCGATAGCCTGAGCCACCACCGGCACGATGTTCGACAGATGCGCCCTCGAGGCGAGCTCGGGAACGACCCCCCCATACTGCTCATGCACCCGCTGGGAGCAGATGAGATTGCTCTTCAGCACGGGCCCATGCAGCACGGCCGCCGACGTGTCATCGCAGCTCGACTCAACCCCTAGAATCCACGGATCGGACTTAATCTCCATCGCCACCTAACATCTACACCAGGCCCCTACGGCTCTGCCGGGGACAATCCGAGCTCCTGCGCCTTCTGGCGCATAAAGGCCAATGCCTCCTCCAGATCATTACGAATCACCCCATCGAGGATTGCATCCTTGATGGCATTCTTAATCTCCCCCACCGCCCGGCAGGGTGTCAGGCCGTAGATCTGCATGATCATCTCGCCCGTCACCGGGGGCTGAAAGTTGCGCACCGCATCCCGCGCCTCTAGGTCCATCAGCTTCTGGCGCACCAGCTGGAAGTTACGCAGGTAACGCTCCACCTTGCGCGGATTCTTGGAGGTGATATCCGCCTCGCACAGCGTCATCAGCGCGTCAATATCGTCCCCTGCGTCGAATAGCAACCGGCGCACTGCGCTGTCGGTCACCTCCTCATCCACCAGGGCGATAGGGCGCATATGCAGTGCCACCAGCTTCTGCACAAAGCGCATGTGCTCATTCTGCGGCATGTGCAACTGCCGAAACAGCCGGGGCACCATCTTAGAACCCACGAACTCGTGGGCGTGGAATGTCCACCCGTGCTGTGCATCGAAGCGTTTCGTCTGCGCCTTCCCCACATCGTGCAGCAGGGCCGCCCAGCGTAGCCACAGATCGCCACCCCGCGCAGCCACATTATCCACCACCTGTACCGTGTGGTAGAAGTTGTCCTTATGACCAACGCCCTCCAGGTTCTCCACCCCTCTCAACGCTGAGAGCTCTGGCAGGAACAGGGGCAACAGACCCGTCTCCTCTAGCAGTATCAGCCCCACCGAGGGCTTCAGGCTCAGGAGGATCTTATTGAACTCATCGATGATGCGCTCCCGTGAGACGATGGAGAGCCGATGGGCCTGCGTGCGCAGCGCGTGCAACGTCACCGGCTCGATGTCGAAACGGAGCTGGCAGGCAAACCGCACCGCCCGCATCATGCGCAGGGGGTCATCGCTAAAGGTGACCTCAGGATCCAGGGGCGTACGTATGATACCCCGCCGCAGATCCTCCCGTCCCCGAAAGAGATCCACCACCTCCACGCCCTCCCCCTGCACCGGCATAGCCAGGGCATTGATGGTGAAATCGCGGCGTGCCAGATCCTCCTCCAGCGTGCCGTCCTCCACGAGCGGCTTGCGCGAATCCTCCCGGTACGACTCCTTGCGCGCCCCCACGAATTCCACCTCCCAGGGGCCGTACACCAGCTGCGCGGTGCCGAAATTCTTGAATTGATTGACCCGTAAGCGTCCCAGGGCTCTGGCCACCTCACGAGCCAGCTCCACGCCCGAGCCCAGCGTTACGATGTCGATATCGTGATTGGGGCGACCCAGCATCATGTCGCGCACGTAGCCCCCCACGAAGTAGGCCGGCTGCCCCAAGCGTGCCGAGGCCTCACCCAGAGCACGCCTCAGACGCTCCATGCGCTCCTCGGCGCTCAACAGCCCCCCCATCAACCCTTGCTCGCTACCGCCACCGGGTGGCTATCACGCCGACTCCTGATTCCCAGAAAGCTTGGCGCCATGCCCAGCATGGGACTCCTCCCGCTTGCGCATGTCGTCACGCTAACGGCCCTCTACACTTGGCTCCCAGCGCATCCCTGTGGCCAGTGACTGGAAATCGAACATGCGGATGAGCGCCTGTGCCACCTCCACGCCCTTACGGCTATGCGCGCCGTCGGCCCTGTCGCGAGCCTGCTGCACCGTGTTCGTGGTGAGCACCCCGAACATCACTGGCACCCTATTGGCCTGGCCATCGTGGCAGGCAATCTGCTCTAGCGAATTGGCCACAGCCTGCGAAATGAACGTAAAGTGGGGCGTATCCCCCTGCACCACCACACCAAAGCAAATGATGCCATCAATGGGGCAACCCATGCGCTGCGGGTTATTCACCTCGCCACGCGGATCCGTGATATCGGCCGTTTTACGACGCTGCAAGATGAATGATGCGGCCTGCGGGAGCTCAAAGCTGCCCGGCACCACGTAGTGCTCCACCCGTATGCCCGCCTCGCCGAGCGTATGCTCAGCATCGCGCACGAGCATCTCCACGATGTCACGATGCCACTCCGTGGAGATAATGGCAACGTTACGCCCCTCGTAGCTCCCCTGCTGGCAGCCGGGTGTAAAATCCTGCGCCTGGCTCACTGTCGTAGACTCTGCCGGCTACTGCATGCGCGCCTTGGCACGGGCAATGAACTTCTCCACTGTGCGCGCCTGCGTGCTGCTGGGGTAATCGCGCCGCACCGTCTCGTAGGCCGCTAGCGCATCGCCCCAGGCCCCCTTCTGCTCCAGGACCATGGCACGCTTCATGAGGAAGATCGGCGTGGTGAGACGATTCTTCACGTACGAGGCCGCCCGGGTGTAGTAGTCCAGCGCCTTATCCGTCTCGCCCTTCTCCATGTAGCAATCCCCGAGGGCCCCCATGGCCACCGGAGCCACCATCTCATCCGAGGTGCGGTAGGATTTCAGCATCTCAATCGCCTTATCCCACTCGCCCAGCTCCCGATAGCATATGCCGGCATAGTAGCGCGCCAGGTTAGCCGTGCGGGTGCTCGAGTACTCCTCCATCACCTGCAAGAACCCCAGGTTGTTACCATCGCCATTGAGCGCCACCGCGAACGAATCCTTCTCGAACTGCTGCTGCGCAGGGTAGATTTGATTCTGCGCCTGTTCCTCCCGCGGCATCGCCACGAAATGGCGGTAGGCCAGGTAGCCCGACACCACCACAACCAGCGCCAGCACGGCCAGCAGCATCCATTTCCGATTGCGCTCAATGAACTGCTCCGTGGTGCTGAGCGCACCCTCTATCGACTGTACCCCCTTCTCCTGACGGGCTTCTGCGTCATGTTTCGCCATGATCGACCTCTACTCAGTTGGACACATTACCACCTGCAAAGGTAGCTCTTTTTACCGAAAAATGGCACCGGCTCGCTGCTTAGCACCCGTGCGCAGACTTACGCCGCAGGTAGGGCCAGCCAGCACCCCACGCCGCGCACAGCGCGGGGAGCCCCGAAGGACTCCCCGCCTGAACTTGACTCGCTGGGAAGCTCCCAACCTCATTGCGCGCACCCGGCTAGAACCACCACGTGCACGAAGCACCCACGTGTACCGGGAAATAGGGCGCCCAACTCGTGCGCGGATAATACAGCAGCTGATGCGTGGAGAAAGCCACATCCAGCGGCACCTTGCGGAACTTCCACCCCACACGGAACGGGATGCCCACCGTCACAGGTACCATGTAGTAATCATTGCAATCATTCGCCTCATCCTGCTTCCAGCGTCTGTACTGTGAGGGTGTCCAAATGGGAGTCAACCGATAAACCTCCGTTCTGAAGGAATCGTTGAGGTCTGAACCCTTGTTTTCTTTTCCCTCCCCCCAAATGATGAAATGCAGCTGGGCACCGACGCTCATGTAAAATCCCGTGCGGGACTCATCGCGCCAGTAACGCCCCATCAGCGGCACCTGCACTGAGACGAATGTCTCATTGAACGCATTTTTACGCGACAAGAAAAAACGAAGTCCCCCGGATCGCACGCCCAGCTCTGTCTCAAAATCCCAATGCGCCGTTGTCCGGTAGCGCATCGTGGCGGCCACTGAGCCCGACTCCTTGACCATGATCCAGTAGAATGGTACTAGCGTAATATCCGCCCCTGCTCCGATGCGGGCCCCAAACTGGGGTGGCTCGGCAGCCCGGGCTCCCAGCGCCAGCAGCACCGGGAGCATCACCAGGCAGAGCATCCTCAACATCCGATTCAGCCTTGCCATACGCTATTCCACCGTTTGAACGTTACGAGTGTTCTCATCCAGGTAAACATCCGAAGGGAAGATGAGCCACTTCGAATCATTGGAGATGTCCACCCCCAGCACCCGCTTCACGCAATACCAGGCCAACGTGGTACACGTGAAACTCTCGGGGGCACACTTATTCATCCATGGCATGAAAACCTTTGTTACGTACTTCTTTCCGAGATGCTTAGCGCATTCCGCTGGCACACCACTCGGATCGAGCTCCCTGCGATAAACAAAGATCTTCTTATCCTTCCGAAACCGCCTCTTCTTATACTCATAATGCACGTAATCGATGCGGAAGACGTAGTGCTTACAAGCCCAACCATCCACATTGCGCATGTGAACCCCCTTCTCATCATCAGCATCGTAGGTGGTTTTCTTGTCGATATCGAACGTAGTGCGCACGTAATCGTCAAATATGGCCACGTGCCCCCAACCGGTGAAGTTCCCCCTGAAGCCCGGCTTACGATGCTGCGCCAAGCGGACAAGTATCCGGCCCGGCTCAGCAGACTCAGACCATTTAACCCACACCGTGGCAGCGCCCAATGCCGTACGAGTAGGCTCCATACGAGGCTGCGTCTCCATGGCTGCCTCATTGAGCCCGAACTGGCCCAGGTAGTCATCCACGGACTGCGAGTAGGCAATGGCCTCGACATCGCCCCCGTTGGACATCTCGTCTAGCACCGCGAGCTCCAGATCCTCCAACGCTTGCTCTCCGCGCACGGCCATAGGGATAGCAGCGCAGACATCGCGCAACTCCTGCGTGTTACCGCTAGGCTCGTCGGACATCCGCACAAAGTCATCAAACGCCACGGGTTGGCTCCCCATACGCTCCACCATCCTACGCTGCATCATGGCACGCACGGCAAAACCGCCCAGTGCCTCGGGCGCAACGCGCAAACGCTCGCACACGCGGCTGTAGTCCTCCATGAGCATCGCCCCCAGGAGGCTCGCACGCTCATCGTTGCTCAGGTCGGCAAATGAGATCGGCTCCTTGGTGTCCGCATCGATGATGTCACGCTTTAGCACCGACAGGGCGTAGGGCATGGACTGCTGCTCGTCGCTGTAGGTGGTTGGCAGCACGAACTCCTGTAGGGCACCCGTGGCAGCTGCAATGGTCAGCCGGTCGCTGTAGTAGCTGGCCACTAGGGCGGCCACCCCGTCATTGGGCTGCCCCAGCACGCTATTCACATAGGAGGTCTCGCGCTGTGCGGCTTCCACCACCTGCCGCTTCACCGGTACCGATGCCGGCTTCTCCTTAGTGCAGGCCATCAGCAACAGGCCCATCCCCACTGCTAAGAGAGCCTTTAGGCCCACGGCTTTTTCAAATTGTTGTAAACTCATTACAGAAAATTATTTTAGTTGGACATACTCAAATCGGCTGCAAAGCTACGCTAATTATTTCACGTGTAGCATGTGATCTAGAAATCTATAATCGGTACAAATTGGGAATGCGAGCCCGAAATACGCTGCGCACAAGCGGCGAGCTGGCGGGTAAAAGCCTAGCACTTTGGGTTAAAATGGAGCCGTAAGGTGAAGTGGGTCCCCATCGTCCCATCCCTCGCCTCGCGGACGGCGCAATGCGCACGGGGGGCACCCACGACGCGGCAACGACGTAGCAAGTCCCTATTTCCCCGGCGAAATACGGGTTTGATACGTCGCTGGTGCATTGTAGCCAGGGGGCAGACGGCGTGTTCATCACACAAAAGCAGTCCCTCACGTCCCGCATGGGAACAGGGTTTCGTACCTTTGCGGGGTCAATGGCATGCCTATGAAACGTCTTCTACTCCTCGCCCTGGCAACACTCCTGCTGACGCAGGTCCGGGCGCAACTGCTGCTCACGGAGAGCCTGACCAACCGGGTGGACACCACGCGGCGCATCCAGGGGAGCATTGCCCCCGAGGTGGGGTTCCGGAGCGAGAAAGAGAATGTGTTCAACCTGAAGAACACGGCCAACCTCAACATCTTGGTAGGTCGGCAGCGGGCCCTCACGATCATCAACAAGCTGGAGATCTCCACCTACGGCCGTCAGGTGAACGTGAGTGACGGATTTGTGCATGCGGAGTTCCGCAACCTGATACGCCCCAACGTGGAGTTCTACCCCTTTGCACAGTCGCAATGGGCTGGGAGCCGTGGGCTCGTCGTGCGCGCCGCAGTGGGCGTGCAATCCCGGTTTCGCCTCGTGCACACGGAGATGTTCGATGTCACCGCGGGCGTGGGCGTGTTCTACGAGTACGAGCGGTGGAACTACGCCGGAGCCGTGGTGCCCGTGGAGCCTGGGCTGCCCGCACTGAATGCGCATAGCGGGAAGGCGCAGTTCTTCGCCGGCTTCCGCTTCGTCATCACCGATAAATGGAGCCTGGTGGCGAGCGGCTACTACCAGGGGAAGATGAACCGCCGCTTCGTGCGGCCCCGCTGGGCCTACGGGGTGGATCTGCGCTACCAGATCGACGAGCGATTCGGGCTGTGGGGATCCTACCACTTCTTCTACGATGCCCAGCCGCCGGTGCCCATCCGCAAGGGTTACACCATGCTCTCGGCTGGGGCGAGCATCAGTTTCTGAGCCCTACCCTAGCGGATGCCCCGACGATTGAGCACGCGCTGGTACTCACGCGCGTAGGCTGCATGCTGCAATGCGGTGCGGGAGAAGTGGTGATGACCCGAGAAATCGGCCCGGGCGCAAAAGAATAGGTAGTCGTGCCGCTGGTAGCCCAGCACCGCATCAATGGCCTGGATGCTCGCGATGCGAATGGGGCCAGGGGGTAAGCCCGGCTGCCTGTAGGTGTTATACGGGGACTCGATGCGGGTGTGGCGTGTCAGCACGCGGGTGATGGTCATGTCCCCCGCCGCAAACTTGGCCGTGGGGCAGGCCTGGAGCGGCATGTCGATACGCAACCGATTGATGTAGACCCCGGCCACCATGGGGAGCTCCTCGGCATGGAACACCTCCTCCTGCACGATGGAGGCGAGGGTGTACACCTGCACCGGGGTGAGGTTGGCCGCCATGGCTTGCGACATGCGCCGCCCGTTCCAAAAGGCATCATACTCGCGGTGCAAACGCTCCAAGAGCTGATCGGGCGTGACGGTCCAGTAGACCTGGTAGGTGTTGGGCACGAACATAGCGTAGAAGGTGGGCGGCGTGAAGCCGTACTGCTGCGGCGTGGAAGGGCTGCTCAGCGTCTCGTAGAGCTCGGCCGAGTCGAGCTCCAGCTGACGGGCGATACGACCCGCGAGCTCCTGGAAGGTGCGCACGCTGGGCACCACGAGGTTCACGGGGGTTTGCCGCCGGGAGAGGAACAGATTGACCATGCTCCGTGTCGACATCCCCCGCGTGAGGGTGTAACGGCCATGCACGCGGAAGGTGCGGGCCCGCGATGCGCCGAGGTAGCGTCGGAACTGCGAGGTGTCACGCACTAGCTTCCCCTCGCTCAGCTGGCGTAGCAGCGTGGGGAGATCGGTGTCGGCCGCAAAGGTCATCACCACATCCGACTGCTGGAACTGGGTGTTCGGCAGGAAGTAGATGTCATAGTAGGCCCGGCACACCCAGAGGGCTGCGGTGAGGCCAATGATACACAGGGCCGCGAGGGCCCAGAGGATGCGCTTACGGAGTTGCATCAGTGGTAGAAGGTTGTGCGTCGGGGCGCCGGGGTGCGTAACGGCGTGGCTGGTAGGCCTGATCGCGCAGCTGGGGCTCAAAGCCCGCCGTGCGAATGAGCTGCTGCATGCCCTCCGCATCGAGGGCGTGATGGGCACCCGCCGAGGCCACCACATTCTCCTCTATCATGATGGAGCCCATGTCATCGGCCCCACCCCACAGGGAGAGGGCGGCTGTCTCGGCCCCCACGGTGAGCCATGAGGCCTGCACATGCGGCACGTTGCACAGCATGAGACGGGCCACGGCCGTAAGACGAAGATGCTCGGCCGGCGCAATGGGCGGCGCAGGATAATGACGCTGAAGGGGCGTTCCGCTCCGCATGATGGGCCAGGCAATGAAGGCCACAAAGCCAGGGGTCGCCTCCGGCTTAGCGGCCTGGAGGGTGCGAATATCTATGAGGTGCTGCAACCGCTCGTCGATGGTCTCCAAGTGGCCATACATCATGGTAGCCGAGGTGAGGAGCCCCATACGATGGGCAATGGCCATCACCTGTAGCCACTGCTCGGCTGTAGCCTTTCGGGGTGAGATGCGCCTGCGCACCCGCTCGCTCAGGATTTCGGCCCCGGCCCCGGGCAACGAATCGAGACCGGCCTCCACCAGGGTCGCCAGCACCGCTTCGACCGATTGCCCCGCAAGCTTGGCAATGTGCACCACCTCGGGCGGCCCCAGCGCATGGAGCCTCACGCCAGGGTAACGGGCCTTGAGCGCGCGGAAGAGATCGCAGTAGAATTCTAGTCCCAGCTCAGGGTGCATGCCCCCTTGCAGGAGCACCTGATCGCCCCCGAGGCGCTGCATCTCCTCTATCTTCTCGGTGTACTGCTCTAGGCTGGTGATGTAGGCCTGCGGGGCCGCGGAGTGGCAATGGAAATTGCAGAACAGGCAACCGCACTGGCAGATGTTGGTGATGTTGACGTTGCGATCGATCTGCCAGGTGACCACCCGGCGGGGATTGAGCAGAAAGCGCATCTGGGATGCCACGGCCATTAGCTCGTCGAGGGGAGCCTGCCACCAGAGTGCACGCCCCTCCTCGAGGGTTAGCGGGCACCCATCGAGCGCCTTGCGGTAGGTAGCATCGAGGCTAGCTGGCATCGGGGTGGTGTTAGGCTGCTGGAGACGCAGCGGCAATCTGGCGGTTGAGGTAGGTGTACTCGCGCACCAGGAAACCAATGCACACGATGGCCGACAGGCTATCGGCGAGTGGGGCCGCCATCCACACGCCCGTGAGGCCCCAGACGTTGGGGAGCAGCAGCACGAGTGGCACAAGGATGATGAGCTGGCGGAGCAGGGCCACGAAGGCTGATACACCCGCCTTGCCCACGGACTGGAAATAGCCGCTGGCCACGACTTGGATGGCTACCACAGGGAAGGCGGCGAAGAAGATGCGTAGCCCGTGGCGGCCGATGGCGACTAGACGCTCGTCGGTGGAGTCGAACAGATGGACGATGCCGGCCGGGAAGAGCTGCACCACGGTAGAGCCCACGAGTCCGAGCACGATGGAGGCCCCCAGGCACACGTTAAGGCAGTGGCGGAGACGGTGGAACTGGCGGGCACCGAGGTTGTACCCATAGATGGGCTGCGCGGCCTGGTTGAGCGCGATGATAGACATCACGAGCAGCTGCGCCACGGAGTTGACGATGCCCATGACGCTAAGGGCGTGATCGGAGCCGTAGGCGATGAGCTGGCGATTGAAGGTGGCCTGCACGATGCTGTTGGCCAGCTGCATAAAGAAGGTGGAGAAGCCGGCCGTGACGATGGACCAGGTGAGCACGGCATCGAATCGAATGCTGGCACGACGTAGCCGCAGCGTGGCACGACGGCTGCGGAAGTGGATGACGACCCATGCGGTGACCACAATCAGCGCGATGAGCGTGGCATACGCGGCCCCCTCCACGCCCCAACCGAGCCCCATGATGAAGAGGGCGTCGAGGGCGGTGTTGATGACCGCACCAATGAGCATGCTGAGCATAGCGATGCGCGCGTTCCCCTCGGCCCGGATGAAGTGGTTGATGCCGTAGCCAATAATGCTAAAGGGGGATGAGAGCAGAATGACGTTGAAGTAGCGTCGCGCGTACTCCACGGTCTGCTCTGTGGCCCCGAACATGTTGAGCAGGAGCTCCTTGAAGAGGTAACCCAACCCAGAGATGCAGAGGCCCACGATGAGCATGAGCAGGAAGGCGTGGCCCAGTATGTTCTCGGCGCGCGTGCGATTGCCCTCACCGAGGGCGATGGAGACACGCACGGCCCCACCAATGCCAAGCAGCAGGCCAAAGGCTATCTGCACGAGCATGATGGGGAAGATGACGCTGAGGCCCGCAATGGCGAGCGGCCCCACGCCCTGGCCAATGAAGATGCGATCGACGATGTTGTAGAGCGACATGACGATCACCCCGATGAAGGCCGGCGTGAAGTACTTCCACAGGAGCTCGGGGATGGGCATGTTGGCAAGGGCCCACACGCGCTTCTCATTCGCC
>CAUUMS010000029.1:0-17976 GCA_963546395.1 uncultured Bacteroidia bacterium | reverse complement strand
CGGTCACCTGGCATACCCCCTGCTTGCCGTTGTGCGCCTTGGCGATGACCTGCGCAGCCCCTGCCTTGATAGGGGTAACCCTACCCAGCGCATCGACGCTGACGATACCCTGGGGCTCCGTGCTCCAGGTGATGCCCTTATTGGTAGCATTTGCCGGCTCCACGGTGGCCTCAAGGGTGGCTGGAGCCTCTCCCACGGTCAATGTGAGCGATGCGGGGGTCACATTGACACGCTCCACGGCCACAGCGGGTGGCGTGGCCGGCTCCTTCACGGTCACCTGGCATACCCCCTGCTTACCATTGTGGGCCTTGGCGATGACCTGCGCAGCCCCAGCCTTGATGGGGGTGACCCTGCCCTGCGCATCGACGCTGACGATACCCTGGGGCTCTGCGCTCCAGGTGATATCCTTATTGGTCGCATCGTACGGCTTGACAGATAGACCGAGTACCACTGGGGAGTCGCCGACCATCATGTTCATGGCCGTAGGGGTTACAGTGACACTCGTCACCGGTATCTCCGACTCGAGCACCTTGAAATGGAGGTGGCGATGGAGCTTACCCCATTTTGCATACACTGTGGAGAGCCCTTTCCGCACCCCCGTCACGAGCCCATGCTCATCTACCTTAGCTACGCTCGGATCCGGCGTACTCCAGGTTAACGCCTTTTGCTGCTCCTTAGAAATAAAGTCAAAGAATTTCACCGACATCTGCACCTTCTGACCAACAATCACAGTCTCAGGGCCTAGGAGAATGTAGGGTACCGTCGTGTCTTTCTCTATCTTCCACTGCTTCTCATCGATGAGCTTTTTGCGATTCGGGTCATCCTTGTCGTAGTATAGCTCTTCCGCCTCGAGCGTCACGCCTGTAGCGATATCAGCATCGGCCGCCCAACCGGCTAGCGTGGCCGCGTAGTTAGCCGGACTCATACCACACCTGCCAATTCCCACGCGGGGAATAGCCGAATTCACCTTTACCACACGGATCTTCCAACGCCCGAGGGGGTGGTTAAACGACAGGCATCCATCGAGCAGGCCCCCCAGCCGCTTCACGCGCGACACATCCCACCCCTCTAGCGGCTGATTGAACGACCGGCAATTGTACAGCATCATGACCATGTTCTCCACGCTGCGCACATCCCACTGCTCCAGTGGCTGATTGAACTCGTGGCAATTGGAGAACATGCTGCTCATCGTCTTCACCTTCGACACATCCCATCCGCTGAGGGGCTGATTGAACGAGTGGCAGCCGTCGAACATCGCGGTCATATCCTCCACGCTGGAGACATTCCAGGCCGCCAGTGGCTGGTTGAATAGGTAGCAATCGTCGAACATGAGCCCCATATTCGTCACCTTCGACACATCCCACGCTTGCAGCGGCTGATTCAACTTCATGCACCGCACGAACATGCCACTCATGTCCTTGACATTCGACAGGTTAGGCACCCCCACCTCTGGCCCCAATTCCATACTCTCGCAGCCGTGAAAAGCGTCCTTCATGCTCGTCCAGGCCACATCGCCCCACCGCACCACCTCCATGAGCTTCTCGGGCGTTGCGTAGAGGTATTTACTGTCAAAGAATGAGTAGTCATTTCGAATGAACTCCACACCCTCGGGCCCAACCTCGGCGATGTAATCGCCCGTCTCCGGGGCCTGAAAGAGTTGGGGCTTCTCGTAGTCGCTGGTAGCCGATTTCGACTCGATGATCTCCCCGTTAGCCTTTTTCCAAACCAGCCGGTAGTTAGTGCCCTTGATGGGAAGCTTGATGGATGTCCCCTTCTCAGCGTGCCACCGCGTCACAAACGGTTTTCCCTGGGCATATCCCTGGCTCGCCCAGCCCGCGAGGAGGGCTATTGCTACCAGCATGCGGCTAGCGTATCGTCCGAATCGATTCATGGATGTCCTCATTGGTAGAACGGCAAAGCCATTCTGTGGTGTGGAGTGATGGTTGCGCGTAGAGCTCAACCGAAGTTGCAACCGTTGCAGTAGAGTAACAGGCGGTGAGCCTTTTTGCTCAATGGATTAGTACTACCGATTCCCTGGGGGCTAATTGTGTATACGGGCCACCATGAGCCCCTGTTATAGCCACCTCGGGGAGCGGGCCACTGCACGTGGCCCGCTCCCCGAGGCGATACGTCAAGACCTGCGGTTGCCGCATGCAGCGATCAACCCGCAGATGGCCCTACTTTTTACCCCGAGACGAGCGGTAGGCCGGATTGTTGGGGTTCAGCTGATTAGCCTTGTTGTCTGCGGCCGCCTGAGCCGGATTCGTCGGCTGGCTGGGTACACCCCTAGATGTGCGATACGCATCATTGTTGGGGTTTAGCTGATCAGCCCTGTTGTCCCTTGCTGCTTGCGAGTCTTCCATGGTGATACTGTTTATTGGATTATACTTCTGGTACTCACGCCCTCGCTGTCCCCACTCGCTACTTGGGGGCAGGGGTGCTACTTTTTACAAGCTCTGTCACATCCTGCGGCCAGCCCATTTTGCCATCGGGAACCGTGACGATTCCATGTTGGCAATCGAACGGCTGACGTGCTATTATTACGTAGTAATCCACCCCGATTGTTACGCTTTGCGATGAAAAAATTTCCAATGACCTAAGATCCTGGCTATCACGCGACTCCTGCCACCTAGCTCGTCCCCTCCCGTGACGAGGGGTTAGCCCTTGCAGCTCGCCAATCTCTCAAGAGCTCGTCTTGCCGATTCACGTAGCTCCGATTCGCTCACATCCCCCTCCTCGAGTAGCTCGCTGTCGGGGCAGAATGCATCCACATCCTCAAACAGCGATTCCTGTACTGCGTAGTTCGGGCTAAGATCCCCTTGCTCCGCCTTGAACATCTCGAGGAATGCGCGCTCGAACTCCGTGACGCTCACCGTATTCCCTACAAACCCTGCAAGTAGCCTCACGTATTTCCCCACCGTCATACCGTGTCCCCCATCGGCCAATGCGCATTCATCTGTTGCTGCACCAGCTAGTGCAGGCCATATGTTCTCCCTGTTGGCATCGCCATGAGCCTCGCTGTTGGGGTCTGAGGAATGCGGGTGAAAGGGTGGTTGCGCATCGTCGGAATAGTCCCATCATGCCGCAAGCAGCCAGCCTGGTAGGGCAATCACAACCGGCGTAGGAAGTCGGTGCGTATCACCCGTTCCCCGTGCTCAAACTGCACCACGTACGAATCGCTCTCGCTGCGGTATGCCACCACGGTACCCGCGCCAAAAGCCACGTGTTCCACCTGAGCCCCGTTGGCAAATCGGGCCCCCTCGTCCATCTGCGGGCCCGTCATGTCGAGCATCATGCCGAGTCGGCGGGTGCCCTCCAGCAGCTCCGGGCGCACATCGCCTATCGTCGTTATTAGCCCGTCGCCTATCTCGTTGAAGTAGCGCGAGGGGTATTTGTCGGTCTTCGTGCTCCGGTTGTACCCCTCCGACTCCGTGAGGTATAGCCCTCGCTGCGCGCGCGTTACGGCCACGTACATCAGCCGGCGTTCCTCCTCTTCGCCCCGCTTGTTCCCGTGCCGTATGCTCCGGTGGCTGGGGAAGATGCCCTCTGTCAGCCCGCATACGAACACGTAGGGGAACTCCAGCCCCTTGGACTGGTGCACCGTCATCAGCTTCACGGTGGGCTGATCGTGCCGGTAGTCGGCGTTGGTGTATAGGGCGATGTCCTGGAGGTAGTCCATCAGCGTGGCTCCGCTGTCGCGGTGACGCTCCTCGTAGAGGTGTATCGATTGCATCAGCTCGTCTAGATTCTCCAGCCGCTCCTCTTCCGTGTCACGGCGCAGCTCCTCCTTGAGGCCGCTCTTTTGCAGGAGCATCTCCAGCAGATCGCTGATGCTGCATTCGCTCATGATGCCCCGGGCCTCCTCGATGAGGGCCACGAACTGGCGTATCGACTCGCGGTGGAAGGGCCGACTGCCCAGGTGACCCACCAGCGTCTCGTAGAGCGAGCGATTCTCCTGGGCGGCTAATTCCCTGAGCTGCTGCATACTCACGTCGCCAAATTTGCGGGACGGTACATTCACCACGCGCGCAAAGCTCAGGTCGTCCCCCCGGGCCACCAGGCTGAGGTAGGCAATGGCATCCTTAATCTCGAGTCGCTCGAAAAAACGCATGTCGCCCCACACCTCGTAGTTGAGACGCTTGCGTTGCAATGCCTGCTCCAGGGCGCGCGACAGCCGCGAGGCGCGGTACAGGATGGCGAACTCCCCGCAGTGCCCACCCTCGCGCACGTGCTGGGCTATGCGGCTGGCTATCCACTCGTACTCCTCCTCTTCGCTCTTGGCATGGAGATGCACCGCCTGTATCCCCGCCGGCTGCCTCGTGAATAGGTCTTTGGGGATGCGATTCGTGTTGTGGGCTATGATGGCGTTTGCTACCTCGAGCACCTGCGGCGTGGAGCGGTAGTTCTCGTTGAGTATTACGTCCCTATTGGAGCGGAATTGCACGAAGAGCTCAGGGCGGGCCCCACGCCACTCGTAGATGGCCTGGTCGGGGTCGCCCACCACGAACAGGTTGCCGTGCCGGGCGCATAGTAGCTCCACCAGCTCCCACTCCCGCTCGCTGCAATCCTGCGTCTCATCCACCTGCACGTAGTTCAACTCCCGCTGCCAAAACTCGCGCGCCTCGGGGAACCGTTTCAGCACGTGTAACGCGAAGTAGATCAGGTCGTCGAAATCCAGGGCAAACAGCTTCAGTTGCTGTTGTAGGAATGCGGTGAAGGTGCGCTCCGGCGTCTCGGGGTGCCCAGCCTCCAGCATGGCCACATAGCCGCCCCGGCTGCTATCCTTGTAGGCCCCCAGCCGATCGAGGAACTTTTTGACGGTCATCTCCTGCCGGCTGATGCCAAGCTCTGTAAGGATCTGTTTAGCAAGGCGTTGAGCATCAGCAGTGTCCAGGATGGTGAACCCCTTAGGATACCCCAGGCGGCTGATCTCCTGCCGTAGTAGACGCACGCAAAAGCCGTGGATGGTGCACACGAAATCGTTGGCATGCTCGCGTCCCGCCAGGGCCCCGATGCGCATCTTCATCTCCTGCGCCGCCTTGTTCGTGAAGGTCATGCAGAGGATGTTGGCGGGGTCGATGCCCAGCACGTTCACCAGGTAGGCGAAACGGTGGGTGAGCACACGCGTTTTGCCCGATCCGGCACCGGCCACCACGCGCACCCGCCCCTCAGTGGCTGCCACGGCCTCCCGCTGCGGCCCATTCAGCGAGTGCGCAATGTGCGTGGGTAGCTTCGCATCTGCTGGGTGCAATCCGTCGGTGTTCATCCCGCAAAGTTGCTAATTCGTCCCCAATTCCCCAAACGCTGCCCAGGGCCTGTGGCCATGCGCATTCCCCGCATCTCCACCCCCTGTTATTGCCGTGTTTCACCTGGGCGCAACACGCCATCGCCATAGCAACGCCAGCACAACGGTCAGTGTAGTGCTGTGCGATAGGGTTTTGTAGCATCAGTGTTACGTTATAGCTGTAGAATTGCCACATCTATACGCTGGGCAACCAGCGCAATCGTCTCCCATTAGTAAGGCCAGTTTTAGGGGATAGCGTGCTCACTAGGTGGCCATCATCATTTTGCCAACCACAAAGCATCGCCGTACCAAACCCATATTTTGCAGGCCAAATACGGCTTTGATACCTTGCGGGCACATCGAGGGTAGGGGGCGTGGGGCGGCCTTTGCGGGGGTGATCCATGCGATGCATCTGCCTTACAGGGGGGTGTGAACGGATTTTTCGGGCAAACGATGCGGAAATTTTTACCTTTGTGACCGATGCTGAGCGGGGTTTGCCCGCTAGCGACCCACCACGGGGTATACCAACAACAAGACGATGACGGAAAAGCAGAAGGAATTGGCGGCGCAGGGCTATTCGGCCGATAGTATTCAGGTGCTTGAGGGGCTAGAGGCCGTGCGCAAACGGCCGGCCATGTACATCGGCGATACGGGACCCAAGGGGCTGCACCACCTGCTGAACGAGGTGGTCGACAACTCCATCGACGAGGCGCTAGCCGGGTACTGCGACACGATACATGTGACCATCAACGGCGACAACTCCCTAACGGTGGCCGACAACGGGCGTGGTATCCCCGTCGATTTCCACGAGAAGGAGGGCAAGTCGGCCCTCGAGGTGGTGATGACGGTGCTCCATGCCGGGGGTAAGTTCGACAAGGGCACCTACAAGGTTTCTGGGGGTCTCCACGGCGTGGGGGTGTCATGCGTGAATGCGCTCTCCGATAGGCTGTTGGCCGAGGTGCACCGCGATGGTAAGGTGTGGCGGCAGGAGTTCTCAAAGGGTAAACCGCTGGGGGACATCGCCCAGGTGGGCACGTGTGAGGACACGGGTACTATCATCACCTTTCACCCTGATGCGGAGATCTTTACGCAGACCACCATATACAATTTCGACATCCTGGCGAGCCGCCTCCGCGAGCTGGCTTACCTGAACAAGGGGATCACCATCACGCTGACGGACCTCCGCGATGTGGATGAGCAGGAGGGGGGAGCTGAAGAGCCGCACAGGCTGGTGTTCCACTGCGACGATGGCCTCAAGGGCTTTGTGCAGTACCTGGATGCCACCCGGCGACCCATCGTGGAGACGCCCATCTACATCGAGGTGGAGAAGAATGGGGTGCCGGTGGAGATCGCGATGCAGTACAACGATTCGTACTCGGTGAACGAGTACTCGTACGTCAACAACATCAACACCATCGAGGGTGGGACGCACCTTCAGGGGTTCCGCCTGGGGCTCACCCGCACGCTGAAGGCCTACGCCGAAACGAGCGGCTTGCTAGCCAAGCTGAAGTTCGAGATCAACAGCGAGGACTTCCGCGAGGGGCTCACAGCCATTGTCTCTGTGAAGGTGGCGGAGCCGCAGTTCGAGGGGCAGACGAAGACCAAGCTGGGCAACTCGGAGGTTACGGCGGCTGTGAGCCAGGCTGTGAGCGAGGCGCTGAGCCAGTATCTGGAGGAGAATCCACGCGATGCGCGGGTCATTGTGCAGAAGGTCATTCTGGCCGCAGAGGCTAGGCAGGCTGCGCGCAGGGCCCGTGAGCTGGTGCAGCGCAAGACGGCACTCTCGGGGGCTGGACTCCCGGGCAAGCTGGCCGATTGCGCCGAGAAGGATCCCACGCGCACCGAGCTCTTCCTGGTGGAGGGTGACTCGGCAGGCGGCACGGCCAAGCAGGGTCGTGACGGGAAGTTTCAGGCGATACTCCCGCTGCGGGGGAAAATCCTGAACGTGGAGAAGGCCATCATGCATAAGATCTTTGACAATGAGGAGATTCGGAGCATGTTCATGGCCCTCGGCATCAAGATTGGGAATGATGAGGACAGCAAGGCCCTCGACCTGAGCGGGCTGCGCTACAGCAAGGTGATCATCATGACCGATGCCGACGTGGACGGGAGCCACATCGCCACGCTCATCATGACGTTCTTCTATCGCTACATGAACGAGCTCATTCAGAAGGGTCACCTATACATTGCCACGCCGCCGCTCTACCTGGTGAAGTACGGGAAGAAGCAGCAGTACTGCTGGACGGAGGCGCAGCGCATGCGGGCCATCGAGGAGCTTGGGCAGGGGGGCAAAGAGGGGGCTGTGCAGGTGCAACGCTACAAGGGTCTTGGTGAGATGAACGATGAGCAGCTGTGGGACACCACCATGAACCCCGAGACGCGGCTGCTGCGCCAGGTTACCGTGAACAGCGCGGCGGAGGCCGATCGCATCTTCTCCATGCTGATGGGTGAGGATGTGCCACCGCGTCGGCAGTTCATCGAGGAGCATGCCAAGTTTGCCAACCTGGACGTGTAACTCGTTGAGCGCACGGAGCGTACGGCTCAGAAGGTGAGCTGTAGCTCCAGGTGCAAGAGCCACTGCCCCGGGGCGGTGCCTGCTGGCCAGGAGTGGCCGCGGGCTACGCCCAGGCGGAATTCGCCAGCACCCATGCGCACAGTGGATGCGGCCCCGTAGCCGAGTAGGTAGGGGCGTGAGTGCGTCTGCCAGGCGCGTGAGGCATCGGCAAGTAGTGCCAGGCTGACCCAGCGGCCAATGCGCCATGTGGGCTCCACGCCAGCTGTGACGTAGGCTGTGGAGGCGATCTGCGCCTCGTAGAAGCCCCGCATGGTGGCACTACCCCCGTAGCGGAGCAACTCGCCCTCTGTGAGGGGTTCGCCCCGGAAGAGGGGAATATACCCCTCGGCTCTCAGGTGTGCCCGCGCCACGAATCCGTAGCGTCCCACGGGTTGACTGATGGATAGCCGACTGGCAAATCGGTACAGCGAGCCTCGTGCCCGCTCGTCTACGCTGCGGGTGCCCAGGGATGACTCCAGGGTGAGACGTAGCCCATCCTGCCAACCTCCGGAGTAATCGGCTGCCGTGTAGGTGTAACTCAGCGTGACTAGCTGCGACTGCGCTTGATGGCCTTCCGCCTGCGTGGATGTTGCTGCGCTGTTGGCATTCTGGTACAGAAAGCCTAGATAGACCCGTTGCCGTGGCGTGAGCGCGTAGGTGAGGGCAAATGTGCCCCGAAAGTACCCCGATATGGTGTCGTGCCTGCGGAGGGCGAGCGTCACGTCAGTCCCCCAGGATGACCCGAACAGGTAGGGCCAGTCGGTGCGCGCGTTGAGGGTGTGCAGACGTTGCGCATTGCCAGTCCACGAGAAGGCAATCTGCTCGGCTTGCGCAAATAGGTTGTGCAGCTCGCCCCGCACGTAGCCAGACCAGTCATACCCCTGCCCACGTGTGGATGGGGTGAGGGCGAGGTTGCCAGATAGCGTGTTGGCATGACGGCGATCTATCTCCGCGTGCAGACGCACGCCGTGCGAGAGCACCTCTGTGGCCATGTCGCCCCGTAGGGTCGCAAAGGGGACAGCGTGGATGAGGGCCGGGAGCTCTTTCGTCATGCGGGGGTGGAAGGCTTGCCCAGGGCGTAGCCCTAGGAGACGCATTAGCACTTTGGGCGCTATGCGCAGGGTGCCCATTTGTTGCACGCCCAGCAATGGTAGCTGAGATAGGGAGTCGTGATACACCGCCACGGATGCTGACCCCGCGGCATCGAGCGTGGTGAGGGTGCCCACCCATCCGGCCTCGGGCAACGGGGGGGAGGTGCGGAGCGCAAAGTCTTTGGCCAGCGTGCGTGGGCTCGATGGGGTGAAGGTGGTGCCACGGAGCGTGTCTGGGGCTTGCAGCACGTAGCGCGGCCCGATGTGCAACGTTACCTCTACGCGGGGGAGGAGGGTGTCGGAGAGCATGCGCACCGTGTCTGCGCTGGCCTGGAGATATCCGGATTGCCGCAGGGCGTTTAGGCAACGCTGAAGGGCCACGGTTACAGCTAGGGTGTCGAGGGGAAGCCGATCGGGGCAATCCTGCGTGGCAATGGGGAGCTGGGGGTGGTAGACTACCGACCCGAATGCTACCCTCGAGCTACCAGCCGTAGGGCTGTGGCTGCTATCTCTCCATTGAGGAATGGGAGCTTCGTGATGGTGCTCACGAGTCCAAGCATAGCCCGCATGGCATGCAAGGGCCAGCCATAGTGCCATGAGGATGCCCCCCGTCAGGGTGGTGTGATACCATCGCCTGACTGGTGGATAGACGATCGTTTGAGAGTCGACCCACGAAGGGGGCACGCAATCGCTCACGTAGCCTCTAGCGGGGGGCTCGGACTGCTTGTCGGCTGTGGGTGATGCGGTGCTAGCCCGTGGTGTGGTTAGCACTCGGAGCCGAGGGTAAAGCCCTGCGCGCGGAGCGCATCGGCCATGGCCTTCGATATCGACGCATACACGTCGGGCTTGTAGCGCACGTTCGTGAAGACCTGGGCGAGGGTCTCGAGCTGGTTGTCTGCCACGAACTGCTGGTGCTGGGGAATGCGCTCGAAGTCCGAGTACATGCGATCGATGTCTGCCGGGGTTGCCGCGTGGTAGGTTTCTCGGTGCCATACGGCCTCGAGCGGTAGCCGGGGCGTGAGTGCTGGGGATTCGTCAGGGTAGCCTACGGCAATGGTGACGATGGGTATCACACCCCGAGGGAGCTCTAGAAGCTCGATGAATCCGGCCAGATTGTACATGGTCGTCCCCAGGTAGCATATGCCGAGCCCGTTATCCTCTGCGGCGGTGCACATGTTCTGGGCGAAGAGGGAGGCATCGACGAGTGCGGTGGTGAAACCCAGGAGGTTACAGTACCCGGGCTTGGCCTGCCGGGCGTGGCACCAGGCTTCGAACCGATTGAAATCGATGCACACCGTGAGCAGCAGCGGGGCCTGGGAGACGAGGGGCTGGTTGAAATGGAGCGGCGCCATGGCCTGCTTGCGGGCCGCATCGGTGGTGGACACCACGCAGTAGGTCTGCATGTTGCCCGTGTTGGAGGCCCGCACACCCGCCTCTATAATGCGCTCTAGCAGCCTCTCGGGCACGGGGGTATCCTTGTAACGCCGGATGCTGCGATGTTGCAGGTAGCTCATGGTTGGGGTTGCAATTTTAGGCCGTGCCGGTCGCCTCCTTGGGGATCGCCTTCATGGGAATCTGTAGCAGTGTGGCGTAATCCTCTGCCGACTCCAGCATGTCGATGTCCGACGGGCTATAGCACCACTCGTAGGAGATGTCTTTGCCCTCGTCGGATAGGAATTTGACGATAGTCAGGAACTTGAGCAGCATCTTGGACGAGGCCGTGTTGAAGTAGTCGAAGTCGAAACGCACGACGGTACGCGTCGCGGGCGATTCCACGTAATTGCGAACCCAATCGAGAATTGGCTCGTAGAAGTTATTAGCATTCTCAGGGGCCGATACGCCGGAGATGAGCAGCAGGCCACTGTCGTGGTCGAGCTGCACGCTGGGGGTGGTGGGGGTCTCTGCGAGGTTGAGATGCCGGTTATGCATAGCCAATCCGTGGAGCCAGTCTGTGTGGGCGCATGGAACGGTGCCCAGTGCGCCCTGCTGCAAAGGTAGGGTCATTCCCGCAAATGGCAAAATCGGGGGCATCATCTCGTGCCCTGGAGGCTTTGCGCTGCCGGCTGTGATGGGCGGGTGTGCCGCATCGTATGAACATTCATGGGCTATTCCTGTTCTACTCTTCGGAATACCGATGAGGGTGATCGTGGAGTCGCACGAGGAGGAGTTGGCAATAGCGCAACGGGTGCAAGAGCGTAGGAGCATGCTGGCAAGCCATGGATGCTTCTACTGCGTGGGTGCACACATGGATCGGCTGCTGGAGATGTACGAGGCGTCCGATCTGCAGAAGCGTGAGTTCGTGGAGCACGTGGCCGAGTGCTATGCCGACCACGGGAAGGGAATGCCACCGATAGAGTTTACCCGCGAGCTGTACCACCTGCTGGCTAAGACGTTTCCCGATCAGCACCCCTTTTGGGAGCGCAAGCGACGCATGAATGATAGGGCGCTGGAGCTCAACTCGCTGCTCAAGGCCCGGGTGCGAATCTGTAGCAACTCCCTCCTCTCATCGCTGCGTATCGCATTGGCCGGCACGGCTATCGACTTCCTGAATGATGACGATGACAAGCTGCTAGGCAAGGTGGAGGCACTGTTGCAGCAACCGCTGGCGGCCGACCACACCAAGATGCTACGTGACAGGCTACGGCAGGGAACCCGGATTCTGTACCTGGCGGATAAGGCCGGGGA
The DNA here is from genome assembly GCA_963546395.1 of uncultured Bacteroidia bacterium. Classification (GTDB taxonomy): domain Bacteria; phylum Bacteroidota; class Bacteroidia; order Bacteroidales; family CAJPTX01; genus Bacteroides_D. The sequence goes on along the minus strand of CAUUMS010000029.1, from coordinate 6,362 downwards.
GATAGTGTTCGACCGCCTGTTCATTCGCACAATATCGGGTTGCCAGGTCACCTACGTGGTGAATTGCCCCAACGCGGGCCTATCAGCCTCGGGGCAGGATGCGGACTACGTCGACATGCGCCTTTGCGCTAAGGTGCTCGCGAATGGGTGCATGGCACCCTACACGTTGATCCACCATGGCTCGGCCCGATTCACCGCGGCATGGAATGCCGCGGATGTCATCATCGCCAAAGGGCAGGGGAACCTGGAGTCTGTGTTCCCGCTTCAGGATCCGCGCGTTTTTGCCTTTTTCACCTGCGGGTGTCATCTGGTGAGCAAGCATTTCGGCATCCCGATGGGGAGCTCGGTGGTGGTGAATGTGGAGCGGCGGTTGCAGGAGGTGGCCCAGCAAGAGAGTCCCATCACTACCCTGATGGATTCCTAGGGGGTAGCACCTCCGCAGCCTTTGTTTCGACTCTGCCTGCTGTGCTACATCCCGCCACGTTGCCCTGCCTGAGAGGTGCAGAACCCGCTGGGCTGCATCTACAACTCCACTAGCAGCGAGAGGCCCATGGTGCGCGGGGAGGCCAATTGCCCCGACTTTGCGTAGGCGGGTAACGCCTCGCCCACAGGGCTGCGGAAGAGGTAGGAGAAGTAGCGGGCGTTGAGCGCATTCCGCATCCAGGCGCTGAGCGTGTAGGCTCTGTACATTAGTCGCACCTCCCCATTCCACACGCCGTGATAGCCCTGCCCGAGGGTGTTGAGCTCGTCGAAGTACTGCCGTCCGTAGCCGGAGTAGTTTAGCTGGGCCCCGAGGGTTATGCCATAGGCGGGGAATAGGGTTTGCTGGTAGGCGAGAGTGCCACTGGCGGTGAGATCGGGGGCAAATACGCCCTGCTTGCCTACCACGTTGGGATTGATGTGCCGAGTGGTGCGAGCCCGGTTGTAGCCGATGGCCCCGCTGAATTTGAGCCACGAGGTGAGGCGCACGGCACCCTCAACTTCCCCACCCACACTGCGGATGTCGCCTGCATTCTTGATGGCTGGGCCCATGCGCCCTAGCGTGAAGATCTGCTGATTGTGCCAGTCCATGAGGTAGGCTGCCAGCGAGAGATGGTAGCGGCCTGTGCGACTTCTGAATTTGAGACCCACCTCGTAGCTCCACAGGGTCTCAGCCCCATAGCTTAGGTCGGGGTTCTGCGCCAGCGGCTCATTGTTTATGGCATTGTACCCGCCGGGTTTGTAGCCCTTGGAGATGCTGCCGTAGATGGAGATCTGGTTGTTCCACGAGCGTAGCAACGCCAACTTGGGTAGCAGGGCGTTGTAGGTGCGGGAGTCGTTCTGCTCACCCCATTCCATCTCGTAGTTGCTCGGGGTGGTGAGCGTCTCGTGGTAACGTAGGGCCGTGCGCTCCCATTCGCCGCGTATCCCGAGGCTGATGCGAATCTTGCTGTAGGGCTCCTGCCAGTCTACCTGCCCGAATGCAGCGGCTCCGGCATCTCGCCCCAGGTGTTGGTAGTCCATCTGTGAGACGACCTTGGCACCCTGTTTCAGCAGGAGGGCCCGATCTTTGCCGAAGTGCGCCAGATAGGCCAGGTGCGAGCGACGCATGAAGCCGAATGCTCCGGCGATGTAGCTGAGCTGCGAAAGGGCCTGGCCACGCACAATGAGCTCTCCCGTGAATGTGTGCTGACGATGCTTGCGGCTGTTGTCGAAGATGTCGTAATGGGTAAAGTCGGCATCGTAACGCTGTGAGTCGTTGTTCATGGCGTAGGATACCTCGCCCTCGGCATGAATGTGCTTGCCTGTGCGCTCGATGCGGGCAAAGGCCAGCACCCGACGGCGGATGAGGCGTGCGGGCGAATTGTAGTTGACCTCGTACGGACGGGCCTGTAGGGAGTCCACGGCGTGGTAGGCATACCCGTGGTCGTCCCCGTAGGAGGCCGTGATTCCAGCTAACGCGCTCCAGGCATCACCCCATCGGGTGCTCCCCATGTAGCGCGCCAGGTAGGTGCGTGATGCGAAGCCATCGTTGCCAGGGTAGCGATTTCGCACGTACCCCTGGTCACTAGCAGCGTAGATGACCAGACGGCTGCGCCACGCTCTCAGCGGTAGATTACCCACGCCGAGCGTAGACCACATCCCATGGTTCCCGGTGGACACGCTAATTCTTCCCCCAGGCACTGCGCTGGGGCGCCGTGAACGCACGTTGACCTGGCCAATGATGCTGTTGCGGCCGTAGAGGGTGGTTTGAGGGCCCCGGAGCACGTCCACCTGCTCAACGTCTACCATGGGTAAGTGGAATGCATCACGGTCTAGCAATGGTGCCCCGTCGACGTAGAATCCCACGGGGGGTGAGCCGGCCGTGGAGCCCACGCCCCGGATGTATATCGGCGAGGTGATGCGCATGCCACTCTCTTGCAGGTAGAGGCTTGGCACAGCGTGCAGCAGTGAACGAATGCCGGCCGTGCCAGCGGAGGTGCCCGTCATCCGTAGGCTCGTCACCGAGGTCGGTACCTGTAGCGGCACCGATGGGCGACGCTCGGCTTGTACTACCACCTCACCCATGGGCAGGTTGGCCATCACCGAGGTAGTGTCAGCATGATCGGTGACAGGTGGCGTCACTGCGTTGGCACATGGCATCCACAGGGCCAGCCCCGCAGCAAGGTGGAGTAGGGAGAGTGTTTTCATAGGGCAGAGAGCAGGCGTGTAGTCGCCGCATGGCTGGCCAAATGTACGGGTTAAAGTTGATACCTACATCTTGCACCCACACCACCTGCCGGCTACTAGCTGCATCGGAAGAGGAGTGACCCCGTCGGGTAGGGGGTATCTTGCGAAGTGCTACCCGCATGGGACTTGTTGACCAATTCGCGAATCTTTCCTACCTTTACACCAAAGTTGTTCAGGGTAACCGATGTTATAAAATTTCCTCCTATGTTTGACGAGCAGGAGTATAGAAGGCGCCGCGATGCCTTGCGTGGTAAGATACGCTCAGGACTCATTCTTTTCCCGGGTAATGGCTATTCGCCGATCAATTATCCGAGTAATGCGTACCGGTTTCGGCAGGATAGCAATTTCCTCTACTTCTTTGGGCTTGAGAACCCGGGCATGGTGGGGGTGGTTGACATCGAGGGGGGGCGTGACACCATCTATGCGGATGACCTCAGCATGGATGACATCATCTGGATGGGGCCACAGCCGAGCGTGCGTGAGCTGGCGGCTCGCTGTGGGGTGCAGTCCACTCGCCCAATGCGCGACTTGGCCAGCGAGATGACCTCGGCGCTCAAGGCGGGTCGTAGGGTGCACTTCCTGAACCCCTATCGGGGTGAGCAGCTGTTGGCACTCAGCGACCTGCTGGGGATACACCCCCGCGCGCTGGGCAACTACTCCTCGCGCGAACTGGTGCACGCCATCATTGCATTACGGGCCGTGAAGCAGCCCTGCGAGGTGGAGGAGCTCGACCGCATTGCGGAGGTGGGCTACCAGATGCACGTGACAGCTATGCGCATGGCGCAGCCGGGTGTGCATGAGCAGCTCATTGCGGGTGCCCTCGAGGGCATAGCGGCCAGCTATGGCCACCAGACATCTTTTGCCACCATCCTGTCGCAGAATGGTGAGACACTGCACAATGAGGATCATTCGCAGAACCTAGAGACGGGGCGCCTACTCCTTGTGGATTGCGGAGCTGAGTCCCGGTCGCACTACGCCTCTGACAACACGCGCACAATACCCATCGGGGCAAAGTTCTCGGAGGTGCAGCTGGCCGTATACAACACCGTGCTCAAGGCTCTTAACCTGGGTATTGAGCTGGCTAAGCCGGGGATTCCCTACCTGGATATCCATCGGGCGGCGTGCCGAGTGCTCACCGAGGGGCTAGTAGAGCTCGGGGTCATGCGGGGTGATATCGATGAGGCTGTGGCCAATGGTGCCCATGCCCTCTTCATGCCTCACGGCCTCGGTCACATGATGGGGCTCGACGTGCACGATATGGAGGGCCTAGGTGAGGATAACGTGGGGTACGATCAGGAGACGCAGCGTGTCGACCAGTTTGGCACGGCCTCCCTGCGCTGTGGTCGCAAGTTGCAGGAGGGCTTCGTGGTGACGGTGGAGCCGGGTATATACTTTATACCCGCCCTGATTGACAAATGGGAGAGCGAGCGGATCAATTCCCGTTTTATCAACTTCGAGGCACTGAAGAATTTCCGCCGCTTCGGGGGCATACGCCTCGAGGATGACATCCTCATCACTAGTACGGGTTGTCGCCTGCTTGGGGAAAAGCGGATCCCCGTGGAGCCGGCAGAGGTGATTGCGGAGATACAGAAGGGATTCTAGCCGATGGTGTGAGACGGGTGCACGCTCAGCTTTTGGGGCAGCGCCCCGCCTCATGATCGCCAAAGGGTAGGGCCTAGCTGAGGGCTGAACATTGGGCCATGTAGGCATTGCTCGTTGTGATAGTGAAGGCTTGAGGGTTGTAATTACGAATTGAGTGGGCATCATATGGGTGCTACTGCGTATCGTGCCCAGCTTCTGCTGGCATGCAGGCTGCTGAATGATGGCCTGCGGTTCGTATTTTCCTACATGCGGGGTAATCGCCTGCGCACCTTCCTGTCGTTGCTCGGCATCACTATCGGCATCTTTACTATCGTGGCGCTGCTCGTGGTGGTGTACTCGTTGCAGAGCTATATCACCAACGAAATTAGCCAGTTCGGCGATAACACCGTCTACGTGCAAAAATGGGCCTGGGGCGGCCGAGGTGAGTACCCCTGGTGGGTATACGCCAGCTTTCCTGAGCCCGACTACCGCGATTACCAGGCCATAGAGAGCAATGCCCGCCAGGTGGCCACCATTGGGATGTCTGTCTTTTTCTCCGGAGTGTTGCGTAATCGGGAGCTGACCCTTGATGAGGCCGACGTGGCGGGACTCTCCAAAGATTTGGAGGGAGCCTTTAAGGTGGTCATTGATAAAGGGCGTGGCTTTTCGGCCTCGGAGTATGCTCGGGGCACCAATGTGTGCCTGTTGGGGAGCACGCTAGCCTCACAGCTATTTGCGGGGAAGAATCCGGTGGGTCATTTCATCACCCTGAAGGGCTATCGCACCCGGGTGGTTGGGGTAGTGAAAGAGTACGGGTCATCTAACTTCGGTAATTCGCCCGACGAGCGCATGTTCATCCCGCTGCAATACGCACGTAAGTTCGTTGATTTCCGCCATGCCTCGACGCTCATAGCTGCCACGGGCAAGCCAGGTGTGCCCGGCGAGGAGGTGAACGATGATATACGGCGTGTTCTGCGCGCCTCTCGCAGGCTGTCCCCCACGGCTAACGATAATTTTACCCTCAATCGGGTGGATAAGCTGAGTGATGAGCTGGGATCGCTGTTCTCAATACTCACTACGGCAGGCTGGGTGATAGGGGCATTCTCCATCCTTATCGGCGGCTTTGGCATTGCCAATATCATGTTCGTCTCCGTCAAGGAACGGACTCGCATCATAGGCATTCAGAAGTCGCTCGGGGCCAAGAAGTGGTTTATCCTCTTCCAGTATCTATTCGAATCGATTTTCCTCTCCGTCATAGGTGGCATGATAGGCATTGGCCTTGTGGTATTGGTGGCCGTACTGGTGAATCTTGGCTCATCCTTCGTGATAGCGGTGGGCCCGCAGCATGTACTCATTGGGCTGCTGCTGTCTGCTGTCATCGGCACCATCTCGGGCTATATACCGGCTCAGCAAGCGGCTTCACTCGATCCGGTGATTGCCATTAGCACTACCGTGTAGCCTCCTGCAGTTGTAATGCGGGAGAGACTCCTGATTCTTCGTCCAGCCATTCCTGCATTGCGTAATGGCCGTGTAGCCATGTACAGGGCTCTTTCGTCTAGGGGTGAATTGGGCTTATGCCCCTGCTGTTGGCTAATGGTGTATCCGCATGCGGGCAGCGCGGTGGTGCCATGTTGAGAAGTGCGGACAACCTCGACTTATCCGCTCCTTCGCCAGAGAGCTTTCGCAGGGATTCAGATTGTAATCCCATTATCACGCAGGTGCTATTTGTGTGATAATCTGAGCATTGCTCCCAACGTGCCTGCTGATAACCTCCTAGCACCCGGCAGGGTTCCTGGATGTGCGGAACGCATAGCCAAACGTTGCATTTAGTGTACTCTGGGCAGAAATTTTACGGTGTAATATTGCGGAAAGACAAAAATGGCCCCGACTGTCAATCGGGGCCATTTTGAGCTTCTAGCCGTTAGCCTAGTAACTGTCGGCTATTGGTAGTTGAAATGCACATTTTGCACAGAGCATTTCCCAGCCACCTCGCCGGTGCGCCAGTCTACGAAAGTATCCGTGAAGGATTTGCTCTGCCTGAAATTCGCCTCAATGACGTAGAATCGCCCGTA
>CAUUMS010000028.1:0-19428 GCA_963546395.1 uncultured Bacteroidia bacterium | reverse complement strand
CTTCGTGGGGATTATACCCGTGCGCACCTTCCAGCGGAGTTTGCCTGAGCCCGAGTAGCAGTAGAGCCGACCGCTGGAGGTGTAGTTCTTGGCATCGGTGATGAAGATGTAATCCTTGGTGGGATGCGGGGTGATGCTGGTGGGGTGCTGTATGGCCTCGAGGGAGTTGTCGCTGATGATGCGGTGGAGGGATGGCCTCCCCGAGGACATGTCCACCGACTCGATGCGAAAGGTCTCGGGGCGCCCCGAGGGGGACCACTGCCCGTGCACGGCGTAGAGCATGTTGCCGCTGGTGGCCACGCTGAAGCAGGCTAGGGCCAGGGAGTCGTAGAGACGGTAGAAGCCCGTCTGGCCGAGAGTCTCCATGCGGTAGATCTGGCCAGCGGGCCCATGGGGGATGCTGCGGGTGCTCACCCAGAGGTAGCCAAACTCGTCTCGGACGATGCGGAATGGGCACGGGCCCACGCGCACGAAGCCGGTCTGCGTGAAGTCCCCGAGGTCAATAAGGGATAGGCGATCGTCATACTTTGGCTCATTGTAGGCACCCGAGTTGGCCACGTACATGGTGTGGCCGTTGATGAGCATGTCCTCTGGCTGGCAGCCCACGGTGACGCGACCCGTAACGGTATTATCGGCCACGTTGAAGCGCACCACCTCACCCAGCGGCTCATCGCCCTCGCGGTGTCCCCGCTTGAGGTAGGAGCTGACGTAGCCGCTCTCCCCCTTGAAGACGATGCGACGGCAGTCGTTCACCGGTATGCTCGCAATGTGACTCGTGGTGCGCGCGTCGAGCACCTCCACCTTGTGCGAGTTGTTGAGCACGACGTACAACTTGCCATCCTGCACGGCGAGATCGGTGCCATTATCACCCAGAGATGTGGGCGCACTGGGGTTTTTCTCTGCGTAGATGTTGCGATGGTAGACCCCCGTGACGAAGTCGAGGTAGTCGAGCGTGGCCTCGTTGTTGCCCTTCCCACCCCCATTGAGCAGGTACATGCCGATCACCTGCCCGGGCTCCTCACCATCCACCCGCAGGTTACCCAGCGCGGTAATGGTTTCATTCTCCGAGCTCGGGCGATACTTCTCCTTGCGGCAGGCTGGCAGCAGGGCTACCAGCACTGCAAGGGCCATCAGCTGAATAGCGCGTAGTCCTCCCATCGCTAAAGCTCGGCTGTAAGGGTGAGACGATACATCTGCTTGGGCATCGGGTAGTTGGCCACGATCTCGAAGTCCTGCCCAAAGACGTTATTCACCTCGGCAAGGCACTTGAAGGCCCACCCACCGAGGGTGAAGCCCTTCCCGAGCGACACGTCATGCGTGTACCAGGGTTGCAGCTCGTAGTAGGGGATGTTCTCCTGGCGGCCGTAGCGCGTGCCCACGTAGAGGAAGCTGTAGTTGAGCATCCAGCCCCGCCAGCCCATGCTCACGGTGGCGGAACCGCTGTGCAGGGGGATGTTGGGGATCTGATTCTTGTAGTAGGAGTCGTGCCGGTTGGTCACGTCGCGCGCCTGCTGGAAGCGGTACTGCACGCGGGTGGTGATCTCCAGCTCGCCCAGGGCCCGGTAGCGCATGTAGGCCATGGCATCGGCCCCGACAATGCGCACACGCCCCAGATTGACCATCGACCACCGGAACAGCTGCCCCTTGGGGTAGGCAATGATCTTGTCACGCACGTCGTGATAATAGCCCTCGGCCGTCACCCCGTACTCACGGATGGCCGCATCCTGTTTCTGGCTGTAGATGACCCCCAGGCTGTACTGGAGCATCTTCTCCGGGTTGAGCCTATCGCCCTCCACCTCGGAGAGGTAGCGATCGTTGTAGTTGGGCAGGCGGAAAGTCTGCTTCACGTAGGCCTGCACAGAGAAATCGATGCGTTTCCAGGGGGTGTATGACACCAGAAACGCAGGCGTGAGAGCCCTGTGGTTGCCATAGGAGTCGTACCCCTTCTTATCGAAGCTGTTGACAAATGTGCCGAGCACGCTCCCCTGCATCTGGACATCTCCCACCGAATACTGAGCCGCCAGCGATAGGAGGTTCTTCAGCTGCATAGGGCGACCGAAGTTGGCCGCAGGACGATCGAGCACCTCGTCGTACTTGCGCAGCATGGCAAATTGCACATCGTAGGCCGCTGTGAGGTCGAGATCCTCCATCACGGTATAGAGGTGCGAGTTGGAAAGGTAGGCCTCATACTGGCGGAAGGTGTTGTCGATGCGCACGATCTTGTCATCCTCGTTGACGTAGCGCGTGTAGTCGAAGCCTAGCTTGTAGTTGACCTGTGTCTGGTAACCATCGGCCACGTCGATCTTGACATTGCCCTGTAGGAATGAGTTGCGCTCGGTGATGCGCTCGCCGCGGTAGGTCACGTTGTTGACGATGGCCCCGGGGATGCCCCGCGTGGAGCCGTAGTGGTACAGGAACATGTTCCACACCCCACGGTCGAAGATGCCATGCAGCGAGGCCTCGGCGCGGGAGGCGTAGATGGCGTTGTTTCGGCGATGGGCCCGGAAGTCGTACACCTTCTCCCCCTCAGCGTTGTAGCGGCGATAGTGAAAGGGGTACTCGCCGTTGCTGGTGAGGAACTCGAGGCTGGCCGTGGTGGTGATGTAGTTGCCGAGGTCGTGCTCGTAGTAGAGCGACGGATTGACGGTGAAGAATGAGCCGCCACGCACGCCTGCCTTGAAATTGGTCTTCACATCCGGCTGGAAGGTAGGGCGCCGTGAGGTGATGTAGAGGCTCCCGGCGCTGGCAAAGTCGGTAGCCGACTGGAAGATGTCGCCCTTCTGGCCGCTGTAGAGTGCAAGGCCCCCAATGTTGTCGAGCGAGAACTTGGCTAGGTCGACCTGCCCGTTGTAGGCGTTGTGGAGCTCGATGCCGTTGTAAAACACATTGATACGTTCTGAGCCGAGGCTCCGCACATTGATGGTTTTGAATCCGGCAAGTCCCCCGTAATCTTTGAAGAGCAGGCCCGAGTAGTAGCGCACCGCATCGGCCACGCTGTAGCCGCGGTAGGCGTTGAGCTTGCGCCCGCTGAGCTCCATGGGCTGTAACACCCTGATGTACTTGCGGCCTGCAACACGCGCGCTCTCGTACTCGCGTATCGTCCTGATGGGGGTCTCCGGCGTGGTGGGGGGCTCCTGAGCTCTGGCTGGTAGCACCCCCGTGACACCACCCCAAGCCAATAGGCACAGCAGACACGCTGCCGTCCTCTCTACGTGTTTCATGTTGCAAATATTATCCTGCGCAGAGCAGGCAAATGCGCCTTAGATGTATGTGGGCAACGGGTTTTACAGTGGCAGCGCACCCATCTTCTGGGGGAAGAGATCCATGCCGTCGAGCGTGCACATGACGCTCTTTACGGCCTGCGCCGATGCGCGGAGGAGCTGCTGCTCGCCCTCGTCGAGGTGCAACTCGAGCACGCGCTCCACGCCGTTCTCACCCAGGATGGCTGGCACACCCAGGTGGAGATTGCGCATGCCATACTCGCCTTGCAGCATGGCGCACACGGGCAACACGCGACGCTCATTGCGCACAATGGCCTCTACCATCTCGGCCGCAGCAGCACCCGGAGCGTACCAGGCTGAGGTGCCCATGAGGTTTACAATCTCCCCACCGCCCACCTTGGTGCGGGCAATGATGGCTTGCAGGGTGTCCTCAGCCATGAGCTCACGCACTGGCACACCAGAGACAGCTGTGTAACGCGGGAGCGGCACCATGGTGTCACCATGCCCACCCATGAGCATTGCACTCACATCGCGCGGAGAGACCCCCAGCTCGGTGGCGATGAACGCCTTGTAACGCGCCGTGTCGAGCACGCCCGCCATGCCGAACACCCGCTGATGAGGCAATCCGCTAGCCAGGTAGGCCGCGTAGGTCATCACATCCAGCGGATTGGTTACGACCACGATGATGGGGTTGGACGAGTGGCGCATCACCTGCTCGACCACCGACTGCATGATCTTGGCATTGGTGCCGATGAGGTCGTCACGGCTCATGCCCGGCTTGCGCGGGAGGCCAGCGGTGATGACGACCACGCCGGAATCAGCCGTAAGGCTGTAGTCATTACCTGCCCCGATGATTCGCGTGCTGAAGCCCTGGATGGGGGCCGTCTGCCACATGTCGAGCGCCTTACCCTTGGAGGCCCCCTCATTCAGATCTACAACGACTACCTCCTCGGCCAGATGGCGACGGGCAATCTCATTGACACACGTGGCACCGACATTGCCAGCACCAATCACAGTTATCCGTTTCATAGCGATGATGTTACTCGACTTGGGATGATGGCGATACGCAGGCGTTCCGCTACGCCGTGTTCGCCTGCACAAAAGAGGCCCGTGCCTTGCGGCCTAACAGGGGACGCAGGTTGGACATACGCAGTGCCATGAGCAGGTAGCCCGTCTGGTAGAAGTGGAAGAAGCCCATCCAGCGGTCACCCCGCAGCACGGCGCGCCGAAGCACCCCTTGCAGGAAGTAGAACGGCAGGAGTATGACCCACCACAGTCGCATACGTCGCAGCAGCACGGCCGCACGTAGCCTGGGGCTCACCTGGAAGAGCTGACGGTGGAAATTGGGATTGGCATTCCAGATGCACACCTGGTTGACCAGCGATTCCTCGGACTTACGCAGGAACTCCTCGTTCGACTCGTAGCCGAGGTGCACCATGGGGTTGTCAATGTAGGTGACACGCGCCCCCACCCGCGCGAGCTCGAGGCTGAAGAGCTGATCCTCCTGACCGTAGCCCTGGAGATTCTCATTGAAACGCACACACTGGAATGTCTCCCGGCGCACGAGGAAATTGCCCGTGGTGACGTGCGCCAGCAATGAGATGCGCTGCATGCGCTCGTAGGCACGCTTGCGCCGAAGCTCGGCCCGCCACCGAAGGAGATTGGCCTTGGCCTGCGGCCGCGCCCCATAGTCGACCCCCCCACACACCACGTCGACCTGGGCGTGCGTCTGCTCCTCGTACCGATGGAGGTATGAAGCATCGGCAGGCTCCATGTCGCAGTCCATGAACAGGAGCCAGTCGCCTTGCGCGTAGTCCGCCAGGCAGTTACGGATGCGACTACGGCCCATGTTCTCGATCAGGGGCAGGTAACGCACGCGGGGATCGTCACGCAACGCCCGGTTGGTCTCCTCGTAGTAGCTCAACGAGCGGTCGTCGAAGATCACGACCTCTACCTCCACGTTGTGCCGATCGGCCTGCTCTAGGAGCCGGCGCACCGTATCGACCACGTTGAAGTTGTAGACGGGGATACAGATCGAAATCATCTTGCTGCGAGCCCGCCCCACATCCGGCCGACGGCTGTACCGCCTGCCCCGCTGGCGTGCTGAACGCGTAAAGGTAGTAATAGTTACCGATCCGGGGGTGCAGCGAATGCGGTGAAGCCCGGGATTGACGCTAGCCATATGGTGCCTGGTGGCATGATCCACACCCTCGGAAACCCATACAAATGCCGGATGTGCAGGGGAGATGAGGGCATGGCATTCGGGGCATAGCGTGCGGTGTGCCCTGGCACGCCGGGCAAATAATGCTACCTTTGCGGTACGATGTTAAACTGTAGCCGCAATGCAATCACGTGTACTCCTCGCAAGCCTGGCACTAAGCGTGTTAACAATGGCCTCGTGTAATCTGTCCACGGACGGGACGGCAACGCCCGAGAGGCTTAAGCCCTACCAGGCTACCGTGGAGAATGGGGTGTTCACCCCAGAGGCACTCTGGGCGATGGGACGCCTGGGGGAGTACGTGGTGTCTCCCGACAATAGCCGCGTGGCGTACACGGTGACGCGCTACGACATGGAGGCGAACAAGGGCTGGACGGAGATATTCGTATCATCCCTGGATGGCAGTGAGGCTAAGCAGATCACGGATTTCCAGGCCCAGTGCTACAACCTGGCGTGGCAGAGCGATGAGCGAATCTACTTTGTATGCACCAAGGATGGCAGCGCGCAGCTCTACAGCATGCAAGCCGACGGCAAGGGGGTGACACGTCTGTCGGACATCGAAACTGGCATCGATGGCTTCAAGATCTCGCCCGATGGCCAGCGGATACTCTTCGCCTCGACGGTTCAGGTGCTTCCCAAGGTGGCCGATCGTTACCCCGACCTGTCCAAAAGTTCGGGTCAGATCTACGACGACCTGATGTATCGGCACTGGGATAGCTGGGACGATGGCACCAGGAGCCACCTCTTCGTGGGCACCATGGCGAAGGATGGCAAAGTAAATGGCGCAAAGGATATCCTGGAGAATGAGCCCTATGATTCGCCGCTCCGCCCATTCGGTGGCATGGAGGAGGTGAGCTGGTCGGCCGATGGCAAGACCATAGCCTACACCTGCAAGAAGCTCGAGGGCCGTGAGGCCGCCTTCAGCACGAACTCCGACATCTACCTCTACGATGTGACCACTGGTGAGACGGTGAATGTGTCTACGCCTAACCCGGGTTATGACCGCTGCCCCACCTTCTCGCCCGACGGACGCTACCTGGCCTGGCTGAGCATGGCGCGTGGAGGATTCGAGGCGGATAAGGATCGGATAGCCCTGCTAAACTTGGAGAGCAAGGAGCTTGAACACCTGATTCCGTATTTCGATTACAGCCCCTCAGCCCTTAGCTGGCTACCCGATGCCTCAGGATTCCTCTTCGTGGCTGGGGTGAGAGGCACGACGCAGATATACAAGCTTCAGCTCGGAGAGGATGAGCCCATCGCAATCACTTCGGGGATGCATGATTACCACTCTGCCACGTTAGCCGGCCATCGGCTGGTGGCCGACCGGGTATCATTCACCAAGCCGGCTGAGCTCTACAACGTGGATCTCGTCACGGGTGATGCCACCCAGATATCGCACATCAACGACGAGTTGCTGTCGCAAATCCGTATGCCCGAGGTGCATGTCTACTGGATTCAGACCTCTGACAATAAGCAAATGGCGACCTGGGTGCTTTTCCCACCCGATTTCGATAGCACCAAACGCCACCCGGCCCTGTTGTTCTGCGAGGGGGGGCCGCAGAGTGCCCTCACGCCGTTCTGGAGCTACCGCTGGAACCTGGCCCTGATGGCCTCACAAGGCTACGTGGTGATAGCCCCCAACCGTAGGGGTGTGCTCACGTTTGGTCAGGAATGGACGGATCAGATCAGCAAGGATCACGGGGGCCAAGAGATGCGCGACCTCCTGGCGGCCACCGATGAGCTGGCGAAGGAGCCAGGGATTGATGCATCACGCATGGGGGCCGTAGGAGCCAGCTACGGCGGATACACGGTGAACTGGCTGGCGGGCAATCACAATGGTCGATTCAAGGCCTTCATCAGCCACTGTGGCGTGTTCCACAGCGAGATGGAGTTCTACACGACCGAAGAGATGTTCTTCGACGAGTGGGAGATGGGCGGTAAGCCGTGGGATAAATCCAACGCCGTGGCACAGAAGAGCTTTGCCTCAAGTCCCCATATGTTCGTGCAGAATTGGAATACCCCCATCATGATCATTCACGGGGGACGGGACTACCGCATTCCCTACACGCAGGGCATGGCTGCCTTTAATGCTGCACGGATGCTGAACATCAAGAGCCGATTCCTCTTCTTCCCTGACGAATCGCACTGGGTGCTGAAGCCGCAGAATGGTCTGCTCTGGCAGCGGGAATTCTACCGCTGGCTAGATGAGAACTTGCGGGCAGATCAACCGCAGGCTAACTAATCACCCGCCGTTTTCTCGCCACCACGTGGGCGAAGCAGAGGGCCAGGTACCCGCATATTGCCAAGAAGAAACAACGAACCCAATGAAGTTTTTCATAGATTCAGCCAACCTGGAGCAGATTCGGTTGGCAGCCGAACTAGGTGTTCTCGATGGTGTGACTACCAATCCTTCCCTGATGGCCAAGGAGGGCATCAGCGGTACTGAGAACATCCATCGTCACTACCAGCAGATTTGCGAGCTCACAGAAGGGGATGTCAGCGCTGAGGTGATAGCGGTGGACATGGAGGGAATGTGCCAGGAGGGGAAAGTGCTTGCGGCCCTGCACCCACGCATTGTGGTGAAGGTGCCCTGCACGCGCGATGGGATACGCGCCGTGCGCTGGCTGAACACCCAAGGCATCCGCACGAATTGCACGCTGGTGTTCTCACTAGGACAAGCCCTGCTGGCTGCTAAGGCCGGGGCCACGTACGTGTCGCCATTCGTGGGACGGCTAGATGACATCTCTGAAGATGGGGTCGCCCTGGTGCGCGGCATCGTGGACATGTACAGCTACTACGGCTATGAGACCCAAGTACTAGCGGCCTCCATCCGTCACACCATGCACATTGTGCAGTGCATGCAGGCTGGGGCTGACGTGGTAACCTGCCCGCTCAGCGCCATTGAGGGACTCCTGAAGCACCCGCTAACAGACAGCGGTCTGGAGCGATTCCTGGCAGACTACAAGCGCCTCAACGGATAGGTTGTACTGTGAGAATGTCCCAAGCCTCACGGCGTGCCGCCCCGCTCATCCGCGTGTATGCCGATGCCCAGCACGACCCTATCCTCGAGCGTGTGGCAGACATGCTCAGGGATGATGGGGTCATTATATATCCCACGGATACGCTCTACGGGATTGGGTGCGCTATAGACCACCCTAAGGCTGTCGCCCGCGTGATTCAGCTCAAGGGGTTAAAGCCGAAGGAGGCTCGCTTCTCGTTCATCTGCCATAGCATCAGTCAGGTCGCCAGCTATGCACGGGTTTCCGATTGGGCTTTTCGGCTCATGAAGGACAATCTGCCAGGGCCATTCACCTTCATTCTACCGGGTCTCAATGGGCTCTCAGAGCACTTTCTAAGTAAACGAAAGACGGTGGGAGTACGTATTCCAGCCCATGGCACCCCCTGTGGGCTCGTGCAGCTGCTAGGAGTCCCACTGCTTACCACCTCACTGCCAGCACCAGCCGGCGAACCAGAGTATGCCCAGTACCCCGAGCTCATGCTCGAACGATGGGGGCACCTGGTGGATGCGATTCTCGACTGTGGTACGGGGGAGCTGATAGGCTCCACCGTGGTGGACTGCACCGAGGATGGGCCCACCATCATACGCCAAGGCAAGGGGCAGCTCAAGGAAGGCTAACGAGGAGCCGCACGGATCATGACGGCCGCTACACTCTCACCACCGCAGAGTGTAGCGGCTGTTATTTTACTGGCTAAATGAGGGCTTACAAGTAAGCCCCCCACGTACACCACAGTGCATTCGTCGGCACATAAAAAGCCATGAGCAGAGAAGTCCAGTACAAAGCGTATCGGCTGCCATTTTACCAGCTAAGAGTGGGCACAAGTAGCCTACCTCACTACACCGCAGTGCACTCACCAGCCCGTAAAAAGCCATAAGCAGAGAGCCTTGAGCGAATAGGAATTTCTCGCACTTATTAGAATCGAGCATGTGGCAAATGCAAACACGTGCGAGCCACGATCCCTAGTAGAGGAACCGTGGCTCGCATGTGCAAACACAAGCTGACACCGCCTCCGCTAATGCTTATCTGTTGGGCTCAGCAGGGCACGGAAACCCCGAATCCCTCCATAGATTAGCGAGAGGAGCAGAAAGAACGCAACGGTGAACGAGGCGGTGCGCTTTACGGATAAATTCTCAAATTCGCCAACTGATACGATATCACAAAACCTCTTGAGTCGGCTCAACTTGATCTGAAGATCCGTACGGCTAACGAAGAGCTTATCCGGATCGGCTAGGGAATTCACATCCACCAGGAAGCGTCCAGAGCCTCCCTCTGCAAGCAAATTCCTGAAGGTTTTACGTATGGACTGCGACATGGAATCAAGGCTCCGCAGCTCCAGCATAATCTCTTGCTCCCTCTCCTCGCAAACCCGAATCACGTAGGGATGTTCGCTAATGTAGCGTATCACATCGCGCTTAAGGAGCTCACGGTTCATCTTCTTAGTGAACTGGCACTGGACATTGAAGACTAGCTTCAGCCCCTGCGGGGTCTGCCGTTCCACGTAGTCAGCCCCATTCACACCTTTGAGTAGGATCTCCTTGGTGTGACGCTGGAAATCAGACAGCCCACTGGCCGTATCACCACCACGTGCATAGCCGTCAAGGACATACTGCATCTCGTCTGGAGAAATCCACGTATCCGAAATCACCAGCGCAAATGCCGAGACATACCTCGGCTTGCTACGCACCAGCAGGACTGCCAATACTATCGCAACGCATAAGAAGACCACATGGATCCACCTGTGCTGATGGACGTACCCCGCTATGTGGCGCAACAGCGCAAGCGCATCAAATTGCGCTCCATGCGTCCGATTCTGCTCTTCTGTCATACCCCCCTCCCACTTTTACCAAATGCTGTCTGCTAGTATACCTTGGGCTTCATCTCCCCGCTAAGCACCATGCGGGCGTTCATGGCCAGTGCGGCCATCTCATCCTCACCCGCATACACCACCACGGGAGCAATGAATGCTACCATCCTCTTCACGTAATCTACCAGGTAGGGGTTATGCGCAATGCCACCCGTGAGGAGGATAGCATCCACGGCCCCCTCTAGCACTGTGGCCATGGCACCAATGCTCTTGCCCACGTTATAGCACAGGGCATCCTGCAATAGCACCGACGGGCCATGCCCGGCCTTAGCATCCATCTCCAGCTTGTAGGCATCGTTGTGTCCCAGGTGAGCTACCATGCCCCCTTTCCCGCAGAGAAGCTTGGAAATCTGGGCCCTGTCAAACTCCCCACAGAAGCAGAGATCGGCCAGTGCACCCGCAGGTAGCGTCCCAGCCCGCTCTGGTGAGAATGGGCCGTCGCCATCGAGCGCATTGTTCACATCGATCACACGCCCCTTGGCATGTGCCCCCACGGAGATACCCCCACCCAGGTGGGCTATCACCAGGTTCAAGTCCTCGTAACGCTTGCCCTGCGACTTGGCATAGGTGCGCGCAATGGCCTTCTGGTTGAGCGCATGGAATATTGACTTACGCTGGCACTGCGGCAGCCCCGTCACCCGGGCCACATCCTGCATCTCATCCACCACCACCGGATCGGCGATGTAGGCCTTTGCACCCGGGATGCTAGAGGCGATGCTGTGCGCGATGAGCCCCCCGAGATTGCTGGCGTGGTGCCCCAGTACAGGATGCTCCAGGTCGTGTATCATCCGCTCGTTGACCTCATACACCCCCGACTCGATAGGGCGCAGCAGACCGCCACGCCCCACCACAGCCACGAGCCGACCGGTATCGATCCCCGCCTTATCCAGCTCCGACAGGATGATCTGCTTGCGGAAGGGGAACTGCTCAGCAATGGACGCATAGCGGCCGATCTCCTCGGCCGTGTGGCGTAGCGTCGTAATGAAGACCTGGTTCTCACCCTCGAAAACCGCAATCTTCGTGGATGTTGAACCCGGATTGATGGCCAGTATCAAATTCTTTTCCATCACAGTAAATCGTATTGCGCGGACTAGTCAGCCGCATTGGCCGCAAGGGCAATGGAATACATCTTGGAGTTCACGCTATCCCCGCGCGAGGTGAGCACGCAGGGCACCTTCGCCCCCATCACCATGGCGCCAAGCTCCGCCTTGGCAAACTTGGTGCAAGTCTTAAAGAACACGTTCCCACTCTCGATATTGGGGAACAGCAAGCAGTCGGCATCACCGGCCACATCGCTCGTCAGCTTCTTGATGGAGGCCGACTCCTTGTCGATGGCCACATCCAGCGCCAGCGGACCGTCAAACGTTGCGCCCAGTATCTGCTTACGCTCGCCCATCTTGGCCAGCACAGCCGCATCTACGCAAGCTTGCATCCCCGTGGACACCTGCTCCGTGGCCGCGAGGAAAGCCACCTTGGGGCACTCCACACCCAGCGTCTTAGCCACCCGGATCAGGTAGTTGGTAATGGCCACCTTCTGATTGAAGTCGGGAGCTGGGATGATCGCCACGTCTCCCACCGTCAGCAGCTTGTGATAGGTTGGAATCTGCACCACCGTCACATGCGAGAGCACCGCCTTGGGCGGCATAAGGCCAGTCTCCTTGTTCAGGATACCCCGCATATACTTATCGGTCGTCACCAGCCCCTTCATGAGCAGGTTGCCACGCCCCTCGTTGATGAGCTGCACGGCCCGGGCCACAGCCTTCGTGTCCACGCTCTCCTGCACAATCTCAAACCGCCCGGCATCAATGCCCAGCTCCTGGCAAACCTTGTGAATCGTATCCGTGTCCCCTACCAGCGTGGCCTCCACCAGTCCCAAATCGATTGCCTTCGACACCGCCTCTATGGTGTGGGCATCATTGGCGTAAGCCGCCACCAGCCGCTTACGGGGCTTAGCACGAAGCACTTCAAACAGGTCGTCAAGTCTCTTTATCGCCATGGCTCTAAACTAATAATGTGTCGATGCTCATACCGTGGGCCGTCCTACCGGTTATTCCCCCGGTGCTCCGTGGCAATGCGCCACGTGTCACGCGCAATCATTCCCTCCTCATCCGTGGGGATCACCAGCAACGCAACGCGCGAGGCCGGGGTAGATATCGCCGCCTCAGCGCCGCGAATAGTCTCATTCTTCGCCGCATCGAGCTCAGCCCCCAGATACCCTAGGTGAGCCCCTACAGCCCCACGCACTGCCGTATCATTCTCGCCGATGCCTCCTGTGAAGACGATGGCGTCCACCCCCTCCATCGCCGCGGCGTAGGCCCCAATGCACTTGCGGATTCGGTACACAAACATGTTGCGCGCCAAAGCCGCCTCATGGTTCCCCTCCTGCACAGCCTTATCCACGTTACGCATGTCATTCGACACGCCAGACACCCCGAGGATGCCGCTGCGGCCATTGATAAGCTCCTTCAACGCCTCGTAGGAGAGCCCCTCCTTCTCCGCGATGTAGATGAGCGCGCTCGGATCCACCTCACCGCACCGCGTACCCATCATCAGGCCGTCCACCGGCGTGAACCCCATACTCGTGTCTACCGAGCGACCGTGATCCACAGCCGACACCGAGGCCCCATTCCCCAGGTGGCAGGTGATAATTCGCAACGCATCCCATGCTTTCCCCAAGATCTGGCCAGCACGCTGGGCCACATACATATGGCTCGTGCCATGAAACCCGTACTTGCGCACCCGTAGCCGCTCGTAGTACTCGCTTGGTAGCGCGTAGCGGTACGCCTCCGGCGGCAGTGTCTGGTGGAATGCGGTGTCAAATACCGCCACCTGTGGCACCTGCGGCAGCAGGCCACGCATGGCGCGTATCCCCATCAGGTTAGCCGGATTATGCAGCGGGGCCAGCTCGAAACAGCCCTCAATCTCCGCCTCCACCTCCGGGGTGATGAGGGCACTCGCCGCAAAGCGTTCGCCCCCGTGCACCACCCGATGCCCCACCGCCTCAATGCGATCCACGCTCTCCACCACACCCACTCGAGGATCGGTAATCATCTCAAGCACGCATGCGATCCCCTCGCTGTGATTGCTAGCGTGTATATCGCGCTTCTCACGGAGGCCCGTGGCCATCACCCGATGCTCGAGCGGGCTACTCAAGGCCCCCACGCGCTCCACTAACCCCTTGCACAGCAGCTGAGGGACATCGCCCATCGCTAAAACCTGGTACTTGATGGACGAACTCCCACAGTTGAGCACAAGAATTATCATAGCTGTCGGTTGGATTGTGTTAGCACCTTCTACCCTCGGTGCAAAGGTAGCAGAAATCCGCCACATAGCCTACTCGCAACGCAGGGAAAATGTGCCCATTTTACCTAAGAAGTGATATCATAGCCCATTGGCAGGAAAGATGCTGACCCTCGTAAGCGCAAATGGAGCCCTGCCTGCCTCGGCCCACGAGAAGGCGAAAGCAAGCAAGGCTCCACGAGGCCTATAGGGAACAGCTAGAATTCGCGGGCCACACTGAGGTCAACGCGCTTCCCCCAATAGGTTGCCACCACAAACAAATCGCCCTGGTTGCGCACAGTCTCACTACCGCGAATGGTGCCATACATCGGCCTGTAGTGATACGACGCAATGGCTTCTATCTCATAAGACGTAGTGGATGTGGAAAAATCGACATAGAGCACCTTCTTCCCTTTTTCCGTAAAATCAGCACGGTAGAGGGCCATGGCACTATCGATGCTGAGCGGAAGGCCCTCCTTCACATCACCCATCTGCCCACGACGCAGGGGCACGCTCTGCAATGCTTCCGATTCATCATCTGTGAACACCAGATAGTCCCGCTGTGGGGCCAAATCGGGCATCAGCAGGTAGAGCATCGGAGCTTTGCGGTAGATGGGCGACGGGTTATGATTCACCACGTAGGGGGGGAGCACGGGGCCAAACTTCTCCCCTGGTGAGCTCTTGGGATCGAATGACGTGCGGAATTCAAATGGCTCGTTGCCCACAATGCAGTACTCCAGGGGTGTCGTGCTCAGATTCTCCACCTCCCAGTAGTCCGCCTCGCGGGGAGCATACTCCATATAGCGCCTGCGAAAAGAACTCTTGTAGTACATGTGGTGGATGCTACCGAACCACTTGCCCAAACTATCGTATAGCACTTGCACGGGCTCTCCCCCCACCAGGCAGGGTGTCTCGCACGTGGAGTCCTTCACCCGGTTCACGCCTTGGTAGGCATCGTACACGCTGTAGCGCAAACGCACCTGCACGGCACTGCCATCCTGGGCCCGAATGGCCATGTAGTTGTGATTCAATACAATGCGCTTACCTTTAGCAATCAAGCGCACCTCACCCTTTGTGCACCCGACTCCCCAAACAATCGCCCCGAGCACTACCAGCAATAATATCTGTTTCGAACGCATTGCTACACCTCCCTGCTTTACGAATCCCACACCATGAGCCACGGATTCCACCAATCGATCGGCTTGTAGAGGGGGAGAGAGTCCGGTCTCTTAATGGGCCCTCTAGTCGAATTATCGCGCTGCATGAACCTGTACTTCTTCCAAGCCCATACGCCTTCTATATTATACGTCCTCTGCGGGGAATCTGTTCCACAGAATGCGCTGTGACAAACAAGTGCACACGATAAATTTAATACAATTCGCATGTGTAACACGTGCCGCGAGAAGGGGTGGTGGGCATTATGCGAAGTTCTATACCTTTGCGCCGCCTCAGGAAAGAGGACTGTCCCCTAGTGTCCCCATCATCAGGACTATACCATGGAAAATGTAGACCCCCAAGTGTATATCGACTTGTTGCGTAGCGAGGTAGTACCCGCCTTGGGGTGCACCGAGCCTATTGCTGTGGCGTTGGCGGTGGCCCGGGCCCGCGAGGCACTTCAGTCCAGCCCATGCCGCGTGTCGGTGGGCACCAGCGCCAACATCTTCAAGAACGGTATGGGCGTGGGCATCCCTGGCACCGGGCAGACGGGGCTCATCATAGCCGCCGCGCTGGGGGCCGTGGAGGGCAATAGCCAGGACTCGCTCGAGCTCCTCAAGCATGTGAACAACGAGTCCGTGCGTCGGGCCGAGGCCCTGATCGCCCGTGGGGGCGTAGAGGTGCACGTGGCCGAAAACGTGGCTAAGCTTTACGTGCGCGCCTCCGTGGAGGACGAGGCGGGGCACTGCGCCACTTGCACCATTGCCGACATGCACTCCAACATTGTGGAGGTGACCCTTGACGGGCAGGTGCTGCACTGCGCGCAGGGGCAATGCCCAGAGCAAGGCACAGCACCCCACGCCGATGCGCGCTCTATCACCGTGGCAGGCATTTACGATTTCATCACCCAGGTACCCCTCGAGCAAATAGAATTCATCCTGGAGAGCGAACGGCTCAACCGGGCCATAGCCGAGGAGGGGCTGACGGGGAACTACGGGCTAGAGGTGGGTCGCAAGCTGTGGGCACGCATGGGAACAGGCCTCGTGGGGAAAGGGCTCCTCGAGCAAGCCATGGCCGTGACCGCCGCCGCGAGCGATGCCCGTATGGCCGGCTCGACAACCCCCGTGATGAGCAACTCGGGGAGCGGCAACCAGGGGATCACGGCCACGATGCCGGTGGTGGCAGCGGCCGACTTCCTGAAATCGAGCCGCGAGCAGCTGGCCCGCGCGCTGGCCCTCTCGCACCTGGTGGCCATCCACATCAAGGGCTACCTAGGGCGCCTATCCGCGCTGTGCGGATGCGTGGTGGCCTCGTCCGGGGCTGGATGCGGCATCACCTACCTCATGGGCGGGAGTCTGAACGACATCGTCAGCACCATCAAGAACATGCTCGGCAACGTCACGGGTATGCTATGCGACGGGGCCAAAGTGGGTTGCGCCCTCAAGGTGAGTGCCGGCGTGAGCTGCGCCGTGACCTCGGCCCTGCTGGCCATCGACGGCTCCTGCATCTCGTCGCATGATGGCATCATAGACGACTGCGTGGAGCGCACCATCCAGAACCTCGGCTCCATCGGCAGCGAGGGGATGCGCGAGACCGACGAGATGGTGCTCTCCATCATGACCCACAAGGAGATCCACTAATCCCGACACCCTGCGGGCCTGCCAGCCAGGCGATCCGCCCCCTGATCCCCGTCCATCCGCCACAATGTGGCCGGAACGGAGCCCTGCGTCCCCTTGCTCCCCTCATTCCGAGCTGACAAGCGGCAGCTCCACCCCACCGACCTAGAGCAAGAGCTGCGCAGCCACCGCCTGGGCCCCCCGGGGCGTGCGCGCTGCGCTTTGGGACTAGGATGACGCATGCCCACAAGGTAGCAACACCGTACCAAGTCCGTATTTTGTAGGCCAAATATGGGTTTGATACGTCGCAAGCATGGTGTCGGTACCCTTTCTATGACACGAATGATCCACGGCCCCTACCCCGCAGCATGCGGTGGGAATAATCGGTAAATTTGCCATTATCCCCCTGCGGCCCGCGCTGCATTCGCCGGTCACTGCGGGTTGAGACACGGCCATGCTCGTCGGCTTGCTAGCGTCACTGCTGCTGCCTCTCGTGGACACGGTGCCTGCGCATCCTCCACCCCCGACCCTGGAGGATGCGGCCGCGCGCATGGTGGAGCGTTACGCCGACGGGGAGTATGCCTCCGCACTGGACGAATCGCTCGAGTCCTGGCGCACCGAGAGCCTCAATGTCAACGGGGCCACGCTGGATCAGCTGCTCGACGTGCCCCACATGACCGAGGAGGGGGCGCAAGCCATCATGGCGCACATCGCCCGGCACGGGCCCCTGCAATCGCTCCACGAGCTGTTTGCCGTGGAGGGGCTCCCCCGCCCCATGGCGCTACGCATCATGCCCTGGCTCCACGTGGACAACGGGCTCCGGTGGGCCAACGGGCCACCTGCGCCACGACAGCTAAGCATCACGCAGCGAGCCATATACCCTGTGCCCCTGGAGCCTGCGACCGACCAGGATTCCAAGCAGCGCAGAAACGGAGTGCTGGGCTCGCCACTGGCCCTGCAAACACGGCTTGTACTCACGGCCGACCCCTGGTTGCAAGCCGGTCTCAAGGGGAGCAAAGCGGCTGGAGAGCCCGCATTCAGCAAGCACAGTCCCCACGGCTACGGATTCTACTCGGGCTACGCGCAGGCCGACCTGCAATGGCCACTACGCATGCGTCTCGTGCTGGGCGACCACGCCCTACGCCCCGGCTACGGGCTGGTGCTAGGCACCGGCTCGCTGTCGTTCCTAGGGAGCGATGCGGTCGCCTGGGGCCATTTCACCCGCGCCCGGGGAGCCTTCGCCAGCTCGAGCGGTCAGCTGCTGCGCGGGCTGTCTATCACCCTGCGTCACGGGCGATCACACCTACTAGCTGGGTTCTCGGGGCAACGTGTGGATGCCCATCTGGCGTCACAGGATGGAGGATGGAGAATTCGGCATCTCAAGCCCGCGGGCCCATTCCGCACCGAGGCCACCCTACGGCATCGCCGCACCACGTGGGAGCTCGTCTCGTACGCCAGCGCGCAATACGCCACACGGCGGCTCATCCTGGGCCTCACCGCCATGCAGGCGCACTACCAGTACCCCCCGCTAACCCTTGCCCCCACGGCCACGGGGCAGGGCAACCGGCCACCGCAGGATTTGGTACGGGCGGGCCCCTACTTCTCATTTCGCACCCCGCGCATCCGTCTTTGGGGCGAATGGGCCACCGAATTCGCCTGGCCTCGACGCGCATACCGGCCAACCACCAGCCTTGTAACTGGCGTGGCAGGCACGTTCGCGGGACGACTCACCGCGGGGATAATGCTCTACCACTACGCCGGCTCGGGTCACACGGTGTACCAACGCGCAGTGGGCCCAGCAACCCTCGCGCGCCACGGAGGGCACGGGCTACAAATGGCGCTGGAGGGCTATCTGCACCAGGTGCATCACCTCTTCGCCACGGCCCAGCTACATGCCGGTCGCACACCCGAGGGGCGATTTGCCCGCACGATCGAGCGTCTCCGATTGCAGGTTGGGTGGGAATGGGCCATAGATGAGGCCACCGAGCTCCGCCTGCTCGTCAAGCACTCCACGCGCCCACTCCGCGCAAGCTCTAGAACGCAGCATGCACAACAAGCGCAGCATCAAGAGGTTCGACTACAGCTTGGACACTGGCCCGAGGGTGGATTCGGAGCCTTGAGCCAGGGGGCCGTGCTGACCAACGTGACGCAAGTGCGGGCGCCGAGCAGGCTGGGATGGGCCGTGTTTCAGGATCTGGGGTACCGCACGCGCACCGTGGAGCTGCGTGTGCGATTGGGATACATGCAGTTAGACGAGAGTCCCGCTGGGTTCTACATCTACGAGCCCGGGCCTGCGTACGCCTTCGGCATGAGACGCTACGCCATCCACGGTATACGGGGATGGCTATACGTGCGCTGGCAACCGATGCGCACGCTCGACCTATGGGCCACGCTAGGCCACACGCACGCACTGGCCCCGAGGCAAGCACGAGGCACCGGAGCTGGGCCGCTGGAAGTCACGCTGCAAATCCGCTGGCGACCACGCTTTTAACGGAATCCACTGGGCTATACACCCTGCGCGCAGCTGGCGGAAAGATGGGCACGCCAGTCTCAGCATTGCGCTTGTACGGCAGTAGGCACAACATGCACGCACGATGCACCGCACGCACCATGGAAGCCGCCAGCAAGCGCATGATACCACGCATGCCGCAGACGATGGCACACGCTGCACGCATCGGTCACGGGCCTCACATTCGCACCAGGCAGAGCGGGGTTTCACACTGCGCGGGTGGACGACGAACGTATGGGAAGTGGAGCAGAGTATTCGCCACGCATTGCGCACCACCCTGCGCGACTGCTAGAAGTCCATGAGAAATTTCTGCTATGAAAACGCAAGTCAAATGCATTTGCAGATTTCCACAAATCGTCATCAGGTGCACTTGCGTAGAATTTATCTGAATTGCGGGTAGTTTTCAGTTCAGGCACAAATTCATGGCATGATGTTGCTTCAGGTCACAATGGCTCATGCTGGTGTCTGCACTCTGTCCAGGGGAAACGGTAGGCCCGAGGGCCCGAGGGCCCGAGGGGCTGAGGGGCTGAGAGGCTGAGGGGCTGA
>CAUUMS010000027.1:0-19516 GCA_963546395.1 uncultured Bacteroidia bacterium | reverse complement strand
CCGTGAAGGATTTGCTCTGCCTGAAATTCGCCTCAATGACGTAGAATCGCCCGTAGGTGAGGAAGTCATCCCCTGCGTACCACTCCGCCCTGTCTTGCAGCACCTGCTTAGCCTCAACAATGCTGAGGTCGGATAGGCGCATCTTCACCCACCATATCGTGCGTTGCCTACGTTCCCAGCCAAAAGCGTAGAGCATGGTCAGCATCCCGTCGTGCACTATTGGCAGGCCCACGGTTCCACTGGCGTACCCCGTTTGTGCTCCCATCTCCTCATTGAGGTTCCGGTATGCGAGCACACGACGTTCGGCGATGCTGTACACGATGGGGCGGCATCCCGATAGGGGGAGTATGATGAGCGTGTCCCCGTTCACTGCGCTGATGAATGTCTCTGCACTTTCCCCCTCTAGCGGTTCCCCCACATGCAGGTGCGTGGTGTCCAGCGTATTCGCATCGAGCATCACCACGTACGATGCGGTTGGATGTGGGTACACCACGGATCCATCATAGGGCAAAAAGATACGTTCACCTTGCCCGCTGAAGTTCTCTTGCCGCAGTAAGCGCCCTTTTAGACCGAATGTCTTGCGGTGCGATAGGTTATCCAGCTGGTACACGGCGACCTGAGTTCCTCCAGGGCCGAAAAATCGGCTCCCTATTAGCACTAGATTCCCGTGGACGAACGGAGTAATAGGCCCACCTGGCACCGAGATCGAAGTGCGCAAGCTGCAATCGGAATCGAATATGTAGAGCTTGGGAGGAGCTTTATCCTCACCGTTGATAACTAGCACGCCTCCGTCTGCGAGCTTAATGGCCTTATCGAACAACATATTCTTGCAGTGGATGCGGGCCTCCATGCGGAACGTGGCCGTATCGATACCCACCAGGCTGTTGTCCCCTGCTGTCACCACCGCCAGCCGTGACAGATCCCCCTGTTTCTCCACGGTGAACGTTTCCGCATCACGCCGGTGCTGCTTGATGCACCTAGCACTACCGAATAGCAGGCAACCCGCCGCTAGGGCTACTATGGGCAAGTAATATGCCCGCCGTCGCATGCTGCTTGCTGGTGGCATCTCTCTACCCAACTTCCGTCTCATAGCTTGGTATGAATTGAACTCGACTAGTAACTGTAGTGAAGATCTCGCACAGAGCATTTCCCAGCCATTTTGCCTATGTGCTACCTCTCGGGGTGGCCACAAAGGAGCGCTTCCCAGCCCTGTAACCCCACTCGGAGTTGTGTCTCTGGTAGGATTCTACAGGCATGGTCACGAGTGGCAGGAGTTCCATCATGGTAAGGCCGCTTCCATTCTACCAGGTGAATCGGATTGAAACTAATGCAGTATATAATACGGAACGAAATGATCGCCGCTTCTGTTTCCTATCCTGGCGAAAAATGATTGGCCGATGTAAATGAAAATTGCAATTTATTCTGCGCATCGCTGTCGGTAAAACTCTATGAGTTCGACTATTACAATGCCATCTCACTCTCCGTTTGCCATCCGTCCCGTTGTATACACAGTGCTGGGCCTTGGTTCGATTGGCCGTCGCCCTCCCATTGGCGTTGCGGGGTCGCCTTGGATCGATGCGACATCTTGGGAAATGTCCTTCTGCCTATTCACCTCACCCCTTCCTCCCGGCCAGTATGTCGTCGCTCTCCCCTTAAGGCCAAAGGCTAACTTGGCGAGGGGAGCGGGTGGGGGGCGTAGGGGCGATCCACGAAATTCGGGATGGGCTATGACCCTACGTGGGGCGCAGCAGAGGGTGCCAGGAATGCGATTCGTCGCAGAGAATCTGGCCATTCACTCCGGGCCCGGGCAGCGGGCGAAGGGATCCATGGTCTTCCTGCGGGATGCCGATCGCGTATCGTGTGCCCTGGAGGAGTTAGCCGCGGTGCAGCAGCATTTCGAGCATCAGGCAGTGCCGCTACGTCGCGATTTGGCAGAGATGGTGCTGTGCCAGACGCAGGACGTGCACTGGTCGGTAGAGAATCTGCGAGCCCAGCGCACCAGCGATGATGTGGAGCTATTCGAGCTCAAGCACTTCGCCATCCAGGCGATGTGCCTCCGTGACATGGTGGCCGAGTCGCAGTTCCCCACGCAGCCTATTCCCGACCAAACGGCCTCCCTCGAGCTACTCGACCCGCAGGCGAGGCGTATCCCGGAATTCTTCATCTACGACGAGTATTCACACGAGCTGACAGCCGCCCGTCGCACGCTGATCATCTTGCAGCAGCAGTGGGCCTCCGAGGAGGCCCAAGAGCAGCAGCGGCTCGACTGCCTTGCCATCGAGGATCGCATCCGGCGCGACCTGGTGTTGCGCTTGCGCAGCTATGCCGAGGCCCTGGGCGAGCCCCTCGCGGCCGTGGTGACAGCCCATACGCATGGCGTGCCACCGCTACAAGGTGCGCGGCTTTCGTGACGACCTGGTACATGGCCCGCTTGGGGTGGAGCGGCTCAACGAGTACATCGACTACCGTCTCGAGCCGGACGAGCATGGCGAGGTGCCCCACGAGACCCTGCGCATTGCCCAGCTCATGGGGCTAGACGACGAGCCCCTCGCCAGCTGCCGCGCATTCCTAGGCAACGATGCGCAGGGAGATGAGTAGGGGGCATTGTTCCCATCGTCACATACCGATACCGTCGCATCAGCGTAATTGCAAAAATCCTACTCAATAGTTATTGTTGAATCGCTGTACAACGTCTATATTGATTTAAATGCGCAGATCGACCCACAAATGGCAGAGGCGTGTTTGGGGTGGGTGTGCTACCTTCGCGCAGTAACGTAACCCTGTCTCCCTATGCGTGAAGTGGATTCCCCGGCGTGCAACGTCTTGATACTCGGCTCTGGTGGCCGCGAGCATGCCATCGCCATGCGTCTACTCGCCTGCGAGCGGGTGGGGCGGATGTATGCGCTCCCCGGAAACCCGGGCATGCAGCAGGGGGGTGTTGAATGTTTGGCGGGTGCGGCCAATGATTTTGCGAGGGTGCGCGCAGCCATCCTCGAGCACGGCGTACATCTGCTGGTGATAGGCCCAGAGGGGCCGCTCGTGGAGGGACTAGCCGACCGGGTGCGCGCTGATGCTGAGCTGCAACACGTGCTGGTGGTGGGTCCCGGGCAGGCGGGGGCGCAGCTAGAGGGTAGCAAATCGTTTGCCAAAGCATTCATGATGCGGCACGCAATCCCCACGGCGCGCTATGCAGCATTCCATGCAGGGCAATCCTCGGAGGCCAAGGCGTTTTTACGCCAGCTACCAGCCCCCTACGTGCTGAAGGCCGACGGCCTGGCAGCGGGAAAGGGCGTGCTCATCGTGCCCACGTTGCCCGAGGCTGAGGCGGCTCTCGACACGCTCTTTGCGGGACAGTTTGGGGCCGCCAGCGAATGCGTGGTGATAGAGGAGTTCCTGCACGGCATCGAGCTGTCCGTATTTGCGCTCTGCGATGGGCATGACTACGTGCTGCTACCCGCGGCTAAGGACTATAAGCAGGCGTATGACGGCAATCGGGGTCCCAACACCGGGGGCATGGGCTCCGTGTCGCCCGTGCCGTTTGCTGACGCGGAGTTCATGCGGCGCGTAGAGGAGCGGATTGTGGCCCCCACCGTGCGCGGCTTAGCCGCCGAGGGGGTGGATTACCGCGGGTTCATCTTCTTTGGCCTGATGCGCTCACCCGAAGGGGATCCGTACGTCATCGAATACAACGCGCGCCTGGGCGATCCGGAAACGCAGGTGGTGCTCCCCCGTGTGGAGGGCGACTTTCTGGCTGTGCTCTGCGCAGCTGCCGCGGGGAAGCTGGCCACTAGCGGGGTGGGGAGAATATCCATAAGTCCCCGCAGTTTCGTCTCTGTGTCGCTGGTGTCGCAGGGCTATCCTGGGGCCTACGGGAAGGGGATGCCGATTCGTCTCCCAGACCCTGAGCATTGGCCCACGCAGACCCACCTGATCCATGCGGGTACTCGTGTGGATGGGAGTGGGGTTTTGCGCACCGATGGGGGGCGCGTCTTCTCGTGCGTGGGGCAGGGCGAGAGCCTATCCCAGGCGCGAACGGCCGCGTATGCCCTGGCCGAGGGGGTGGACTTCGAGGGTAAGCAGCATCGGTCGGACATCGGGATGGATGTCATGGGAAGGGAGCGACAATGAGCCGCTTGCAGCGTGGGGGGGCCGGATCGCTGGCCCTAGCTCTGGCACTCCTGTTCCCTCTCTGGGTGATCGATTGCCTACTCCCGGTACCGGTAGAGACCGCCTCTGCCGAGGCGAGTACGCCGTTGGCCAGCCTGCTGTTCACCCCGTTGCTGCCGCTCACGCAGCGGATGATTGCCTGTGCGCTCATCCTGCTCACCGCATTCCTCGGTCGGTGGCTCCTGGTGCGTTACTCTGCGTGGGGGCAACACACCTACCTGCTCGTGCTCCTGGCCTCAATGTGGGGCACGTTGCTCCCCGTGCCGCCCGATGTGCAGCTGTCGGCCGCGTGTGCCCTCACCTGCCTAGTGTTTGCCCTGCCCACCCTGTTGAACACGGCGCAGCCGGCCCTGCTGTCGAGTGCCGTGTTTCGAGCTAGCGCATTGCTCGGGATATGCCCGCTTATCTATCAGCCCGCCTGGCCATTAGGCCTCATTCCCCTCGTGGCCCTCTTCTACCGTGGAGCCCTGCGTGCCGATAGGGTGCTGCTGATGCTCATCGGCTACGCGCTGCCCGCCGTGGCGGCATGGTTGGCATGCTACCTGCTGGGGCGACCGTCCGAGTGGCTCCTGCCGAACCCCGCGAGTTGGTCCTGGCAGCCGGTGCTGTGGTGGGACTTCGTGCAGCGTCACGTGCCGATCATGCTCTTCTGGGCCCTGCTGCTAGTGCTGTGGATTGCCCACCTGCTGCAAGCGCGCAAGCCTCATTCGGCCCGCATCGGGGCCTATCTGCTCACCCGTGGGCTGCTGCGTGCTGCCGTGCTGCTGGCGTGCCTTGGGGCTGCCACTAGCCATTATCCCGGGGTGAGCCAGGGGCTCGTGGCGCTTCCTCTGGCTGCGGGGCTGTCGCAGTTCTTCGTCGAGGGGGCGCAGAGCCGCCCGCGGCGCATCCTCTTCTACGCCATCCTGGCGGTCACGCTAGGATTGGCGTACGCCGGACGTTTCATCACCCTGTAAGCATCATATCCGCTGCCGCGATGGCGTGGCCCCCTCCCTGGGCATAGTCGCCATCCGCGAGGCCCCATCGCTGTACCGACAATGTACCAAGTCCGTATTTGGGCGAGGAAATACGGACTTGGTACGGCGTTGCCTCGTGGGTGGGGCGAGGAGGATGGGGCTCGCTCCGCAACGCTCCGATCGCCCTCAGCGCACGGGGCGATGGTTGAAAGCATCGACTTTTGACTACCTTTGCGAGTTGTGGCACCCGCCACATGCGATGCGGGAGTGGATGGACGTTTGTCCCTGCGCTGGCGTCCCGCGGAGAGCGAAGATTCGGGAGAGGTGTTCGCGGCCACACGCAAGGCACATACGTTGCTGCCTGCGGGCCAGCTGTTGCACCTTGTCCCCGCAAAGGAGATTGCGCGATGGATGACGTACACCAGGAGTTACCCGAGGCGGGGGGGCCTCCCCGAGCCAACACTACAGCTAAGAGGGCTGAAGAGGCTTTTTTACAGCGACTTGTGGATCCGGACGTTCCGCAGGCTGCCCTCACGGGCATGTATAAAAACTGGTTCCTCGACTACGCCTCGTACGTGGTGCTCGAGCGGGCCATCCCCAAGCTGGATGACGGCCTGAAGCCGGTGCAGCGGCGCATCCTGCACACCATGCGCCAGATGGAGGACGGCTGGTATCACAAGGTGGCCAACATCATCGGTAGCGCGATGCAGTACCACCCGCACGGCGACGCATCCATCGGCGATGCGCTGGTGCAGCTGGGGCAGAAGGAGTTGCTGGTGGACACGCAGGGCAACTGGGGTAACATCCTGACGGGCGACGGGGCGGCTGCCCCACGTTACATCGAGGCACGCCTCTCGCCCTTTGCGACCGACGTGGTGTTCAACGCCAAAACCACCGAGTGGGTCAAGAGCTACGATGGGCGGAATCAGGAGCCGGTGGCCCTGCCCGTGAAATTCCCCCTGCTGCTAGCCCAGGGGGCCACGGGGATCGCCGTGGGCCTCTCCACAACGATACTGCCGCATAACTTCAACGAGCTTATCACCGCGTCCATCAGCTACTTGCGGGGCGATCCGTTCACGCTACTCCCCGATTTTGCCACGGGGGGGATGGCCGATTGCTCGCAGTATGCCGACGGCAGGCGAGGGGGGCGCGTAAAGGTGCGGGCCCGCATTCAGAAACAGGATAAGCGCACGTTGATTATCAGCGAGATACCGCATGGGCGCACCACCATGGGCCTCATCGAGTCCATCCGTAAGGCGAACGATGAGGGGAAGATTCGGGTGCGTCGTGTGGAGGACAACACGGCGGCGCAGGCTGAGATAGTGGTGCACCTTGCCCCCGACACATCGCCGGATCGCACCATCGATGCGCTCTATAAATTCACGGATTGTGAGACGAAGATTTCGCCTTGCGCATGCGTGATAATGGATGGGAAACCGCATTTCGTCGGGGTGAGCGACATACTCCGCTACTCGGTGGATCGCACCCGTGACCTGCTGGCCCGCGAGCTGGCCATACGGCTGGAGGAGCTGGAGGATGCATGGCACTTCGCCTCGCTGGAGCGGATCTTCATTGAGAATCGCCTCTACCTGGCCATCGAGCAGTGCACGACGTGGGAGTCGGTGGTGGAGACGATCGATGCATCGCTTGTACCCTTTGCGCACTTGCTGCGACGCCCCGTGGTGCATGATGACATTGTGCGACTTACGGAGATAAAGATTAAGCGCATATCGCGCTACGATGCCAAGCGTGCGGACGAGCTGATTCGGAATACCGAGCTGGAGATGGAGACGGTGCAGAGCCATCTGAATAGCATCACGGCCTACACCATTGCCCACTTTGAGCGCATCGGGCAGAAGTATGGCGCGGGGCACGACCGCCGCACGGAGATACTCGATTTCGAGGAGATACAGGCCACGCGCGTAGTGGCGGCGAGCCGGAAGCTGTACGTGGACAGAGAGGGGGGATTCTTTGGCACCGATGCCAAGATAGGGGAGTACGTGTGCGACTGCTCCGACATCGACGATGTGCTGGTGATCCTCCGCTCGGGGGCGTACATGATAACCCCCGTGCAGGAGAAACGGTTCTACGACAAGGACATCCTGCACATTGGGGTCTACAATCGGAATGATGACCGCACCACTTACAACATCATCTACCGCGATGGCCGCACGGGCATATCATACGCCAAGCGTTGCGCCATCGGCTCGCTGATACGCGACCGTGAGTATAACCTCACGCAGGGTGCCCCGGGCAGCAGCGTCCTCTACCTGAGCGTCAACCCCAACGGCGAGGCAGAGACGGTGTACGTGGCGCTGATTGTGCCCCTGAAGATGAAGAACCCGGGTTTCAACTTCGATTTCGGTACGCTGGCCATACGTGGCCGCGCCGCCCAGGGGAATATTCTCACCAAGCGTCCGGTCGACACCATTAGGCTCAAGACCCGGGGCCAGTCCACGCTTGGGGGTATACAGGTGTGGCTGGACACCGACATCTATCGCCTCAATGGCGAGGGGCGCGGCCAGCTGCTCGGCGAGTTCGCGGGCAACGATAGGATATTGGCCCTCTACGCTGATGGCCAGTACCAGACGCTGCCCTATGACCCCTCAGTGCGCTTTGGCGATGATCCCATTCGCATTGAGAAGTTCGACCCGAATCGGGTGTATACCATCGCCTTTTACGATGCGGAGCAGCAGCATTACTACCTGAAGCGATGCACGTTTGAGGATAGCGAATCGCTCCGCTCGGCCATCGGAGAGGCTGAGGGTTCTAAGCTGGTGGCCGTGTCGGCATGCCCGACGCCTCAGCTCATTGTCCACTTCGCAGGTAAGCAGGCCCACAGGCCCAGCGAAACCATTGAGGCTGCCGACTTCATCGGCGTGAAGAGCTATAAGGCTCGCGGAAAGCGTATCACCACGCACCAGGTGGGCCGCCTCGAGCTCGTGGGGGTAGAGGTGCCCGAGACGCAGGGCGAGCCTGAGGAGGAGGACGGCGCGCAGTAAACCTTTTAGTATTTGATGTGTTACACGCATACCGTCGCGTTGGGCGTGACGGCGATGACGAGCGGATGCAAACAACATATCAACTCGCTGAACGTTAATTCTGGCCAGGAAGCAGGTTAGCCATGAGGTACGATTTGCCATTCGCAAAGTATCAAGGCGCAGGGAATGATTTTGTGATATTCCTGCACGATGCGCTGCCACACCTTCCGCATGCCGAGGAGGTTTTACCTCCCAGGGCGATCCGGCACCTGTGCGATCGGCATTTTGGCGTGGGAGCCGACGGGGTGATTGTCCTCCGTAAGCTCCCGGGTGATGAGGGGCGCGTGGAGATGCGTTACTTCAACTCGGATGGGTGCGAGGCCGCCATGTGTGGCAATGGGGCGCGATGCGCGCTACAGTTTGCGAGCGCAGTGGGCATGGTGTCAGACATAGGCACCCTCGTCACTCCATCAGGCAGCGTGTCGGGGTGTGCTATGGACTCGGGCACGGTGTGGATTCTGCTGCCCGACGTGGGGATGCCCCGTTTCGATCCGGAGTCCACCGGCTGGATCATTGATACGGGCGTGCCGCACCTCGTGATTGCAACGCAGGACATCGATGATGCCCGATTGATGCAGGAGGCGGAGGTGCACCGGCATCGCATCCAACCCGATGGGGCCAACGTGGATTACTACCAGGTAGTAGGGTCGGAGATCGTCGTTCGCACGTTCGAGCGTGGGGTAGAGGCCGAGACACTCGCCTGTGGCACTGGGGCCGTAGCCGCCGCATTGATAGCGGCTAAGCGGCACCGTGAGGTGTCTTCGCCCGTGGTGGTGCACCAGCGAGGAGGAACGATGGAGGTGCACTTCGAGGAGCAATCCGACCCGTATGGCTGGGGCCTCATACGCCTCTATGGCCCAGCCACCAAGGCGTTTGAGGGAGTGGTATCACTGACTGAGGATGACTTTATTGACGTTTAACGCACCTCTGCTATGCGATCTGCGGGACGTTCTATCCTGTTTCTGATTTTGGCATTCGTGCTGGCTGCCGTGGGAGGCTATGTGGGCTACATGTTCGCATTCCGGGAGCATAGCGCAATGCCGATTACGTCCCTTTTCAATGGCACTCCAGCCCGAACTAGTGCTGGTGGAAGTCCTGTGTCAGCCGGCTACGATCAGCCTTTCGTGTATGCCGCTAGTGTGGCTTCGCCGGCGGTTGTGCACGTGCGTACCCGCTCGGTGGTGGAGCGAGAGAGTCCGTACAAGGGCTCGATCCTTGAGTTCTTCTTTGGCCCTCAGCCCCCCGTGACGCAGTCAGTGGAGTCCACGGGCTCTGGGGTCATCATCCGGGAAGAGGGGTTCATAGTCACCAATAATCACGTGGTGAAGAACGCTCGTGCCATCGAGGTCACGCTCACCAATGGCGAGTCGTACCGGGCTGAACTCGTGGCAGTGGATCCTCCCACCGATTTGGCCCTGCTGAAGGTGCAGGCACCAAGTCCGTTGCCATTTATCCCATTCGGCAATTCCGATAGCCTCAAGGTGGGTATGTGGGTGCTGGCCGTGGGTAATCCGTTCAATTTGCAGAACACGGTGACTGCGGGCATCGTCAGTGCCACGGCGCGTCGCCTGAATGACGACCAGCGTCGGCTCGCCATAGAGTCGTTTATACAGGTGGATGCGGCGGTGAACCCGGGCAATAGCGGCGGGGCACTGGTAAACCTGAATGGGGAACTGGTGGGAATCAACACGGCCATTGCATCGCCTATGGGCACGTTTGCTGGCTATGCCTTTAGCGTGCCAGAGACATTAGTGCGGAAGTTTGTAGATGACATTCTCACATACGGTGAGGTACGCCGGGCTCGCATGGGGGTTAGTGTCTCCAAGATCCCCGCAGGCCACGAATTCTGGACACGGCAGCGAGGCGGTAGCGGACTCTTAGTGCAGCAGGTGCAGCCCGGTAGCGCGGCGGCTGAGGCAGGCATTGAAAATGGGGACATCCTAACCGCTATCGATGGTACGGCCCTCACGGAGCCCTCGCAGCTCGGAGAGCGCGTGGGCCGAGCTCAACCTGGAGATACGCTCACCGTGACCCGCTATCGCAATGGACAGACAAGCATGCTAGAGGTGATACTGCATCAGTAAGACGAAAATAGGCCTACGCACGGCATTACACATGGATCAGTGTAACAATTCGAATGGAAATGCGTTTCCACCGCTAGTGACTGGACTCTCGGCCCGATAAGCTTTCCTACCCGTCATTCTAATCACATGAGACAACTTAAGATTACCAAATCCATAACTAACCGCGAGAGCGCATCGCTGGATAAGTACCTCCAGGAGATCGGGAAGGAGGAGCTGATATCTGTCGAGGAGGAGGTTGAGCTTGCGCAACGCATTCGCGGAGGGGATCGTGCTGCACTAGAGAAGCTCACCCGGGCTAATCTACGCTTTGTGGTGTCGGTGGCCAAGCAGTACCAAAACCAGGGGCTGACGTTGCCCGACCTGATCAACGAGGGGAACCTGGGGCTGATGCGTGCGGCTGAGAAGTTCGATGAGACGCGAGGGTTCAAGTTCATATCCTATGCGGTATGGTGGATCCGGCAGTCCATCCTGCAGGCTCTGGCCGAGCAGTCCCGCATTGTGCGCCTGCCGCTCAATCAGGTTGGGGCTCTCAATAAGATCAACAAGGCTTACGCTAAATTTGAGCAGGAGTTTGAGCGCACCCCGTCGGCTGAGGAGCTGGCGCAGATGGTGAATATGCCCAAGGATAAGGTGGTGGAGAGCCTGCGCGTGTCAGGGCGCCACGTGTCCATTGATGCGCCATTCGTTGAGGGGGAGGATAATAGCCTACTGGATGTGCTCACCAACCCCGATTCCCCGCATGCTGACTTCACGCTCATACGTGAGAGTCTGAGCAAGGAGATCAATCGGGCTCTGGCGACGCTGACCGATCGCGAGCGCGATATCATCAAGTACTTCTTTGGTATAGAGTACCCAGAGAAGACGCTAGAGGAGATATCCGAGGAGTTTGGGCTTACACGCGAACGGGTACGCCAGATAAAGGAGAAGGCTATTCGCCGCCTGCGGCACTCTAGCCGTTCCCGCAACCTGAAGACCTATCTGGGGTAGGAGCGACTAGGGTTATTCGTAGTGCGAGCGGGCCCGTGTACAATCATGTACACGGGCCCGCTCGTTTCGTATAGGATCCAATCGCCGTTCCATAAGCACCGTAAAGTAATAGCCCTGTGCCTATCTTAAACAGGCGCAGGGCTATCTGTATTAACTTTCGGTCCACACGGTGGCGTATTGCGTTGCATTGGGCTCGCAAAGCCACAACAGGGAGGGGGTTAGTCAGTCGAATTCATTCCGCGAAGGAAGTCCTCATTTGAATCTGTTCGCATCATGCGATCGCGGATAGCCTGCATGGCCTCCACCGAATTCTTGTCTGACAGATAGTTACGCAGAATCCACGTTTTGCTGAGCATCTCCTTATCCACCAGTAGGTCATCACGACGTGTGCTCGACGATGTTACGTCTACGGCCGGGAATATACGCTTGTTGGAAAGCTTACGATCTAGCTGAAGCTCCATGTTGCCCGTGCCCTTGAACTCCTCGAATATCACCTCGTCCATACGGCTTCCCGTATCGGTGAGGGCTGTGGCCAGTATGGTGAGTGATCCGCCCTGCTCCACGTTACGCGCTGCCCCAAAGAAGCGCTTGGGCTTTTGTAGCGCATTGGCATCCACTCCGCCTGAGAGCACTTTGCCCGATGCGGGTGCTACCGTGTTGAAGGCCCTAGCAAGGCGAGTGATGGAGTCGAGCAGTATTACCACGTCGTGCCCGCATTCCACGAGACGCTTGGCCTTCTCCAGCACCATATTGGCCACCTTCACATGGCGATCGGCTGGCTCATCGAAGGTGGAGCTGATGACCTCAGCCCGTACGCTGCGGGCCATGTCCGTTACCTCCTCGGGACGTTCATCGATGAGTAGCACGATGAGGTATACCTCAGGGTGATTGGCCGCAATGGAGTTGGCAATCTCCTTGAGCAGTATTGTCTTACCCGTTTTGGGTTGAGCCACAATGAGCCCACGTTGCCCCTTGCCGATGGGGGCAAACAGATCCACAATCCGCATGGCAATGCTGGTGGGCGCGTGGCCTAGCAGATTGAACTTTTCGTCGGGGAACAACGGGGTGAGGTAGTCGAAAGGCACTCGATCCCGTAGCGATTCGTAGGCGAGCCCATTGATGTGCGTGGGCTTGCTGAGCAGGAAGAACTTCTCCCCATCCCGCGGCGGACGCACAGTGCATGTCACCGTGTCGCCCATCCTTAGGCCATACTGCTTCACCTGGGCATGCGACACGTACACATCGTCGGGCGACGAGAGGTAGTTATAGTCGGCAGAGCGCAGGAATCCGAATCCGTCAGGCATCACCTCAAGAACCCCCGTGCAGGTGATAATCCCCTCGAACTCTGGTGTCGGCTCATGCGGCTTACGATTCTCATTGTTGGGCCGCTCACGTCGATTCTGGCCCTCTGGACGCCGTCCCAGAGCCTGCTGTGGCAGACGTTCGGGGCGTGCTGGCTCTGGTGTGGCTGCGGGTTGCTCCTCGGTACCCGTGGGCCGATTCCCTGGTATGCGTAGGTTCTGACGGCGCGCCGCAATCTCTTCCGCTGATACGGGTCGTGGCTCCGTGCCTGTGGCATTCCGTCCCAAGGACTGAGGGTGTGGCATTGCGCCGGCCGGAGTCCGCATAGTGCCATTCTGTTGCACAGGGCGTGGACGCTGGGGTTGCGCTCCCGGCTCTTGCCGTGCGGGCTGAGCTTGTGGCTGGAGCAGGCGGCCCATAGGGCGACTCGATCCTGCAGTTTCCCCAGTGGTAGGCTGCGCTGTTGCCGGATGGCTACGTACCGGAGCCTGCGGCTGCGGGCGTGGTGCGGGCGCAATGGCCTCGCGTGCCTGTGCGGGAGCTGGGGTGGGGATTGGTGCTACCGCATCCTTGCTTTGCCTGCGATTGAGCACCTGCGTGAAAAACTGCCTGTAGCGCCGGATGTCCTCCGGCTGCATCATGGTTTCGGTGTCGATGATTTTGAATATAAGCTCATCCTTCTTGTATGCGTCGGCGCGTTTTATATCCATCGCCTTGGCAATTTCTCGCAGATCTGCCAAAAGCAGACGCTGCAACTCCTGTAATTTCAGCATGTACTGAGTGGAATAGTGGAAGTTGATGTCGTTGGAAAGAGGCACAACTCAGTGCCGACCGCAGCGAGACAGCTGCGGGAGAGTGGAGCTTGGGGGGATTGGATTCTGGCCGACCGGGGTGGGGGGATATGGCCGAACTCGAGCGCAAAGGTAATCCTTTTCTTGGATATGCAATTGCCACGTTACGAGTCCGCCATGCCGTGGCCACTGTTTTTCACATCATAGGTTGCGCAGGGGCATGGATGGCTAGGCGGGTCGCCCATCGTAAGCATACCTGTTGGCAGCGAAGGTCGCATCTAATCGGCCTTTCCCCGCATCGCCCTCGCGGCCTAGCATCTGGCATGCCGCGCTCAATGGCCCTCGAAGGGAGCTAGGATCTGGCGCGCCTCCTCCACCTTGCATTGCAGCAGCTCGGGGCGTTTGGCCTCAGCCAGGAAACGGAGTAGCGGCTCGGTGTTGGATGGACGGATATTGAACCACCAGTCCTCGAACTCCACCCGGTAGCCATCGTAGTCGTACACCGCCGTGGGCTTTTGTGCCGCCACGAAATGGGCTCGCACGGCCTCCATGGCAGCCTCCTTATCCTGCACGGTGAAGTTTATCTCGCCGCTGTTGGCGTAGACCGCGATGCGCCGCACCAACTCGCCCAGGCCGATCCCCTGACGCTTGAGCTCGGCCACCACGCTCAGCAGTATCACGGCCGCGAGTAGCCCGGAATCGGAGTAGAAGAAGTCACGGAAATAGTAGTGGCCAGCCAGCTCTCCGCCAAACAGACCATTCAGCTCGCGCAGTCGGCTAGCCATGTAAGCCCGCCCCACACGCCAGGATTGCACGCTGGCCCCTAGGCCGCGCAGGTGCTCCACCGTGGACATGGACGTGCGGATATCCACCAGCACCGTACCCGGAATGGGCCCACCGGCTGGCTGGAAATAGTAGCCCATCACGGCCAGCATGATGTCGGGCGGCACATCGGCGCCCGTCTCATCCACGAAGGCCACCCGATCGCCGTCGCCATCGAAGATGATGCCCACATCGCTCCGCGTCTCCACCACCATCTGGCGCAGGGTGGCCGTGTTGGCTGGAATCAGCGGATTGGCCTCGTGATTCGGGAAGGTGCCATCGAGCGTGTCGTACAGGTAGTGGTAGCTCGGGGGCATGATGTCATGCACCAGCAGGGCCGCCATGCCGTTGGAGCAATCCACGGCCACGTTGAGCCCCTCCATGCGGCGGGCAAACCCGCGTATGAACTCCACGTACTGCTTGCGCACATCCATGGGTCGCACGTGGCCGCGCGTGGCCGCTGGGACAATGGGTTCGTGATGCATGCGCCGTTCCAGCTCCTGCAATCCGCTGTCGTAGCCCACCGGTAGGGCATGCTCGCGCGAGATTTTGAGCCCGTTGTACTGCTTGGGATTGTGCGAGGCGGTAATCTGCACCGAGGCCCCATAGCCGCCCTCCGCGGCGGCATAGTACACCATGGGGGTGGTGGACAGCCCCAGATCGAGCACATCGGCCCCGGCCGTGGTGATGCCCTCCACGAGTGCCTCGTGGATCTCGGGGGATGATGTCCGCGCATCGCGTCCCACCACCACTTCGCGCACCCCTAGGTAGTGCACCAGGTGGTAGCCAATGCGGTACATGTCGTCACGGCAAAAATCCTCGCCGTACACCCCGCGCACGTCGTACGCATGGAATGCCTTCATGGTCTTGCTATTGGGGCCGCAGCGGCCTAGTGCGCCAGGGGTCGGCTACTCGCCGAACCAGAACTTGTGGATGGAGCGCAGGATTTGCAGCCCATCGACGTTCCCCTGGGCCGCATCGCTTGCGCGTTCCGGGTGTGGCATCATGCCCACGATGCGCCCCGTGGTGTCGCATATGCCCCCAATGTTATTCACCGACCCGTTGGGATTGGTCTCCTCATGAATGCGCCCGTCCGGGCCGCAGTAGCGGAACAGGAGCTGCCCGTTGCGGCGCATGCCCGCCAGCGTGTCATCATCCACGTAGTAGGCCCCTTCGGCGTGCGCGATGGGGATGCGCAGCACCTGCCCACGCGCCAGGCTGCTCGTGGGCCAGTTGGGCTTCACCTCGGGCATCAGGTAGGTGTCGCGGCAGATGAACCGCTGCGCCCGATTCCGCCGCAGCGCCCCGGGCAGTAGCCCCGACTCGCAGAGCACCTGGAACCCGTTGCAGATGCCCAGCACCCGCCCCCCCGACTGGGCGAAGGAGGCTATCGACTCCATGATGGGCGAGAAGCGAGCCAGCGCGCCCGACCGAAGGTAATCGCCGAACGAGAACCCGCCCGGCAGGATGACCGCATCTACGGATTGCAGCTGCTTCGAACCATGCCAGAGGGGCACTACCTCCTGATGCATTATCGCATCGAGGACGTACACCGCGTCGCGGTCGCAATTTGAACCGGGGAAAATGACTACACCGTATTTCATGGGTCAGCCTTTTACGAGCGATCTCCCGCAAAGATAGTTACTTTTTGATGATGAATATACAATGGTAGGGAATCTCGGCCCCCTGAGGCCGAACTGAAGGGGGCTTACCCCACACGTGACGTTCCCGCGGCGAGCTGGGGTGGGAGCAGAAGCATCAACTCTACAACTTCCTTGTGATGAGCGACTTCGATTTGACCACTCGGCGTGGCAAAGCCGTACATACGCCGTAGCAACGCCGTATCAAACCCATATTTGGTAGGACAAAGTGCGGTCTTGCTACCTAGATGGTGGCGTGTTGCCTCGTTTTGCGAATGTAGGAGCTGTCAGCCTGCGGGTAAGGGCTGTGGGCCCGTTGCGTCCGGCATGATAATTCGGAATGAATTTACCTCCCGTGCCCCCAATCGGGCGTTCAGCCGTGCTGCTGTTGACGCTCTTGCCACTGCGCACGCGTGAGCCGGGTGAAATGCTCCGTGCGAGTTTCGTTTAGCGGCAAGATGCGCTGGTTGGGCTCCGTGTGGTGGTAGGTGAAACCGCATTTTTCCTGCGCGCGCTGCGATTTCCTGTTGCCGTCGTAGTACCCGCACCACACGGCGGCCAGATGCAAATCCTCGAAGGCGTGCCGAAGCAGCTCAGCCAGGGCCTCGGGCACGAGTCCACGCCTCCAGAAGGGCTCGCCGATCCAGAATCCCACCTCACGCTCATCGCCAGATATGGTGACGTATTGCGCATCGCACGAGACGGTTATGAGACCGATGCTGCCAATGGCCTCGCCCGTCTCCCGGAGCACGATGGCGTACGATTCGTCGCCCACGAGAATCGTGCGGATGATGGCACGGCTATTCTCCACGCTCGTGTGCGGCGGCCACCCCGCAATGGGACCCACGTTGGGATTTTGGGCGTACCGGTAGAGCGACTCCGCATCGCTCTCCTGCCACGGCCGTAGTATCAGCCGCTCGGTGTGCAGCGTTATCGTCCCGGGACTTTCCATTGGCGTACTTTTAATGCGCTATTACGGCAGCTCATTGCCAAATGCGTATTGCTTTTTTGCTAAATCTGCTACAGGTAACTCGTCCCGAATTTAACAATTTCATCGATGATGGGCAGCACCTTCTCGCCGAGTGGCGTGAGCGAGTACTCCACCCGTGGCGGCACCTCGGGGTATTGCCGTTTTGCGATCAACCCCTTGTCGCATAGGAATTTCAGCTCGTCGGTGAGCATCTTCTCGCTGATGCCCGGGATGGCGCGCAGTAGCTCCCCGTAGCGTATCACCTGGCGGTTGATCTGGAAGATGATGAGGAGCGTCCACTTGCCGGCGAAAATCTGCATCGCTTTTCGCACGGGGCACTCGGTGTCGGATATTTTTCTCGCCATGGCATTTTTTTCTCGCTGGCCGTCAGCATTTCTAACGAAAAGGTTTGTAACTCACCATTTTGTACGTACTTGCATGTGCCGGGGTGCAAGGTATAACTTCGCGTTGGATTTAACCAATACCACACATGGCAATGCAGCAGACGGAAATGGTGCGCCGGTTTTATGCGGCGCTCGCGCAGGGCGATTTCGACGCGGTGGGGGCTCTGCTCTCCGAGGAGTTGGTGTGGCACCAGCCGGGGCAGGGCGCGCTCTCGGGCGTTTACCGCGGCAAGCAGTGCGTGTTTGCCCATCTGGGGCGAATGGCGCAGCTGAGCAATGGCACGTTTGCCATCGATCAGGTGGATTACGTCACGGAGAATGGCGATTTGGTGGTGGCATCCATCGCGTTCGCCGTCTCGGCCAGCGGCCTGGCAATGGAGATGCGGGGCACGGACCTGTTCCGATTCGAGGAGGGCCTGATCCGGGAGGTGTGGCTATTCTCTGAGCGTATTGACGAGGAGGATCGCTTCTGGACGGCACTCGCGCAGGGGTAACCATCTGCGAATGAGGATGATCGCACGTCGGGACGGTGGCATCCCATCGTCCCGGCGTGTTCACGGAGATGTTAGCCTGATGTGCGCTCTGATTTTCTTCATCGCCCAATCGTAATGGCTCGCCGTCGCCGAGACGCAGTAGGAGCCGAGCGTGGACGCGCCCGTCCAGGCGAGGGCACCCTTGGCAAAGAGGTCATCGTTGGAGAGCTGCTCTATCAGCCTCATCACCTCCCCGTGACTCTCTTTGAGCTTGGCTTTGGCTTCCGTCAACGATGTGCCTTGGTGCTTCTTCCAAAGCTCCACATTCATCGCCGGGTATGTCTTCCAGTTATACGGCTCAGGCAGAAAGGGTTTGCGCTCGCCTCCTCGGTTGGCGTTTACCCAACGCAGCAGTAGCTGATGCCACTCGTACAGATGCGTGAGCACGTCTCGCAGGTTCTTGTCTCTGCCCCAGTGCGCCTCCTTGCCCGCCGTGGCCATTGCCTCGGCAAAGGGGGCATCTTGCAGCTCCTCGCTCATACTATCTATGAGCATCCACATTTTCTCAAACTGCCCGTTGGCCGATGAGATCAGATCGGCCTTCGTCGTGGCTCGTGCCATGGTTCCCTTGCGTCTGGCAGATTCGCCGCCC
Source organism: uncultured Bacteroidia bacterium (assembly GCA_963546395.1). Taxonomy (GTDB): domain Bacteria; phylum Bacteroidota; class Bacteroidia; order Bacteroidales; family CAJPTX01; genus Bacteroides_D. Next base: position 1,227 of record CAUUMS010000027.1, on the reverse strand, counting down.
TTAGAGGAAGAGGAAATATCGTGGGGTGCGCGCCTTGTACGCTAGATATTCGTCGCCGTAAGTGGCTGCGCAGTAGCGTTCTTCGCCCAGGATGATGAAATGCGTGGCGATGACGAATGGGATGGTGATGGCGAGTAACCACAACGATGCGGAGGCGATGCAGACGCCGAGCATGCCCGTGAAGAAGAAAAAGTACATCGGGTTGCGCGACCAGCGGTAGATGCCGTTCTCGATGGTTTTGCCGAGGGGCGCGGCGGCGTAGCTGTAGAAGGCCGTGATGAAGGCGGCCATGGAGAGGATGTAGATGGCTGCGCCGGCGATAAACCACACCGTGCCCACCCTGAGCGGGACGAAGATGGACAGCACCAGCAGGGCGATTTGCAGGATGGTGCTGGCCAGGGCGTTCTTCTTGTCCTTGGCGGTGTACCACGAGGTGTCAATGGCTCGCTTGCTGATGGCCTTGAAAATGAGCATGTAGACGAATTGCACGAGCACCAGCGCGAAGGAGGGTATCCAGGCGTTGAGCCACCCCGCTTGCAGGTGGAGGAGGTACGAAAGGCTAGGCATGAGTCATCGGATTTCGTTTGTACGTCGGTAAAAGGGCAGTTCTCCCCAGGGGGATTGCGCCGAATGCGTCCCACGTGCGCACCACAAAGGTGGACGCTTTCCAGGTAATGTGCAATAGCAATAAATGGCCAATCTTTAGGTTGCATTTTTACGCTTAGCAGTTACCACGGATGTGGGCAAAGGCCTTGGCCGATCCGTGTATCCCCATCGCTAAGGGGGCCGCTTGACTCTGACGTAAGGCCTACGAGGCGGAATGATTCTCTCTGGGCACCCCGTGATGTGGGAGCCCATAAGCTGGCAGCACTGCATTTGGAGACTGCGCTCCCGCCAGGAATCATTTGTATGTAGGGCTTAGAGTGATGGGGAGGAGATTGGTACGCAGCTAGTTCGTTTCGTTTTGCCGCTGGTCGATAGGTGGGCATTGCTACAGCGTGGCTACGCAGCCGTTGCGCTGCGGGTGAGCTTTTGTGGTTGGGGGATACATGCTGTTTGTGAGGGGCGTTTGCTGTTGGAGCTCTAGGGCTAGTGCGCTGTCGCAATGTGTGTAGCTGTGCTGTGAATGTGAGTGAATGTGAGTGAATGTGAGTGAATGTGAGTGAATGTGAGTGAATGTGAGTGAATGTGAGTGAATGTGAGTGAATGTGAGTGAATGTGAGTGAA
>CAUUMS010000026.1:0-19631 GCA_963546395.1 uncultured Bacteroidia bacterium | reverse complement strand
CAAGCGCAAAGGTACCGCTATTTTTTGAATTGGCAAGAGGCGGCGCAAATATTTCACCCCCCGCATTGTGTGTCAATCGCACCCAAATCCCCATCGCAACAGCACGCAAACGCCACGTTATCAGTACGAAAACGAGGCGGCAGCACCGCATTTTGTGGGCTACAACACGGGCACGATACGCCACGGTTACAGGAAAGATCCGCCGATGATTCCCCGGCAATGTGGCCGCCCAACCCACGAATCAGCGCAGGGCTTCCGCCCCTCCTTCAAGGCACCAACAGGATAGCAGCGACGTACCAAGTCCGTATTTCGCCGTCCAAATACGGACTTGGTGTATTGTTGCCACGGCGTGAATGCGGCGCATCAATGGGAAACATGGCGGGCGAAAGGCAATTGCGCCCACCTGCGGCAAAGTTGCACTCGGGGGAGATGACCGAGCTATGGATAGTCGACCTCCACGAGGTAGAGCCCCTCGGGGCGGGCTGAGGGCCCAGCGGCGCAACGATCCCGCGCCTCCACAGCATCGAGGAACTGGCGGAGCGTCCAGCGTCCTCGCCCCACCTCTAGCATGGATCCCACAAGGGCCCGCACCATGTTACGCAAAAATCGGTTGGCGCGCACCGTGTAGACCCACAGCGGCTCCTCGCGGCGCCATGCGGAGTAGAAGAGCTGGCACCGGGTGTGCAGCTCATCGCTACCCGCCTTGCAGAAGCTGGCAAAATCGTCGAAGCGCAGCAGCTCTGCCGCGGCCTGCTGCATGGCATCGAAGTCCAGCGGGGCCGTGTAGCAGTAGGCCCTACCTTGCAGGAATGGGTCTTTACGCCGGGCGATGTGATACTCGTAGGTGCGCGCCACGGCATCGAATCGGGCATGGAACTCGGGGCTAGCCATGCGCACGTCATACACCGCCACATCGGGCGGTAGCAACGCGTTGAGCGCATGCACCACGGCAGGCCAGTCGTACTCCCGGTCGGGCACATCGCAGTGCGCCGTGTAGGCACGGGCATGAACACCCGTGTCGGTGCGCCCGGCCCCCACCAGCTCCACAGGCTGACCGATGAGGGTGGCCAGGGCCTTCTCCAGGGTCGCCTGCACAGATACCGCGTTGGGCTGTCGCTGCCAACCGTGGTAGGCTGTCCCGGAGTATGCGAGATCTACGCGCCAGCGCACGACGGGGATGCGGCTAAGATTCCTGGTTCTGCACCGCGAACCCAATCTCACCGAGCATGGCCTTCGCGGCCTCCAGTGCCTCCGCACCCCGGTAACGGATGAAGACGCGACCCGTGTGATGATCGGGCTTCACGCTCTCGATGCCCTCTATCTTGCTCAGCACCATCACGATGGACTTTTCGCATCGGGTGCAATGCATATTCGCCACCAGTAACTGCACCTCGTGAGCCTCGCTCTCCCCGGAGCCGGACTGCCGGGGCGCATTCCCCCGCAGGGGAGCACCCGATGCGCAGCTACCGCATCCGCAGCCTCTGCGCCCACGGAAAATGCGCACTATGCGTACCACGATGAAGGCCACCACGCCCGCAGCTATGACGAGAAGGGCAATGTCTGTGAGATCCATGACTGTCGTGAGATTGCAAGCTAAGACATGAGAATGACTACAACAGGGAGCCGATCTGATAAACGAGAAGGGAGACCACGTAGGCGACGGCGGTGGTGTACACCGCGGAGAAGAGGGCCCAGAGCCACGAGCCCGACTCCTTGCGAATGGCGGCCACGGTGGCAATGCAGGGGACGTAGAGTGCCACGAAGAGCAGGAGCGACAGGGCGGTTGGCGATGTGAATAGCACCTGGCCCACCCTCGGGCCGCTATCGTAGCGCACCGTCTTGAGTCGTTCCTTGAGGAGAGCCTCGCCCTCCTCACCGTCACCAGTGCGGAGTATGACCCCGAGCGTGCTCACCACCACCTCTTTAGCCGCAACCCCGGAGAGGAGCCCCACCCCGATGCGCCAGTCGAACCCAAGGGGAAGCAGAGCAGGCTCAATGGCCTTCCCCATACGGGCGAGGTAGGAGTGGGTGAGATCATCGTCCTCCACAGAGGAGATATCCGCCCCCACAGCCTGCGACGTGAGAGCCAACGTATCGTTCACCCCCAATCCCTCGGCCTGCTCGGCAATCTGCGCTGCGGCCGCCAGGCTGCCAGCGTCACTCTGCTGCTCGCTGGTGGGCCTGGGGTAGTAGCTCAAGAACCAGATGGCCACGGAGGCCACCAGAATCACGCCCCCCATTTTACGCAGGTACTGCGAGGCCTTACTCCACATCATGAGCAGCGAGGCGCGCGCCGTGGGCATGCGGTATGGGGGAAGCTCCATGACAAAGGGCGACTCGTTGCCCCGCAGGAATGTACCCCGGAATAGGCGTGCCACGAGCACGGCTACCACGAGGCCGAAGAGGTAGAGGGAGAACAACGCCGTGACCTGATGCTGGGGGAAGATGGCGCCCACAATGAGCACGTAGGCTTGCAGGCGCGCGCTACAGGACATGAAGGGGTTGACGAGCATGGTGGTGAGGCGCACCTTCCGATCCTGTATGGTACGCGTTGCCATGATGGAGGGCACATTGCAGCCAAACCCCATGAGCATAGGGATGAACGCGCGGCCATGGAGACCCACCATGCGCATGAGGCGATCCATCAGGAAGACGGCACGCGCCATGTAGCCCGAATCTTCCAGGAGCGCGATGCAGAGGAAGAGGATGACGATTTGTGGCAGGAATACGATGACGCTCCCCACCCCACCTATCACCCCATCCACCAGCAAGTCGCGCAGGGCTCCCGAGGGCACCGCACCGGACAGGTATTCGATGAGCGCAGCTACCCCGTCCTCAATCCACCCCTTGGGGAATTCGCCCACGTAGAAGGTGACGAAGAACATGAGCCACATGAGGCCGAAGAAGATGGGTAGCCCCCAAAGCCGACTGGTGAGTATGGCATCAATGCGCTCGGAGAACTTGGTTTTCGTGGCCGGAGGGGCAAAAGCGCACACCCGCTTGATGAGCTGCGCAATGAATGCGTAGCGCGCGTCGGTGGCGTAGGTCTCTGCCGCAGAGCCCACCTGGGTGGCGAGCTGCTTGGTCTCTTGCTCAACATGGGCCAGGACGGATTGCCCATTGGGCCACTGGGCCACCTGCTGACGCATGTCCCGATCGTCCTCGATGAGCTTGAGGGCCACGTAGTGCCTGGAGAGCCCCTGGAGAGCATCCTGCTGAGGTAGCTGCCGTTCCACGCGCTCCACCGCCTCGCGGAGCGGAGCCTGGTAGGCCTCGATCACTGAGTGCGACTGCTGTCGACGGCCCTCGTGGAGGTCGATCACCGTCCGAAGGAGCCTGGGGAGCCCCTCGCCAGAGCGTCCCACCGTGGGCACGCACGGAGCCCCGAGCTGCTCAGCCAGCATGGGACGATTGATTCGGTGGCCCGCCGCGGCGAATTCGTCCCACATGTTGAGTGCCAGCAGCACCTTTGCCCCCGTCTCGAGTAGCTGGAGCGTTAGGTACAGGTTGCGCTCCAGATTGGTCGTATCGACTACATTGATGATGAGATCGGGCCGCTGCGTGAAGATGTGGTTACGGACAAACAGCTCCTCGGGGCTGTAGGCCGTGAGGCTGTAGGTGCCGGGGAGGTCGGTGAGCTCGATGCGATAATCACCAAAATTGATGTGTGCCGTTCTGGAGTCGACCGTTACACCGCTGTAGTTTCCCGTGTGCTCACGGGCCCCGGAGGCCAAATTGAACAGCGAGGTCTTGCCCGAGTTCGGATTGCCCACCAGCGCAACACGTATGGTTTTCTGGGGCTTTCCCGCAGTAGCCGAGGCGGATTTGAGGGACGAGAGGTCGGCCTCTTCCTGCGCAGCATCAACCCCCGATGGGGGGCATGCGGCAGATTCCGCAACACCTAAGTCAGCGGCCCCGGCATCGTCCTCGGCAATCGGCTCAACATCAACGAGCTTGGCCTCATCGGCTCGCAGGGAGACCAGGTAGCCCATGATGCGATACATGGTGGGATCGCCCAGCGGGGCCACGGCTATCGACTCCACGATCTGGCCCTGCACAAAACCCATCTCCAGGATGCGCTTACGGAAGGCTCCCGTCCCGCGCACGGATAGGATGCGGGCCTTGGCCCCACGGGGTAACTGGTTGAGTTGCACCATGCTTGTATGCTATACGTCGGCAGGCCATGGGCACCCGCACGGGAGTCTACGCAACGGCCTGTGTGTCACCGCGAAGTTGGGACAGTCAACCCGCAAAAACAATCCTCACAATTAGGGGTATCACGCCGGTTTCACAGGCATGATCACCTAGATTGAGGTCATCAGCGCATGACGTAGGGCCGTAAAGGGCTGAGGGGGTTGCCGCTGGCTAGTAGAAACACCCCGCTTGCGACGCAAACGCAAGGGAGCGGCCGGGCTCCCTGGGGCTCCAATGCCCATTGCACGGCACGCAGATCGGCACCACGGTTAGGCAGGAAAAGTGTGGCGGATTGGGAAGGAGAAGCAGCTACTCGTTGGAGAACTGCATGAGCTGCTTGCGGTAGGCCGAGAATATTTTGGCCTTGGAGACGAAGCCCACATACACCCCCTCGCTCACAACTGGGAGGTTCCAGGCACCGGTCTCCTCAAATTTCTCCATGACCTGGCCCATGGGCTCACTGACTGATACCACGGCCGGCGGGCGCACCATGAAATCTTTGACGCAGCGCACGTCATAACTCTCGGTGTCGAACATGATGCTCCGGATGTCGTCTAGCAGGACGATCCCCAACAGTTTTCCCTCATCGGAGAGGACGGGGAATATGTTCCGCTTGGAGAGGGCCACGGTGCGCACTAGCTGTCGCAGCGTCTCGTCGGGATGGACGGCCATGAGATCCGTCTCAATGACCTTGCCCAGCTGCAAGACGGTGAGCACGGCCTGATCCTTGTGATGGGTAATGAGATCGCCCTCTGCGGCCAAACGCTTTGTGTAGATGGAGTGCCGATCGAGGCTGGAGACCGTGATATAGGAGACGGTGGCCGTGATCATGAGCGGCAGCAGAAGGGCATACCCCTCCGTGAGCTCGGCAATGAGAAATATTCCCAGCAGGGGGGCATGCATCACGCCGGCCATAGCCCCAGCCATGCCTACAAGAACGAAGTTGGAGGGCCCAACCCCGGCATCGAGGGTGCGATTGAGGAGCTTGGCCGCAAAGAATCCCCCCACGCCACCGACGAATAGCGTGGGCGCGAAGGAGCCCCCCACACCACCAGCCCCGGTGGTGGCAGCCATGGCCACAACCTTAAGCAGCATGAGGGCCCCAAGGGCCGCGAGTGTCATCCACTCGTTGCCGACTGTAAATGCGAGCGGGCTGCGACCGAATAGGAATTCGACTTTCCCCTCGAAGAGGTGTTGTATGGAGGCGTACCCCTCCCCGTAGAGTGGTGGGAACAGGAAGATGAGAGCCCCGAGCATCAATGCGCCAATGATGAGTCGGCGATAGGTGCTGCGCCCGCCAAACCAGGTCTCCATGGCCAGTGCAGTGCGAGTGAAGTAGACGGACAGCAGCCCCGTGAACACGCCAAGCACCACGTAATAGATGGACTTGGAGAGGTCGAACGGCACATTGTACACGAATCGGAACAGGGAGGCCCCCCCCAGCAAGAAGTACGAGACGATGGTGGCCGAGACGGCACTCACCAAAAGCGGCACTATGGAGCTCATGGTGAGGTCGAGCATGAGCACCTCTAGGGTGAAGACCATGCCGGCGAGCGGGGCCTTGAAGATGGCGGCTATGCCGGCTGCTGCACCGCAGCCTACCATCAGATTCACGGTCTTAGAGTCGAGGTGAAACCGACGCGCAATGTTGGAACCGATGGCGGCCCCGGTCATCACAATAGGGGCCTCAGCCCCTACCGAGCCGCCAAAGCCGATGGTGATACTGCTGGAGACTATGGAGCTGTAGATGTTGTGCAGCCTGATACGCCCGCGGTCGCGCGAGAGGCAGTAGAGCACCTTGGAGACACCGTGACTGATGCTGTCGCGCACCACGTAGCGCACGAAGAGCATGGTGATGAGGATGCCGACCCCAGGTATAATGAGGTAAAGCAGCGTCTCAGCGCGTGAGGCGGTGATGAGGCTCACCATGTCGGTAATCCAGTGCGCAAGACGCTTGAGTATCACCGCGGCCAATGCGCAGGCGATACCCACCAGGAAGCTTACAAACAGCGTGTAACGGCGCGTACCCTGTTTGAATACGTGCGTGACACAGCCGTCGAGCCATCCCCGGCGGAGGATGCGTCTCACAGATTCCAGCACGCTATCCATAGCACCTGCGCTTCGCCAATGGCGAGGGCCTGCCCCACGGGCTCGGCGTAAGGACGGTGATACCACCCCCACGCTGCCAGGCCAATGGGCACCGCCGCCAGCCTATCTTTTCCTCTCCCTACGCAGAAACTACTTCCCTAGCAGGAACTGAAGCGATTCGCCAGGCTGCACTTCCCGGGGCGACTGCCCATGGTGAAATATGCGAGCGGGCCGAGGGCCTATGAGCTCCAGCTTGCTGTCGACGAGCCGTAGCATGGTGCCTTCCCGCAGTCCCACAACATACGTGCTCTGGTTGAGCTCGATAAACTCCATGATCCTATCCTCGCGGGTCTCGCCAGCATGGCCGGCGGGATTCGCATCGAGGTAGTGCGGATTGATCTGAAAGGGCACCAGATTGAAGGCACCAAAGTCCTTGGGCTCCACGATAGGCATGTCGTTCGTAGTGCGTATGGTAGGGCAGGATACGTTGGAGCCGGCACTCCAGCCCACGTAGGGCAACCCAGCCATGACACGCTCGCGAATGGCACTGATCAGCCCGTGCTCTTGGAGGCACTGCAAGAGGCGCCAAGTGTTACCACCCCCTACGACGATGGCCTCGGCCTCGGCAACCGCCTTCAGCATGTCGCCCGCCTTGTGGATGGATTGCACCTCAATTCCGAGCTCAGAGAAGCGCTTCTGCACCTTGGCCTGGTAGGCATCATGTGAGAATGTCACGCCCGCAAACGGGATGAAACACACCCGCTTAATGCCTGTCAGAAATTCGCCGATCCGCCCCATCGGGTAGGCCAAATACTCCTCACCTGCATTGGTCGAATTGCTGATCAGTAGTAATCGCATGCCCATGATGAACTTTGAATTAATTGAGTTGGTAGCTCCATCGCAAGCCTGTTCACCATGCGGGAACACCTTTGCTGCGCTGGGCATCCAAAGGTAGCACCTTTCCAGCAAACTCGCATGCCAGATGACACCGCAGACAGGATGGGGATGCTGCACGGACAGCAGGGCAAAGACGACCTAGGCGCAGAGCCCTCTTGGACTCTGCCACACCACAAGCTGGTGGCCAAGGGGCTAGGACTCAGGATCTACCGACAACGATAAGAGCGAAATGCGGCTCCCATCCACCTGCAAAATGCGAATGCGGAACTGCCCAATCTGAATGGTGTCGTTGGGCTGGGGTATGCTAGGCTGATTGTCGAGGATAAAGCCAGCAACGGTATCATAGTCATCAGAATCGGGGATGTCGAGCTTGAACATTTCATTGATGACATCCACCTCGGCACGGCCCGAGAGGAGGTACTCGTGCGGGCCCGTTTGGCGCATCACAATGCTCTGCGTGTCGTGCTCGTCATCGATTTCACCGAATATCTCCTCCACGAGATCTTCAATGGTGACCAGGCCCGCTGTCCCCCCAAACTCGTCGACGACGATGGCCATGCTGCGGGAATTCTTGATGAATTGCGAGAGGAGATCGCTGGCCTTCATGGTTTCGGGAATGAAGGTGAGCGGCCGCATGGCCTCCCGGATGGAGGCCGGATGCTCAAAGAGTCGTTTGGCGTTGACGTAGCCTACGATGTTGTCCACCGTGTCCTGGTAGACGGGGATGCGGGAGAAGTTGGTGGTGATGAACAGATGGCGCAAGTCCTGCAAGGAGGCCGTGATGGGGATCGCCTCGATGTCGGGCCGTGGCACTAGGCACTCACGCACTTTGACATCGCTAAACTCGAGCGCATTTTGGAATATTCGGATCTCCTGATCGACAGCATCCTGATCATGGCTGTCGCTTACCTGCGTGGCTTCATCCACGAGGTGATTCAAGTCCTGTGGCCCGAGGGTGCTGCCGGCGGCATGCTCGACGAGACGCTGACGGAAGAAGATTTTGAGTAGCCCGTGGGATAGGAGGGTTATCCCGCTAGCGATGGGATGCAGCAGGATGTAGAAGAGGAATACGGGTAGGGCGAAGAGGGTGAGGAATGCGTTAGGATGTATGCGGAAGAGGGCCTTTGGGAGAAATTCGGCTACAATGAGAATGATGACGGTGCTAATGGCTGTCTGGCTGAGGAGCTGGTAGGTCTCGTTGGCAGAGAAAGTAGCCAGCCACGGCGCAAGCAGATCGGACATGGCCATACCGTAGATAACCAGGGCCACATTGTTACCCACGAGAAGGGTGGCAATGAACTGGGCTGGGTGCTGGACGTAAATGCGCACAACCCGCTGCGAGAGCGAGTTGGTCTTACGGTCGAGCTCGATACGGAGCCGATTGGCCGAGAGGTATGCAATTTCGACCCCCGAGAAGAGGGCCGACAGCACGAGGGAGCAGACAAGGGCGACTGCCAGGGGCATGACACCTAGGGCTTACTGGCGCATCCGGTTACGCTGCTCCTGCCTGCGACGGGACATGTGGCGGAAGATCGCCATTCCAAACGCTATGGCACTCAGGACGAAGAATGTGGCCGGGACACGACCGCCAGCCCCTAGGGTTCGCACGCCCAGGAAGATGCAGAAGAAGCCCAGTAGAACCCAGATGATCTCTAGTACGATTTGAAAGATCCGCATGTCGAATGATTTTGCTGTGGCGCTCAGATGACGGGCATCGGTGCTACCGCAGGCTCTTCCCCAGGACGAGGGATGGTGATAAGGCCCGTGGGCTCACGAAAGACCCATTGCTCAAAGCGATCGTCGCTCTCGAATCCGCGCCCGTAGAGCGTGGCATCCTTAGTGCGCACTTGCACATTGGCCCCCGTATAGACACGTCCCGCCTGCTGATCCCAAAAGATCTGCTCGGTACGTATAGTATCACCGTTCAGATTGACCGCACACACCCGATAACGGGCTTCCCACACCTTCTTCTCGCGCCAGTACAGCGCATAATTGGCACGGATGGTGGAGGTGACCCTCCCGGAGTCATTGTAGACCTTCACATCTATCCCTTCCAAGAACTCGTCGTAGAGTACCCCATCGCGGTCGTACGACTGCATCTTTGGGGTGAAGATCCTGGAGGAGAGGCGACCATGCTCCGTGTAGTCGATGCACAGGGAGTCGACCTCCATGGTGGGGCCATTGTCGATCGCCACGAGAGCCCTGAGCTCCCTGGGGTCGTTGGTGCAGGATGCGAGCAGGCAGAGCGCAAAGCCGAAGCACGATGCGGCGAGGGCTAGAAGCCCTCGCCGCACAACATGCCGTCTAGTTCTTTGCCCGTATGGTGGTACGCTCATTGATCCAGCAGGGAACAGTAAATGCCTTGCCGACCTCGTAATCCTGGAAAAATATTTCCTCAGACGTGGGGAAGTACTGCGAGTAGTAGGAAATCTGCTTGTTGCACTCCGCAGCCAAATCGGGTTGCACGCTCTTCGCCTGGGCAAACTTATCCACAGCAGCCCAGTACACAGAGGCCCGATCGAGCTTAGACGAGCCGCAGTCCCTTGTGCTTGCGTAGAGCGTCCCTAGCAGTAGGTAAGCGTATCCCTGCTTAGGATTGAGAGCTATCGCCTCATTGGCCAGGGTACGGGCACGGGCAAGCTCTCCCATCGTGGTACCGACGAACGAGGCGTACTCCACCAGCAGTGCCGAGCGACGTACGGAATCACTCTCAGCATCAACGGAAGCCCTGAAGTAGCGATCGGCCAAAGCGTTCTGATGCTTAGCCTGGTACATGCGCGCTATCTCACCACCCACAGCAGCCGTAGGCTCACGCTGGAAGACCTTGATGCTCACAGCGAGGAATAGCTCGCTATCAGTACAACGAAGAGCAGCCAGCTGCGCACGGATATTGCGCGCAAGCTCAATGTTAGCCGTATCCTTCTCAAACTTCGGCGTGTAAATGGATATCAGGTTGTCGCAATTGGCCACACCTGCACTGGTGAACAGGGCATCGAGTGCCTCGGTCATCTGCGTGAGTTTTTGCTTCTCCTCCTCAATGCTCGCCTTCTCCTTCTCGGGCTTAGCCGCAAGCTCTGCCCCACTAGGGAAGGCTGCTAGCTGGCGTGCAAACAGTTCGGACACCATGGAGTAAACCTCTATCACCTGATCGGCAGTACGCTTACGATTGGTGTACAGATCCTTGGTGACCTGCATGAGGATAAGCATAGCCTGGGGATTCACCTTGTCCCCATCGAATGAGTGCGCCTTTTTCACAATCTCGGCGACCTCCTCAAGTCTGCTAGGATCCAATGCGTAGAGGTCGATTGCCTTGAGGGCTAGATTATACCCCTCACGCTTGAAGTACTGAATCTTCTTGTCGTAGATGCGGAGCATACTATCGATAAGAGTCGCCTTAACCGTGGGGTCAACCTCTTGCTCGATGGACTGGCGTATGATCCGAAGCCCGCGGATGTAGAGGTTCTGCGAGGACTGGGGGCATATGGTGTAGGCTATCGACCAGCCCGGGATGGCATCCTTGAAATTCTTCTGCTTATAGTACTCGCTGTAGAAGGAAGTGTTCTTAAGGCACTCCTGCCGAATCTCGGGCGTAGCCCCATACTTAGGGTCATCCGTGCGGGAGTCCTTCGGTTGGGCAAATAGCACGCACGGAGCACTTAGCAACGTGACAAGCGATAGCGTGAAGATCAGTCTCTTCCGATTCATACGATGGACTTTTACAATGCTTAATTGTAGCGGCGTTTGAAGAACCAAACGTCATTCAACGAGATGCCCAGCTGCAAGCGAGCGTAGGACTCTTGTACCAAGTTCCCTGCTGGCGTCCCACGGCGACCGAAGACAAGCCCCAGGTTGAAGATAGAACCTGTGTATCGGAACGGGAAACCAAGGCCAATGGTAACTGCGTAATCGCTGATGGAATGGCCAGCTAGCAAAAGGGGAAGGCGCTCGTAGGAGAATCCCATCCGGTATTGCATCCGCCTGGCGTAATTCCGCAGGTCGGTGGCATTAGGAACCCACTGCACACCAGCGTTGATCGAATAGGAAGATTCTCGCAAAGTGGCACCCCCAGGCAGGGCAAAGCCGCGCCAGTTCTGCGTGGAGAAATCAGCCCCCACCTCCCAATGCTCGTTGTGGTACAAGCCGCCCACTGCATATCGCATGGGGTAGGTAATCTTGCCACGAGAACGAAGGTAGTTGTCCACCACCCGATACTCCCCATTCAGAATGCTCTGCGTCATTTCCAGACGGTTCTCCACATTCATCTGCGGGGCGTAATCCACCGTAGCCCCCAGCGTGAGAGACTGATTACGATTCTCCCCGAATGAGAAATGGGTTTGCAGGCCCGCAGTGAAGACGAAACCCCGTAGCACGATGCGCCGGGTGGTATTCACGTCGGCATACGTGGCATTAGCCGGGACGATGATGTTCTGCTCCTGATTCAGCGAGCCGAATAGGTACCGCCCATTGACACCAACAGAGAGGAATGACAGCGGCTGAAGGGCCAGTCCCAGAAAGGCTTCATTGATACCCCCCGAGCCTTTGTGGTGGTAGCGCACCCGGCCAATCTTGCTGATAATCTGCGGATCCGTCTCGTAGCGTACCACGTTGTACCCCATCTGCGAATATGGATGGAAGCCCACAGCTACCCCGCCCCACTTCTGGAGGGGGAACTGTATGGCCAAGTGGTGTATGTTTACCGCCAGGTTGTTACTAGCAGTGTAGCCTTTCGACTTGGCGGTCACATAGCCAGCCTGCATGCCCATGTCGAGAATAAAGGACATGGTATCCTGACTGGTGTAGGCAGCAGGGTTGAATGGATTCACCGCATTAGGATCGCGTAGCCCCTGCGTGATCCCCCCCATAGAGGCGGCACGCCCATAGCTAGTGACGACACGCTCCCCAAAGCCGTAGCGTGAGTATGGTGATTCGGTATTGAGAACTTGCCCCGAGAGCGACCCTGTGACACAGAGGATTAAAGCAGAGACTATAGCGTATTGTAGTGTCCTTTGCATTGTAATTCGAGTAGCCCGTTCAGTCCGTGCAGTACTAGATTCGGGTGTACAAAATTGCGACAAATTAGCTTTCCGTGCAAAAGTAACGCATCACCCCCCGTCAAAAGTACGTGTACACTTCCTATCTGTCCGGCGAGCTGCTCCGCAAAGGTATCGATTTCGCTAACAATGCTACGCACTACGCCTGCCCTTATGCAATCGGCGGTAGACGTACCCCACAGTGGCACATCGCCCTGCACGTCGACCGATGGCAGGCGAGCCGTATGCTGATGCAATGCCTGAAAACGAAGGCTGAGCCCTGGTGAAATCGTCCCCCCCAAGTACCCCCTAGATGCATGAAGGACATCGCAGGTTAGTGCTGTCCCCGCATCCACCACTAAGCAATGGGTGTCCGGAAAAGCGTAGTGAGCTCCAGCCACAGCCGCTATACGATCCGTGCCCAATGTCTCCGGGGTGCTATAGTGATTGGCAAAGGGCAAATGGCTAGAGGAACCCAGCACATGTGTTGGAACCGTGGTGTCCAGCTGTGCAAGAATGCTGCGAGGCTCTACCCCCACCGATGACACCATAATGCCCGATACTGCGTACTCACTGGGGAGTGAAAGCTCCGACAGCTGGGAGTAATCCTGCAACAGATCTGTCCACACGAGCTCTCCGCTGTGGAAGAGGCCCACCTTCAGGCGAGTGTTCCCCGCATCGATCACCAGGTTACAGTGCGCAGGCATAGTGATAATGGGCCCTAGGCCCTGGCTAGCATCTGCATCGCCTCGATGGCCGCTGACACAGTGGGCACATTGCGCACCTCCAGGCGTAGGGCATTCTCAGACTGCCGCAGCTGGCACTGGTTGACCTGTTGCTTCACGTTGCCCAGTATCCGCCCGAAGAGCTCCGATTGGTAGAAGGGCGAATTAATCGGCCGGACGAATTGAAGCGTAAGCTGGCCGCGGCGTAGCAGCACCTTCTCCACACCCAACTCTGCGGCGTGCCACTTGAGCGGTGGGATTTCGACCAGTGCTTTGGCCTGCTCCGGGAGCTCGCCAAAGCGATCCCGCAGGGCCTTCACATAGCGTGTGAGCTCCTCCTCACTGTGCAGGGAGTCTATTTCACGGTAGAGCCGCAAACGCTCAGCCGGGCTCTGCACAAAATCCTCCGGCAACGAGATGTCCAAATCGCTCTCCACGATACAATCGGCCGGCTGCACATAGCTCATTCCCTCCTGATCCTGAGGGAATAGACCTTTGAACTCGTCCAGTTTGAGCTCATGCATTGCCTCATCAAGGATGCGATGGTACGTCTCAAAGCCCAGATCCACGATGAAACCGCTCTGCTCCGCCCCAAGCAGGTTGCCCGCACCACGAATGTCGAGATCCTGCATGGCGATATTCATGCCGCTACCCAACTCGGAGAACTCCTCCAGAGCCTTCAACCGCCGACGAGCTTCGGCCGTCAATTCCTCCGTATAGGGGATTAGAACATAGCAATACGCCTTCTGATTCGTGCGACCTACCCGTCCCCTTAGCTGATGCAGATCGCTCAGCCCAAAACGGTGCCCATCGTTGATGATGATCGTATTAGCATTCGGGATATCGAGCCCCGACTCCACAATGGCCGTGCAGAGTAGCACATCGTAATCTCCGGCCATGAAATCCAGCATCACCTGCTCTAGCTCAGTGGGGCGCATTTGTCCATGGGCCACCGCAATGCGTAGGTCGGGCACTATTTCGCAGAGCATCTGGTGCATCATCGGCAGGCTCTGCACCACGTTGTGGATGAAGAAGATCTGCCCCCCCCGGTTTACCTCGTAGTGTATGGCCTCGGCAATGCGACCACGGTCGAAATGGCAAACCTCCGTGTGAATGGGGTATCGATTGGGCGGAGGCGTGCTGATGATAGACAGATCCCTGGCCCCCATCAGCGAGAACTGCAATGTGCGTGGTATCGGCGTAGCCGTCAGCGTCAGCGTATCCACGCTGGCCCGCAGCTGCTTCAGCTTATCCTTGGCTGCCACGCCAAACTTCTGCTCCTCATCCACAATCAACAGGCCGAGATCGTGGAAATCCACCGCAGAGCGCAACAGGGCATGCGTACCGATGACGATGTCGACACGCCCCTCGCGCAAGCCGTCCAGAATTGCCCTCTGCTCCTTGGCACTGCGCATGCGGGACAGCAGCTCAACCCGACACGGCATCTCTGCCAAACGCGACGAGAACGTCTTATAATGCTGCAAGGCGAGCACCGTCGTAGGAACCAGCACAGCCACCTGCTTGCTATCGGCCGTCGCCTTAAAGGCAGCACGGACGGCAATCTCCGTCTTACCAAATCCCACATCGCCGCACACTAACCGATCCATAGGGATGGGGCGTTCCATGTCCTGCTTCACGGCCTGCGTGGCAGCAATCTGATCGGGGGTATCTTGGTAGATGAACGAGGCCTCCAGGGCCTCCTGCAGGTAGGAGTCGGGTGAAAAGGCAAAGCCCTCCTCGGTCCGTCGGCGAGCATAGAGCAGAATGAGCTCACGGGCGATGTCCTTCATCTTGCCCTTGGCCCGCTGCTTCATGCGTGCCCACACCCCAGACCCCAGCTTGTGCACCACGGGAGGTTCCCCCTCCTTTCCCCGATACTTGGAGAGGCGATGCAGGTTGTGAATCCGCACCAGGAGCGTATCCTTATCGCGGTAGGACAGGCACACGTACTCTTGTGTGGTGCCGTTCTCCTCCCTGCGGACAAGGCCCTCGAAGATTCCTATCCCATGATCCACGTGCACCACGTAGTCGCCAGGCTTTAGCGCCTGCATCTTGTTCACGCTCAGCGCATCCCGGCGAGGTAACTGCTTACGTAAGGTGAACTTGTGAAAGCGATCGAACAGCTGGTGATCGGTGAATATGCTTACCCCGAGATCGGAGTCTGTGAATCCGGCCCGTAAGGCGTACTGCACCAGCTGGTAGGCATTTACGGGAAGGTGTAGGTCGTTGAATATAGACTCCAGGCGCCAGAGTTGGCTACGCTGATCGGCTAGCAACAGCGTCTCTGTACCAGCCGCAGCATTGGAGCTGATAGCAGCCGCCAGGAGATTGAAGTTCTTCTTAAAAACCGGCTGGGGCGTTGTGCTGTACTGCACTGTCTCTGCCCCAGCATGCAACGTGCTTATCCCCTGCTCCAGCAGGGCAAACCCTTGCAGGAGAGCGCGGAGCTCCTCTGCCTCCAAGAGAAGTGGATGCTGGCTATCCGGCATCTTAGCACGCCAGTCAGCGTACCGCTCCAGGCCAGCCCCCAGATCTGTCCCCCATACGAACGTCTCTGGTGGCAGCATGGCCAGCAGATGCTGCATCTCATCGGGGGCACATTCGCTGGCGGCAGATACCACCATCATACTCTCGACCCGACTGGTGGAGAGCTGCGTCTCTACGTCGAACTGCCGTATCGAATCGATCGAATCGCCCAGGAAATCGATTCGGTATGGCAGCGCATCGGCGTATGAAAACACATCGACGATGGAACCGCGGCGGGCGTACTGCCCCGGCTCGTAGACGAACTCAACCTGGGCAAATCCGAGTGCCTCAAACTGCTCAGCGAGCTGCTCTGGGGGTATCTCCTGACCCACTTCGAGCGGCATAGAGCTAGATGCGTAGCGAGCTGCTGAGACAAACCGCTCACCCACAGCGGCGAGCGACGAGATGATGATGCAACGCTCCTGCCCACCAGCCAAAGCGGCCTGCCGCCCCACGAGCTCAAGCCGCTGTATCGTGCGCTCCGGCATGCGCCCCTTGGCAACTGCGGAGCCGAAGGATGAAGGGAAATATACTAACGCCTCGGGCCCATACAGGCCCTGCAAATCGGAGAATGCGTAAGCTGCATCCTCATCGCTCTCGGCGAGTATGAGCGACGTGGTAGCCGATTGCTCATGGATGGCAGCCTGCAACAGGTCGGCTGCCGAGCCCACGAGTCCCTTCACGTGCACCGGCTTACCGGCCTCGTGCAAAGACACGAGCCGCCTGCTCTGAGCTAAGGATGCATACCGAAGCATCACAGAGCGCAGCAGGGCGTGCGAATCGTCTCGCGTCAATAAGGCCAAGACCTACCCATTTCGGTGCGCATCGCCCAGCCCGGGCCCCACGCCACGTAAGGCACGTTACCACCCCAAGCACCGTAGTGTATCCCTGGGTGTGGCATACCACCTCGCAACATTACACCACTGGCATCCTCCCGATCAGCGGCTTCGCCGCGCTGACCCGCGGCGAAGCCCGGGCCAGTGCTAACGGCTAATCAGCTGGAAAGGAATCTTCACAATCTCCTGGTAATCCTCCCCGGCCTCACGCATATCCTCATCATCTTCGCCGTAGAACCACTTCACCACAACCTTACCCCCGCCCTGCATCACGGCATCCAGACGCTTGAAAATATCGAGGATACACTTCGACGAGCTGGTGTTGAAATACTCCAGCCGCACCTGTAGCTCAGTCACGTCCGAGGGGCTCTTGGAGTACTCCGTGAGCCAGTCCACCACGGGCTTGTAGAACTCTATCGAGTCCTCGGGAATGGAACGCCCCTCCAGCACGAGCACGCCCGATGGGTTAAGCTCTATGGTCGGTGTCTTCGCGGTGCCAACTATTTTCAAAATCTCCATGGTGTCAGGCATTATGCGTTCTCAACGCTCACTAGCAGTGTGTAAAAGTAATAATCGTCCTCCACTTGCACAAACGAGTAGCGGAGCGGATGGCGCGCCTTGCGGAGCATGTCCACCAGGCCCAACCCTCCCCCACCCTTGCTCGAGTAGCTCTGATTGTTCAGTATCGTCCGGTAACGAATGCGGACGGCCTCCGGTTCCATCGCATTCAACACATCGATGCGGTACCGCAGATCCAGCATCTGCGCCCGGCTCACAAAATTGCCCGTCAGAATCTGGCACTCTTCCCCCTCAAAGCCAATGCAGAATGACCCAAAGCTCCGGGGAGCCCCCATTATCGGGCAGATAAACCACGTGGGGTAATAGTCGGCATGGTGGTACAGATTCTGGAGATCCTCCACCAGGATGCTGTAGACCTTTCGGGCGTAGGACGGCTGGCAGCGTCCCGCGAGGGCACCATCTAGCCCCTCGAGCGCGCTCGACACGATACCCTCATCGATGGGCCCCACGTAGCGGGTGATGATCTCCCACCCATCACTCGCCTTGAGCGTATCGTAAACGTCGAAAGCTGCTAAACCACCCTGCATACCCACGAGGCATCACGCCCCATCCATTGCGCTAATCGTCGCTAGGCGGCATTCCCTTGCGACTCCCCTTGTACATGTCGAAACGCTGAAACTTGCACTCAATGGGCCCATTGGCCAGAGAGATCGTCCGTGATGGATGCAGGCCAAAGCTCCGCATGGCCACCCGGTTGCCCGTCAGCATCCACACCTCCCAGCCGTCGTAGCCCTGCTTGAAACAATCGCCCAGCTGCTCGTAAAACGAATCGATTTGAAACTGCTTAAGCCGCTCCCCGTAGGGCGGGTTTGTCACCACGATGCCCGGGATGCGTGGCGGGTGGTACTCGAAGACCGAGAGCTTCTGCACATGGATCGCCTTCTTTAGGCTCGCCCCGGCCACATTGGCCAGAGCCGCCTGCACGGCCTTCTCAGACACATCGGATCCCGTTATCAGCGCATCGCTATCACGCTCGTAGGAATCATCATTGCTGATCTCCTCCAGCAGCTGCCGATCAAAATCATCCCACGCCTCAAACCCGAATCGCCGCCGGAATATCCCCGGGGCAATGCCGCGTGCAATCAATGCCGCCTCGATGAGCAGCGTGCCCGACCCACACATCGGGTCGATAAATGGCACCTCCCCGTTCCAGCCGCTCAGGAGCACCATGCCCGCAGCCAGCACCTCGTTGAGCGGGGCCACGTCATTCGCCTTGCGGTAACCACGCAGGTGCAGCGACTCCCCCGACGAGTCGAGTAGCAGGCTGCACTGGGTGTCATGGATATGCAAATGGATACGGACGTCGGGCTCAACCGGATCCACGAATGGCCGGCGACCCATGCGGTTGCGGAACTGATCGACTATGGCATCCTTCACCCGCAATGCGGCAAACTTAGAGTGGGTAAACACCTCCGAGTTGACCACGCTGTCAATGGCGAACCGCTGTGAGAGATTCATCACGCTCTCCCACTCGAACGTGAGCGCATGCGCGTAGAGCTCATCCGCATCCTTCGCCTCGAACGAGTACAGCGGTTTCAGGATCCGCAAGGCCGTGCGCAGAAAGAAGTTGGCCTTGTACAGCATGGCCTTATCGCCCTCGAAAGTTACGGCGCGACACCCCTCCTCAACGCCCTGCGCCCCCAGAGCCCTGAGCTCCTCGGCCAGCGGGGCCTCGAGCCCCTGGAGTGTTTTTGCCACGTAACGTGCCGTCTCTTCCATGATTTGCCAGTAATCTTCCCGAGCCGTTTATCCTTCTGTGAAGTACCCGAACACCAACCCCTAGTTACGCTCCTTAGCCTTAGACATCAACGGTTTGCCATCCACCCGATGCTGGGAGAACACGTCCAGCAGACGCATCGCCTCCTCGTAGGGCACCGTGATGAAGGAGAACTCCTCGAGCACGGCCACATCATCGATGTCGCGCCCGCGTATCTTGCCCTCATCGCAAATGAAGTCGATGAGCTTGCGCGGCGAGTAGCCATCACGCTTACCCAAGGCCACAAATAGACGCGTGGTGCCCTTGCGATCCACCTTAAAGCCCCTCACCTCCTGATAGCTCGACACGTCGAGATCGCTCTTGTAGGCCATGCGGAACAGGGCTGCCAGAGCCACATCGGGCTCATGCTTCGTGAGGATCCCCTGGGCCATGTCGAGGTAATCCTCATACTGGCCGCTGCCGATGATCTCACCGAGCTGCTCGAGCAGCAGCATCCGCTTAACCTCAACGATGTCCTCCGCGTTGGGGAGGGTCTCCCGGCGTATCTTGAACTTGATAGACTTCTGGAAGAACAGCAAACGCCGGTACTCGGCAGGCGTGACGAACGTGATGGCCGTCCCCTGCTTCCCGGCGCGCCCCGTGCGCCCCACCCGGTGCACGTAGGACTCCGGATCCTGCGGCAGGCTGTAGTTGATCACATGGGACAGATCGGCAATGTCTATCCCGCGGGCTGCCACATCGGTGGCTACCAGAATGTTTACCAGACGCTTACGAAACTTGTTGAGCGTCTTCTCACGCTGCGCCTGCGTTATCTCACCGTGCAGCCCCTCGGCGCTGTAACCGCGCTCAGCCAGACGCATGGTCAGCTCATCCACATCGTTACGCGTGCGGCAGAACACCAGCCCGTAAAACTCAGGCTCAATGTCGATAATCCGCGTCAGCGCATCGAACTTATCGCCAGCCCTCACCTCGAAGTATATCTGATCCGCAAGGTGGGTAGGCTTCTGTTCCTTATCCACCTGGAGGATCTTCACCTCCT
>CAUUMS010000025.1:0-20106 GCA_963546395.1 uncultured Bacteroidia bacterium | reverse complement strand
CAGTTGGTAGAGCATCAGCTTCCCAAGCTGAGGGTCGCGGGTTCGAGTCCCGTTTTCCGCTCGAGATATACATCTCATTACGCAAATCATTTTGGGAGGGCTGTGGGGTAATTCCCGCGGCCCTTTTTGGTGCGTGCTGATGTGGACGTACGATCCTGCGATTGTCTTGCGGCCCGCCATGAGCGTTGTGCGTGTGGTGGGTGCCCACTGGCCCTTGAGTGCGTGTTGAGGTTCCCTCGGCCCGAGGCCGAGCCAACAGATTGAGCATGAAACGTTCTGATCTCTACCTGTGCGCCGGCATCCTGCTGTTCTTCGGGATGTTCTTCGTGTTCGACGGCCTCTACCAATGGTATGTGGCGTTCAACCGGGCGCACGGCATGTGCACCACGTTCGTCAAGTTCGCCCTCCTGGCCACGCTGGGTGAGGTGCTGGCCCTTCGCATTCGCACGGGGCAGTACGCGCTCCGCCACTTCGGGCTTCTCCCCAAGGCCATCGTGTGGGGCGTGCTGGGATTGACGGTGAAGCTTGCCTTTGTGGTGTTTGCCACCGGGGTGCCGGCCTTCCTCGAGTACATGGGGCTCCACGGGGCTGCAGCTAGCCTGCATGGGCCGATAGGGCCAGAGACTATTGCCGTGGCTCTGGCGGTGAGCGCAGTGATGAATCTGTTTTATGCCCCCCTGATGATGCTCACGCACCGGGTTACAGACATTCACATAGGGATGCACCAAGGCTCCATCCGCGCTCTGGTGAGCCGTATTCCTGTGAGTCAGATTCTGGGGCAGCAGATTAACTGGCAGTTGCAGTGGCGATTCGTATTCTGCCGGACGATATTCCTGTTCTGGATCCCTGCGCATACCATCAGCTTTCTACTTCCGCCCGACTACCAGACGCTGTTTGCCGCCGTGCTGAGCGTGTTGCTGGGGTTGCTGCTCGCATTCGCCTCATCCGATAAGCCTGCCAAGTCATGAGGATAGGGACCCTGCGCATGAAGTTACGCCTCGGATGCTGGTTCCTGCTTGCTACGCTGTGCCTGCTGTCGCCCTGCGCCGTCGCCCAAAGCCCGGTGCCCGCACCGAGTGATTCGCTGCTAGAGGCTCGTTGGGCTGCCTCCACCGAGCGCATGGAGGACACGGTGCTCGGGCTGGACTTCCGCTCCCTGTTAGTCCAGCGGTTCGCTGCCGCACGACGGATTGATATCCCCCTCCCGAAACTCCAGGGTATGGGCGATGTGCTGAGCGAAGATGGCAGGGTACGTATGATCACCTGGGGACACCCCATGCCGCTACGTGAGTGGCACTACATCGGCCTCCTGGTGCACGAGTTCAGCAAAGATTCATTGCAGCTATACCCCCTGCACGACGCACGGATTCCGGTGGGTGATGGGCTCATCGATCAGGAGCTGTTCTCGCAGCAACGCACGCCTGACGATTGGTTCGGGTCGGCTTGCTACGCGCTGGTGCCATTCGAGCAACGTGGGCAGCGTGCCTACCTGCTGCTTGGGGTGGCGGGCGGCAATCTACTCGTGATGCGCCGTATCATCGAGGTGCTGAGCTTTGACGACCAGGGGCAACCGGTCTTTGGGACACCTGCGCTGCGGCATGGGCGCGACCTGTTTGGCCGTATGCTATTCTCGCACAGCGCCCGGGTGGCCATGACGATACACCCCATAGAGAAGGGAAAGCGCATACTGATCGATCACCTGTCGCCATCGAGGCCGCAGTTCGCCGGTATGCCACAGTACTACGGGCCCGACTTCTCGCAAGATGTGCTGGAATTGCAACGGGACGGGACGTGGCTATTCAAATCCGATGAGCTGGTGATTCCTCCGCCCAAGGCATCCAATAAGTAGGGTGTACCCTACACGGATGGAGGAAAGCCCGTATGAAAGGGCTGAAAGGTATTGCTGAAAAACGCGTACATTTGCGCTCCACAACTGATATTTTGACGTTTAGGCGATGGGGGATACGATGGTAAGGGGAGCGGTTGCCCAGGTGATCGGCCCGGTGGTGGACGTGATATTTGATGTGGATGAGCATCAGATGCCCACCATACATGATGCGCTGGAGGTGCCTCGTGAGGGAGGAGGGCGGCTTGTGCTTGAGGTGCAGCAGCACATCGGGGATCGCACCGTTCGCACCATTGCCATGGACTCTACCGACGGCCTCGCACGTGGGACAGAGGTGATCTCCACAGGGCAGAGCATTACTGTCCCTGGAGGGGATGCGCTACGTGGGCGACTGCTCAACGTTATCGGCGAGTCGATAGATGGTCTTCCCCGCGTGGAGACCACCGAGCGTCGGGCGATACATGCCGAGCCGCCGAAGTTTGAGGATCTGAAGACTGAGAAGGAAGTCCTCTACACCGGTATCAAGGTTATCGACCTCCTGGAGCCGTACCTGAAGGGAGGAAAGATTGGCCTCTTCGGCGGTGCTGGGGTGGGTAAGACGGTACTCATCATGGAGATGATTAACAACATCGCCAAGGGGTACAACGGGATGACGGTGTTCGCGGGTGTGGGTGAGCGAACCCGTGAGGGTAACGACCTGTTGCGTGAGATGATTGAGTCCAATGTCATCCGCTACGGGGAGGCCTTCAAGAAGAGCATGGAGGAGGGGCACTGGGACTTGAGCCTGGTGGATCAGAATGAGCTGGCGAAGTCGCAGGCGACCCTCGTGTTTGGGCAGATGAACGAGCCGCCAGGAGCTCGTGCCACGGTGGCCCTATCGGCCCTGACGTTGGCAGAGTCGTTCCGCGATGGAGGCCAGGATGGAGAGGGGAGAGACATCCTACTGTTCATCGATAACATCTTCCGTTTCACGCAGGCAGGCTCTGAGGTATCGGCTTTGCTGGGGCGTATGCCATCGGCCGTGGGTTATCAGCCTACGTTGGCTACCGAGATGGGTGGTATGCAGGAGCGAATCACGTCTACTAAGCGGGGATCTATTACCTCGGTACAGGCGGTGTACGTGCCCGCAGACGACCTGACAGACCCGGCTCCGGCTACGACGTTCTCTCACCTGGATGCAACCACGGTGCTTAGCCGTAAGATTTCGGAGCTGGGGATCTACCCGGCTGTGGATCCGCTGGATTCGACCTCTCGCATCCTGTCGGCAGAAATTGTGGGTCAGGAGCATTACGATACGGCGCAGCGGGTGAAAGAGCTTCTGCAACGCTACAACGAGTTGCAGGACATTATCGCCATCCTCGGGATGGATGAGCTGAGCGAGGAGGATAAGATGACGGTACACAGGGCGCGCCGTGTGCAACGATTCCTGTCGCAGCCGTTCCATGTGGCCGAGCAGTTCACGGGCCTTAAGGGTGTGATGGTGAGCATCGAGGACACCATAAAGGGCTTCAACATGATTATGGACGGGGCTGTGGACGAGTACCCCGAGGCGGCTTTCAACCTGGTGGGTACCATTGAGGAGGCCATCGAGAAGGGTAAGAAGCTATTGGCCAGCGCAGCCGAGGAGGGTAAGTAGTCGTGCATGTGGAGATCATAACCCCCGAGGGGACGCTATACGCTTCGGAGGCCTCGCAGGTGCTGGTGCCTGGGGAGAAGGCTCCGTTCGCGATGCGTGAGAATCACCAGGCGATATTGTCTACTCTTCTTGAGGGCCGGGTTCGTATTACGACTCCCGAGGGGAGTGATGTCCTGGTGATGATCTCCGGTAATGCCATTGTTGAGCAGCATGCGAACCGTGTGAGTATCATGGCTAGCCGTGCCGAGCTGTTACCGTAAAGTCTAGAGTGCTGATGAGGCGGTTGTGCGCATTGGTCGCCCTCGTTTTGGCCCTGGTGGGGGTGGGGCATGCCCAGCGACCCCTGCGCGGGGGGAGCAATGAGCTGGTGGGGTATCAGTTCATCGTGAACTTGGCGGCCCCGCACTGCCTGGTGCTCCCGCAGGCGGGGGGGGATGTCTCTGTGCAGTTCGAGGTGGCTCAGCGGCTCAATAAGCTGGGGGTTAATGCCCTGGTGATACCACCCACCCCGGTGTACACGGATCCGCTCTCGTCACCCGACTCCATATTGCAGGATTTGAGGCATAGAATCGACCTCCTGCGCGTGGAAAGTAAGAACCCCATCGTGGTTATGGGGGCTGGTCGCAGTGCCTCGGTGGCTCTGATGGCTGCGGCGAAGGATCTGCGCATTAAGGCTGCTGTGGTGGCCTCTCCGGGTGAGTACTTCGATGGCAAGGAGTATGTCAAGCGGCATGTGACGCTACTGTGCGTACCCACGCAGGTGCTCTGCACGAAGAAGGAGGGTAAACTGGTGCGTGACCTCCTCGAGGTGATGCCCCGGCAGCTCCTGTTTGTCTCTGAATCGCTCAGTGAGCCAGGATTCCAAAACATGGTGGGCCAGACCAAGGCAAGCGGCGAGTCGTGGCTTGCGGTCTCGGTCTTCTTCAGCGAGCAGTTCTCTGTGCAGCCTCGTTAGCCGTAGCTGTGCTCTGCCTCAGAGCCGTGCAGAATAGGCAGAGCCAGTTTGCCTCTTGCGTGCATCGCTGCGTAGGATGCGATGTGAGGGCCCACTAGTTGGTAATTCCTACCGCTCTGGCTGCCTGATGTGGCCACTAATCAGCATGTAGAGGCTATGGCTAGAGCGAGGATCGAAGTCGTGGAACTGTACCAATAGGCATAGGTTGTGCAAAAGATTGCCGTATTTCCCGGTTCATTCGACCCCTTCACGCTGGGGCATCTCGACTTGGTGCAACGGGCCCTCGAGTTGTTCGATACCGTCTATGTGGCCATTGGCTGCAATGCGGATAAGCGCACACTGTACCCAGTAGATAGCCGTAAGGCGATGATTGCCGATGCGCTGCGAGGTTGCTCCAGGGTGCAGATAGAGGCTTACGAGGGGCTCACTGTGCAGTTCTGCCAGAGGGTGGGGGCCCAGTACATCCTGCGGGGACTACGTTCGTCGATTGACTTCGAGTATGAGAAGACTATTGCCCAGGCCAACGGAATTGTAGATGCCCGGGTGGAGACTGTCTTCCTGATGGCTCGTGCTGAGCACGCCCCCATTTCTTCTACCGTGGTGCGTGACTTGATACGCCACGGCGGCGATGCCAGTGCCTTTTTGCCCGAGGGTATCGACCTGAGCCGGTATCCAAAGAATCAGTAGCCCATGCGCCTCGTCATCCGACTGTTGGTCGCTGCTCTCCTGCTCGCACTCCTCCCGAGTCATTGCGTGTGGGCTCAGCAGCGTGCGGCTACCGTGTCGGGCCATGCGCCGCAGTATGCGAACGAGACGCTGACGTTTAAGCATACTACCGACTACATCGTGGGCCTCGAGCGTGAGGTCGCCACGGCGAAGGTTGATAAGGATGGCAACTTCACGTGTGAGCTCGATTTGCTAGGCACCCACCTTGTGACTA
Source organism: uncultured Bacteroidia bacterium (assembly GCA_963546395.1). Lineage (GTDB taxonomy): Bacteria > Bacteroidota > Bacteroidia > Bacteroidales > CAJPTX01 > Bacteroides_D. The sequence continues at coordinate 14,729 of CAUUMS010000025.1, read as the reverse complement.
TAGAGCTGGGGGTCTACCTATGCTATCTCTACGTGGAGCCCGGTAAGCATTACCGGATTGGATTGCCTCCGCGTCATGATAAGAGCGAGGCCGATCGCCTCGACCCATTCTTTGAGCCGGCAGAGTTCCAGCTGCGAAACCTGGCTGGCGATAGCACGTCGGTTAATGCCCGTATCGCCCGTTTTAATGCGCTATACGCCTCACTGCTTGACAGTGCGCTGAATACCCCCGACAGCCTTAGGCGAGCACTGCGAGTGGATAGCATGGCCGCCCGCCTGGCTGCCTTCGACACGCTGAGCAGGCCTCCCTATCTCGCCCATTACCAGCGTTACCGCCACGGGCTCTTCCTGCGCTTTGCATCGAGGCAGAAGTCCCTTGCAGCCTCGGATACCTACTTTCGTAATCAGCCGATACTCTACGAGAACCCGGCCTACATGGACTTGCTCAATGTGGTGTACGACCGTTACTTTGTGTTTCAGAGCCGGGCTGAGCATGGGCGGAAAATCTTCGAGGCTATCACCAAGAAGCGGAGCTACAAGGCACTACGTAAGGCCCTGCTGGTGAACGATAATGTGGGCGACGGCGATCTTCTAGAGCTGATCATACTCAAGGGGCTCCACGATGAGTTCTTCAGCGATAACTTTTCACGTAAGGCCCTGACACAGATTCTCGACTCGGTGCTGCACACGACCTGTGTTCCCGAGCATGCAGTCATAGCCACCAACATTCGGGACAAGGTGACGAAGCTAATGCCCGGATTCATGCCGCATCCCATAGCATTAGAGGATCAGGATGGCAAAATCGTTAGCCCTGAGCAGTTCCGGGGTAAGCTCGTGTTACTAGGTTTTTGCACCACCACTTCGTATACCTGCCTTCAGGATTTTGCGATACTCGAACGGCTCCACAAGCAGTATGGCGAGCACTTGCAGATACTGATGATAAGTGCTGATGCGACAGCTGAGCGGGTGCGTGAATTCACGAGGCAGACCAGTTACCCGTGGCCATTTTTGTTCTACGGCCGTCAGCCGGAGCTAATCCGTGAGTTCGATGTGCGGGCATACCCCACGTACTACCTGCTCGACACGGATGGGAAGCTCCTCTACTCCCCAGCCCCATCGCCGCAGGAGACCCTTGACAGGTTGCTCTACAGCCTTTACCGCAAGAGCGGCTGGCCTGTGAAGAATCTTTAGCATCTCCTAGCCACAGGCCGACTTTCTGCCTGCGAATTATCCCGTGGTGGCATGGGCCGTTGCCATTTTGTGGAAGGTGAGCAGGTGATGATGTAGAAATGGGTGGACTACTCTGATGCTCATCGTTCTGCATGGCTAAAGAGAGCCCACTTTTACCGCTTGCAGAGGTATACGTTTGCCCGGGCGAGCGTGCTCACATGATGTTCTTCTTGCAGAGTGATGCCTTACCACGAGGTGGTACACGGCCTAGGCTCCGCTACGGTGCAAGAATGAGAAGGCTTAACGGTCTTCTCTCACAGCCGTTGTGAGCGATTACGATTGGCAAACTGCTCCCCATTTCTATTCGCATCCTATCGGTAATGAACCGTCCACTGACAGTCAAGGATCGTCGCTTTTTGCGTCCTTGGCTATATGCGGATCCCGCAATACACTTCAACGAGCTCTCTCATTTGCCATCGGACAGGCTATAGCCTTATCATGCTGAGGTGCTATTTGTGCGGTGTTGCCCCGCTTCCCTCATCGCTTTGTGATCTACCAGTCGGTGAATGTTCCATCATCTTAGCGATGCTCTATCGGATTGTCTGCTCCCAAAGTTGATGTACCGAACAGAATTCCTCGTGGCATAGTGGCCTCGCAGAGCCTGAATGCGGCACGCCAATCACGCTGCTTGGGGGTGAGTAATCAATTCCCCACGGCTTATTGGTCCGGGGAACACCCCATGATTGCTCGTGCATTTCCCCTTTGCGTAAAGGGCGAGTATCAGCTCCGTTTCACCCCTGCATCAGCATTCACTCCAGCAGGGAGTGTCCTCTAAACGTGCCTGAGAGGTGCAGAGCTATGCGCTGGGCTGGCTAAAGATGCTGAAGGCCGTTTCGCCGTAGTGGCGGATGTCCCAGCCCTCTGTTCCGTTCAGCTGGGTACCCACTGGGTGCTCCACGATGAGTAGCCCCCCGGGTTCCAGCAGGTTGCACCCTAGCAATCTCATGGGTAGGTCGGGGAGCGATTCCATGCGGTACGGAGGATCGGCGAATATCACCCCGTAACGGCCTTGTGAGGCCCGTGCAAAGCGTAGGGCATCCTGGCAGATTACTGTCGCATTTTGCAGCCCCAGAAGGGCTATATTGCCCTTAATTATCCGGGCGTGTTTAGCCGAGGACTCAACGAGCGTGACGTGTGATGCTCCCCACGACGCAAACTCTATGCCCACAGCCCCTGTCCCTGCAAAGAGGTCGAGCACGTGCGCGGTGCTCAGATCGACGCGATTGGTCACGATGTTGAGCAACGCCTCGCGCACCCTATCCATGGTGGGACGGCCGCTGAACCCGTGCGTTTGAAGAATGCGCCCGCGGAATTCTCCGCCTACTACTCGCATAGGATCATCGAGAAGAGGGCCAGGTATTCCTCCCGTACGCTGTCTATCAGGTATGAGAATGGGTGCATTGGCACCTGCAAATGCGCCTCTATGCGTGGCAGGTAGCGTTCCAATAGGCCTCCCACAGCTGCCGTGGAGAGGGGTGAGCTCTTACCTCGGTTGTCCTTTGCCCCGTGTAGCCCGCTGCCCACGAGCAGGAAGGGGGTCTCTGCGGGCTCCATGCCCCGGGCATTCAGCAGGGCTAGCAGCCGGTACAGGATGTCCTCAGCCGCCGAAGCACGCACTGGTAGCATGGCTTGCAAGGTGCCCTGTGAAAACAGAAGCAACGTGGCGAAGGCTCCGTCTAAGTGGATGAGAATGCCGTTGGATTTCCTGAAGAGCGATAGGGCCAGTAGGTGCAGTGATGCGTCGGGGTGAATCACCATGTGCACTGGCTGTAGAGCCCTGGCAGCCTGCAACATCTCGCTTGGCACGGCGAATGATAGCACGGCCCCGTTGGAGAGCCGATTGTAGTACACTACGTCCAGGGCTCGGAAGGGGCCCAGCGCTTCTAGCAGCGATTTTGCATGCTCTTCCCTGAAGAGCTCTGCTGGCACCAGCGTGAACAGCTCGGCCCGCCACCCGAGACGCACGCTGTGAAAGGTGCCACTCAGCCACGGGTACCGCTCCCGTAGGCTAGAAAAAGCCGAGGCCCACGTGCCCTCCCCGGTGTACTCCACCGGGGTTGCAACGTGGGCCACAAACTGTGAACGCACCGAGTCGTGGACAGCGATCGAGATCTCCGTGCGGCTCAGCACCAGGAGCAAATCGCACTGGGCCGATTGTGCTGGATTGAACGTCTCGTCAAAGGCCTCGCTCACATGCATGAATGCGCTGTTCGCTTACTCCCAGTTCCCCGCATTGTTGGTGGCCTCCGTGAGTGAGCCCACGCGCAGGCCGGGGTAGCGATCGAGCTGCCGGGCCAGGTCATCCAGATTGATGATCTGCTGCTTGTCTAGCCCATTCAGCAGCACGCGGTTCGACACCTGTGCCTGGAATACCTGCACGGTGACCTTCGAGCCGGTTTGCAGCGTGTCGGCCTGCATCTCGAAGACGGCCCCGTTGGCAAACGGCACGTAGCGCAGCGAGTCGATGTACTTATGGTTCTTAAACAGACTGTCGCGCACGCACACCGTCACCGTATCGCGGAACACGCGCCCCTCAGCCACAGCCGCCGAGTCATCCAGCGAGCCCACCTGGCGCACAACCCGGAAGGAATCTATCCGCAGGAAATTCAGCAGCGTGTCGAAATTCCCGGTGTACTTGTGGTACACGGAGCGGTAAGCCTCCTGCGCCGTGCGTATCTCCTTCAGGCGTTCTATGGTTGCCTGGTAACGAACATCCTTCGCCCGCTCAAAGCGGATAGGCTTCATGATGCTGTCGACTAGCAGGTAGCCGAGCAGCACCACCACGGCTGCGAGCACGATTTGCACAACGAGCTTCATGTCGGCACGTTTGGGTTATATTTGTGGCAAAATTAACGCGAACTAGACAACTCGCAAGTTATCAGGAGCAGATTTTTCGATGCAGACCCTCTCCGACGTTCGTAATCTGCTGATTAACAACATAAATCACCCGCCCACCCCCTCGCAAGAGGAAGCAGCATCTCGCCTCGCACATTTCCTGGCATCGGCCCCACCGCACGGGGCGTTTATCCTCAAGGGCTACGCCGGCACGGGGAAGACCACGCTGATAGCCGCCCTTGTGCGTACCCTGCGCACCCTGAAAGTCAGCTTCGAGATCATGGCCCCCACGGGACGGGCGGCGAAGGTGGTGAGCGGCCGGGCGCATCACTACGCAAGCACCATTCATCGCAGCATCTATCGGGTGGACGAGGATGGGGGCTCTGCTGCGCTCTTCATGCTCCGTCCCAACACGTCGCCCAAGATGCTCTACATCATCGATGAGAGCTCCATGATTGGCGAGGGAGATCTTGGGGTTGGGTTCCTGCGCGGGGGCTCACTGCTTGAGGATCTGGCCTCCTACGTGCGCCAGGCCCCAGAGGCTAAGATTCTCTTTGTGGGTGATGCGGCCCAGCTTCCCCCGGTGAAACAGCCCCAGAGTCCCGCCCTCGATGCTAAGCGACTGGCAGAGCTCTTCGAGGAGGTGGATGAGTACACCCTCACCGAGGTGGTGCGCCAGGAGACGGACTCGGGTATCCTGCGCTACGCTACCTGTGTGCGGCAGCAGCTCGATGATGCCGACTATGCGCCACCGCGCTTTGCTCACAATGCCTTCGACGACGTGAGGCTCATCCCTCGCGGGGAGTTGATGGACTATGTGGAGCAGGCCCGCCGGCATGGGGGGCCTCGGGAGGTGGCCATCCTGTGCCGCTCCAATCGCCGGGCCAACGAGTACAATCGCCTCGTGCGCAGCTACATCCTGCAATACGATGAGCCCCTAGTGGCTGGCGATCGCCTCATCGTTTGCCGTAACTCCTACTTCTGGACGCGCAAGGAGAAGGCTGTGCCGTTCATCGCCAATGGCGATCAGATCCTCGTGCTGCGAGTCTACAACCTTGGCCAGCGTTATGGGATGACGTTCGCCGACATCGATTTCACGCTTGAGGATTACGAGGAGTGCCCCGAGCTATCGGCCAGGGTGATGCTCGATGTCCTGCAATGCAATACTGCGGCTCTACCGCCCGAGGAGGCGAAACGGCTCTATGAGGCGGTGCGGGCAGAAACTGAGGCCGACCTAGGTGCTGGCAGAGCCAGGCAAGCCATGCGCACCAATCCCTATCTCAACGCCCTACAGGTGAAGTACGGCTATGCGGCCACTTGTCACAAGGCGCAGGGGGGGCAATGGGAACACATCTTCATCGATGTCGAGAACCTGTGCAGTGGCGAGCCCTCGGCCGATGCGCTACGCTGGGTGTACACGGCCCTCACCAGGGCCACCAGGCGGGTATACCTCATTGCGCCGCCCAGGGAGATGGTCGACGGGGACGATTTTTCCTACTAGACGCTACCTCCGCATGCGTACAATAGTTGCCCTGGCCACAGGGATCCAGCGTTCCGCCATTGCCATCGTCCGTCTCAGTGGCGACGAGGCACACCGCGTTGCTCTCTCGATGCGTGCTGCTAACGGGTCGGACGCCCCTGTACCATCTGCACGCTGCGCCACGCTGTGTCGACTGTATGATGGGGCGCAGTTCCTGGATGAGGCTCTCGTGACCCTATTTGAGGCTCCACGCTCCTACACGGGTGAGGACATGGCGGAGATAGCCTGCCATGCGTCGCCCTACATCGTGCGGCGGATCATCGACTGCTGCCTGGCAGCCGGGGCCACACTGGCTGAGCCAGGCGAATTCACCCAGCGGGCCTATCTCAACGGTAAGCTCGACTTGGCGCAGGCTGAGGCCGTGGACGACCTGATACGCTCTACCACCCCGGCGCAACACCGTGCAGCAACGGGGCAGCTGCTCGGGTACGTCTCCACCGAGGTGAAGGCCCTGCGCGACGAGCTCTTACACCTGGCCTCGTTGCTGGAGCTGGAGATCGACTTTGGGGAGGAGGATGTGGAGTTTGCCAATCGGGACTACCTCACCGAGCTCGCGCAAATGGCCTGGCGGCGGGTGTGGCGGCTCATCAAGTCCTACGGGGCTGGCGAGGCCATACGCCGAGGCATCGACGTGGCCATCGTGGGCCCCCCCAATGCGGGCAAGAGCACCCTGCTCAACCATCTGCTGGCTGAGGAGCGCGCCATTGTGAGTGACATCCCCGGCACCACACGCGATGTGGTGGAGGGGGAGCGGCTCCTGCACGGACTGCAATTCCATTTTGCCGATACGGCTGGACTCCGTGCAACGGACGACCCGGTGGAGTCCATCGGGGTGGCCCGAGCACGGGCCCGAGCTCAAGAGGCGCGGGTGATTCTGCTGGTGATGGAGGCCCAGCAAGCATTGGAGCATCCGTGGCAGCTTGCGGCGTTGGTGCACGACGTTCCCGCATGCGCGGCCTCGCGCATCGTCGTCCTGTCGAAAATCGATCGCCTGGAGTCAGCCCAGCTCCCAACCCTCGAAGCTGCGTGTCGTGAGCAGTGCCCAGGGCTACCTGTGATCCCCTGGAGTGCCATCGATAAGCAAGGTGCCCCCGACATCGAGGCCGCGCTCACCCAGGTGGCCGAGTCCATTCTGGGCAATGAGGAGGACGTAGTGGTCACCAATCAGCGTCACCATGCGGCCCTGCTACAGGCCGACGAGGAGTTGAGGCTCCTGATGCAGGCCCTGCGCGATGGCCTCTCACAGGATCTCACAGCCTTCCACTGTCGCGCCGTGGTGCAGCACCTGGGCTCCATCACGGGCGAGATAGGCGTAGAGGACATCCTGGGCAATATCTTCAGCCATTTCTGCATCGGCAAGTAGCCCCCTGATCCCTAGCACCCACGTAGGAAAAAGGTACCAACTAGGCACAAAAACCTACCAAATACGGACTTGATACGGCGTTGCTACGTTGTTGCTACAGCGCAGCCACGTTGAGATAGGGGAGTACTAACGGTCTTGGGGCATTGCCATGGTGCGGACGTTATCATTCACTTTGGGGACGATTAAGTCTAGTATCAATGCAATGAACGCTTGCGCTAAAACTTCCTTACTGTTCTCAGGAGGAGCGCACCGAAGGGCGATAAGCAGCTCATATGCGTGGTTGTTCTCATTGATTGCGACCTCCCACTCTTCCTTTGAGAGCGTATCGAGATATTGGATGCCAGTTTCTCTACAGTGCTGAACCAACTTATACTGCCCGAGCTCTTTCGTGTCAACGAAGAATTGGGCCGGGATGTAAGGGACGGTTTCAGTGGTGATGGTATAGTGAAAATCTGAGATTTCACAAGCGTTTAATATCGCTTCTAGTGGGAGGTCGAGTGTACTCGTGATTTCAGAATAATGATGGATGATTTTTGCGATATTCGTCCAACGCCTGTAAATTTCATTTCTATCCCGATTTATGAAGAGCTTTTGTACAAGCTTCCTGTAAAGAGCGTATTTCCAGAGCATTTTGTACTTGAGCAACAAACGATCATAATTGATAAATTGACTGATTAACTCGGATAGTGTTTGAACGAGCTCATCGTCCTCTTCCTCCAATACAGCATTGATCTCGGGATGAGCTCTCGAACCGCCGTGGACAATGAGCTGACAAATAGTGCAGTTGTGCAGCAATGATCCCTTTTCTGCTTCAGTGATGAATTGTGCGATCTGTTTCTCAGAAAGTAACACTCCCCATGCAATGAGATTATTGTCAACCCAGTGTTGGAAAAGCATCGTCGCTTCATTGGCACTTATTGACGCTTTTATGCATGATGCGACTTGGCCACTGTAATAGGTCTCCGCACTCACCATGCCCTCATCAGCGTAATACTCATCTAGCCACTTTGTTTCTTCTTGATCCAACAACGACCGCATGAGCTTATCTATGTACTCATCGAGTGAATCCGTATCGCATTGTATTTTGTAATTTTCACTATCGTGCCCAGCAATTTCAACGAATTTAATATAGAGTTCTGGGGTTGTGTATTCAACGTGAAGTTTTGAGAGAGGGTGCAGGTGATTGACACCAAGTTCTTGGACAATCTCACAAATCTCGTTTATACCGTGGTAAAAATCTTCTCCGTTAAACTTTCTAAATTCAATAAAAGGCGCATAGCTAATTCTGTATTTGTCATACAGAGCGCCTATAACACAGTCAAGACATGCGCGGGATTTACCCGTGCTTGAATTGCCAAGCAATGACCGGAGTGCATCCGATGTGAGTGTGTGTATTGATATGGACTTTTCTCTTACACCCTTTTGTACAAGTTCATCCCAAAAGTTTTGAGGGATTGTTGTGCTCTCCTCTACTTTGTGGAAGGCCTCTGTCGCATGCCCCACATGGGTGATCTTTGCAATAGCCTGTTCCAGAATACTAGTAAAAATCGACTTGGTGATGAGCGTGTGGAGAAGAGTTGCCTCGCCTTTATCGAGCTCTCGCCGAAGTTGATCCACATAAATTGTATCCAATGCTTTCTGCGGATCCAGTTGGTAGTGTATGGCGGAAAGATATTTTCTCGTCTCGTCATTGTCATACTTGTAGGAGAGCGCTCGGCAGAACTCGAGCTCTAATAGTTGATGTTGTGGATCTTTAACGATTTCGTGCTTCCCCACTGCGAATAGGGCGATGTATTCGTCGGGTATTTCGGATTGTGAGCAGGTTCTCCTTGTTGTCACGCATTCGTTAATGAATGCGATGATTTCCCGGGGTGTTTTGCCATTGGCCAGCAGGTCGTAGATTTGCGTTACCGAGCCCTCAGGCTCTTTACCGAAGGCCGTTTTCCATTGCGTCGATAAGTAATCTTTCCAGTCCGACAGAATGGGCGGAGGCACTCGATATACCGCATCGAATGTCTTGTCGATGAATTCGTTACCATAGCACTTAGGGGTGCTATCCTCGCCCTGAATATTCTCTTCCCGGAAGGCCGAGATGATGTGGCTGCGGTCGAATGGGACGATTACCTTTATCCTCTCATACTTCACCTCGGTGAAGAGGGTGTGAATGGCCGCCCAAAATTCTTGCACCTTCTGGGCTGAGAGGCGATCTATGTCGTCGCAGACAATGATGAGAGGGCACCGCAAACCGTCATTTAATTTGCCAATCCACTTCTTGAATTGAGTAGAGCTTGACTTGCTGGTGAATTCGTCCTCGTGAAGCGTCCTTCTCTCAGCATTGTATGTTCGGACATAGCTTGCGCGTGCTCCTAGCGCACGCAGCCATAGACGGATAGAGAGGCCTATTGTCTTTTTGCGTGATCGGGTAGTGGCATGAGTGCGAATCTCTTTGTGTTGAGATTGCAATTTGTAGTATTCGTCTATTAGCTCACTGCGTTTCTCTTCAGGGAGCATTGGAGGGTCATTGTAGGTAAGAAGTTCGGTCAACTCATCCAGGATCGAGCGACAGAGGGAATCGCTTTGGTGTCCCCAAACGTTGTACATAAGTAGCAGGGCTCTTTCCCAGGATTTCCGATGTATAATCCCTTCGATCATTCTGATGATATTGGATTTGCCAGAGCCCCAGCTGCCGTCGAGACCAATGACGTGTGGCCCGTGGGGGGGGAGTAGTTGGTGGGCAATTCGCTCGGCAATCCGCTGGTGGGCCTTGCCAGCGAATAGGTCTTCGCCGCAGGGGCCATTGGAGATAAATTGCGGATACGATACGTGGTCTTTCATAATCGATAACTCTTGCGCAGGGAATTCTAGTTAGGGTTGTACGGCTATGATGCGTTGGGCTTCGTGAGAGAGATAGAATGGGGCCTTTGCGGATGTGGCAGTTGTAGATGACAGTGCAGACTCTCCAGCTCCCGACCAGTACGCCTGAAGGTCACGTGAAGCTATTCTACCGCTTTACGGTAGCTTATTTGCAACAAAGCGGCCACTCCTATGGGTTGACTATAATGCTATAAAATGACGGCCACGGCTCAATTCTCAAGAGATTCACCTCTCTTTTGCCATTCATTGGCAATTTCCCTCCAGTTAATGTCTCGCTCTTTCTTTCCAATCCAAACATCCCAGTAATCAGGATCGCTAGATTGTGGGCATTGCTCTTCACGCAATGTCCGCATCTTTACCATAGTGGGCAACTCTGTAGCCCAGCCTAGTAGCACGGCATGTTGCGAGGGGAACGATGGCATTTCATGGAGAATCCCCCTCATATTATCGGGCAGCAAGCGGTGAATTAATTTTTGATCTTGGTCATTAGATATGCGATGTAGTAGGAACGAGTTGCACTGAGATAAGACCGTAGGAGATAGTTCTGATGCCCTTTGTGATGACAGTACCAATCCTAATCCGAATTTTCGTCCCTCGCGGGCAATCTTTTCAAACATTTTACAGCATTGAATGGCCGAGTCCGTATCCTCCGCGTTATCATTGTATCGCTTGACGAAGTAGTGCGCCTCCTCCAGGACGAGCACTGTTGGTAGGCACTGCTTGTTTAGCTTGAGATAGCGTTGCTGTGCCTCGAATATCATGCGAGCTACAACTGCTGTGATGATACTCATTACGTCAGAGGGGAGTAGGGATAAATCGATAATAACTAAAGACTCGTTGTCGTTGCGACCAATATAGCGATCCATCCACTCGCTCAATTGAATGGTGTTGTCGCCGATGACATTCTTGACTCGTGCGTCCGCCAACAACGTTTTGATGCGAGGCATTAGAGGCACGATGTACTTTTTTGTTTGTAGTTTCTCTGCGCATGTTTCCATGGAATGGAGAAAGTTCTCCTTGGTAAAAGGAATGGGACTATCCTCATCCGTGGGTAAAAACTCTTCTTCTCTACCTCCAGCCTCAGAGAAAATATGATTTAGCAGTTCAATTAGTTCTTTGACTTCAGATCTTGAATAGGTATAGTCAATAAATCCATCGGCAGAGCGATTCTCTTGAAACACGGTTATTTTGTCATTGAGCGCATTTATTGCATCTTTTAAATTGTCGGAAAAGTTCGTCTCAACTGCGAAGTCACTGCACCACTTGGTCAAATTTTTATGAAAACGGTAAGCTGGCTTTTGGGCGAATGGAGTTCCTTCTTTTACCTCAATTTGAAGAGCTTGAATGATGACACGAGCATAGTCTGCTAACTCTCGCTCTTTTGTCTCTCCCTCAACGGTATTACCGCTTCTTGCAGACTTCAGGGCATGGACAATAGTCGTCCGGTGCGTTTTGGGGGACGCTTTCGTAAATGCACACCACTCGTCTGTATTCAAAAACCACAGCGGAACTTCAAGCTGCTTTTCAGCGCCGTCTCTCACATTAACCGTGTAGATGCTTGCATCCTGTTGTTTGTCCGCAAAGGCTCTGCTGTACTCCCCGTTCGGGTCTAGTACGATAAAGCGGCTGTTTACAGCTTTTCGTCCATCTACGAGCTCCTGCCTGGCACTTTCAATAGACCATCGTATCAGGCCGGCCACAGAGCAAGATTTGCCACTCCCGGTATTACCCAGTACTGCGAGATGCCGCCCAAATAGGCGATCGGGGTCAATCATAACTTTGACATTGCCCACCAATGGGCTATTGCCGATATAGACACGCCGATTTTCCCCCGATTCTATAATCGAACGCAGCTGTTCATCCGTGGGTAATATCACTATGTCACCAACAGAAGGAAAGGTCTCAAGGCCGCGCCTGAACCGATAGCGACCCTCGATGGAGCGCAGAGTACCCACCGGTTGGAGTTCCATTTTCCTTAATGGAAAAGGCAAGTCAATCAAACCAGGGTCTTGAACACCTCTCCGCCCAGGATAAGGAGAGCGTTGGATAGTGATCCATGTCACCTGCCCCACAACGAAACCAAGGTCGACGGGAATCATGACATAATCACTGATGCGTGGGAAGTTGCGAGGGGTTCCCGTATTCAACGCAACACTCTCCGGGGACTCTATGTCAAGTTGCGCTTCTATCCTGGCGGGAGAAATGAATTCGACTGTACCGATGCGTAGTGAGGCTAGATATTCAATCGGCGTGGCATTCATGGCTTTTGCTATCGATGTGCACGGTTGTCTATTTGTGGGGAGTGGAGTTTGGGCCAATAGTGATGGCTGCGGCGCGCTGGTCAGGACTAGAGGTTACCCACTCGATGCCGTAATAGCTCCGCCATTCGGAAGGTATTACTATCAATGGCGGGCTTGGGTAGGTAGTAGTCCTTGGTCAGGCGCGTAATGTCCCCCAAATTATGTCCTATCAGCACCGACATCTGAGATTTATGTGCAGACTCGGAGTAAAACTTTAGGATACGACCTATTGGGTCGTCGTATGAAATAATAACCAGGTAGGTTGAGGGGATCGTGAGCATGTCTCCAATACTTCTGTTTATATGCTCGTCTCCAAACCCGTAGCCATAAGAGACCAGGACGCTATTGGGCCTACATATGGAAGCCGCGAAGTCACGGAACAAATCCACATACGGATACTCCGCCGTCTCACGATCCTTGGCTGAGTTTGGATAAATCATTAGTCTCGAGGCGTCTGCGCCGTTCAGACCAGGAGCTCGTAGATAGGGCTCAATGTCACTTGCACCAAATGGAAGTCCAATGCGGCGGATTGCTCCGCCATTCTGCACCCAGTCAACTGAGCCGTGAAGTTTTGTCAAACGTGCTACACCTTCCAAGTAGCGAGGCTCCCCCCGAATGCCAGGGGGATTGTAGTGCATGTCTAAGTTGAGCCTTGAGGAGCGGAATATAGGCGTTATGGACCCTACGAATCTATCCATCAGGTGAATCCCAGCCGACTCTGCCCCGGTCTCTATAAGCCGGTCGTAATTGGTTGTGAAGATGCTCAGCCGCTCTCTATTCCCTGTGCGACTTGCGAAGCTTAGGAGGAAGTTGACTAGTGCCAAATAGGCATTCTCTTTTTTCCCTGCCTCGGCAGTCTCTATTCCATTCTCAGATTTTAGTATGGACTTTGCGAAATTTGAAATGATTGATCCGAGCTCCTCCTCTAACTCCTTTGCGTCCTTTTCTTTCCCTAGAATCTTTAGCCCTCTGAGCAAATCGTTGGCTGTTCTTATTTGGTCCTCAATATTACCATCCTCACGGCCACTAGCTCGGGCTGATGCCTTGGCCGCTGATTCAATCTCATTTCCGTAGGTGGAGAATCTCGTTCCGCTCATTGTAGCGCCCTTGCCTGCTCCTGCTAGGGTGCTGATTGCATTTGTTAGCCCGGAGCCGCAGAGCAGCGACAGGTGCTCGGACTGGAAAAGTGAGGTTAGCCAGGGTTCTATACGTGAGCGAAAGGTGTTGTTGCTCACCACACGGTCTTCGGGTAACCAATTGCAATCTTCCTGATTTTGCACACTACCATCTTGGGCAATGAGAATCAATTCGCAATCATCTCTCGTCTTAATCACGTTTCCGCCATTCTTGAGAACTTCTTGCAGACTGGCCATTTCTTGCTTCGTATCCATATGTGAAGAGTTTTTGAGTGCTATGCCAAATGTGCTTATCCACGGTGAAAGGAAATTCAATCTGTGGGTTGCGTTACGAGCTAAACATGTCTGTTAGCGTTGAAGGTGTTTGATAGACAATTGCCCTGGTCTATATTCTATCTCGCCGTTTAAACCCTGATATGACTGACGGCCTCAGAAAGGCGTTCCAGCTGCGCTAATATTCATGCCGGCGAGCTTGCGGCATGCGTAAGATTTTCGACTTGTACGTATTGCACAACAATGTTGTTCGCCTTCCGTCACCCTGCTCGTCACACCTTATGCGGGGAATCCATTCTACGTGTTACCACTAAAAACAATGATATGCATTATTGGGTACCTCTGCCGTTCCTCGCTACTCAACGGGTGCGGTTATAGCGAATCAAAATGTCATCCTTGGCGGTAGCCATCCCGTGGCAGGTGATGCGTGTTGCAGGGCTTATGTGGGTGACTGACGATTTCATCCAATTCATGGGCACTTACGTAGGAAAAAAGTACCAACTAGGCACCAACGCCTACTAAATACGGACTTGATACGGCGTTGCTACGTTGTTGCTACAGCGCAGCTAGGTGGCGACTGGGCTTGCAATGCACGCTCAGTGCCCACATGCTAGAGCCACATCTCTAATGCGTGTGCCATGCGGCAAGACCGTGTATTGTGGTGTGACACACGGTCTTGCCACCTCGTGGATATCCTAAGACAGGGGAGTTTTAACGATCTTGAGGCATTGTCACGGTGCTGACCTTATCGTTCACCGTGCTTGCCTTTGCAGAAGGGTCGGGCCGAATAGTTATTTGTTAAATATTTTATTGAAAATCGTCATGCCAAAGTCTAGTGCGGACGTGGCGAGCGGCTACGCTAAAATTTCTTTACCGTTCTCAGGGGGATCGCACTGAAGGGCGGTGAACAGTTCGTATGCGTGGTTCTTTTCCCTGACAGCAATCTCCCACTCTTCCCTTGAGAGCGTATTGAGGTATTGGATGGCAGTCTCTCTACAGTGCTGAACCAACTCATTCTGCCCGAGCTCCCTCGTGTCAATGAAGAATTGGGCTGGGATGTAGGGGACGGTTTGAGGGGTGATAGAGTCTTGAAAATTTGAGGTTTCACAAGCGTTTAATATCGTTTCTAGTGGGAGGTCGAGTGTACTCGTGATTTCAGAATAATGATGGATGATTTTT
>CAUUMS010000024.1:0-20400 GCA_963546395.1 uncultured Bacteroidia bacterium | reverse complement strand
GAGGCGGAGCTGGAGGCGGAGCTGGAGGGCCGCATGAAACAGTACGCGTATTACAGGGATCAGCTGCTGACGTTTGGTGAGGATGAGGTGGAGTGGAAGACGCTGGGAGAGGTGTGCGATATCTCACGGGGTGTGCGTGTGGTTAGAAGGCAACTCCAGGCCGTGGGAGCATACCCGGTATATCAGAATGCGCTCACTCCGCTGGGGTATTTCGATCGGTACAACTGCCCTGCGGGCACCGCGTTCGTCATTGCGGCCGGGGCCGCCGGTCAGATCGGGTACAGCGAAGAGGCATTTTGGGCGGCAGACGATTGCTTTCATTTCCATTGCCACGAGGGGCTGGTAGGACGATTTTTATACCATTGGCTGCTCGACCGGCAGATGTATCTGAAGTCACAGGTACGCAAGGCGGCAGTGCCCAGGTTGCCACGCCCGGCGTTGGAAGAGTTTGTAGTGCCACTTCCACCTCTCGCTGTCCAGGCGGAGATTGCGGGTGTGCTGGATCGTCTGCATGCGTTGAGCCATAGCCTGATGGACGGGCTGCCGGCGGAGCTGCGGGCCCGGCGCAAGCAGTACGAGCATTACCGGGAGCGGCTGCTCACGTTTAGCGGAGGGCCTGGTGGGCGAGGATAATCGGCAACGGGTATGGATGAGCGCACGGTGCTAGAGAGCTACTCGCCGTCCCCAGAAGGGCGTTCGGAGGCTTACCAGGTGGAGCAAGAGCTCGAGCAGGAGCTCATAGGCCTGCTCTGCGCGCAGGGCTACGAGTGGCTGGAGGGGGTGCGCAATGAGCGGGCGCTGAAGGAGAATCTGCGCTGCCAGCTGGAGGAGCTCAACGAGTATAGGTTCACCGATGATGAGTGGGCCCGGCTCTGCGGGGAGTACTTGCTGGGCGGTAGCAGCGATGGGGCGCAGGAGAAGGCGAACCGGGTGCAGAATGACGAGGTGTACGCTCTGTGCCTGGATGATGGGACGACGAAGAATGTGCGCATCCTGGACAAGGAGAACCTCGGTCGCAATCGCCTACAGGTCATCAATCAGTACGCCGAGATGCATGGGGCCCGGCGGAGCCGCTACGATGTTACGATCCTGGTGAATGGCCTGCCGCTGGTGCATGTGGAGCTGAAGCGTCGGGGTGTGCCGCTGGAGGATGCTTTCGACCAGCTGGAGCGGTACCGGCGTGAGTCGTTCGGTGCGGGCGGGGCTCGGCTGTACGAGTATGTGCAACTCTTTGTCATCTCCAATGGCACGGATACTAGATACTACCCCCACCCGGTGCGTCGTGGCTCCCGGGGGCAGAAGGGCGGGGGACGAGGCGGATTCAAGTTCGCCACGCATTGGGCCGATAGGGAGAATCGGGTGATTACCGATTTGCTCGATTTCACCAAGACGTTTTTCACAAGGCGCACGCTGCTAAGCATTATTGCGCAGTACTGCGTCTTCACGGTGGATGAGGAGCTGCTGGCCATGCGCCCGTATCAGATTGCGGCGGCTGAGAGCATACTGGGTCGCATCCGCGAGGCGCAGCGGCAGAATCGGGCTGGTACCCGTGAGGCGGGCGGCTACATATGGCACACCACGGGCAGCGGCAAGACGCTCACCTCGTTCAAGGTGGCCCAGCTTGCCTCCAGGATTGAGGGGATAGACAAGGTGCTCTTCGTGGTGGATCGTAAGGATCTCGATTACCAGACGATACGGGAGTACGATCGCTTTGAGAAGGGGGCTGCCAATGGCAACACGAACACGCAGGTTCTGAAGCGGCAACTGGGGGATCCGCATCGGCGCATCATCGTCACCACGATTCAAAAGCTGGATGTCTTCACCCGCACGGCACATGGGCATGAGGTGTTCGATAAGCAGGTGGTGCTCATCTTCGACGAGTGCCACCGCAGCCAGTTCGGCAAGATGCACCGGGCCATTACAAGGGCCTTCAAACGGTATTACCTCTTCGGGTTCACGGGTACGCCTATCCTGGCAGATAACGCGGTGGGGGCGGCTCGGCAAACCACGGAGTCGCTATTTGGCGAGCGGCTGCATGCGTACACCATCGTGGATGCGATTCGTGACGGTAATGTGCTGCCGTTCCGGGTGGACTACGTGAGCACGCTGGGGGCAAAGGCTGGGATTGTCGATAAGGATGTGCAGGCCATTGACATCTCGGCTGCGCTGCTGGCACCCGAGCGCATCAGGGGGATTGTCAGCTACATCCTGAGGACGTTCAATAGGCATACGCATCGCCGTGAGGGAATATCGCTGGAGGAGAACCGGAGTAGGGGGTTCAATTCGATTCTCGCCGTGGATTCGATCCCCATGGCAATTGCCTACTATCGGGAATTCAAGCGGCAGCTCGCAGAGGTACCCGTGGAGCAGAGGCTGATGGTGGCCACGGTTTTCAGCGCAAGCCAGTCGGCTAGCGAGGTGGATGGTCTGCTGCCCGAGGAGTCCTTCAGCACGGAGCAGTTAGAGGCCCCCGCGCACGACGGTCTGGCGGAGGCCATCGGGGATTACAACGCCACGTTTTCCACCGCCTACACGGTGGCTGAGGGTAACTTTCAGGGCTATTACCAGGATGTGTCGCAGCGCATGCAGCGGCGTGAGATTGACTTGCTGATCGTCGTCAACATGTTCCTCACGGGTTTCGATGCCCGGACGCTGAACACAATCTGGGTGGATAAGAACCTCAGGATGCATGGCCTGATACAGGCTTTCTCCCGCACTAACCGCATTTGCAATTCGGTCAAGACGTATGGTAACGTGGTCTGCTTTCGCAACCTGGAGGAGCAGACCAATGAGGCGGTGGCCCTGTTCGGCAACAAGCATGCTAGCGGAATCGCCCTACTGGGCAAGTATGATGCCTACTACAGGGGCTATCAGGACGAGAGGGGCGCACATCATCGGGGCTATGCCGAGCTGGTGCGTGAACTCCTGAAGCTATTCCCGCTTGGGGCTCCCATAGAGGGTGAGGCGAATAAAAGGGCATTTATCCACCTGTGGGGTACTATCCTACGGCTGCGCAATGTGCTGGTGGTATTCGATGAGTTCGAAGGGAATGAGCTCCTTTCCCCAAGGGCTGCGCAGGATTACCAGGGGGTGTACCTGGGCTTGTACCGAGAGCTGAGGCTAAAGAGGACTGGAAAGGAGGATATACAGGACGACCTGACCTTTGAGATCGAGCTGGTGCGGCAAACGGAGATCAATCTCGACTACATTCTTAGCCTGGTGGCGGAGGCGCGTCTGAATGGTAGCAGTAGCCTGGAAATGCTTTTGGATGAAGTGCGAGAGGTCGTGGGGGCCAGCGTCTCGCTCTGGAGCAAGAAGGAGCTGATAGAGCGATTTATTGCGCACTATAGCAGCCAGGCCACGAAGGAGCCTATCAAGGAGTGCTGGCAGCAGTTCGTCCCCGGACAGATGCAGCAGGATTTGATGCGCATTATCGATCGGGAGCATCTGAAGCCGCGGGAGACGTGGCGTTTCATGGATGGGGCACTGCGTGATGGGACGCTACAAACTGTGGGGCCCGACTGGTCGAGGATACTGCCTGAGGAGTTGACGTACCTCAGCGAGGGGTATAGGGAGACGAAGCGGCGGGTTATCGATCAGCTGTCGCTCTTCTTCGAGTGCTATGCTGGCCTCATTGGACAGGGAGGTATAGCGTCATTGCAAAGCTACCCGATCTAAGAGATTGTCGCATGCCTACGCTGGCCATGGCGGAGTGCTGGGGCTGATGGAGTAGGAGGTAAAAGCAGCGCCCCGTCTAGATTCCTAGACGGGGCGCTAACATTCGGTTTACGTGGCTAGCCAATGAACTAGCCGCCGTAGGCTGTTAGTCGGTTAGCGAGAACCGACCCAGAGCTACGACCTTCAGATCCTTGTCATGGCGCGAGATGTACTGCTCTACGGTGAGCTTCTCGTCCGTGACGAAGCAATCTTGGGCCATCAGGGTGTTCTCCTTGATGAACTTCTGGAGCCGACCCTCGGCAATCTTGTCGAGAATCTGCTCGGGCTTGCCCTCAAGGCGAGCCTGCTCACGGCCAATCTCAAACTCCTTGTTACGAACGTCAGCCGGCAGGCTCTCAGCATCGATGGCTACCGGATTCATACCGGCTACCTGCACGGCGATGTTCTTCACTAGATCGGGATCGGCATCAGCCTTGTTCACGCCGACGATCGCGGCCAGCTTGTTGCCTGGGTGGATGTAGGCCGCAGTGCCTGGGGCCTCGATACGCAGGAAGAAGGAGAGGGCCATCTTCTCACCCGTCACGCCGGATTGCTCCACCACCAGGTCGGTAACCTTCCGTCCGTCCACCGTGAGATTCTTAACGGCCTCGAGATCCTTGGCACCCTGCTTGAGAGCCTCGGTGAGCAGCTTGTTGGCAAATGCGATGAAATCGGCGTTATTGGCCACAAAATCGGTCTCGCAGTTCAGGGTGAGGATCGCAGCACTGCATCCGCACGCTGAGCGGGCAGCGAGTACAACTCCCTCCGAGGCTTCGCGATCGGCACGCTTGTTAGCTATGGCCTTGCCGCGTTCACGGATGAGCTCCACGGCCCTGTCGAAGTCCCCATTGGCCTCCTCTAGCGCCTTCTTGCAGTCCATCATCCCTGCACTTGTCATCTTACGCAGCTTTTGCACGTCTGCCAACTTCACTTCTGCCATTGCTATATTCTCCTCGCAAATGAATGTGATAACTCAGCTACACTAACTCCTTGGCGACCCTAGGCCTACTCGTCGTCCTCGTCGCTCTGCGCCTGGGCAGCATTCGCCTCGGCCGCCTCGCTGGACTCATCCTCGGGCGTGTCATCCTTGCCGCTGGAACGCTCCATCTTGCGCTCGAGTACGCCCTCACGCACGGCAGCGATCATCTCTCCCATTACGACCTCGATGGCTCGGGTGGCATCGTCATTCGCCGGGATCACGTAATCGATAGGAGTGGGGTCGCAGCAGGTGTCCACCATGGCGAACACGGGGATGTTCAGCAGATTGGCCTCCTTGACGGCGATGTATTCCTTCTGCACGTCTACTACGAAGAGGGCCGCCGGCAGCTTGCTCAGGTCGGCAATGGAACCGAGGTTCTTCTCCAGCTTGGCACGCTGACGGGTGATCTGGAGACGTTCCCGCTTAGACATGTTCTCGAAGGTGCCGTCGGTCATCATGCGGTCGATGTTCCCCATCTTCTTCACCGCCTTACGGATGGTGGGGAAGTTGGTGAGCATACCACCTGGCCAACGCTCGGTCACGTACGGCATACCCGTATCTTTGAGCATCTCGGCCATCACTTCCTTGGCCTGTTTCTTGGTGGCCACGAAGAGGATCTTACGTCCCGACTTGGCAATCTTGCGCAGGGCTTCCGCGGCTTCAGCCATCTTGGCCTGCGTCTTCTGAAGGTCGATGATGTGGATCCCGTTGCGCTCCATGAAGATGTACGGAGCCATCTTCGGGTTCCACTTGCGCGTCAGGTGCCCGAAGTGCACCCCCGCATCTAGGAGCTGTTCGAATGTTACGTTTGGCATTACCTGCTATTGTTTGTTTGCATGGCAACCCGCAGGTAGCATTTCTGATCCTGCGAGTTTCAGCGCACTACGCGCCTGCCACTTGGATTGATACTGACAAATCAACACGGGCCTCTCTGCACGAAAGCGGCTAGTACCGCGCAGTGCCCTCATCCAATGCACCACAATGACACTCACCTCCCCACACGGGATGTGCGAACAGGCCAGGCTTTGGGCCATTGTGGGCCGGGGCCCAGGCGAGATTAACGCTTGCTGAACTGGAAGCGCTTGCGTGCCCCAGGACGACCCGGCTTCTTGCGCTCTACGCTGCGGGCATCGCGGGTCATGAATCCATGCTGACGCAAGGCGCTCTTCAGCTCAGGGTTGTAGGCCACCAGGGCGCGGGAGATGCCCAGACGCACGGCCTCGGCCTGTCCCGTGATGCCACCACCGCCCAGGTTCACTACCACGTCGAACGTCTCGGTGAGGGCTAACTCCTGGAATGGCTGGCGTACCACGTATTGCAGGAGAGGCGACACAAAGTACTCCTCTAGCCCCTTGTGATTAATGGTGATCTCCCCCTTACCGGGCTTGAGATATACACGAGCGACGGCCGATTTACGACGGCCTGTTGCGTTGAAAACCTGCATAGGATACGACTCCGCTAGTTGATGGTTAGTTCTTGGGGCATCTGGGCTGCGTGCGGGTGCTCGGGCCCGGCGTACACGAACAGCTGGTGCTTGAAGATGTAGTTCCCGAGACGGGTCTTGGGAAGCATCCCCTTGATAGCGTGCTCGAGTATACGCTCCGGCTTGCGGCGCAGCACTTCGATCGGGTGCGCTATGCGCTTGCCACCCGGGTGACCCGTGTAGCGGTAGTAATTCTTGTCGGTCAACTTCTTGCCCGTGAAGCGAATCCGCTCGGCGTTGACGATGATCACGTTGTCGCCGCACGCCACGTGCGGGGTGTAGCTCGGCTTGTGCTTACCGCGGAGCACTAGGGCCACACGGCTAGCTAGCCTACCTACCACGAGGTTGGTGGCATCGATGACGTACCACTCCTTCTTGACAGTTGCCGCATTAGCCGACACCGTCTTGTAACTCAATGTATCCACTTAATCCTTCTGATTTAACGTCGTAAAACCTAGCGGCCCCGTTCGCCCAGAACCGCTCTGACTCCGGATAATGAGTGCCGCAAAGTTACGACTTTTTACCCGATTCATCGCAACGTAACGCTCCCCAGTCGTTACAGCCAATTCAGGGGCGACTACCGAATGGTGCACCATCTCGGCCACCGAGCCCGGAATGCCCGCGGGTTCGGGTGGTCGGCCCCTTCTATGGCCTGAGATTTTGCTACATTTGCCACCGACTACGCAACAGTTAAACCGAGATGCTGATGGGAGAGCTACGCATAGTGGTGCTTGCCAAGCAGGTACCAGACACCCGCAATGTGGGCAAGGATGCGATGAAGGCCGATGGGACGGTCAATCGCGGTGCCCTGCCTGCCATATTCAATCCTGAGGATCTGAACGCCCTGGAGCAGGCCTTGCAGATTCGGGATCGTGTCCCGGGCGCGAGTGTCACGTTGCTAACCATGGGGCCGCCCCGAGCCGCGGAGATCATCCGGGAGGGGCTATACCGGGGTGCCGATAGCGGGGTACTACTCACCGATAGGGCCTTTGCGGGCTCTGATACGCTGGCGACTTCGTACGCCCTGGCGTGCGCCGTGCGCAAGCTCAATCCGCACATCATCCTGTCGGGGCGGCAAGCCATCGATGGCGATACGGCCCAGGTGGGCCCTCAGGTGGCCCAGAAGATGGGATGGCCTCAGATTACCTATGTGGAGGAAATCCAGGAGGTCGATGGTCAGAGCATCACGGCGCTGCGTCGCCTGGAGCGAGGCGTGGAGGTGGTGCGTGCCAAGCTCCCCGTGTTGCTCACTGTGAACGCTTCAGCGGCTCCCTGTAGGCCGAGGCATGCTAAGCTGCTCATGCAATGGAAGCACGCCGTGGCCCCGAGTGAGGGGGCAGGAGGCGATCGGCATGCCAGCGTGTGCATTCAGGAGTGGAGTGCTGCCGATCTGGGGGCAGATGCGGTACAGCTGGGCCTGTCGGGTTCACCCACGAAGGTGAAAGTCATCGAGAACGTGGTCTTCCAGGTCAAGGAGGCCAAGCGTTTCGAGGCGAGCGAGGCCTCCGTCGAGGCCCTGGTGCAGGAGTTGATGGCAAACCACACGATCGGCTAGGGTGGCCCGATTAACGTTAGGAGGACTTGAACGTGAATAGCGTATTCGTATACTGCGAGATAGAGGGTGGCAAGATGGCCGAGGTGAGCCTAGAGCTTATCACCAAGGCCCGCGGGCTTGCCCGGGAGCTCGGCGTGAAGGTGGAGGCTGTTGCCATTGGCCACAAGCTGGGGTGGGTGCCCGACGTGTGCGCCCAGTATGGGGTTGACGTGCTGCACGTGGCCGATGATGCCCGCCTGGAGCACTACCTGACGCTTCCCCATGAGCGCATTGTCACTGAACTCTTTCGGGCCGAGAAGCCCCAGATAGCCCTTTTTGGGGCGACCACCGTGGGACGAGACCTATCGCCCCGTGTCTCTGCGGCTTTGCACAGCGGTCTTACGGCCGACTGCACTAAGCTCGAGATCGGCCAGTACACCGATGCCAAGGCTAAGAAGGACTACAACGACCTTTTGTTCCAAATACGCCCAGCTTTCGGTGGCAATATCATAGCCACCATCGTGAACCCCGACTGCCGGCCACAGATGGCTACCGTGCGTGAGGGGGTTATGAAGCGGGAGCAGCTGACATCACCACAGCCCTGCGAGGTGCGAAATATCGACGTGAAGGCCGTGGTGACCGACGCTGATTTTGCCGTCTCCATCGTGAGCCGTCACATGGAGGAGCAGGCGGTCAACATCAAAGCTGCACCCATCATCGTGGCGGGCGGTTACGGCATTGGGAGCAAGGAGGGCTTTCAGCGGCTCTTCGAGCTGGCGCACCTGCTAGGGGGAGAGGTGGGAGCCTCCCGTGCTGCGGTGGATGCGGGCTTCGCTGAGCATGCGAGGCAGGTGGGGCAGACCGGGGTCACGGTGCGCCCTAAGCTGTACATCGCCTGCGGCATCTCGGGACAGGTGCAGCACACGGCCGGCATGAGCGAATCGGCGGTCATCATCTCTATCAACAATGACCCCAACGCACCCATCAATCAGATTGCCGACTACACCATCGTGGGGGACTACAATGAGGTGATACCCCAGTTTATGGCCGCCTACAGGCGCAACTCGAAATAGTAGCCCCGTAACGTACTCTCTTGAATTCCAATTGCAATGGCGAATTACTTTGAAGACAACAAGTCCCTAGCCTTTCAGCTGGGGCACCCCCTTATGCGGCGCATTGTGGAGCTGAAGGAAGGGCAGTACGCCTCTTCGGATGCTTGCCCGTACGCCCCTAAGGACTTTGAGGATGCCATAGATAGCTACGAGAAGGTGCTTACGGTGGTGGGCGAGATATGTGCCGATACGCTCGCCCCCAATGCGGAGCAGGTGGATGCCCAGGGGCCCACGGTGGTTGATGGCCGCGTGCACTACCATCCTGCCACGCAGGCCAACCATGATGCGTTGAGCCGTGCTGGCCTTTACGGCATGTCATTGCCCCGCCAGTACGGTGGGCTCAATTTCCCCATGGTACCCTACGTGATGGCGGCTGAGCTCGTGAGCCGAGCCGATGGGGGCTTTGCCAACATCTGGGGGCTACAGGACTGCGCCGAGACCATACACGAGTTTGCCTCGCCCGAGCAGAAAGAGCGTTACCTGCCCATGGCCAACCAGGGCAAGACATTCGCCATGGGCCTCACCGAGCCCGATGCGGGCTCCGACCTACAGGCGGTCATGCTCAGGGCGCACTACGATGAGGGGCGAAAGACGTGGCTTTTGAACGGGGTGAAACGCTTCATCACCAATGGCGATGCCGATATCAACCTCGTCATGGCCCGCTCGGAGGATGGCACCACCGATGCCCGTGGGATATCCCTCTTCATCTACGACAAACGCTCTATGGCAGTGACCGTGCGGCGCATCGAGCACAAGATGGGTATAGTGGGTTCTCCCACTTGTGAGCTTGTCTTCAAGGATGCGCCCGCAGAGCTAGTAGGTGAGCGTAAGCTCGGCCTCATTAAGTACGTCATGTCGCTCATGAACGGTGCCCGTCTCGGGGTGGGTGCTCAGAGCGTGGGCATTGCAGAGGCCGCATGCCGTGAGGCGCACAAGTACGCGCACGAGCGTGAGCAGTTCGGCAAAAAGATCGCCGAGTTCCCCGCAGTGTATGAGATGCTAACCCTCATGCGCGTGAAGACCGATGCCATTCGCTCGCTGCTCTATGAGACGGCTCGCTACGTGGACATCTACAAGGCCCTGACGCACATAGGGAACGAGCGTAAGCTGGAGCCTGCTGAGCGGCAGGAACTGAAGGAGTATCAGCGACTAGCCGATGTCTTCACCCCGCTGACTAAGCTCTTCAGCAGCGAATTCTGCAACCAGGTGTGCTACGATGCCATTCAGGTGCACGGAGGTACGGGCTTCATGAAGGATTTCCCCGTGGAGCGGTACTATCGCGATGCGCGCATCACCTCCATCTACGAGGGCACCTCGCAGCTACAGGTCGTGGCCTCCATCCGCGGCGTGCTCACGGGCGTACTCTCCAAGCGTATTGAGGAGTTTGACAAGGCCGTGCCTGCCGGCGCATTTGACGGCGAGGTGGCCGTGCTGCGTAAGATGACCCAGGTCTTGCAGCAGTCCATTGAGCGGGTATCCGGTCAGGACAGTAGCAGCCTACAGGACTTCCATGCCCGCCGTCTGGTGGAGATGGGAGGCCTTATCACCATGGGATACCTGCTCATACTCGATGCCCAGCGTTGCTCATGTTACGCCAAGAGTGCTAGAGTGTTCGTGCCGTGGGCCCATGCGCAATTCCATATGCACCTCACCATGATCCAATCTGTGGGCGTGCCCCAGCTGAGCGACTACGCCGAGGGGCATGAGAACGCACCGTGTGACAAGCAGGAATAGACGATCTCAATCTCTTGTAAAACGATGAAATTTCGACGCAATTTGACACTCATGCTCTTGGCAGGGGCGGCAGTCCTCGCAGGCTGTAAGACGACAGGCGAGGCGGACGACAAGCCCATCAATCTGGCCGATCTTGACACCTCGGTGGCTCCTGGCGATGACTTCTACCAGTACGCCAACGGGGGCTGGCTGAAGAAGGCCACGATCCCCGAGGATCGTACCCGCTACGGTGCCTTTGACATCCTTCAGGAAACCACTGAGGAGAAGGTCAAGGACATCCTTTTCCGCGCTATGGAACGGAAGGGTGATACCACCGATGCCATCTGGGTGAAGGTGGGTGACTTCTTCGCCTCGGGGATGGACACGACGGCTATCGAGGCGGCAGGTCTCGCCCCCATCATGCCCGACATCGAGACTATCGGCCTGGTGGCTTCGCCGCAGGACATCGTGCGCGAGATCGCTCGCGAACGCTCCATCGGCGGGGGGGCTCCATTCTACATCGGTGTCGACCAGGACAGCAAGGATGCTACCAACCAGCTCCTCTCCATCGCCCAGTCAGGACTCGGGATGCCCGATCGTGACTACTACTTTGATGAGAGCGAGCACGGTGAGGCTCTACGTCAGGGCTACCTCAAGCTGCTTCAGGGCAAGTTCGAGCTTCTTGGCAATGATGCGGCAACTGCCGAGTCGAAAGCCAACGATATCTTCGCCTTCGAGAAGCGTCTTGCGGATGCTTCGCTCACCCAGCTGGAGTACCGCGATCCATTCCTCACTTACAACAAGCTGACGGTGGACGACCTCAAGAAGGTGGCCCCGAACATCGATTGGCAGCTATACTTCCAGAATCTCGGCATCGAGCCGCCCCAGCACATCCTGGTGGACAACCCGAAGTTCCTGACGCGCATCAGCGAGATGCTCAAGGATGTCCCCACCAACGTGTGGGCCGACTACCTCACGATGCAGTTCATGGATGCGTACTCTGCGTGTCTCAACAAGAAGTTCGAGGAGCTCACCTTTGAGTTCTACGGCCGTCTGCTTTCGGGTCAGGAGGTGCAGAGCCCCCGCTGGCGCCGTGTGATGCGCATCTGCCAGGGTGCCATGGGTGAGGGCATTGGCCAGGTGTACGTGCGTGAGAACTTCCCCCCGGAGGCCAAGCAGAAGATGCAGGAGCTTGTGCAGGATCTCCGCGATGCCTATCGCGAGCGTATGGGCCAGCTCACTTGGATGAGCGATGCTACCAAGCAGAAAGCCCAGGAGAAGCTCGATGCTATGACGGTGAAGATCGGTTACCCCGACAAGTGGAAGGACTATTCTGAGCTCAGCGTCTCGCGCGATAGCTATGCGCTCAACATGCGCAGTGCCTACACCTTTGGCTTCAATGAGATGATGTCCAAGGTAGGTAAGCCCATCGATCCCACTGAGTGGTTCATGACCCCGCAGACGGTGAATGCTTACTACAGCCCTACGCGGAATGAGATCGTATTCCCCGCGGCCATCCTGCAACCTCCGTTCTTCAATCTGGCTGCTGATGATGCGGTCAACTACGGTGGTATCGGTGTGGTGATTGGCCATGAGATTACGCACGGCTTTGACGATCAGGGTCGTCTCTACAACAAGGAGGGGAACCTCGAGAACTGGTGGACATCTGAGGATTCGGCCCGCTTTACCGATTACTCGCAGTTGCTGGTAAACCAATTCGACAGCTTCGATGTCATCAATGGCATCCACGTCAATGGTCGCCTCACGCTGGGTGAGAACCTGGCCGACTACGGCGGTCTCACCATTGGCTATAACGCCATGTTGCGCCGGCTGGCACGTGCTGGCCAGGACAGCCAGAAGGAGATCGACGGATTTACCCCCGCGCAGCGATTCTTCTTGTCCTACGCTAAGATTTGGCGTAACCTGATGCGCGATCAGGAGCTCATTCGTCGTCTGAAGGACGACGTGCATTCACCCGGTAAGTACCGTGTGGATGGAGGTGTGTACAACATCGATGCCTTCTACGAAGCCTTTGAGGTGAAGGAGTCGAGCCCGTACTACAGAACTCCCGAGCAGCGACCCACCATTTGGTAGCTCTATGGTGCGGCGCACAGGACGTATACCCTGTGCGCCGCACTTTTTTTGTACCCATACGCAGGCTCTGGCTGGGCCCGCACACCCTAAGGCGACCCGCTGCGCATCCGTAAGATGGATTACTACGGCAGAAGTGGACGTTTGTTAGAATGGCCACTCAACCTGTAAACGCAAATTCGTACGTCTATATGCGAGGTACAAAAAATGTTACCCAATCCTCCCGATCCTGGGCTGTAGCCATAGTGCTCCTGCTGTGCACGATGTCCACGCCGGTGCTCGCGCAGCCGCTCGATACTATCTCGACTCCCCGCATCACCGTCAACGGTCGCCAGATGTGGGTGCACACGGTGACAAAGGGGGAGACGCTCTATGCCATCAGCCGCCGATACTCGGTCTCGCAGGCTGATATTGCGGCTCACAATCCCGATATCTACTACGGCATCAAGAAGGGGCAAAAGCTCAAGATTCCGGTGCCTGTAGGCTATCAGTCCGCGCAGCCCAGGGCTCAGGGCGAGTACGTGATCCACGTGGTGCAGCCGGGCGAGAACCTCTACCAGCTCTCCCGCCAGTTCTCCGTCAGCGTGCAGTCCATACGCCAGGCCAACGGCCTGACGAGCGACACCCTGAAGGTGCATGAGACGATACGCATCCCCACGCATGACAATGCATCCTCTGGAGCTGCGACAGGGCAACCCACCCTCCACATAGTGCAGAAGAGCGAGGGGCTCTACGGCATTGCGCGCCAGTATGGCGTGTCGCAGGAAGAGATCCTGGCAGCAAATCCGGGACTAAGTTCGCGCGGCTTGCAGCCTGGCGATCTGCTACGCATACCGCCCCCGCGGCAAGGGCCAGAGGTCACATCGCCCCTGCAACTGAGCCCCGAGGGCTACGAGGCCTTGTGCGACTCGGCCATACCCTTCCCCAAGTGGAAGACGCTGGAGATTGCGCTGGCCCTTCCCTTCTCGCTGGGCAAAGCGGGGGCTACCTCCCATGATGATGACGAGCGTTCCAGCGAGCTCACGTCGCGCACTGGAGCCGATGCCCGTTTCGTGGAATTCTACAACGGGGTGCTACTGGCGGTGGAGCGTTTCAAGCTCCAGGGGCGTAACTTCCGCCTGCGCATCTTCGATACCCAGCGCAACCCCGATCGCATGCGACAAATCGTGGAGAGCGACTCCCTGAGCACGGCCCACCTTGTGATAGGCCCAGTGTATCCTCAGAACATTAGTATCGCGGGGCTCTACACGGCGCAGCGACGCATCAACATCGTGTCGCCCCTGTCGGGAAAGACCCCGTCCTTCGATACCAACCCATACCTCTTCCAGGCCAACCCATCGTTCCTCACGCAGATGCGGCGTATGGTACGCTCGCTGCCGTTGCAGCAGGTGCGGCGCATTATGGTGCTCTGCGAGGAGGGTGGATCGGAGAGCGACCTGGTGGAGAACCTGCAACTGCTCCTCCAGAGTGCCCTCGTCAGCGCGGGACGCTCCGACTCCGTGGAGGTGCGCACGGTCTCCATGGGCAAGGGTAAGCTTGCGCAAACGAGCGCAGCGATCCTCAAGACGCATCTCCTGCCAGGCACGGAGAACATCGTCATTGTGCCCTCCAACCATGAGCCCTTCGTGAGCGAGGCCCTGGGCATTCTCAACTCACTCGCCGTCAGCAAGCGTTACCCCATCACGGTGTACGGCATGCCCAAGTGGATCAAGCTCCCCAAGCTCGACCTCGATGCGCTCATCAACCTGCGCGTCACGTGCTTCTCACCCTTCTTTGTGGACTACACCAAGCCGGCGGTCATGGAGTTTGTAGACACCTACAGGGCCACCTACCGGAGTGAGCCGTCACAGTACGCATTCCAGGGCTACGATGTGGCCACCTACTTCATCTCGGCCATCCACGCCTATGGGGAGGATTTCCGGCACTGCTTGCGGCGGATGGGCAGCGTGGAGCTGTTGCAGACAAACTTGGAGTTTCACCAGTCGCAGCAGTTCGGCTCCTACGAGAGTGCGGGGGTCTTCCTGCTCCGTTTCAGTGCCACCGACGGTATTGTGGCCATGCCGGCAAAATCAGCCATCAAGGGGAGCGACGACTAAACGGCTCCCAGCCCGCATTTAATCGGTGCGTTAGTCTTAGCGGCGTTGGTTGCCAAGGGGCAACCAACGCCGCTTTCGCATGCGTGGGGTGGGGTGCCCTCTCTCCAGGCGCACCACCCTACGCATGCGGCCCGATAGGGCTCTATGCCAGCTTTTACCCTCCGTACCTGCCTACAGGGTATCGCAGATTGCTCCCAAGGCCCAGCATGTAACGTGGCGGAACCATGGCGTAGGCCCTGGGGTTATACGTGCCTTTCGTGCGTGGGGACAACGCCTGCATGACGAGTGCTTGGGGGCCAATGATTGTGGAAGTGCGCTGCTTGGGCTTTTGTCCACATGGCGAGGTGGAGGAGCCCCGGCATCATGGAGTATCCATAGTGGCAAAAGAAAATCCCCCCACCGAACCCGTCGGTAGGGGGATCTGATTCCCGAATGTTCAATTAAAACAGATATAGCTCATGAGTGACAGAGAAACTCGAATTAATTCCTGAGGTAGAACACCACAGGGATCGTGTAGGCCACGCGTGCAGGCTTACCGCGCTGTTTACCGGGTGACCACTTGGGGCTCGACTTAATTACGCGAATCGCCTCACGGTCGAGCAGCGGATCTACGCCGCGCAGCACCTTCACGCGGCTCACCTCACCGCTGGGCTCTACCACAAAGGACATGATGACCTTCCCCTGTATCCCCTCGCGGGCCGCCTCTTCGGGGTAGCGGGTGTTCTTCTGCACAAACTCACGGAACTTCTCCAGCGTTCCGCCCTGGAAGCTAGGCATCTCCTCCACGATGTAGAGGATCTCCTCCTCTTCCACTTCCGTCTCCTCGGAGCCGCCCGTGTACTCGTAGATCTCCGTCGCCGTATTCTCGTTCATCTCATTGGCGAACGGGTCGAAATCGTCATTCAGGTTCACCTCCCGGTTCACGATGTTGATCTGGTTGATCAGCTTCGGGGCCTCGGGCTTGGCGATCTCCTGCTGCTGCTCCTGCTGCTGGGTCATCGGGATGACCTCCTGCTCGGTGATGGCTGTGGGGGCCAGAGCGATCTCCTCGTCCACCTTGTAGCTCGTCTTCCAGTTGAATGCCGCGAGGCATATAGAGATGGAAATGATGAGCCCGAAGAGTAGGAACACGCTCTTGTAGCGCTGCAAATCGGCTTTGGATGACTTCTTAATCTCCATGGTTGGGCCGTATTAGGTGTCGATCCGGTCTCTTGTTTTACGCTGGTGCTACTGCCTTGCCTGGGGGCTTATTCCCCCGCAAACTTGCATCCAAAGTTAGGGATAATTTTCCAATGCGCAAGAGTTACCGATCGGTTACGCCCTGCGTCCACCATCTACCCACGAGATAGCCTCACCGTATCAAAACCGTATTTCTACCGCCAAATAGGGACTTGGTACGGTGCCGTTGCGCAGGAGGTGGGTACAATCTCTATTTTTAGCCCCGTCGGATTGTCCCATTCCTAGGCCTTGCCGATGCACCAGTATCACATGAAAATGGCTGGGCTTTTGGCGGATGGTCGTGCCCTGCATTGCCATTGTGGGAGTGACGTTGCCCACGCCATGCGTTTTTGCCCTGCGTCGCATTTTCGCCCTCCCGCTGAGGATCGCTGGTCGGAGCGTTCGGGCTACCCGTCGGCACGACATTTTATTGTAAAACGGGGCGAGAGATTAATGATTTTGTTTGTAAAACTTCTATCTTTGAGTCGCCGGTTACGCATGTGGGCTCTGCTCGCCGCGCAGCTCGGCGAAGGGATGAGGTTTACGTGAAACTCTAACACCGTATTCCATGAAAACATACACCACGGATCTGATTCGCAATGTGGCCCTCATTGGGAGCACGGGCGCGGGCAAGACAATGCTGGCCGAGTCGATGCTCTTCGAGGGAAAGGTGATCGATCGCAAGGGGACGATCGAGGGTAACAGCACGGTCTCCGACTACAGCGAGATCGAGCAGATCAACCACAAGTCGATCTACTCCACGGTGCTCTACACCGAGTTCATGGATCGGAAGTTGAACCTCTTCGACACGCCGGGGTCGGATGATTTCATCGGGTCGGTGATCACGTCGCTCACGGTGGCCGACCTGGCCGTCATGGTGGTGAATGCGCAGCACGGGGTGGAGGTGGGCACCGAGATTTTCGCCCGATGGGCCATGCGGGCCAAACGCCCGATGGTGCTGGCCATCAATCACCTCGACCATGAGAAGGCGAACTACGAGCATACCCTCGAGTCGCTCCAGCACAGCTTTGGGCCTAAGGTGGTGACGGTGCAATACCCCGTGAATCCGGGGGCGGAGTTCGACAGTTTTGTGGATGTGCTGCTCATGAAGCTTTACCGTTTCAAGGGCACGCTGGGCGAGCGCGAAGAGCTGCCCATCCCCGAGAGCGAGATGGCGCGGGCCAAGGAGCTCAATGCGAAGCTGGTGGAGGCGGCGGCGGAGAATGACGAGCAGCTCATGGAGCTCTTCTTCGAGAAGGGGACGCTCACCGAGGACGAGATTCGCAAGGGGCTCTCGGTGGGCATCGCCACGGGTGGGGTGTACCCCGTGTTTTGCACCTCGGCGCAGCGCACCATCGGGGTGAAGCGCCTGATGGAGTTCATCATTAAGGTGGGGCCCTCGCCGGCTGACACGCCGCCGCTGGTGGACACCGAGGGGCATGAGGTGAAGTGCGACAGCCAGGCCCCCACGTCGCTGTTCGTGTTTAAGACGGCCACCGAGCCGCATATCGGCGAGATCAACTACTTCAAGGTCACCTCGGGCACGCTGACGGAGGGGCAGGATCTGCTCAACACCACCACGGAGACCAAGGAGCGCATGGCGCAGCTGTTCGTGGTGGCGGGTAAAAATCGCACGAAGGTGTCGGAGCTGCATGCGGGCGACATTGCCGCGGCGGTGAAGCTGAAGAACACCAAGAGCAACAACACGCTGTGCGACCCGAGCCACCCGTTCCGGTTCCCGTGGCTGCAATTCCCCAATGCCAAGTTCCGCACGGCCGTGCGCGCCACCAATGAGGCTGAGACGGAGAAGCTGGGCGAGCTGCTGAACCGAGCCCATCAGGCCGACCTCACCATCGGCGTGGAGGTGTCGAAGGAGCTGCGGCAGATTATCCTCTCGGGCCAGGGTGAGCATCATCTGAACATTCTGAAGTGGGAGCTCACGCATCTGCACAAGCTCGAGGTGGAGTTCATCCCGCCACGCATCCCCTACCGTGAGACGATTACGAAGGTGGCGCAGGCCGACTATCGCCACAAGAAGCAGTCGGGCGGTGCCGGGCAGTTTGGCGAGGTGCACCTGTTGATTGAGCCCTACTACGAGGGGATGCCGGCCCCGGGTAAGGTGAAGGTGAATGGTAAGGAGCTGGCGATGAACGTGCGCGATAGCGAGGAGGTGAGCCTGGAGTGGGGGGGTAAGCTGGTGTTCTGCAACTGCATTGTGGGCGGGGCCATCGATGCGCGCTTCCTGCCCGCCATCCTCAAGGGCATCATGGAGAAGATGGAGCAGGGGCCGCTCACGGGCTCGTATGCGCGTGACATCCGCGTGTGCGTGTATGACGGGAAGATGCACCCGGTGGATAGCAACGAAATATCGTTCAAGCTGGCGGGGCGCAATGCATTCCGCGCGGCCTTCAAGGCAGCAGGGCCCAAGATTATGGAGCCGGTGTACGACGTGGAGGTGCTGGTGCCCTCAGACTACATGGGCAGCGTGATGAGCGACCTGCAAAACCGCCGCGCCATCATCATGGGTATGGACAGCGATAGCGGGTTCGAGCGGCTGAAGGCGAAGGTGCCGCTCGCCGAGATGGGACGCTACTCCACGGCTCTCTCATCGCTCACGAGTGGCCGTGCCACCTACAGCATGCAGTTTGCCAGCTACGAGCACGTGCCGCCAGACATCCAGGAGAAGCTGCTCAAGGCGTACGAAGAAGAGGAGGGCGAGGAGTAATGGCCGCAGGTAGCTAAGGCTACTGTCTACAGGGGATCCACATGTGTATCGGGGGGTCTGCGCTGGGGAGCGTGGGCCTCCCGATACGTGTGCTGGGGGCTGTCGCACGCAGGCCTGCGTGGCAATTGTTCAATGGGTGGGGTAGGATCCCCGACAGCATGCGGGCTTACGCGCTGGGAGGCAGCGTGCTAGGCTGAGGTGCGAGGCCTCAGATTACAACTTGTGCTGGCGTTCATTGGTTTACGCTGGATCTGTGCACATTTTACTTATATCTGAAGAATTATTGCCTACGAGCTCTCGGAGCCCTAAAGCGCAAACGTCTGTGGTGGCGCACGAATCGCCGTGTAGGGAGAAATATGCAAGATGGGAGATGGTGGGGCAAAGTGGGGAGCGGGTGCGTGCAAGTGGGAACTAGTTTCTAATTTTGTCACGGGTTGTGGGAGTGTGCGAGAACGAGGCGACAGGATGGATTCCATGGGCGAACCGCATCCCATTTAGCCGATGAACTGCGGCTCTGTCGGCGGGTTTGCACGGTGCGCAGGGAGGGGAAATGGGAGAGAGGGGGGTAGGCTTTCGTTCAGCCTAAAGGCGTGTGCTACAGCCAGCAGAGCCCTAAGGGGAGAGCCCCATGTTTCTAGGAGAGTACGCAGCAAAGCTCGATGGTAAGGGGCGGGTGATATTCCCCGCGGTGCTCCGTCGTCAGAACGAGACGGAGGATCGGGGGACGTACGTGCTGAAGCGTGGGATCTACGTGCCGAACTACGTGCTCTACACCCTGGAGGATTTTCAGCGCCAGGCGGCTCGCATCCGCGAGAGCGTTAACCGCTACAACCGTGAGGGGGATCAGTTCGTGCGGGAGTTCTGCCGCGCCAGCGAGATCGTGACGCTCGATGCCAGCGATCGTATCCTCCTCTCGAAACGACATCTAGAGCATTTGGGTGCCACCACCGATGTGCTATTCGTAGGGCAGTTTGACTGCATAGAGCTGTGGGAGATTGGCCAGTACCAGCGCGCGCAGCTGGAGGGCGAATCATACTCGACCCTGACCGAGCGCATGCTCGGGCATAGTAACGATAGCCTGTAGTAACGGATGGTGTATCATGTGCCCGTCTTGGTGCTGGAGAGCATCGAGGCGCTCCAGTTGACCCCCGGAGGGGTGTATGCAGACCTGACACTCGGTGGCGGGGGGCATGCGCGTGCCATCCTGGAGGGGCTGGGGCCGCAGGGACGCCTGCTGTGCTTCGATCAGGATGAGGCGGCTCTCCGCAATGTGCCCCCCGACCACCGTGCGCTGCCCATCTGGGGCAACTTCCGCCACCTGCGCCAGTGGCTCGACTACTACGGCGTGGAGGCTCTGGATGGGGTCATTGCCGACCTGGGGGTGTCGTCGCATCACTTCGACACGGCTGAGCGGGGCTTCTCATTCCGCAACGATGGCCCTATGGATATGCGCATGCGCCGGTCGGCTAGCCGCTCGGCTGAGGATGTGCTGGCGCAGTATGATCAGCAGGCTCTGGCAGATATCTTCCGTCATTATGGCGAGCTGGATTGTGCCTGGAGGCTGGCTGGTGCCATTGTCGACGCGCGGCAGTTCCAACCCATTCGCAGCACCGCGCAGCTGCGGGCTCTGGTGCAGGAGCTGTTTCCCCATGTGCCAACACGCAATAAGCTGTTGGCCAAAGTGTTCCAGGCTCTCCGCATAGAGGTGAATGGGGAGCTGGAGGCTCTCCGG
>CAUUMS010000023.1:0-21798 GCA_963546395.1 uncultured Bacteroidia bacterium | reverse complement strand
GTATGCGTATTACAGGGATCGGCTGCTGACGTTTGGTGAGGATGAGGTGGAGTGGAAGACGCTGGGGGAGATTGGTAGCATTTGCATGTGTAAGCGGGTGCTGAAGCGCGAGACCGCATCTGCCGGCGATGTGCCCTTCTATAAGATTGGCACCTTCGGCCGGGAGGCCGATGCGTACATTGGCCAGAAGCTCTACGAAGAGCTTGCGCAAAAGTCTCCACCCCCGCGCAAAGGGGAGGTGCTACTCTCCGTGGCGGGCACGATTGGGCGCGCAGTGATTCATGATGGGGCCCCGGCCTACTTCCAGGATAGCAACATCGTCTGGATCAGCCATGACGAGTCGCAGGTGCTCAACCGCTTCCTGTATCACTACTACCAGGTGGCACGATGGACAGTGGATGATAGCGGTATCATCGCCCGGCTCTACAATTGGCGTTTGGCGGCGTACCCTGTGCCCATCCCCCCGCTGGCACGGCAGGCGGAGATTGCGGATGTGCTGGATCGTCTGCATGCGCTGAGCCATAGTCTGATGGATGGGCTGCCGGCGGAGCTGGCTGCCCGGCGTAAACAGTATGAGCACTACAGGGAGCGGCTGCTGAGCTTTCCGGGGGCCAATTCCACCCATAAATAGAAGAGCGGACCACCGCAGGAGTCACCTCCTCGCAGCAGCCCGCTCCCAGGCATTACCACCCGCAAACGATACGTCTAGCTCTCGCCGACCTTAGCGGATGAGGCTCCACGCCGCAGGAATCGGAGCTTGGTCTCCGAGACAATGATGGCGGCGAAGATGAGCACAAAGCCTACGCTCAGGATCGGCGTGATCTGCTCACCCGCATACACCACCCCGAAGAGGATGCAGAAGAGCGACTCGGTGCCCAGGATGATGGCGGCACTATTGGGATCGGTGTACCGCTGCCCCACATTCTGCAACAGCAACGCCAGGGCGGTGCAGATGGTGGCCAGGTAGAGCACTGCTGGCCATACGGTGCCCCAGTCGGCCTGCACCAAAGCACTAGGCTCTTTGACGAAGGTGGTGATGGTGGAGAATATCCCCGCAAAGAGGAATTGCAGGATGGTGATGAGGATGGGGTCTTTGCCTCGGCTGAACTTCTCGATGGTGACGATGTGCGCGGCGAAGAATATCCCGCTAAGCAGCGCGAGTGCATCGGGCATAGAGAATCCGGCAAATCCCTCAGCAATGTGAGCCCCCTCTTGCACCTCGCCAAAAGAGACGAAGCCGATGCCTGCAATGCAGAGGACGGCGGCCGAGAGGTTGTAGATGTCGGGACGCACGCGGTTCACGGCCCACGATAGGAATGGGACGATGACGCAGTAGGCGGCCGAGAGGAATCCGCTACGCCCAGGGTCGCCACCCGCATCGGTAACGCCTATCGTCTGCGCGGAGTGCGCCAGGAAGAGGCAGAAGCCGATGATGAGGCCGCTCAGGATGTAGCCCTTATCGATGACCTTCAATCGGCTTGGGGAGACGATGCCGTAGATGGCCCCCAACACCACGAAGGCGATAAGAAAACGCAGGGCGATGAGCAGATTGGGCTCGATGGTACCCGTGGTGAATTTGGCCACCACGAGCGTACTCCCCCATATGATGGCCACCAGCAGGAGGGCGAGCCGGGCTAAAAGCTTCGTTTTACTTGTGAGCTGCATAAAAGTTTGTGTGGTCAGTGATGACGTTTACAGGGTGTCGAGGGCCTGCCGCAGATCGGCAATGATGTCGTCGGCATCCTCCAAGCCCACCGAAAGTCGCACGAGCCCCTCGGTGATGTCGCTAGCCGCCCGTTCCTCGGGGGTGTAAGGCGAGTGGGTCATGCTGGCAGGGTGCTGAATGAGCGTCTCAGCATCACCCAGGCTGACGGCCAGGGTGGCAAGCTTCACCGAGTTCATGAGCTTCTTGCCAGCCTCAATGCCGCCACGCACCTCGAAGGCAATCATAGCCCCGGGCATCGACATCTGCCGCTGGGCTAGCTCGTACTGCGGGAAACTCTTAAGGCCGGGGTACTGCACGCTGGTCACCGCGGGGTGCCCCTCTAGAAATTCGGCCACACGCTGCGCGCTCTCGCAATGCTGCCGCATGCGGATGGCGAGCGTCTTCATGCCACGACCTATGAGGTAGGCCTCGAAGGGGCCCAGGCAGGCTCCTGTGAGGTCTTTCACGCCAACGAGGCGCACCTGGTCGATGAAGGCCTGGCTGCCGACTACGAAGCCCGCAATGACATCGCCGTGGCCATTAAGGTATTTGGTGGCTGAGTGTATCACCACGTCGGCACCAAGGGCCAGGGGACGCTGCAAGAAGGGGGTGCAGTAGGTGTTGTCGACGTAGACTAGGCACTGCGGATTGCGCGCATGCACCAGCTTAGCAATGGTCTCGATGTCGGCCAAGTACATGTTGGGATTGGCCGGGGTTTCGAGGTATACCACCTTGGTGTTGGGGCGCATGGCCTCCTGGACGGCCTGCGGATTGCGGGTATCCACAAAGGTCACCTCCACGCCGAAGCGTGATATGCCATGATTGAGGAAGGCGAAGGTGCAGCCGTAGAGCGTCTTTGCCGCCACGATGTGATCGCCTGCGCTGACGCTAACCCAGATGGCCGAGGTGACGGCCCCAATGCCTGAGGCAGTGGCCACGCAGGCCTCAGCCCCCTCCAGGTTGGCCACCTTGGTCTCCACCTCGGTAGTGTTGGGGTTCCCTAGGCGGGTGTAGATGTATCCGCCCTCCTCGAGGGCGAAACGCCGCCCGCCCTGCTCGGCACTCTCGAAGGCGAAGGTGGAAGTCTGATAAATGGGCGTGGCCAAGGCCCCGAACTGATTGGGCATGTGGCCGGCATGGATCGCCCGCGTCGCAAAGCCTTGCTGGCATTGCTCGCCCTGCTTCTTGCAACTGGACATGGTCATCCTCCTTATGTACAACGATTACGAAATGACACACTCTGGCACCACGACACCTGCCGCATGGGCAGGTGCCACCACAGAACCCCTAAAGCAGAGGGCTCAGCCTAGGGTGAATACCCCGCGGGCTGAGCCCTCTAAGACGCATCAACTTGACCGCGGCGATTGCACGCCACGCTCATGCCCACCCCGCAAGGTGGGTGCACCACACTACATGGCGGTCGACAGGAAGCTCAGGAGCACCCCTGCGGCCACGGCACTACCGATGACACCGGCCACGTTGGGCCCCATGGCATGCATGAGCAGATGGTTGGTCTTATCGTACTCGAGTCCCACCGTCTGCGAGATGCGCGCGCTGTCGGGCACGGCCGATACCCCCGCATTGCCAATGAGGGGATTGATCTTGTTCTCCTTCTTGAGGAAGAGGTTCATGAACTTCACAAAGAGCACGCCCGTAGCAGTGGCTATCACGAATGAGAAGGCCCCGATGACGAAGATGAGCACCGAGCGGCTGGAAAGGAACCCCTTGTTGATCATCTCCCCGGTGGTTGGATCGGCCATCCAGCGTACAGCCTGCGTGGAGGCCCCCACGGTGAGTCCGAGGAGTATGGTGACGATGTCGATGAGCGGCCCCTTGGCCGTATCGGCGAGTCGCTTGGTGACTCCACTCTCCTTGAGCAGGTTGCCAAAGAACAGCAACCCGAGGAGCGGCAAGCCCGAGGGGACAAGCAGCAAGGTGAGCAGCACACCGATGATGGGGAACAGCACTTTCTCCAACTTGCTGACCTGACGAGGAGGCTTCATGCGTATCGTACGCTCCTTCTTGGTGGTGAGCAGGCGCATAATGGGCGGCTGGATAACCGGCACGAGCGCCATGTAAGAGTAGGCGGAGATGGCAATGGCACCCATGAGCTCGGGGGCCAACTTGGATGAGAGGAAGATGGCCGTAGGGCCGTCAGCCCCCCCAATGATACCAATAGCCCCAGCCTCGGAGAATGTGAACATGCCCGTGGCAATGGCCACCATATAGGCCCCGAAGATGCCGAACTGAGCCGCAGCCCCAATGAGAATGAGCTTGGGATTGGAGATGAGGTTGGAAAAGTCCGTCATGGCTCCAATCCCCAGGAATATGAGTGGAGGATAGAAGCCTTTGATAACCCCATAGTAGAGGAAACTAAGGACGGATCCCTGCTCGTAGATGCCAATCTGATAGCCCTCGGCAAATGGGATGTTGCCGAGGATGATCCCGAACCCGATGGGAACGAGTAGCAGTGGCTCAAACTCTTTGGAGATGCCAAGGTAGAGGAAGAAGCAGCCGATGGCGATCATGACCGCATTCTGCCACGCCATGTTGGCTAGCCCAGTGATGTTCCAGAATGCCCCCAGGTGGTCGGAGAGGAATCCGACGAATCCCTGGGCTTCAAGGATAGTACCCCACATGGCCTAGTCTCCTATGGTTATCAGGGTGTCGCCCTCCATGACGGAGTCACCATCGCGCACAGCGATGCTGGTGACCTTCCCGTCACGATTGGCCTCGATGTTGTTCTCCATCTTCATGGCCTCGAGCACCATGAGCGTCTGTCCGCTCTTGACGGCATCGCCCTCCTTCACCATGACGTGCGTGACAACCCCAGGGAGCGGAGACATGATGGCCCCAGCACCCCCACCCGCGGGGGCACTCCGCCGAGGCGCACTGGTAGCCCCACCGGCAGGAGCAGCCGCCGGCGCAATGGGAGCCACGGGCGGCACAGCAGGACGCTGTATGACAGGGCGACTGGCAGGCTTCTCGTCGTGATTGATGTTCACGCTGTAGCTCTCGCCATTGACTTCGACCTCAGCCCTATCGTCGTCTACAGACTTGACGGTAACCTCATATACTACGCCACCGATCTCGTACTTGTACTTTTTCACGGTCGTTCTCTCCTTAAATCGTTAGTCCAATGGGCTCCCTAGCGTTGCGGACGATTCATCACACCGTAGATGCGATTGTTCCATGGGGAGTAGCGTCGGGATATCTGCTCAATGGTGATATTGACGATCTCCTCATCGCGTGAGAGCTGCGCATGCTCATGGAGCGCAAGCGCAATGGCAGCCGCCAGGGCCTGCTGCGAGTGTTTTCCCTTCTTAAGCTCATCGCCGCCACGCGACTGACGGCGCATCATCGCCTTACCCAATGCCCGGAACACCAAGTTGAGCACCGCGAGCGCGAGCATCACCACACTCATAGAGATCAGGGTGACACCGAACCCTGCTGGGTCGTGCTCCTGCATCTGCGATTGCCTATCGTGGGCAACCTCAGTGTGGATGGTTGCCGTATCGATGCGATCGTCAGCAAACTGGTGCTGCGACCACAGAAACGTTAGCTCTTTCATGCACCCTCCGTTTAAAGTGGAAGATTGCTGTGCTTCTTGGGCGGCATCGCATCCTTTTTGGACTGCAACATCTGCAAGGCACGTATCACGCGGAAGCGGGTGTTGCGAGGTTCTATCACGTCATCGACGTAGCCGTAACGTGCCGCCACGTAGGGGTTGGCGAACTTCTCCTTGTACTCCCGCTCCTTCTCGTCGATGAAGGCCTTGCGGGCCGCTTCATCCGGTAGTGCGCTGAGCTCCTTGCCATAGAGCACCTCGATAGCCCCCGCAGGGCCCATGACGGCGATCTCTGCCGAAGGCCACGCATAGTTGATGTCGCTGCGTAGACCCTTGGAGCTCATCACGATGTAGGCACCCCCGTAAGCCTTACGCAGGATGACGGTAACCTTGGGCACCGTAGCCTCGCCATAGGCAAACAGGAGCTTCGCCCCGTGCAGGATGATACCCCCGTACTCCTGGCCTGAGCCTGGTAGGAATCCCGGCACGTCCACAAGGGTGACAAGGGGGATGTTGAATGCATCACAGAATCGCACAAAGCGTGCCGCCTTGCGGGAGGCGTTGATATCGAGCACGCCAGCCATGTATTTCGGCTGGTTGGCAATGATCCCCACAGACATACCATCGAAACGGGCCAGACCGATAACGATGTTCTTGGCGAAGTTGGCATGTATCTCGAGGAATCGCCCATCATCCACGATGGCCTGGATGACCTCCATCACATCGTAGGGTTTGTTGGGCTCCTCGGGGATGATGCTGTTGAGGCTGTCCTCTAGACGATCCACGCTGTCGGAGCAGGTGATCCGGGGCGCATCCTCAAGGTTGTTGGATGGTATGTAGCTGATGAGCTCGCGCACTAGGGCGAAAGCCTCTTCCTCGGTGTCGGAGATGAATGAGGCCACGCCCGACTTGGTGGCATGCATGGTGGCACCTCCTAGATCCTCAGCTGAGATGACCTCGCCGGTAACGGTCTTTACCACCTTGGGGCCAGTGACAAACATGTTGCCCGTGCCCTTATTCATCAAGATGAAGTCGGTGAGCGCCGGTGAGTAAACAGCCCCCCCAGCGCTGGGCCCCATAATCATACTGATCTGGGGCACCACGCCGCTCGCCATGATGTT
The DNA here is from genome assembly GCA_963546395.1 of uncultured Bacteroidia bacterium. GTDB lineage: Bacteria > Bacteroidota > Bacteroidia > Bacteroidales > CAJPTX01 > Bacteroides_D. The sequence goes on along the minus strand of CAUUMS010000023.1, from coordinate 15,404 downwards.
ACGCTCGAAAATCTCGGAGTAGCCAGCAAGGCTGTTCACGCCCTCCTGGATACGAGCTCCACCACTGTCGTTAATGCCGATGACGGGAGCCCCATTCTTCAGGGCCATATCCATGACCTTACAGATCTTCTCGGCACAGGTGAGCGAGAGCGAGCCGCCGTAGATGGTGAAATCCTGCGAGAAGACGTAAACCACACGCCCGTGGATGGTACCATGGCCGGTGACTACCCCATCGCCCGCGATGGCCGACTTGTCCATATCAAAGTCGGTGCAGCGGTGGGTAACGAACATGTCGAACTCCTCAAAGCTCCCCTCGTCCAGCAGCATGTATATGCGCTCTCGGGCGGTGTACTTCCCCTTCTCATGCTGGGAGTCGATTCTCTTCTGCCCGCCACCAAGACGCGCTTCCACGCGTTTCTCAACGAGCTCGCGTATCTTCTTGTCCTGAATACCACTCATGGTCTGTTGCTTTTACGTGTGTCCTACAACGCCGTCCCTCTCGCGCACCGCACGCTGCGTGTGGCAAGCGCATCCGTCGGGATGGGACATGGCCCCGGAACAGCGACGCAAAACTAGTAAAAATAAGAGATCCCATCCCGAGCAGAAACCCCTAGATTCTCCGGCGGCATGGGCTACGATGAGCCCCGAAATAGGATTCGCCCGATTAGCCACGGGCACCCACCACGCTGGTAGAAGGGGACGGGAGGAGCGAGTTACGGTCGGCAGGCGTGAGCAGTGCTAGTCGGCCTGCGCAGGATCGACATCGCTAGGCAAAGACCATGGGTAGCGGATGCGCTGGATGGCAATAATCATGCTGCGGAGCTCCTGCCTGAAAGCCTCGAGGTTGTGGCCGGTGCGCGCTGAGATAAACACCGTGTGGGCACCATCTCGGCCCATCCACGAGTTCTCTAGCTCGGCCAGGGTGTAATGCTCGGGGCCACGGGGGGTGAGATCATCCTCGTCCAGCACTACGGGCGAGTAGGCATCAATCTTGTTGAAGAGTAGCAGCTGCGGTTTCTCGCTGGCACCAATCTCCCGCAACGTCTCATTGACCGTCCATAGCTGCTCTTCAAAACGGGGGTGCGATACATCCACCACGTGAACCAGGATATCGGCCTCACGCACCTCGTCAAGGGTAGATTTGAAGGATTCGATAAGCTGCGTGGGTAACTTGCGGATAAATCCCACGGTGTCGGACAGGAGGAAGGTCACGCCCATCCACGAGGCACGGCGGACTGTGGTGTCAAGAGTGGCAAAGAGCTTGTTCTCAGCAAAGACATCGGCATCCGTGAGGAGATTCATGAGGGTCGACTTGCCCGCATTGGTGTAGCCGACTAGGGCCACCCGAACTAACGCATGCCGTCCTTTGCGCTGAGTGGCCATCTGACGATCGATTTGCCGTAACTCACCCTTCAGGAGGGCGATACGATCACGGATAATACGCCGGTCGGTCTCAATTTCACGCTCCCCAGGGCCACGCATCCCGATGCCCCCGCGCTGCCGTTCTAGGTGCGTCCACATCCCCATGAGACGGGGCAAGAGGTACTGATACTGCGCCAGCGCGACCTGTCGCTTAGCGTACGCCGTGCGGGCACGCTGAGCAAAGATGTCAAGGATGAGGTTGGTGCGGTCGACCACACGGCACTTCATCTCTTGCTCAAGATTTCGCTGCTGGGTAGGGCTCAACTCGTCATCGAAGACGACCAGATCGGCCTCCTGGGCCTCCACGGCACGGCCTATCTCCTCGGCCTTACCTCGACCGATGTAGCTCCGACTGTCGGGGGTTGTCAACCGCTGGGTGAAACGGGCGATGACCTCACCCCCAGCGGTTCGCACGAGGAACTCTAGTTCATCGAGGTATTCGTCCACGCTGTAGTCAGCCTGGGCCGCAAGGTAGACCCCCACCACGATCACCCGCTCGGGGCATAGCGCCTTGGTGGCTTTATCTGATTCCCGCTCTTTGCGCATAAGGGTACACCTCTTTCAACTAACGGCTAGGACGACTCGCGCCGTCCCCATACTTGTATGACCACAACTGCACGGCTCAACCGGCCTACTCACATAGGCCCCGCCTCTCCAAGCCCGGCTCTCTCCATCAGCACTCACCGCAGAGGTCGCCACCGAAGGTTCTTCCACGCTGCCAGAGACGAGTTGCAATACATCCTTGCCGAGGCCTGTCACAATCGGCCAGCTTACCCTCTGTATAAAGAGTTGCCCCGGTGGCTATATAGCCACCGGGGCAACTTCAACTGTCGGTTCGGAGGGCCTCGAACCCTCGACACCATGATTAAGAGTCATGTGCTCTACCAACTGAGCTACGAACCGATGACCCTGGTAGGCGTTGGCCTAACCCGGGCACAAAGGTACTACATTATTCCCATCCTGCAAAATCGGAGCCCTTACTCGACGGTTACAGACTTGGCCAAATTGCGGGGACGATCGACATTGCACCCTCGCAATAGGGCGATATGGTAAGCTAGCAGCTGCAATGGGACTACGGCCAGCAGGCTCTCCACGGCAGGCTTCGCCATGGGAATCTCGATGCAATAATCGGCCAACAGGCGCATGGCCTCATCACCCTCTGTAACAACTGCGATGATTTTGCCTTGCCGGGCTTTCACCTCCTGGATATTGCTCAGCACCTTCTCATAGCTGCCATCCTTGGTGGCAAGGACTACCACGGGCATGTGCTCATCGATCAGGGCTATAGGCCCATGCTTCATCTCTGCGGCGGGGTAGCCCTCCGCATGGATGTACGAAATTTCCTTGAGCTTCAGAGCTCCTTCCAGCGCCACAGGGAAGAAGTAACCTCTCCCAAGATACAGGAAGTTGGCTGCGGTATGGAATTGCTCCGCAACCTTCTTTACACTATCGCCCCGCTGCAAGATCTGCTCGATCTTGTCGGGTATCATCAGGATCTCGTCGATGTACTCCTTGTACTGAGCGTACGACAGATAGCCGCGATGGTATCCCAACAGGATGGCTAGCATAGCCAACACCGTGACCTGCGAGGTAAATGCTTTAGTAGATGCGACCCCGATTTCTGGCCCCGCATGCGTATACACCCCGGCATGGGTCTCACGGGCAATGCTAGAACCAACCACATTGCAGATACCAAGTACCAGGGCCCCAGCCTCACGGGCTAGGCGCACGGCGGCCAACGTGTCGGCTGTCTCACCACTCTGGCTAATGGCCAGAACGATATCCTCCGGGCCAATAATGGGGTTCCGATACCTGAACTCAGAGGCATACTCAACCTCTACGGGCACACGAGCCAAATCCTCGAGCAGGTATTCACCCACAGTGCCTGCATGCCACGAGGTGCCGCAGGCTACAATGACGATGCGCTTGGTCTCAATGAGACGCGGCAGCACCGTGTAAAGTCCTCCAAGGTTGATAAAGTCGTGGTCGGCCCCAATCCTGCCACGGAACGTATCCCGGATACTCTTGGGCTGCCCGTAGATCTCCTTGAGCATGTAGTGCTCAAAGGTGCCCAGATCGGTATCCTCAACATCCCAGTCAATGGCCCTGATATGAGGCTCTATGACTTCATTTCTCAAATTCTTCAGCTCCAACGAATCGTAGCCAAGCACTGCCACACTCTCATCGTTCAGCAGCACCACGCTAGAGGTGTACGTAGCTATGGGCGTTGGATCCGAGGCCACGAAATATTCACCCTCTCCGACACCTATCACCAGCGGGCTCCCCAATCGAGCCGCAATAAGCTGGTCGGGCACATCGGGGGAAAAGACGCAAAGGCCATACGTGCCTATCACCTTCCGGAGCGCCAGGCGAACCGCAATCTCTGGGGTGACCTTGCCGCGCAGGTAGATGTACTCTATCAGATTCGCAAGGACTTCCGTGTCTGTCTCCGACGCGAATGTATAACCTCGCTGAATGAGCTTCGCCTTAAGCTCCGCATGATTCTCTATGATCCCGTTGTGCACGACAACGAAGTGTCCTCGCATCGAACGGTGGGGATGCGCATTCGTATCCGATGGCACCCCGTGCGTGGCCCAACGGGTATGCCCGATGCCCACTGTACCCTCCATGGGCTGATTACCGATATGCGCCAGTAATGCGGCCACATCGCCCTGACACTTGTAAAGCTGTAGGGTGCGCCCCATGATCGCCACACCGGCTGAATCGTACCCGCGGTACTCCAGCTTGCGCAACCCATCCACTATCACGGGGAACGCCTGCCGTGAGCCTATGTACCCAACGATGCCGCACATATGCTACAGCTTGGTGTAAGTGAGCACCAGCTCCATCGGCCTAGAGTCAGAGCTCGACGGCGAGGACATCACAGCGCGTCCGTAGCCATAGCGCTCGTTATCGGGCACCACGTAAAGCGTATTGTTAGGGACACCACCCGCCAACAACTGCTGCATGAATAGCGTCAAGTTGAGCGAAAAATACCCGTTCTCCCTATTGTACAATCCGCGGTACACCTTGGCACCCACCTTCATGTCGTGCGCCATCTGATATTTCCCCTCCTCGTCCTTATAATACGAGTGAAGGCTGCGAATGAGCGTATCGCTGAACGGGGCATTACCCTTAGCCAGTGGAATACGCAACTCAGCCCGCATGAAGGTCACTGGCACAGAATCGAGCCATTGCTTTCGGAACTCGGAAAAATCCACCACACCCCGAGCACCACCATTGCTAGCCAGGTAAAAGACCCCCGACTTTGCCTGCGTCGCCGGGGGAGTTGTGATAGCATCTCCCAGCTTACTCCCAGAGAAATCACGTGTTATCGTCGAATACCTAGCACTCGCCAACGTGGGCTGTATCGCAAGGCTCTCTGCCTTTCCACCCTCCTTCCAATAGAACCGGAACCCATTCCGCGTGTCGTAGGCATTGTAGGTCAGCATGCGTCCCATACCACCGTCGGCACGCAGTGCCTCAACTCGGATCCCCGGGAATACCCCTGTCCACTCCTGAATCTTAGATGCCTTCGGCACTGCCTTCAGCAGGAACTCTTTGCTCCAATCGAGCGGCAAGGCTGCGCGCAGAGTGGTCGTATTCGGCTCCAACACAGTCTCAAGCAACAGAGGCCCTATGTACGACGAGTCAACAACAGCACTATCACCACGCTTGATGGGACGCTTGAGGATGTAAATCCGAACCTTCAGCTTCGAGTCGGAATAGCTGCGCCCGAGATGCATCACGAAGGTTGCCGAATCTATCGTAGATGATGCCGAGAATGTCGGCTTCTTCGAAATGACGGGGTACATCTCCGTGGCAAAGCGAGCTGTAGTCCCTCCAAATACTGGATCCTGAATCTGCCCCAGCGTCGCCCTGGCAAACATCACAGCGGGATTCCCCACCACGGAGTCTGTACTCACTGAGAAATTCTGCGCAACGGCATGTCGCACTCCGAGGTGATCACCCTCGGGCAAAAACTGCTCCCCGAACTGTGGTCGTTCCTTTTGGCACGCCCACAATCCAGCTACCACAGCTAGAATGGCCAGGATGTTGCACCGGCTACTCAGGCACACTCTCCCGCGCATAAAGTGCCTCATAAGCCGTTCGCTGCAACTCCTTCGTTCGCACATCGAGTAGTTCCTTCCCTTGCTCCTTTGCATAGTCTATTAAATGGCGAGATACATCTGCAGATCCCTTGCCTACCGCATCCGAGTACTGGATGGCCACTTTCGTGACGGCCTCATGGGTTCCTTGCCCCAAGAGCTCCTTGGCCCCGTTAGGGATCCGAAGGGATTCTACTGTAGAGGCCAGGTCGGCTCCGAATGGCTCTGACAGCCTATCCTCATACAGCGTGTAAAGCACCTTCACCTTCGAGAAGGTGGGTTCATGGCTGTAGAGCGTCCGCACCAACAGGGGTACAAAAGCCGTAAACCAGCCATTACAGTGGATCACATCCGGGATCCAGCGCAGCTTCTTCACCGTCTCAAGCACACCACGAGCAAAGAAGAGTGCACGCTGATCATTGTCCCTATACGGGAGCTCCAGCTCGTCGTAATAGATCCCCCGGCGCAAAAAGTAGTCCTCGTTGTCGATGAAATAGAACTGTAGACGCTTTTGCTGCTCCGATGCCACTTTGATGATGAGGGGATGGTCAGCTCCTGCAATCACTAGGTTCAGCCCAGAGAGTCGTATCACTTCGTGCAGCTGGTTACGGCGCTCGTTGATGACACCAAACTTAGGCATGAATGTGCGCACCTCGAGCCCCATCTCCTGCGCCTGCACTGGCAACTCTCGACCGAGGGTCGCCATGCGTGTTCCCACCACGTAGGGCTCTATCTCCTGATTGACGAAGAGAACTCTAATATCCTTCATGCTTTAGCATCTAACCCCCGCTCACCGACAAGCCCACCGCGCAAACTACACCAACGTAGACGTGCCGCATTTATTTTACCCAGCGTCCCTCTTCCATGCCAAGGCACCCCCTCATTGAGGGCCCTCTACTGCGCAAAGAAGAATGCGTTCAGCTCGTAAATCTCTTCTGGCGAGTAGTGAGATTGTCCCGTGAAATACTCATCCACAGCCCGTATCACTTCATCGAACGAGATGTAACCGTCCCCGTCGATATCCACGTCGGCAAACTTGGCCGGAATCTCCTTGGAGGAGAACTGATACTTCCGACTCCATTGCGTCGAGACTGGAATCATCTTTATCTTGCTACGATCCACCGGCGGAACAGGCAACTCTGGCAATGTCATACCGGCATCATCCAGGGTACGCCCCTTGTCATCCACCGGAGCACCAAGCGCAGTGTTCGGCTCATCATCCCTGAAATCCGGAATCCCATCCCGGTCGGCATCGAGGGGACAACCCACCGAATCCACCGGCACCTCCGAGGGCGTATCAGGACAGTTGTCAAGGTGGTCAAACACTCCGTCGCCATCCTGATCTGCAAAGAACACCTCGTAATCGAAATCCTCAATGTCGGCAAACACCTTATCCACAATGAACGACTCAGCCTGCGAGAACAAGTCCATGTGGAACGCAAAACCCGTGTAGGTGAACATGTCGTGCAGGGCATCGGCCTTCTGGTCGTAGATCTTTGCTACCTCCTGATTATACCCGTCCATCAAGTCGGTCAGCGTATAGTGCAACGACGTAAACAGGCGGATGTTCAAACGGTCGGTCAAATAGAAGTCTACACCAGCCTCCACGGGGATCACCGCAGACACCGGTGGAAAGCTGCTCAGCTTGAACAGGTTCGTGCGTTTCAAGTCCGTCTCAAAGAACCGATCCATCCGGACAGGCTCAGGCTCCACGGCTCCCGTCCAAGACGATTCGCCTTCAAGCCGCACCGTACCGTCCTTCCAGAATCGGTAGAACTTCTTATCAGAGTTGAAATAGTTGCCCTTGGGGGTATAAATGAGCAAGCCGGCCCCAATGGACACGTACGGGCGCACGGTCTTACGTGTACCCAGGAACTGCCAGAAGTTATACTCAGTGCTAAAGCCTATCTCGTAGAAATCCGTCTGGAAGGCTGTGTTCGGGTGGAATCGCTCCCCATTCAACTCACGGATCTTCCGGTTATTCATCGCATACGAGCGCGCCATGTCATGCCCCTCCACTCGCCCATACATAACGAAGACGTTCATCTTGATCTGCTTGGACTTGCCAAGGAGCGTCGACACATTCACCCTGGCCCCGAACGTCCCGTTGGAGAAGAAATTCCCGGGGTAGCGTATCTCGCCAAAGAAGTTTATCATCCCCGCCCCCACCGACACTACGGGACGCTTGACAGGATTGACCACCTCAACCTCTTCTTCCAGCATGCGGGCGTAGTAGTCCTCCACATCCTGTGCCTGGGCGAACTGGGCACACCCGACCCCAATGGCCAGCGTCAAAAGTATCGCCCCGAATACGCGTAATACAATTCGCTCCATGCGCCTCTCACCTAGTAGTTACCTGGGAATACCCCGCTATTTGTACCAACGCTGGGATGTTATCATCAACGCCTCCTGCACCGTGATGCGCTGACCGTTGTTGTACGCCGCCACAAAGGCATCGCGAATCGGTGTCGTAGCCCACACCTTCATGCGATAATCGCGCGCATCCCGATACTCAACAAACGAGCCCACCGAGTACTTATACCACCCCTCGTGACGCTCCGTCCGTACATCCGCCTTCAACGAAAGACGTTTAAAATAACGATTGATGTTTATCGGCCGGTGTCCTGCCGCCACCTGCACCCGGTAGTAGACCCCCTCTTCGGGCGTAAGCATGTACTCATCCATGGAGATCTCAGCCCGGCGACGGCGACCCGATGAGGTCAACCTTGCCTCACCACCCGCGGAGACCGCGCTACTCCTCATCTGCGCTATCGACTGATACTGCACCGAGTAGTCCACCCCGCCCTCACTGGGCCCTTGCACCTCAAGCGTACCACCACTAGCGTTTGCCAGCGTGGGGGTATGCCCCCCCTCGATAGGCACCTCTCGCACTAGAGCCTCCAATGCTTGCGCATCCATATTTTCCAGCTGCACGGGTCGCTCCACAATCTTCACCGTGCGAGTCACGTTATCATGTAGGAAGGAGAACTCACCTCTCATCTGCGGGATGCTCGGCTCCTTGCCATCCAGCGGTATCAGCCGGTAAGCCACCTGGAACATCGGCTCCGGCGGCAGATTCATCCACAAGAAACGCACCTCACCATCCTGGCAAGCGAATATGGCATCCTTGGTCTCTATCGGCTCTGCCGTAAAGCCCGCCGGGAGAGCCTCATTGATCTTGGCAAACTTGACAGCCTCACCCCGGTTCACCAGGATGCGCACCTGCAAGTCATTCGAACCACTGATCGGGGCCGGCGTAGCCCGTATACAGCGCACCTTAAGCGTGCGCATATCGATGTTCCGCTGGGCGGGTATCGTCTCCTGGTACGCCATGATGTCGAGCTGCCGATCCGGCGGTATCAGCCCCGAGGGGTGAATCACAACGCTAGCATCAGGCACCACCACCTCGCGACGAGCGTTTTCTGCGATGTAAGAGAATGTTCCCCCGAGCACAAAGTTCCCCTTCATCCGCTGATCTACACGTACGGTGTAGTTCAGCTCCACCTCTGGGGTATTCGGCATGCGGATCCATACGAATCGGGCCGTCTGCCCATCGAACGTGAAATCGGCGTTGTCAGCCGAGCCGTCCACCGCCGTGAGCCCGTATGGCAACTTGGCCTGAAAGCGCGCAAAGCTCTCCAGGTCACCCTTGCGGATCACCACCGTCACGTTGAATTCGCCGCCAGCATCCACATCCGAGGGTGCTGTCATGCGAAGCGAAGCCGCATCGCCGCTGAAAAAGCTCAGGAACAGCAACGCTAAGCCATAGATGGACAAAGTTGTACCGTTCACCATCTCACTCGCTTTAAAATCATAGCCCCGCAGGGGAGCGATCGCTATGCCTGCACCTCACACCCTCCAGCTCTCGCCGGAACGATCTACCAACCCTATGCAAGAGCCGCCACGCAGGCGAACCAACGCTCCTGCCGATGTCGCACTCGCATACACCCTGCCAGATGGCAAAGGTACGATAAATTTACTTCAAAGGGCTACGTTGCTACGCATACCACCAGCCCTCATCCAGGTCGCTATTCGCTTCCTAAAAGCCTTCCCTAATCCGTTTGCTCACTGCATCCATCAATGCTCACAGGCTACAATTCCTACTCTCCCTAGCGATAGGAAAATGAGCTCCCTCCCAGGAATTCACGCAGAATCGACGTGGGTGGGATCCCCTCCTCTGGTATCGGCGAGAACATGCGCAGAAAGCGTAGCAATCGCACCGCCTCGGAGTACTCGGGCACGCTGTTTGGCACCTCATTCAGTATCGGCTCTGCATAACGTTTCAGCACGCCGAACTCGTAAGGAAGTGCCGAGTTAAACATGACATCGGCCTCCTCCTGATACGGGAAGATATTCTTCTCCTCACCCCGTCTCACGCTCTCCCACCGGCGAATGGTGGGAATGGCCCCGTAGTTCCTATAACGCGCATCGCGTATCAAGCGCCGCAGCAGGCGGTTGTCCGACGACGGGATGCGGCTCCGGCCATCGAGCGAGATGGAGGTCAACGCCGAGATGTAGATCCTAAACTTGCTTTCCTTCGGGATGCGGGGAGTCAGATTGGGGTTCAGGCCATGGATCCCCTCTATCACCAGCACGCCATTCGGCTCCAGCTCGAGGTATGTCCCATCGTAAAACCGCTGGCCTAGCTCAAACGAGAACTTGGGGAGCTCCACCCGCTTACCAGCCAACAAATCGAGGAGATCGTCGTTGAACTTAGCCACATCCAGTGCTCCGAGCGCTTCAAAATCGAACTCCCCCTGCTCATCCTTTGGGGTATTCTCACGATCTACAAAGTAGTTATCCAGGGAGATCGTGTGCGGATGCATGCCCGCCACTTGCAGCTGCACAGCCAGGCGTTTTGAGAACGTGGTCTTGCCCGAGGATGAGGGTCCAGCTATGAGCACCAGTCGCACCGGATGCTCCCGAGCCTTGACCATATCGGCAATCTGAGCCACCTTCTTCTCATGCAGTGCCTCAGACACCTTGATGAGCTCACCGGCCCGACCGTCTATCACCTTGCGGTTAATCGTCCCGGCATCCTGAATCCCGAGGACACCGACCCAATCCTGATACTCCCGGAAGATCTCGAACATCTTGTTCTGCACCACCAGCTCCTCGAGCACATGCGGAGCCCTCTGCTGCGGCACCATCAGCAGCATCCCCTCGTAGTACTTCACTACATCGAACACCTCCAGGTAGCCCGTCGATGGAACCAATGGCTCAAAGAAGTAGTCCCATATCCCATCCAGCCCGTACAGCGTCGTGTAGAGCCGGGGCCGACTCTCCAGCAGCTGCACCTTCTCCGGATCCGCCTGCGAGGCGAATATCGCCACCGCATCCTGCAAGGTGACCGTACGCGACTCAAATGGCACATCGCGCGCCACCAGCTGCCGCATACGCTCCACGATGCGGAATATCAGCGGGTACTCAATGGGCTGATCATACCCTGCAATCTCGCAGTAATAGCCCCGGGACACCGAATGGCTCACGCGCAACCGGCAGCTAGGCATCTCATCGCGCACTGCCTTCTGTATCAGGAAGAACAGCGAGCTCACGTACATACGGATCCCCGCCGAGTGGGTGATGTCAATGAACTCCACCGTCACCGGCATCAACACCCGAAAATTCAGGTCGCGCAGCCGATTGTTGACCATCGCCCCGAGCAGCGGGTGCGTCAAGGTGATGCCGAACTCTTTGGCAAACTCACCCAACGTGAGTCCCGGAGCCACATAGTGCCGCTCGCCCGTATTAAGGCAGATCACCTCTACTTTCGAACCTATCATCTGCAAACGTGCCAATGGTTTACCCCAATACCATAACGCTTACGGCCTCTAAAACGTTACAAGCCCGTCACATCCAGTGCCCGAGCCTCCGGCTGCCGTTAGCTATCGTAGGAATGGATTTGTCGCCCGCTCCCGCCCGATAGTGCTCCTAGGGCCATGCCCGGGAAGCACCTCGGTGTCGTCCGGTAGCGTGAGAAGACGGTGCTGGATACTCTCTATCAGCGTCCCGTAATCACCGCCCATAATATCGGTACGCCCAATGGAGCCCGCAAAAAGCGTATCCCCGGAAAAGAGCACCCTCTCCTTGCGCATATACAGGCACACGCCCCCCGGAGAGTGCCCCGGGGTGTGTATCACCTCGATGTCATGCCCCAGAATGTCTATGTGCTCCCCATCAACGAGGGGCCGCGTGGGCAATCCTATGTGTTCCATCTGTTGCCCCCACATCGCCGCCTGCTCGGATGCACGCTCCACCAGCACATTATCTCCGGGATGCATCCAAAACGGAATTCCCCAGGCTGTGCAGCAACGCTCAACCCCAAAGATATGGTCGAGATGCCCGTGCGTGCAGATCACCGCCTTCGGCTTACACCCCGACTCTTCCACAAATGAGCGGAGCCCCTCCCACTCCCGATCATCACTGCATCCAGGATCGATAATCAGGCACTCCTGCCCAGGGGCATACAGCAGGTAGGTGTTCTCCGAAAAAGCGTTGAAGACAAACGCCGTGATAGTGAGTTCTTGTCCTTGCATAGTCTCTTCCCCCTAAGCCCCATTCGGTTACACTGGCAAAGATAGCGAGAATGCCCCACCGTTACCAATGCTGCAAAGCTCACCCGCTCACTAGCACCGCGGAGCTGCGTCTCGCATCAAAAGCCCGGCAGTGGCCAAAGCACCGTTGGCAACAGCAGCAAGAAGCCCACCACGATCAGGATGGCCAAAAGCGGGGCGAACCACCGTAGCCACTTCACGTAGGGTATGCGTGCTATGGCTAGCACCCCCACCATGACCCCCGAGGTTGGGGTCGCTAGATTGGTGAAGCCGCCCCCCAGCTGATAGGCAGTCACCGTGGCCTGCCGCGATATACCTAGCAGATCTGAAAATTGGCTCATCAGCGGAATCGTGAGCGCAGCCTTTGCCGATCCCGAGGCTATCACCAGGTTGAGCAGGCTGTAGAAGACGTACATGATTCCCAGCGACAGCACCGGCCCATACCCTACCATCGCCTCTGCGGAAGCCGATAGCAGCGTATCGATGATGCGCCCGTCCTCCAGCACCACCACAATACCGCTCGCCAGCCCCACAACCAGGGCCGCCGAAAGGATATCCCCCGCCCCATTCACGAATTGCTTCACCAGCTCGTTACCGCTCTTGCCGTAGGAGATACCCGAAAGCAACCCCATAGCCAGAAAGAGCGAGGCGATCTCTTGTATGTACCACCCGTAGCCCATCACCCCCACCACCAAGAGCATAATGGTGAACAGGAGCAACAGCACCACAAAGAGCTGCACGGAGTGGCGCAGGGCCAGCAGTGAGAGTAGCCCCCAGAGGGCTGTCAGGATGGGCAATATGGGTAGCGTAACCTGCGACTGGCCCACCGATAGCGTCGAGAACGGATGCACCACAGCCGCAATGAGCAGCGCAACACCCACCATGGCATAGATGCACCAGGCACTCGCCCCGGCTCGCGTCTTCTCCAGGGCCTGCCCCTCCTCCGCATTGGCACGCCAGTGGGCATCCTCCTCGTAGACTGGCGACCGACGGGGATTGCGCCGAAGCTGGGCCATGTAGCGAAGCACGTAGGCCATACCCACCACATTCACCACCAGCCAAATCACGAGTCGGTACTCTATCCCGCTAAAGAGCTGCACCCCTGCAAGCCCCTGGGCAATCCCGATGGTGAACGGATTGAGCAGTGCTCCCGCAAAGCCGAGCCCAGCCGCCAGAAAACACATGCTCACGCCCACTATAGAGTCGTACCCCATGCGCACAGACAGGGGGACGAATATCACCACGAAAGCAATCGTCTCCTCGCTCATGCCAATCACAGCCCCGAAGAAGCTAAAGCAGAGCATGATGAGGATGACAATGAGATTATCCACCCCCACCAGGCGCAAGAATCGAAGGTGCTCAAGCCTCCGGGCCACACGCAGAAAGCCCGAGATGGCCACATCGAGCGCATGCCCCTGGTTCAGAATCCAGAAGGCTCCCCCGATGATGAGGATGTAGAAGATGATGTCGGCCGTCCGCATCAAGCCTTTGAAGATGGCCGTGAACACCTGCCAGCTCTGCGGCACGCTCTCCACCGTGTGAAAAGAACCCGGGCGCACCACACTCCGCGCAATGCCATTCACGTCCACCACCTCGCGCTGGAATTCGCCCCCTGGCACCAGCCACGTCAATGCCGCGGCAAGGACAATGAGGGCAAACACGATGACGTAGGTGTGGGGGAATTGCCATTTCCGACTCGTACCCATGGTATGCTAGAGCGTTATGTGTGCTACGGCGGCAAATGTAGGAAAAAGCACAGGGCGCCCCCTCGGCAGCCCTGCACCATTAATATCGAGCCCGACACCTACTGCCGGAAATAGCTCACCTGCGTTTTCAGCTTCTCCACCACCTTAGCCAGCAGCTCGGCATTCTGTGCTATCACATGGCTTTGCTGCGCATTCTCCACCACCACCTGTGAGAGCTGGCTCACGGCCTGGTTTATCTGATCCACCCCTAGCGACTGCTCCTGCGCTGCCGTAGCTGCCGAATCGGCGAGCTGGCTATTACGCTCCATGGAGGGCATCAAATGCTGCACCCGCTCACTCACCCGCGAGGTGGCAGCCATACCCTGCTGCACCACCGAAACGATTTGGTCGGCCGACTTCCCCGACTGCTCTGCCAGCTTGCGCACCTCAGTAGCCACCACGGCAAATCCTCGCCCATGCTCACCCGCACGGGCAGCCTCTACCGCAGCATTCAGGGCCAGTAGATTCGTGCGATCAGCAATGGCCTTCACCATGCCAATCTGCGAGGTAACCTGCTGCATCTGCCCCACGAGCTCGGCCACCACCTGAGCCAACTGTTGCAGCTCATGCAAACTCTCATTCGAGACCTTCGACATGTCTCTCGCTCCATCGAGCGACTGGGCTATGTTTGCCGATAGCTCCTCAATGGCTGCACTCACCTCCTCTGCCGATGCGGCCTGCGCGCTGCTCCCATCCTCTATGACACGAGCCGCTGTGAGGAACTCATCGCTGCTCCGCACCAGCGTTTGCGTCTGCGTCTGCACCTCACCCAATACCAAACCCATCGAGGCTCGCACCTCCTCCATCCACTCATCCAGATCGGTCATATCGCTCGACTGGGCTTCGATGCGATGCTGAGGTGTCAAATCGCCCTGGCTCACGGCGTGCAAACGGCTCTTCACATTGCTCAGCGGAATAGCTACCTGGCGTGCAATACGCACTGCCACAAGCATAAAGAAGATGATGGCCACCACTGCAATAACGGCCATCAATCCGGCCAGCCTCAACGTACCCGCATAAAAAACCGAGCGAGGCACCTGCATCACTGCCGCCCACACCTCGCCGCTACGCCCCAATCGGAACGGGTAGGTAAACGTCAAATACTGACTCCCCCCTATGTTGGCGTTGCCCGTCAGCATCTTGCCCGCCACCCAGGCTGACTGCGTCAGGCTCTCAAAGCCCGGCTTCCCATCGATGGATTCACCCAAATCGCCCCCATCGGAACGCACCACAATCTGCCGCTCATCCGAGACCACCATCAGCGTAGCCCCCTGAAACTCCATATCCTCCAGCACCAGATCGTTCATCTTGTTGCTGAGGATATCGATGCCCACTGCCCCCAGCAGCTTCCCCTCATCGCGCACCGCCTGCACCACGCTTATCTCCACGGCGCGCCGACCATCCACATCGTCCTCGTAGGTCCCTGTGATGTCAAACTCCTTGCCATCACGCAAACGCTGGTAGTACGGGCGCCCATACACCGTGGTGACATCCTCATACTCCAGGTACATCTTCCCGTTGCTATTGGGCCCCCACATGCGCGGCACAATGCGTCCCCCTTGGCGATTCCATCC
>CAUUMS010000022.1:0-22403 GCA_963546395.1 uncultured Bacteroidia bacterium | reverse complement strand
ATGATTGACAAGTAGCAAGATTCTAAGGCGAATGGATCTTGCCTTAGGCTGGCTAACATAGCATCAAGTCCTACTCTGACGGATTCGATAGGTTCTCCTTTCATGGAGCCCGATGTGTCAATCAACAGATATACGGGGCATCGTCTCATGCTGTGCGTGAGTAAATGGGGGCGTGCCCATAAGTAGGTGCTTACAGGACACGCCCCATTGAGTTTAGTAAACAATATTAACCTCAGATGGTGGTGGGGGAAGCTCCTTAAGCTCATTAATATCCCCTCCTCCCGTATCAGCTTTGACACTACTCATGCCGACCGACGCAGAAACCCATTTGAAAAACGATTTAATCGTTGCGCTATCGGCCGTATCGAGCTGTACCACACACTCCGTGATTTGCTTGAGGGTGTTGACATTTGCCCCAGGACCAGCTGCGCAAGCCACTACAATGCCTGTCTTGACTTTCCTGAAGTTTGCGAGTCCCCTTGCAAAATCGTCAGTCGGCGCACCATCCGTCATAATGAAAACGAGAGGCTTCCAGTCTCCTTTCTGATCAGGGGTCGTTTTCACAACCTCTGCCTCGATGCGTTGTGCCGTCAACGTTAAGGCCTCACCGAGTGCAGTCATTGTAGTGGCATCGAGATCTGGGGGTTGGAATGCATCGATTGCTGTGAGTGGGACGATTTGTCTTGCACTCGAATCGAATGTGATAACGGAAATGTAAACGGTCTCTAAGGCATGCGGATCCTGTTTTAGTGTTGAAGCTAAAACCTGCACTCCATTCTTTACGGCCTCAATGGGCTCGCCGTGCATAGAACCCGAGGTATCTAGCACCAAATAAACTGGTAATCTTCTCATGGTTAACGGTTGTTTTTCACCGATTGCATTATGCGAATGATGGTTGTTCCTACAAAAGAATCATCCGTGGGATCACCAATAGCATTGAATTTCCAGTCATCGCCATGACGATAGAGCTTGCCTAAAATGAGGGCTCTACAGTTGGCATACCTGGGCTCTGCAGCCACGTTGTAGCTAGCAAAGACTTCCCGAACGTGCTCCGGTGTCCCCTCGAACATACGGATTGAGGCGTAAGGGATTTGCGAGAAATCAATCTCTTTTGGCGAGCAGATGTTGAGGAAAAAGAAAATCTGATGAATCGAAGGCGAAATCCGATTCAGATTCACCGTGATAATCTCATTGTCTAGACCGTCATCTGCCCCTCCATCATCTCCGGATAGATCATCCCCAGTATGTCGCAATGCACCGCAGCTACTCGTTAGTTTACCGCTGGGTAATCCAAATCGTAGCAGAAGTTCTGGCCGATATAGCGGGGAGTATATGTGATCACACACGTTGCCCGAGGCATCGAACATTACACAGCTTAGGTCGATGTCGACGTCGACTGCTTTTTTACTTAAGCCCCAAAGCGATGGCTTAACGATTTGTCCCCAGTTACAGCCCACGCAGAATTCCGTAAGCTTATGCCCGTCATCTTTCACCAGGTTGATGCGGGCTCCTTTATCCAGTTTTATGGCCATGAGAATTACATTTTGTTAGCAGTACTTGTCAACTAGCCCTTGCAATCCATTCTTGTAGCCCACGCCAGTCGCTTGAACTTTCCACTCAGAGCCATGCCGGTAGATCCGACAAAATTCAACAGCAGTGCAGGTTGAGAAATCCTCAGTCAAATCGTAGATGAATTCTCCTTCTCCATCTTTCTGACCGGGTTTGTATAGCCGTACGTATGCGCGCTCTACTTGGCCAAAGTTCTGCTTGCGCTCGTCGAATTTATGGATGCTCACGGATATCACAATCTCCTGGACATCCTTGTGTACCTTATCGAGCGCAATGTCAATCGTTTCATCATCCCCATCGCTCGATGTCTCACCATCTTCGTCATCGAGAGAGCCAATTACTGAGCACTCTGGATCTGTCGGACGAGATTCATGGCGCATGCATTCGTTGGATGCAAATGCCGTATGAGGGGTGATTGACAGCGGTTGTATGAGGTTGCCGCTCTTGTCCACCTTGAGACGAAGCTCGGAGTTGTAGAAAACCAGATAAGAGTCTGAGACGAGCTTCTTATTGCTATTCAGCATGAAAGCCGATACATCGAGATCGAAATCGGCACCAGATGCTCCGTCTTCTCGTACATCCCAGCCAAGCCCAACATGGAAGCTGGACAGGTTGAGTTGGGCATTCTCCCCCTTCTCTAGTCGAATCGCCATAATGAGATCTATTTATGGTTTGCGTTTGTGATTAACCGGGCAAGCTCTCCTCCCCAGAGGATTATGCTCGTGGAAAGGATTATGATACTCCAGGAGAGAGCATCTAGAGGTTCAACGCGGAACATCTCACCGCCGAAGGTTGTGATGGCGACCTGCCCAAGCACAATGACGAGGGCAATAAGTAGGAAGTTTGCACACTTACTGAGCCCAGAGAATGCCGAACGATTCGACTTGAAAGCCTTGGCATTGAACATGTTCCAAAATTGCAGGAAAACGAAGATGCTAAACAGTACCGTGAGCTCGTAGATGCTGAATGTGCCGCTAGAAAAGTTGGTAAAACTCTGGGCCCAGTCAACAATATTGAAATCGAGTAAATTCGTCAGTTCTGTGTGCTTGAAATACTGTATCAGTCCCAGTAAGAGCACGACAAACAAACCTCCCATCCCAAATATGCGCTTGGCCATCGCCCGGCTTATGATCCCCGCGGTTTGCTTGCGGGGCTTCTCTCGCATCACCCGATCACTTGGTGGAAGAGATGCCAATGCGAGAGCTGCAAATGTGTCCATGATGAGGTTTACCCATAGCATTTGGGTCACTGTCAGCGGGCTTTCCGTGCCAAGGAATGCTCCAATGAGCACAACCATGCAGGCTGCAACGTTGATCGTCATCTGGAACAGGACGAAACGCTGAATATTCAAGTATAGCGAACGTCCCCACATTACAGCCTGGGCAATTGATGCGAAAGAATTGTCCAGTATGGTAATGTCGCTCGACTCTTTTGCTACTGACGTGCCATCACCCATGGATAAGCCCACTTGAGCCCGATTGAGCGCAGGGGCATCATTTGTACCATCGCCAGTAACTGCAACAACTTCACCCTGATCCTGAAGAAGCCGCACTAGGCGCTCCTTGTCCATTGGCCTTGCTCGGCTCATGATTCGCAGATCTTGGACGCGTGTACGCAATTCTTCATCACTCAGTGCGGCGAATTCCGTTCCAGTGATTATGTTCCGTTCCGTACAACTGCTATCCCACAGCCCAATCTGTCGCCCAATCTCTTTCGCTGTTCCCGATGTGTCACCGGTCACAATCTTTACCTTAATGCCAGCATCCATGCAACGTTGGATGGCTTCAGGTACCTCTGGACGAATAGGGTCGCTGATCCCAACAACTCCCATAAACGTAAGCCCTGACACCGTGAGGAGCCCATCCTTGTAGGGAGCATCTTCTTCGACCTCAGCATAGGCAAAGCCGATGGTTCGCATTGCTTTGTCCTGATAATCTGCTAGTAGCTTCTCATATATGCCAGTTTGCTCGTCGGTCAAAGTGCAAGACTGCATCACGATCTCTGGTGCCCCCTTGACCAAAAGGTATCGTCTGTCATTGTGGGTAATGACAGTGGCCATATACTTTCGCTCTGTGGAGAATGTGAGTTGTGACAGCGGAGGGTAGTTGTTGCGCAGCACTCGGTAGTCGGTTCCCTGTCCATGGAGCCATAATAGGAGGGCTCCTTCAGTTGGGTTACCTAGGACATCAATCTTTTCGCCATTGGTGAAATCGAGATGCGCTGTCGCATTTACAGCCATTGATGGGTATAGGATGTCCTCTCCCACGTGGGGATCAATGTCGATGGCGGCTACAGTCATCCGATTTTGCGTGAGTGTACCTGTCTTGTCTGTGCAGATTACTGTGGCAGCTCCCATCGTTTCGCAGGCATGCATTCGGCGAACGAGGTTATTAGTCCTCATCATTCGGCGCATGCTATATGCGAGGCTGAGCGACACACTCATGGGAAGCCCCTCCGGCACAGCGACAACTATCACCGTCACGGCAATCATTATCTTTTGCAAGAAGTAGCTCAATGCATGCGCCCACTCGAACTGGCTAAAGCCCCCCTGAAGTGCGTAGACGATGGTTGAGCCGACCACAACCAAGGCTGCAATTCCGTAGCTCACCCATGTGATCAGGTCTGCCAGTCCATCCAGCTGCCGATTGAGGGGAGTCTTGACGCTGTCATCGATTTGTGCCCCTTCGAATACCCGTCCATACTCGGTGGCATCGCCCACCTTATCCACGACGAAAGTGCAGTGCCCATCGAGTATTGTTGTGCCCCCGCAGAGCCGATTTGTTGGGTACGTCGCCTCTTTGTCAAACTCATTGGGATTAGCGCTCTTATGCACAATCGGCTCACCAGTGAGAGACGATTCATCAACTTGCAAGGATATGCTCTCGTACAGCGTGCCGTCAGCCGGAATTTGTTCCCCAGCATCGAGTAGTACGACATCGCCTACAACGATATCTGCCTTGAGCACTTGCCCAATACTACCATCACGGCAAACCTTATAGTAGATTTCATCATTGACCTGATTGATAATCTCAAACTCCTTTTCGCTCTTGATTTCGAAATAAAATGCGATACCAG
Source organism: uncultured Bacteroidia bacterium (assembly GCA_963546395.1). Lineage (GTDB taxonomy): Bacteria > Bacteroidota > Bacteroidia > Bacteroidales > CAJPTX01 > Bacteroides_D. The sequence continues at coordinate 17,759 of CAUUMS010000022.1, read as the reverse complement.
TGGCGAGTAGTACAGCCAGCAAGACCCCTGCTGGTTCGAGGAAGTGCGAAATCTCTTTCGACCCAGCACCCCAGTACTCGTAGCATGCAACTCCAAATGAAAGAAGCATCGCCACAAGGAGAATGATGATGATCGGATCTTTGAATTTGTCCAGGAATTTCACCCATAGCGACTCCTTCTTCGGTGGCGTTAAGGTATTTGAGCCGTGTAGACGACGGCTTTCCTCCACTTCCGCCTGGCTGAGCCCTTGTGTAATATTCGGTACTTGCTGTTTCATTGCAATGCGTCTAAATAGTCGAATCTACCACTAATTGTACTCAAATTTCTATGCGTATTGTGAGGAGCCGGATTGATGCTATGCGAACTCAGGCCACAAAACCGTGGCTAATCCATCGTTGAAGTGATGGCTATGAGCGCATCTCTCTGGCTCGACGCTAACCGTTTTCTCTATTATTCGTGCCGTTCTTAGAAGAGCTGATTGACAATGAATGGAAATGTGTGTGCCGTCAATGCCAGCACACAGAGTCCAGCAATGGCAAGGTCACGAGGTGTATGTCGTATGCCGCGCACGGAGAAAATCAGCCCTAGTATCCACAGCACCATCCCGATAGCTAATAGTTTGTAGTAGCGATCGGGCAAGTCGTAACTGCTGGTTACCAGATAGTAAAAGACGAAGTATAGTGATATTAGCGAGCATTCTGCCAGCACAAAGCCTGCAATGCCAGCCCTATTCGTGTTACCTTGAGTTGCCATCAGTTCAGTTGATTTTGATTAAACATGTGTGAGTGAAATGAATTCACCGTCTAAATGCCAAAGCCCTTCAGAATCAGCCCAATGATTAGCGTCACTATTGCAGTGCGAAACGATACAAATACGTCACGCCCCAATCCCTTTCCTGTTCTCCAGCGGCTCAAGTATAGTCTGGTCACCGTTTTTCCTAGCACGAAAACTGCAGCTACGTTAATTAGGAACATCCAGTACCATGCAATCGGAAAAATTAGGCATTCGGGTATGACTGCCAGAATGAATCCGCTAATCCATGGGATTGAGGATAGCAGTGGATTTGAAAGGTACGGAGGGCCAGGATAGAATGTCCTGAGTAGCGTCCCTTTCAAGATCGCATGGCAGCCGAATGTGGCGATGAAACAGATTGCCGATATCGCTAGAAAAATGATGGAGACCATATTGCAAGTTTATGTCGCTTCCGCATGTTATTGCTGTCCTTTACTCAGTTATGCTTGCACTCCATTCTGCACGTCCTTGTGCTAGAGCCTTACAGTGCATTCCAATCCTTTACCAAGCCCTTCAGTGGAGTAAGCTCTGTGAACATGGCATTTCATGTTCACGAAAATTACGGCTATGTCAATCACGAAGCTCCAGCGTGCAATCGAAAAGACCTATTTGATCCAGAAGGTTCCAGTCACTCCAGCGTGTGTAAAGGCAAAAATTATTGAAAACAACGAAATGCATAGGCCCGTGACAGCAGGCCATCGAGGAGTTTGGCGCATGCCACACAGGGAAAAAATGAGTCCTAGCAGGGCCAGTAAGAGGCAGATGATGGGAATCACAGCGAACGGGACTGTGGCGGACAGCGAAATCGCAAAACCCGCTATCCCCAGTCCATTCTTGGATTGGGGTGTCTTGATCGATTTACTGTCCATTAGTCCTGTTTCTGCTGGCCTTGATTACCCAGCGGATCAATTTGGTGATCAACCAGGCCAACATCGATCCGATGAAAACCCCAAGCACCATTCCAATTACCCTATCTATCATGGCATTCTCTTTGCACCGTACAACCTTGTTACCACGTGTCGCAATTCGCAATTTCCTCTCGCCTGTGCAAAGTGGAGCTCTATGTGGCAGCTGAGCCTAGTCTTTTCTTCCTCTCTCCTCATCCCGCCTTGCTTTGCAGCCAATTAGTAGTAAGATTACCACGTCGCAAAGGTTTGTAAAAAAAAAACGGAATATCCAAAAACAGTCTGCTAATATGGAATGAGTAAAAAAACTGTACATTGAATCCCCGATTCTATCAGCTATTTTGCCCATTGAGTGACAGAATATTGAGGACAGGTGCTGATTGGATCCTTTGGGGGCGTACGCTACATTGCCAGCGTTCAATGCTCCGACCGTTTTACCACTCTGTCCTACCAGCCGCTAGAGGCTCATTCCCAGTGGCTATGATGCCAGCTGTCTGTATTTGGAGCCATGTGCATCTGCTTAATTGCGCTTGCTTTATCCCTTCGCTGCATTCCACATCATCAGCTCTACTACTCCATAAAAAATCCCCCAGAGGGGAGATTCTCTGGGGGATTTGCTTGGGGTTGTGGACGTGACCCATCTATCTACAGTTCCGTACCTTTGAATTTAGCGTGACCATTGCCGGGGCCATCGCTCGTGAGGTCGCTCCGAGCTGGAAATGGGGCCTTGCCCTGAGGTGCTAATCGAGTTGAGGCTAAGAGTTTGCCTACCATCTCATCCCACTTGATCTTGCTGGCTATCCAGCTACTGCGTACCCGTCGAGTGCCTTAGTGGTCTGCCAAGCGTTGACTTCGTAATGGAGATCTCCTCTGTTTTAGTGTCTCTCAACTTTTCGTATGTTGTCGTCAGCGTGCACCTTCTATGAGTGCCTACCACCGCCCCAGATCTACAGCTACACTCCTCTCTAATTTATCCCCTTCTTGCGGCTTCCAGTTGGCATTACAGCAGGGGGCAAGTCTGAGTTAGGATTATCCTGCGTACCATTGCTCCGCCTTCCTATTAATTGTGTCTGGCATTGCATTTGTCATATGCCCTCGGGTATGACGGATCCCCTCTGAGCCACAAAAAAACGCCCCAGGAAGATACTCTTCCTGGGGCACCGTGTGGCCACGAAGTGGCCCTGCTACTCCTTCTTACCCTTGAATTCCTTGGTGTACGTTACAATCGAGTTGTGAGCTATCTTGAATGACAGCTCCGAGCCCGTCAATTCTGCTTCACCCTTGGCGATTCCGAGCCCTTCGATGGTGAGAATGAGCTTACCATTCTCATTCGACTTGATTTTGGCGGTTAATCCATCCACCATGTAGTCCCCAAGTGACTTGGTGAGCCCATCAAGCTTTGACACCTTAACGGAAGTCTCCTCCGTCTTTGTGTCTCCCGACTTTTCATACGTCCACGTCAGCGTACCCTTGTAGGTGCCTTCCACCGCATTGAGATCCACCTTGCCAGCCTTTTCTTCCTTCTTGCACCCAGCCGTCAGGGTGAGTGCTAGCGCTAGGCTAGCGCAAAACAAAACGTTACGTAACATGCGCAATCCTCCTGTATTTTTGCGTTGGTAATATTGCGTGACAAAGATCGACTTTTTGCGTGATACGGCAAGGCGGTTTTAGATAAATAGACGCTATCTAATGACTGATAGCTCTAATCTAGTGCCCATTGTCGCATGGTGCCGGAGGGTACAGGTGTGCCTGGATGCGTGGTGCCACTGGTGGCCTCGTGGAAATTAATCTTCCACTTAGGTTAAATCCGTGGCGTTCCTGCTTCATCATGCGCCTTGTGCTTTGTTATGGTTTGCAATGCTCAGGTTAGGCCATTGTCAATCATTCCCCTGTGGGGCACGCGCAGATTTCTGCGCCCACGTGGGCTGGAATGCGATAGGGTGGGCGAATGCGATGTCCCCTGCCTATGTGTCCCCAATGCACCTCCACCGGTGCATTACCCCATTCTCCATTCGCTCTTGCACGCTCGTATTGTGTGCGCATTGGTGCCATCGATTGGCACCCTTTACCCCTACTCCCTTCTGCCAAACTCTCCTCCTGCGTAGCGCATTGTCCCCTCCGGTGACCATAGTCCTTGCGCACCCAGCCGGCCAATTGCCGCGCAGATTGCGCTAGGCGTTGGGGTTGCCCCATAAAAGGAGTGTCCCTCAGAGAAGCTGTCTTCTCCGAGGGACACTCCGTGAATCTGACTACGGCCACCTACTTCTTCGTGCCCTTGAACTCGCGCTTATCCTCGTTCTTCCCAAAGGTCATCGTGTAGGTCAAAGTGGTGCCCTCCACTGTGGCTTCACCCTTGGCGAGAACCCCCTTGAAGGTGAATACTACCTTGCCGTCCCCGTTGGATTTCACCAGGGCGGGGACATTGTCTATCGTGTAGTCGGCCCCCAGCCCCCGTTCCACGGCGTTAGCCTTCCGCAGCTCCACCTCCCTGTCTTCCGTTTTACCCTGCGTGGTCAGCGAGCCCTTATAAGTGCCTAGCACCGACTCGAGGTTTACTCGACCAGCATTACCGCCGTTGTCCTTCTCCTTCTTGCAACCCGCCGCCAGGGTCACAGCCAGGGCCACCCCCGCGTAAAGCAAAATGCTACGTAGCATGACAAATCCTCCTACAATTTAGTGTTGATGCTGCTGCGTGTCGAGCCTTGCTGTGGTACGCTCGGCATGTGTTGGCAAAATGCCCAACTCGGTGCGCAACAAACATAGAAACGAAAGAATCTCAGTGCTATTGTGCCACCCTGTGCGCAGGGCCGTTAGTGGGAGCTCCCAACGCCCCGTCTCCCTGCTACTGGTTACATGCGCCATATTGTCATTCACTGGGGCCAGAATCCCCCTACAGCCCGCAGTCTTATGTCCCAATCCGTAGCCTCATCGCAGCCCGCATCGCGCTTGTTGCGGTGCAAGCTGCCGGGGTGACACCGCTTTCCCCAGCCACAGCTCCCAGCTTTGCGCCTGGCGTGCGGCCTATAGCGTGTACTGCACGCCCACCGTGTACCCCATGTGCACCCGCCACCAGTGCCGCTCGGAGTGCCGTTGGTAGAGGGCCCAGCCAGCCTTGCCGAGTCTGTGCGCCTCGCCACCCATATGCATGTGGTTGATGCTCGGGCCTGCCAGCAGCGTCAGGTGCCCCCAGTGCGCCGCCAGCAGCAGCGTGTAGCTCGTCTTGAACCCGACATCGCTCGGCGAGGTCGGGAGCAGGATCCCGCCGGTGAACTCGTGGTGAAATCGTAACCACTGCGCGAGGTGCGATTGCGCCCCGATGCCCATCACAACCGCCAGGGCCCCTCCCCGGATCTGGTGGTTGAACCCCACTCCCAGGATGCCGTAGCTCCTCTTCCCCGTGCGTAGCGACAGTAGGGTGCTGCCCGTCTCATCATATGTTGCGGCAATCGAGTAGTCGCCATTGCGCACCAGGTTGAGCAGCCCCACGGGCGCATCACAGCTATCGGCCACATTCACCAGCCCCACCAGTTGCCCCCGTTCCACCTTCCCACCCACGTTCACCAGCCCGGCGAATAGGCTCCGCTCGGCATCGCCCGCCACGTTGATCGCCCCTAGGAGTTGCCCCCCATGCACCACTCGCGCCACGTTGACTAGCCCCATCAGCGGGGCCTCATGGATGCTATCGCCTATGTTGGTTAGCCCCGCAAGCTGCATCCCAGTGGTACTCTCCCGCGTGATGTTGACTAGACCCGCAATTTGCGCCCCGCGGGTATGCCCGCCCACGTAGTTGCAGAGCCCTGCCAGCTGTAGGCCCCGGGCATTGCGCAGCGTGATGTTAGCCAGGCCGCCGAGAACCACGCCCCTCTCGTGCTGCGACACGCCCACAAGCATATTGAGCGACAGGAGGTTTGTGTACTCAGCGAACGCCCTGCCATTGGTGCTTACGGGTGGCACCAGCGTCACCTGCACCGCGGAGTACAGCTCCACGGTGTCGCCCTGCCCGTGGGCGATCCCCGTGCCGAGCAGGAGGATCAGGCTGGCAATCAGCATGCTTGGCAATCGATACGGCATAGGCTCTCAACCCCAGTCCTGGGGCAATTTATTCGATGCGTAGTGCCCGCTGCAATCCGCATCTCCCCCGTGGGGTCCCTTTGCGTGCCGCCGTAGGCAGTGGGCGTTCCGAACCCGAGGGTGTGGCCAGTCGACTTGATGCGGGTCTTCCGCTCTCCTTGCGCGAAGATAGCGTAATTTACTGAAGGGAAAAAGCGTAATTGCCAGTCACCATACGGGGTCATTCCCGCGTCTTCCTGGCTGCTTGCCGGCATCGCCGCCGTGGCTATAGCGCACTAACGACGTATCAAGTCCCTATTTGGTCGGTCAAATACGGCTTTGATACCTTTTTGCTTCGTCTTCGCTTGGTCGTGGATAGCCCCAGGTGCGCATGTCACCTCACCTCCATCTGCCAGTTCATTGTAAAAACCTAGCCTGGCCACGTCTGCGCATCATCAGTAGGTGAATGCGCCTGGATGGTATATTTTGGGGTGAGATGGGGTGGGGGAATGGTGCGCCCGTCTGAGCCCTATGCGACTTGTGGCTTGCGTGGTGCGTCAGCGCATAACGGGGTGGCACCCGCGCGGTGATGGGTGTAGTGAAAGGGGGTGGATTCGTTGAGCTACAGAGTGGTAGGGGGACTAGACGTGCCCGCGAGCCTCTTCTAGTTCGGCCTCGAGCTGAAGGATCCGGTCCTGCATCAGCTCCTTCTCTTGCGCCAGTGCCTCCTTGGCTTGCAGCGCCTCCCGCAGGGTTTGCACGTTCGTCTCAGCGTTGCGGGCCTGCATGAGCGCATTGGCGATGATGAGCGAGGAACGTTGCGCAAAGGCAATCTCATGCTTGGCGAAGTCTGTGAGCCGTCCCAGGGCGAGCACGCCGATCACCCCGGCATCTGCCTGTAAGGGGAGCACGAGGATGGCGGGTGGCGTGCTGCCTCCAAGCCCGGTGGAGATCTCCAGGAAGCTCTCGGGCAGGTTGGCGATGTGCTGCGGCATGTTCTCCGCGTAGCAGGCCCCCACAAGTCCCTCACGCTCCAGCACCACTCCCTGTCGCTCGCGCATCGCCGCGGTGAGCCCCACGTGGGCCGTGAGGATGAGCTCGGCCTGCATGGTCTCTGCGTTGTAGCGCGCCACGTACAGGGCGGCCACATGCACCTCGGCATACTGGCAGTAGACGGTGAGCAGCTGCTGGCTCAGGGGGTGCAGCTCTCGTGGTGCCTGGGCCACCGAGTGTGCCAGCAGCGAGTACCCATGGTCGGCCCATCGTTGCACCTCCAGCTGCGCCTTCAGCTGCCGCAACGTGGAGCTGAGCTCACGGTTGCGAGCCTGCGTCTTCGATCGTTCCTCTCGCACCTCTTCGAGCTCCTGCTCGTGGGCACTCCGTATGCTGCCCTGCCGACGGATGATGTTGGCCAGCCGGTGCCCTGTGGGCAGGCTGAGCAGAAGGATGAGCACCACCACCCCGATCTGCGTGAAGGGCAGCGCTGACTCGCTCCCCCGGGCGTAGTAGAGGGAGTCCACAGCAAAGCAGATCCCCACGGCGAGTAGCCCCAGCAGCAAGGGGATGGCCAGCGGGGCGCGGTGACGTATGGCTTTGGGGAGTATGAGCGCGCACGTGGCCACCAGCACCAGGGCCAGGTAGCCGGTGATGAGCGGCTTCGAGTAGGCGTAGAGTCGTGGCGAGGAGATGGCCACGTAGATGGACAGCACGATGCCCAGCGCAATGAGCGGGATGGAGAGCCAGGGCTTCACCTCGCGGGGAAACGATTGGCGCACGAATAGAAATCCGGTCAGGCCGGCCGTCGTCACCGTGAAATAGCGTATGGTGTGGAATGTGGACCACGGGATGGATTGCAGCAGCTCGATGAGCATGTTGCCGTTGAGCGTGCTCACGTGCAGGGAGAAGAGTAGCCCGCACAGGATGATCCAGAGCCCCTGCCGCCCCTGGCCTGCTATGTGCATCATGATGGAGTAGAGCAGGATCAGCAGCAGAAGAATGCCCAACGCCAGGAATCCTATGCGCGTGCTGTTGTTCTCCTGGTTCAGTAGCGCCTCCAGGTAACCGAACGAGATGGCATGGCGGATGCCGGCCGATGGGTAATCGAAGTTGGACACCTGGAGCACCACCTCTAGCGTGTCGCTGAGCGGTCGTCCCGCGCTCGGGTGGATGGGCAGTATCTTGATGCTGGCGGCACTCTTGGCGCTGAAGGGAGTATTGGCCACGCGCCCGGTCTCGTTGTACAGCTCCCCATTGACCCAGAGCTTGTAGTTCGAGTAGATGGTGGGGATGCGCAGCGCGTAGCTCACATACCGCCGGTCGGTGGGCTTGACGATGAAGAAACGGTAGGTGGCGTACCCTGAGGCCGAGAGCGGCTCGCCCTCAATGCGGTAGTCGGTCCACGAGCTCGGCATGGGCATCAGCGTGGGCCGGTGGTAGGTGCTGCGGCTGAAGTCGAGCGGGTTCACGAATTGCCGCCAGTAGAACTCGCACTGCCCGCGCAGAGGCACCACCGTGCGGGCATCGAACTGGATACGCCGCAGGTCGAAGACCGCAGTACCCTCCTCAGCCGATGCGCACACGCCCCCCATGGCTGCCAGCAGCAGCGTGATCAGGAGCAGGCACCGAGTCGCAAAGTGCCGCACCGAGCCGTAAATGCCCCAGTGCGCAGCTACAAGTTCTGCTTGGAGCATTCCATCATCACCTTTTTGCAGGCGTTCAGATTGCCCAGCTTGCAGGCGGCATGGTAGTCGAGGCACGCCTTCGCTAGCTGACCGTTCTTCTGGATGGCTATGCCCCGGTTGTAGAGCGTGATGGGATTCTTGTCGTCGATCTCAATGGCACGGTTGTAGGCCTCGATGGCTTCCTTGAGATCCCCCATCCGGTAGAGGGCCATGCCCCGGTAGCCGTGGGCCGTGGTGTTGCGCGGATTCGCGGCGATAGCCTTGTCGAAACACGCAACGGCCTCCTTGGGACGGTTGTCATTCATGATGGAGAGCCCCAGATTCACGTACAGCGTGGCGCGTTCGGGGGCCTCCTTGGGTAGCAGCGAGTTCGCTTTCATGAAGGCCTCTTCGGCTTTCTTGAACTTGCCGCGCATGTTCAGGGCTATGCCGAGCCGCACGTACAGGTTGCCATACTCGGGGAAGGTGTTCGTGGCGGTCTCCAGAATCTGCTCGGCACGCTTGGAGTCCTGCTCGCGCAGGTACACCTCAGCGAGCGTGAGCACTACGGCCGTGTCAGCGGGTTGCGCCTTGTAGGCTGGCTCCAATAACCGTTTGGCGGCTTCCACATCGCCATTTTGCAGGGCGAGACGGGCTGAGTCGAGAGGATTCTGCGCATGGGCTGCCACTCCCAGCAGCACGGTCAGCAGGGTGAGAGCTATAGGGCGATACAGGTGTTTCATGGTAGTGGCTTGGTTTGCAAGCTGTCGACTTGGGTGGTTGGCTGCCCCTCAGCTACGGGGATGAGCACCAGCCGGTTCTGGAATGCGCGCGACAGGGTAATCTCGTCGGTCTGCTCAATGGATTCGCCGAAGGCTATCCCCCGGGCTGGCACGCTGAGCGTGCGCCCTAGCGGCTGTAGCCGGCGTTGCAGGTAGTAGGTGGTGGTTTCGCCCTCCATGGTGCTGCTCAGGGCGATGATGATCTCTTGCACTGCGGGTTGCTGCGCGGCCCGAAGGAGTGGCTCGATGGCTAGCTGGTCGGGGCCCAGGCCCGCGATGGGGTCGATGAGCCCACCTAGCACGAAGTAACGTCCCCGGTAGTGCTGGGCTCGCTCCAGCGCCATCACGTCTCGCACGTCGGCCACCACGCACAGGGTGTGCTCCTCACGCCGTGGGTCGGAGCATAGGCTGCATAGGCCCCCATCGTCGGAGTACCCGTGGCACCCGGGGCAATGCTTGATGTCATGCACGCACTGGCTCAGGGCCGTCACGAAACGGGCCCGCTCTTCCTCGGGGTGCCCTAGTAGGTGCAGCAGGAAACGCTCGGCGCTTTTACGCCCCACCCCTGGTAGCAGCGTGAACGCCTCTACCGCCTGGGCGAAAAGTGCCGATGAATATTCGTGTTCCTGCATGGCTGCCATGTGACGCATATCCACGCCACAGACGCAAAGGTAAAGATTTTCCCACGATGCACACTAGGTGTCAATACCGGATCCTAAGCGATGGACTACAAATAGTGGTGGGCTTGCGATGCGCTGCGTGAGGGTAATGCGCCCAGCGCGGCACCTGGGGTGAATGGCGGAGCTGCGGTAGTGAAATTTACTGCCGCATGCGATGCTGCAATCTGCCGCCAAAGTGTTACCTTTGGCATGCCCGGGAGGTCTCGCCTACCAGGTCATCCTGTGCATGTGGCGCTGAGCGAAATGATGGTGCATCGTTAAGATCATCGTACGTGCCACAGGCATCATGGGAGCGAAGGCGGGGTACCGCTACGGTGTGCATTGCATGATAGAGTCTAATGGTGTGCCACTCCAGGCTGCGAATTGCGTGGATAATAACATGGGTGAGATCTACGACAACGAGATTCTAATCGATGTGCACACCCTGAACATCGATTAGGCAAACTTCACGCAGATAGAGAAGCAGGCTATGGGAGATGAGAAGAAGATCGCCATGATCATGCTCGACATCGTGGCTAAGCAGGGTAAGCACCGCAACCTCGTCACCGGCTCGGAGGGCATGCTCCAGGGCACGGTGGAGAAGATATGAGAGGCTCTCCAGGGTAAGATCAATCTGAAGGTGGGTGATAAGATTGCCACGTCGGAGTTGTCGCCGCTCACGCAGTTGCTGCATTGATGAGCAGGGCGTGCTGCATGGTTTGGAGATTCCGTCCGTGTTCCTACTGGCGCAGGCGAATAAGGATCTGTTCCGCTATGGTCGTCACATCTACATCACAGGGACTTTGAGCGATAGGGTGCTAAACGTGCTTCGGGAAGTCGGTGAGGGTACTGAGGAGGTGCAGGATTTTACCCGCATCTTCGCCTCACTGCGAGCCTTTTATGCTTACGAGAAGGCCGGTGGCCGTATCTCGTGCCTCCTGCGCAACGAGCTCTTGGCTGTCACGGTTAATCCTATGGCTCCCAGCGGGTACAGGCTCGACTCCAGGCTACTCTGTGAGACGTTGGCTGCTGCCATTGGCCGGCCGGTGTACGATGTGCGAGCCCTACGTGCTGCGCAGGGCTAATGGGGCAACATAGTATTCATTGCATGCTGGCAGGGTCATCATGTTTGGCATAAGGACTCATCATCGCCGAGTGCGCGAATGCGCGGTGTGCCGCAATCTGTTCTATGGGCATGACGAGCGGCTCTGTCCTCATTGTATCCAACAGTTACCCTACACGCATTTCTGGCAGCAGCCCGAGAGTGCTCCTGTGCGTGGTGCCATGGAGCCCTTTCACGGGGCCCAATGGGTGCTCCCCCTCTGCTTTTATAGCCAGACGGGGCATATGCGCCACCTGGTATGGATGATGAAGTACCAGGGACGGCTCGACGTGGCTTATGCCCTTGGCCAATTGTACGCTCGTACGTTGAAGGATGCCGGTGTCACAATCCCATTCGATGCCATTGTACCCGTGCCTATCCATTGGCGTAAGCTCGTGCAGCGGGGTTACAACCAGTGCTCCCTCTTTGCGCGGGGGATCGCTAGCCTGTGGGGTATACCGGTGGTGTCAGCCCTACGGCGACGCAAACATGGAAAGTCGCAGACGACATGCAGTTCACCCGATGCCCGTCGGGGCAATGTGCGGGGCTCCTTTGCCTTCAATCCGAAGTGCAATCTATCGCCCGGGGAGCATGTCCTGGTAGTGGATGATGTGTTGACCACGGGAGCTACCATGGGCGAATGCGTGGCTGTGCTCCAGCAGCAGGGACTCACTTACTCCATCGGCTCATTGGCCGTGGCCCCTGGGCTCTGTCGGGGTGTGCTGGATGCTGCTCCGCACGCTCCCCTCGATCCCGATCTCTTCCCTCCGCTGTAACACAAGGTATTGCTCTGCGTATTGCGGATGCATTGGCAGCACGCATCGAGCGGCGGGTATCTGCCCTGTTCTACGGGGATACCTGCCAGATGAGAGTGGGGGTGTATCTGGCCTTGGCTGGGCTCCCTAGTGGGTGGGGTGGTAGGTGTAACGACCCATCGGCGTAGCCACTACCACCTCCGCCCGTCCAGGCAGTGACTCGCAGTGGCCTACAATGCGGGCCTCCACGCCGAATGCTTGGGCAATGGCAATAGCCGCCTCAGCCCTTGCCTCGGGGAGGTAAAGCTCCATGCGGTGCCCCATGTTGAACACCCGGTACATCTCTTCCCAGGGAGTGCCCGACTCGCGCTGAATGATCTCGAACAGCGGTGGGGTGGGGAATAGGTTATCCTTCACCACGCGGAGGTCATGAATGGCATTGAGCACCTTGGTCTGCGCTCCCCCCGAGCAGTGAATTATCCCGTGTATATCCTGCCGCATCTCACTCAGCATACGTGCCATCACTGGCGCGTAGGTACGCGTGGGGCTGAGCACCAGTTGCCCCATGTTGAGCGGGAGCCCCGGCACGGGGTCGGTAAGCCGCTGTGTGCCCGTGTATGCTAGCGCAGGGTCAATCCCCCCGTCGTAGCTCTCTGGGTAGCGTTCGGCGATATACCGGCTGAACACATCGTGCCGTGCTGAGGTGAGCCCATTGCTGCCCATGCCCCCGTTGTAGCACTCCTCGTAGGTAGCCTGACCGAAGGAGGCTAGCCCCACTACCACATCGCCCGGGGCAATGGCATCATTACGAATGATGCTGGCCCGTGGAGCCCGTGCCACCACCGTGCTGTCGACGATGACGGTGCGCACCAGGTCGCCCACATCGGCAGTCTCTCCGCCCGTGAGCTGAATGTTGACCCCATGCTGACGGAGCATTGCGCACACGGCCTCAGTACCCTCGATGAGCGCCTTGACCACCAGCCCCGGCACTAGGCGACGATTGCGACCAATGGTGGACGAGAGGAGAATGTCTGTGTGGATGCCCACGCACAGCAGGTCGTCCAGGTTCATTACTATGGCATCCTGTGCAATGCCGCGCCACACGCTCAGGTCGCCCGTCTCACGCCAGTAGGCATAGGCAAGTGACGACTTGGTACCCGCGCCATCCGCATGCATCACGCAGCAGTAGCTGGGGTCATTCCCCAGCATATCCGGGCTCACCTTGCAGAAGGCCGTGGGGTAGAGCCCCTTGTCTAGCTGCGCAATGGCGCTGTGTACGTCCTCCTTGCCGGAGGATACGCCCCGCTGGGCGTAGCGATCGGACTGTGTGCTATCCACGTCTATTCGGGTACTTATCTGGGGTTACCTCGTTCATCGAGTGGGGCCAAGGTGCCCGTGCAAACATTAGCTCTCCGTGCGCTGTGAGCAGAAGATGGCCCGCCATAGCATGAGTCCCAATCACGATGCTCCTACGTGAGACAACGGCAAGACCCCCACAATTTACCCACTCCCTCCATCCGCTCATGTGGGAATATCACTCCCCGCACCAGATCCTCCGGGCGAACCATGTAGCCTCTACCATCATCCCCCGTAGCCTCGTGCATCACCTCGCCGCTAACACGATGCATGCGCCATGCGCCTACCCCTGCATGCTTCCGTACCAGTTGCACTGCTGGGCTGGGGCCTCACGGTGTTGCGTGTGGCTCCCTCGGCCAGACTTACTCGCTAGCGAGAGGCTGGTGCCACAGGGTAATCATCGCGCAGCACGCGGAACTCCGTGCGCCGGTTGGCCTGCTCAGCCATCTCGCGGTCGGCCTCGTTCTGTAGGCTCTCGATGAACTCGGGTGTCAAGGGCTGCCCGATGGGTAGTGCTGGGCAGCGAGCGTTGAGGGCCTGATCCACCACGAAGGGCATCGTTTGGGCATAGCCCTTGGCGCGTAGGCGTGCCGCCGGAATCTGACGCTCAATCAGGTAGTTCACCACAGACTGCGCACGCTTCTGCGAGAGCTCGTAGTTGTACTGCTGCGAGCCCTTAGAGTCGGTGTGCGACCCAAGCTCGATGATGATGTTCGGATTATCCTTCAGGAGATCCACCAGTAGGTTAAGCGACTCCACCGACTCGGGCCGTAGATCCCATGCGTTGAAATTGTAGAACACGTTCGGGAGCACGATGGGCTTAGCCGTCGACTTCATGGCGATATCCACCTTGATATCCTCACTGGCCCCCTTGCCACGCGTTGAAATCTTGGTCTTGCCGTTCAGGAAACCCTTGTTGTTACTGATGGCCACGTAGTCCGTATTCGGGGTAAGCATAAACTTGAATTTCCCCTCGGCGTTGGTCTCACTCGTCTGGATGCTCCCGTCGCTCCCCGCGAGTCGCACCTTGGTGTTGGCCAGCGGGTGCGTGCCATCCTCGGTGGTAATGTTCCCCAGCAGGTTGAACTCCAGCGGCGGCAGGTAGAACCAGTAGATATCGTCACCGCCGCGGCCCCCCTTGCGGTTGGAGGTGAAGAAGCCCTCCTCGCGTTTCTTCTGGATGGTGATACCGAAATCGTCGGCGGGCGAGTTCACCGGGTAGCGCATGTTCTCCAGCTGCATCTTCCCCTCAGCATCCTTGTAGTAGCGGAAGATGTCGAGCCCCCCCATGCCGGGGTGCCCGTTGGAGGAGAAGTAGAAGGTGCCATCCGGGTGTATGAATGGGAACACCTCATCGCCGCCCGTGTTGATAGACGAGCCCAGGTTGATAGGATCGCCCCATGGGTCGCTCGTGCTGCTACGGGTGACCTTCCAGATGTCGAGCCCCCCGAATCCGCCGGCGATATCGCTCGTGAAGTAGAGCGTGAGGCCATCCTCGCTCAGCGACGGGTGAGCCACTATCATAGAGTCCGGAGCCAGAGGGAGCATCTGTGGTACCCCCCAGCCCTCGTCACCGCTTGTGGATTCGAGGATCTGGCATCCCTGCTTCTCACGCTTCATCATGCGGCAGCGCGTGAAGTAGATCTTGGAGAAATCGCTGCTGAAGGAGGGAGTCCCCTCCTCGGCATTGGTGTTGATGACATCCGATACGCCCTTGGGCTTGCTCCAGCGTCCGTCGGTATTGCTCTTGGAGGTGAAGATATCAGCGAACTTCTCCCCCGTGGCTGCGTGGCGCAAGTTGCCCGTGGCCGCATCGCGCGAGCTCGAGAGCATGATCACCCGGTAGTCCGACGAGCCGTACATCGGGCTGTAATCGTTGGCCTTGGAGTTGAGCACCGACATAGGGCGCACCTCGTAGCCCGAGGGCGACTCGCTCCACAGCGCCGCCAGCTCCACCGAGCGGAGCCCATTGTCGCCCAGCGGGTCGTTGGGCATCAGCTTCTTGTAGATCTCGTACTCCTCGCGCGCCAGGTCGTACTTCTCGTCGCTTAGCAGGGCATTGGCGTAGTACAGGTGGGCCTTGGGATTGGTGCACTCGCGCATGATGGCCTTGGCGTACCACAGCGAGGCCTGCCGCGCATTGCCCGTGCGACGGTAGCACTCGGCCACCTTGAAGAGGTAGTCGCCCAGCTTCTCCTTCTCCAGGGTCACCAGGTTGTCCTTATACAAGGGTAACGCCTCAGCGTAGCCGCCCGCATCGTAGAACTCGTCGGCCCGCATGATCTGCTTGGACTGGGCCCCAGCCCACATGGGGCCGCATAGCATCAGGACTAGCAGGCCGGGTAGCAATAGCTTTCGTGGAGTGGACATCATGCCTTGGATGCTTCGTTGAATGTGCGCCGGGCTCGGCATTGCCGGACAACTACAGTGCGCACGGCGTAAAGGTAGTGCTTTTTGCAGAAAGATTGAACCACGGCGATGGGGTCAACGCTGCCACGTTTCGATGGTTTCGGGCGTGAGGGGTGGGAGCGATAGCTTCTGCTGCTTGGCGTAGCCACGCAGATCGTTCACCAGCTTGGTGGGCTTGGCACCGCGCAGCACGTCCAGCGAATTGTACCCCAGGGCGCGCAGCGGCTTGATCCATTCCTGGGGCACCCCTGCCGCCTCGAATGCGGCATCATCGTCGTGCTGCGGCCGACGCTCGGGGCGCATCTGCGGGAATAGAATCACGTCTTGCACCGAGGGCTTATCGAGCAGCAGCATCACCAGACGGTCGATCCCGATGCCCATCCCCGCGCATGGAGGCATGCCATACTCCATGGCGCGCACGTAGTCGTAGTCGATGACCATAGCCTCCTGGTCGCCCTTCTCAGCCAGACGCATCTGCGCCTGGAACCGCTCCAGCTGGTCGATGGGGTCGTTCAGCTCGCTGTAGGCGTTGCAGAGCTCGCTACCATTGACGTAGAGCTCAAACCGCTCGGTCAGCGACGCATCGTGCCGATGCCGCTTGCACAGGGGCGACATCTCCACCGGGTAGTCGGTGATGAAGGTGGGCTGTATCAGATGCTCCTCGGCGGTGACCCCAAATAGGGTATCGATGAGCTTGCCGCGGCCCATGGTGCCATCCACAGCCGCGCCGCGGGCACGACAGGCCTCGTAGAGCCCCGCATCATCCAGCGTCTCGATGTCTACGCCCCCGTACTCCCGGATGGCATCCGCCATGGTGAGTCGCCGGAAAGGGCGGGCCAGGCTAATGGTCTCACCCCGATTCGTGAACGTGGTGCCCCCATGCACCGCCGTTGCGGCGTGCACCAGCATCTCCTCCACGAAGTCCATCATCCACAGGTAGTCCTTGTAGGCCACGTAGATTTCCAGCAGCGAGAACTCGGGGTTGTGCGTGCGATCCATCCCCTCGTTGCGGAAGTCCTTGGCAAATTCGTACACCCCGTCGAATCCGCCCACGATGAGCCGCTTGAGGTAGAGCTCATCGGCAATGCGGAGGTAGAGCGGGATGTCGAGCGCATTGTGATGCGTGATGAATGGGCGTGCGGATGCCCCGCCAGCCAGCGGTTGCAGCACGGGCGTCTCCACCTCCAGGTAGCCCTGCGCATCGAAGAAGGCGCGCATGGCGGCGATGATGGCTTGCCGCTGCCGGAATGTGCGCTTGGTGTCGGCGTTGAGGGCTAGGTCCACGTAACGCTGGCGGTAGCGTTGCTCGGGGTCGGTGAAGGCATCGAACACCTGCCCATCTTTCTCTTTCACCACCGGCAGGGGGCGAATGGCCTTGGCGAGCAGCGTGAGCTCCTGCGCGTGGAGGCTCATCTCTCCCGTCTGCGTGCGGAACAGCGTGCCGCGCACCCCCACGATGTCACCCAGGTCGAGGAGCTTCTTGAAGAGCACGTTGTAGAGGGTTTTATCCTCATCGGGGCACAGGTCGTCGCGCCGCACGTACACCTGAATGCTCCCGTGCTCATCTTGCAGGGTGAAGAACGATGCGCTGCCCATGATGCGCCGCGCCCGGATGCGTCCCGCAAGGCACACCTCGGCCTGCTGCGCGCTGAGCGAATCGAACTGGGCTAGGGCCTGCGCGACGGTGTGGGTCACTGGGTATAGGGCGGCGGGGTACGGCTCTACGCCCATGGCCCGTAGGGCCTCTAGCGCCTCAATGCGTTGCTGCTGCTGCTCGCTTCTCTCCATAGAATGATGAATGATTCCGCGGCGCAGGGCACTGCTCGCCGCACGACCGCAAAGGTAGCGAAACTCCCACGATGGCCCCGGGGCACGAGCAACGGCCAGACCCCGATGAGGGGAGAGGATGATTCGCGCTATCCGCGATGCACCATCGCCGTATCAAGTCCCAATTTGGTAGTGCAAATACGGCTTTGATGCGTCGCAGGTGTGCTGAGGGCTGGGCGAGGATGGGGCCGATGCTTACCAGCGTCTGGATGGAATGGGTGGGGTGCTACCGGGGTGGTAGCAGGGAGGTGTACTCCCGAATGACGGTCTGCACCGAGTCTTGCCACTGGAAGAGACGGCGCACGCGCTCGATGCCACATTGCCCCATGCGGGCTCGTTCGGCGGCGGGAGCGTCCAGCAGGCGTTGCATGGCACTGGCTAGGGCCTCCACGTCATGCTGGGGGACGAGGTAACCGGTGTCGCCGTGGCGCAGCACCTCCTGAAATCAGTCGCACTCGGTGG
>CAUUMS010000021.1:0-24639 GCA_963546395.1 uncultured Bacteroidia bacterium | reverse complement strand
GTGGTCAGCGTGAGCTCCTGTCAGAGAAAGCTGGAACCAACCGAGCCTATTTCTCTCCCGAGTTTACCCACTACACCATAACTCATTCGAGCCTCTCCGAGGTGCCCACCACCTACCTCTACTCTGTCAAGGGCAAGCGCAAGCGTCCCCTTGTTGAGAATGTAGATCTCCGCAAGGCTGTTAGCGAAAAGGCTATGCCGCAGAAGAGCTTCTTCTCCTTCACTACGCCCGAGGGATTAGAACTCAACGGCTATATGGTTCGCCCGTTGGGATTCGATTCGTTGCAGAAGTACCCGGTGCTGATGTACCAGTACTCGGGCCCCAATTCCCAGGAGGTGCGTGATGAGTGGTCTATTGGCTGGGATCAGTACTTAGCCCTCAAGGGGTGCATCGTCGTCTGCGTTGATGGCCGTGGCACTGGGGGGCGTGGTGAAGTCTTCCGAAAGTGCACCTATGGCCAGCTCGGCCGCCTTGAGGCGGAGGATCAGATGCATGCGGCGAGGTACCTCAAGAGCCTGCCGTACGTCGATGGGGCCCGAATCGGAATCTGGGGGTGGAGCTTTGGCGGCTACATGTCATCCCTCTGCCTTCTGCGTGGTAACGACCTGTTTCGAATGGCTATCGCCGTGGCACCCGTCACGAATTGGCGCTACTACGACAACATCTACACCGAGCGTTACATGGGCTTGCCGCAGGACAATCCCCATGGTTACGACGATAATTCTCCCATGCACTTTGCCGATCGCCTCAAGGGGCACCTGCTCATCCTACATGGCACGGCTGACGACAACGTGCACTATCAGAATGCCATGCAGCTTGCCAACCGTCTCATCGAGCGTGATCGCCCTTTTGACATGATTTCCTACCCCGATCGCAACCACGGTATCAGGGGAAATGGAGCCAGACTGCATCTTTATCGCACGATGGATCGTTACATTAACAGCTATTTGCTCCACTAGGAGTCACAATCAGAATACCCAGCAAATATGGGACGGCGTATTGCAATCTTACTATTCCTCGTAGCCTTGACAGCTCTTCTCGGTGTGAGCGTCGGCTGTGAAAAGCTTAATGAGGCGAGCAAAAATCTCGGCCTCTCAAACGAAGAGATCATCTCTGGTCTCAAAGAGGCCCTGAGCGTCTCGGCCAAGGGGTCTGCCGAGAGCGCATCATCTGTGGGGGGCTACCTGAACAATGCCCTCATCCGTATCCCCCTGCCCAAAGAGGTTCAGCCCGTGGCCGACCTCATTGCCAAGACCGATCAGATACCCCTCGTGGGCTCATTGATCAAGAGCTCGTTGAATGAGGCCACCGAGCAATTCGTGAAATCCATGAACCGGGCGGCAGAGATTGCTGCCAAGCCGGCGGGAGGCATCTTCCTCGGGGCCATAAAGCAGATGACCATCGCAGATGGCCTCTCTATACTCCAGGGGAGCGATACGGCTGCCACACGCTACCTGCGGGGCAAAACCTACGATTCCCTGGCCACTGTCTTCAAACCGATAGTGCAGGAATCCATGGGCCAAGCTGAAGTCATCAAGTACTGGGAAAAACTCTCCAGCAATTATGACCAACTCGTGTCCAATCCGCTTGTCAAGGTAGCTATGCCCACCATTAGGCAGCACGTGCCCAATTTGCCCGACAAGCTAGAGGCCGATCTCCCCACCTATGTGACGAACCGCGGGCTCGATGGGCTCTTTGTCTTGATACGTGGTGAGGAGCAGAAGATCCGGAAGGATCCCACGGCTTACGCCTCGAGTATCATCCAGAAGGTCTTCTCGTCGCCAGAGGCGAAGAAGGCCAAAAAGTCGTAACCCCGGCGTAGCAAACCTCTCGTGCGTATGTACGGGGTCTCCGATGCTATTGCTCAGGTTGGCGTCGACGGGATTACGCACATGTGCACGGGATGCAAAGGCCGTAAGCAATTTGTGACTGATTATGATGCTCACCGTGCAGAAAATCCTGCGGGGCGAGAGACTGGCTCACCTAACCTGGATGCGCATCTATTCTAGGCATCAACTCATTACGCATTTTTATACCTTTACCCCCAATTTCGGGGTCAACTGTGGGTGAACATGGGGAAGAGATATACTGGCCGCAAGCATCGCAAAATCGGTAGCGCGGCGTGCCTCTCATGGGGTGGGCTCCTGCTTGGGGTTCTTCTGATGCTACCGGGCGCATTGCGAGCACAAGACAGTACAGCCGCTCACCAGCAAATCACGTTGGAGGAGCGCCTAGCCAAGGCTTCAGATCGTGTCAATGCTGTGCAGCAGAAGATATCGGATGCGCAGCAGATGGTGGCCGAAGGGAAGGCTATGCAGAAGCAGGGGCATGCGGAAGCCAAGCAGCACGCCAAGGCGTTGAGTAAAATGACGAGCTCTTACGAGCGCGAACTGAAGCGTCTCTCTGGGGCACTGCAATCCCGCGACAAGGATGAGAAGGCCGCGGCGAGGGCCTCTGCTGCTGAGCTCAAGCAGGGCTATCGGGCTGAGTCCCGTGAAACGAAAGCCAGCCTTCGTGAGGCCCAGAAGATGGAGCGCAAAGGGGCCCGACTTATCGAGAAGGGCAAGCGTAAAGCCTCATTCGCTAAAGAGATGCTCTCCAAGGCCAAGGCAAAGGAGCGCGAGCTGATTAAGCAAAATCGCGAACGCGAGAAGCGTGCCGATGAGCGTGGGCGGCGGTAGTTGCCCTTAGTACCTCTCGTCACTAGTCGTGCCGGGCTGCTGCCCGCTTTGATGCAGGCAATGTAGGGGTGTCCTGATTGCATCACGGACTAGCGGACGACGGTCGTTAGAGATCCCCAGGGGGCATGGCTCGTGTGAGCCGTGCCCCCTGTTTTGTAGCCCAATTCCTTCATCGTTAATGCGAGCCAGGTGGGGGCTACAGGCGTGCTATTATTGTGCGGACATCGTTGAGGTTACACCTACGGTGGTCGCCTTTCCTCAGTGATAGACTTTGCCCGCCGAGCCTGCCAGTGAGCCTATATCGGTTCTGCTGTCAGGCTTTTCCTTCGTGCCCTATCGGGTGCTCCTCCTGTGTTCCCTGGTGTACAGAGCCCTTCTAGCAGTGTACCACTAGGCGGGCTCGCTACGCTGCGCATGGGTAGACTGGGTAATGCTCACCGTACGAGGAGTACGCCCTGGGCTCGCATATTCGTTCACAGCCGATGGATAAAGGCCCGATCTGTGGCCATTGAATTCATCCCCCGCAGGTTTTTACCCTCGTGTTTAGTGCCGGCAAACTGTCGTCCGAGACGGGAGGGCAGAGTCTTCGCTCCAGGCAGAAAGGTGACCATTAGAAATCATGCGGTAGCCACCTACCACAAGTGCAGCCCTATTCTTGGTAGCACTTGTGGCAATCTGGTGTAGTATCCCGAGGAGCTCTCAGCTGGGCACAGCAACCGTTGCATGGTCATCCTGCATCCGACAATGCCTTTGCCTCGCTGCCGCGTCACTACGTACGTCTGTTAGCCCCAATCGTTGCACCACCCGTGCCATCAGCAATGCGTCGGGTCATCTTCACAGGATAACCGCTGCGCATCAGGCTGATACCTGTAGCACCAGGGTAGGCAAGAGTTAGTGTTGATATTCGCTCTCGCTAGAGTTTACCGCTTGGCATCATCTCTAGCGATGCGCATGGTGCCCAGAGGGGCCAACGAGGCCAGTAACCCGAGCCCCGCCACGAGTGCCACCACGAGTAGGATGTCACTCGCATGCACCTCCACGGGGTATGCCTGCACGATGAAGTTACCGCTCCCACCGAGTCGTACGATGCCGAACGTCTGTTGGAGCCAGCAGATGAGGAGTCCTAACACCACACCGGCCACTCCACCGCTCAGGGCAATGAGCACCCCCTCCAGCAGGAAGATCTGCCGCACCTGGCCATACCGTGCCCCCAGGTAGCGTAGCTGGAGAATGTCATCTCGCTTCTCGATGATCAACATTGAGAGTGAGCCTACCACGTTGAACGTGGCGATGAGTAGGATGAGGGCCAGTATGACGATGATCACGAGCCGCTCGCCGCGCATGGTCTTGTAGAGCGATTCGTTTTGCTCCATCCGGTTTAGCACGCGGCACTCCGCACCTAGCTTCTGCCGCAATAGTTGCTGTACTCCGCTGATGCTGGCACCATGAGGCAGGTTGATGTGGACGGCACTCGCCACGTCGCCATCATACGAGAGCAATTTTTGCACCTCGCTGATGGGGAGCACAACCGTGTGCTCATCGAACCCCGCATTTATGGACACGATGGCATCGAATGCGTATCGTTTCTCATGGAATGCCGTGGCCGGATTGAGCCAGTTGCTCGCCAGGCGATTTGGCACGTACACGGCCAAGGGGTCGTAGTGCGAGGGTGATGCCCCCAGGTAGTACGCCACCCCACTGGCAAGTATGGCTAGCGGTTGGCTACCGCGGTAGAGTGTAGCACTCCCCTCGATGCTATGGCTGGCTAGCTGCGACATGCTGGCATAGGCCGTATCCATCCCTAGCATGGTGCCCACGTGCTGCCGTCCCCCGTAGCTGAAGAGTGCGTTCTCCTCTAGCACGCACCCCCAGCGACCACCCTGCGGCAACGTCTCCTGTAGGGCTTGTAGAGCATCTCCCACTCGAAACACCTTCCCCTGACTTGGGACAATCTTCAGATCCGTGTCTAGCGTTGAGTACATGCTGCTCACCAGCGACTCTATACCGTTGAACACGGATAGCACCACCACAATGGCCATGGCGCTAATCGACACCCCCAGCATGGCTATCCACGCTATGGTGTTGGTCGCATGCACCCGCTTCTTCGATAGCAGGTGATGCAGGGCCACGAATAGGCTAAACGGCATTGCGATCTTCCTCGGACTTACGGCCGATGTACAGCGGCTCATCCGTGCGAATGGCATGACGCTGGCAGGCCTCAGGCCCCAGTGATGCGGCGTAATCCACCACCTCTACCGCAAATCCCGCATCAGAGAGCCGCCCAGGGTAATCGAGCCCGTAGAGACGCAGGTGGTCTCGCTGCCAGTAGAACTGCTCGCGCAGGGCAGGGGTGTCGATGCTCGGATCCTCTAGGGTAGTGGAGCGGGTCGTGTCTAGAGGTACCAGCAGCAGGGCTGTTCCCCCCGGTGCTAGCACCCGGTAGAGCTCCCGCATAGCCCGTCGGTCGTCCGGGATGTGCTCCAGAACGTGGTTGCAAAGGATCAGGTCGAAAGATGCATCGTCAAACGGGAGCTCTTGTATGTCGCAGTGCACCGAGGCCCAGGGTGAGCTCAAGTCGGCTGTGGTGTACCGTAGTCCCGTCATCCTCCTTAGTCGTCGCAGCAGTGCCCACTCGGGGGCCATGTGCAACACGCGGAGCTGTTGTGCCTGCTCAATGCGCAGCTCACGGGTCAGGTAGAGCCACAGCATCCGGTGCCGTTCCAGCGATAGCGAGTGGGGAGCCAACGCATTCGCACGCTTGGTCACTCGCCCGTAGGGTAGCAAGCTGCGGTAGCCGAAGCCATCTATCGGGTCTTCGTATCGACTCCCCAGCATGCACTGGGCCATGCACCACCCCGCCATCACACCCACCCGGTGCAGTAGCGGACGTGGGAGTATCCGGGTGGCTAAGCGTACCAGCCCTCCTACCATGCTGCGCCCCCGTGTGTTGCTGCTATATCCATCTATTGCTGTGCCCCGTCAGCACCATCGCTGGTCTCGTTATCCAGCAGGCGGTCAATGTTGTCGATGTAGTCTAGCGAGTCGTCTAGCACGAATGTGAGCTCTGGCACCACACGACACTGCTTGCCAATGCGTCTTCCCAGCTGAAAGCGTATCTCACGACCCTGCGCCCTGATCTGTGCCAGAACTTCCTCGGAGGCCTGCGAGGGGAATAGGCTCAGGAATACGTGGGCATACTCCAGATCCGACGACACGCGCACCCGGGTTACCGTCACCATACGTCCCGCCCCGAAGCTGGAGGCTTGGGCCCTAAAGATCTCGCTGAGGTCGCGTTGCAGCTGCCTAGCCACCTTCAGCTGGCGAATTGATTCCCCGCCTACCTGCATCCTCTCGTCTCCTATTCCTTGGTGAAGTGCACGGGCACAATCACGTCGCCCAGCGGACGTTTAGGCACATGGTGCGTGCGCCCCTCGTGCCAGTATTTGACATCCCCATCCATGGCCAAAGGCTCCACCACAATCTCCTCTGCGGGCTTGCCGATGGCCACCACCAGCGCAATGCGCATCCCCGTGGGTACCCCGAGGAGTCGTGCCAACTGCTCCTGCGAGAAGCTCGCCAGTATACACCCCCCGAGCCCCATCTCTGTGGCCCCAAGCAGGATGCTCTGGGCGGCTATTCCTGCGTCCAACGGGTGCCCGTGGCCGTGTGTCCCGTCCTCCAGCATCACGATGTATGCCGTGGGACGTTCCCCCGCATCGGGTCCCGGCCAATCCTTCAGGTAGCCAGCCCATCCCAGCCGCTCGCACAGGGCTGTGCACTGCTCCGGCTCGGTTATGGGCATGTAGCGAAGCCATTGGCGATTGAGCCCGCTTGGCGACATCCGACCCAGATCTATCAGCTGCTCCAGCACTTCTGGGCCCACAGCGTAGCTACCGTCAAATCGACGGTAGCTACGATTCTGGTACACTAGCTCTCGTATGCGGCTCATACTCAGCTCTGGGTGTTTACGTTATGGGCGGGTAGCCCTTACTGGCACGTGCATATTAGGTTGCGATCCCCGTAGCCCGAGTCAATCCGGCTCACGTAGGGCCAGTACTTATTCTCATGGATCCACTCCAGCGGGTAGGCCGCAGCCGTACGGCTATAGCCGTGGTGCCACTCGTCAGCCGTCACCTCTTGCGCGGTGTGGGGCGCATTCTTCAGCAGGTTGTCCTCACCATCCTGCTCCCCACGGGCGATGGCCTCCATCTCACCCTTGATGGCGATGAGTGCCTCGCAGAACCGATCGAGCTCGGCCTTCGATTCGCTCTCGGTGGGCTCCACCATCAGCGTTTCATGCACGGGGAACGATAGGGTAGGAGCATGAAACCCGTAGTCCATCAGGCGACGAGCTATGTCGGCCGTCTCCACCCCGTAGTCATTCTTGCAGTTGCGGCAATCCACTATCACCTCATGCCCCACGAAGCCGGTCTCTCCGCGGTACACCGCCTCGTAGTGCCCACTTAGGCGCGCCACCAAGTAGTTAGCCGAGAGTATAGCGTACTCCGAGGCCTTCGTCAGCCCCTCGGCCCCCATCATGCGTATGTAGGCATACGTGATGGGCACCACGCTAGCACTCCCCCAGGGAGCCGAGGACACGGCGCGAATCCCGTGTGCCCCGCCCGTCTTCACCACGCAATGCCCTGGGAGTAGTGGGGCCAGATGCTCGGCCACGCTCACGGAGCCAACGCCCGGACCACCACCCCCGTGCGGGATGGCAAAGGTCTTGTGTAGATTCAGGTGGCACACATCGGCCCCGATGTAGCCAGGACTGGTCAGCCCCACCTGCGCATTCATATTTGCCCCATCCATATACACCTGGCCACCATGCCGATGCACGATCTCCACCATCTCCCGGATGCGGCTCTCAAAGATCCCATGCGTCGAGGGGTACGTCACCATGAACGCCGACAGCGTGGCGGCGTGCTGCTCGGCCTTCCGACGCAGGTCGTCCACATCGATGTTACCCTTCGCATCGCAATCCACCGTCACAATCTGCGCTCCGGCCATAGCCGCGCTGGCGGGATTGGTGCCATGCGCCGAGGCCGGGATGAGCACCGTGTTCCGATGCCCCTCACCCCGCGAGATGTGATACTGGCGTATGATCAGTAGCCCCGTGTACTCGCCCGAGGCCCCCGAGTTAGGCTGTAGCGTGGTGGCTGCAAACCCGGTTATCTCGGATAGGTACTCCTCCGTCTCACGCAGAAGCTCCAGATAGCCCTGCATCTGATCAGCTGGGGCAAAGGGATGTATCGCCCCCCATTCCACCCAGCTCAGCGGGAGCATCGAGGCCGCCGAATTCAGCTTCATGGTGCAGCTGCCCAGCGGAATCATGCTGTGGTTCAATGCGATGTCTCGGTTCGCCAGCTTATGCAGGTAGCGCATCATCTCGGTCTCCGTGCGGTAGGTGTTGAATATCGACTCGGTCATGAATGCGCTCGTGCGCCGCAGTGCCTCCGGAATGCTGCTCTCGCGCTCGATGCTGTGGATGGGTGAGAACGGCTTCCCCAGCACCTGGGCGAATATGGACACCACTCGTCCTACCTCTTCCGCCGTGCTCAGCTCATCGAAAGAGATGGAGATGGCTCCATCCTCACGGTAGTAGAAGTTCATCTCAGCCTCCAGAGCCAGTTGGCGAATCTGCGCCGTGAGCTCAGCCTTGGGGAGCTCAATGACAATCGTGTCGAAGAACGCCCCGTGGCGTATCGTATACCCCAACTGTTGCAGGCAGTGCGCGGCCTCCGAGGCGGCCCCATGCGCATTGCGGGCTATCCGAAGGATCCCCTCCGGACCGTGATACACTGCAAACATGCCCGCCAGCGTGGCGAGCAAAGCTTGCGCCGTGCAGATGTTCGATGTGGCCCGCTCCCGCTTGATATGCTGCTCGCGGGTCTGGAGGGCCATCCGGAGGGCCCGGTTCCCTAGCCGATCCACCGACACGCCTATGATGCGCCCCGGCATCTGCCGCTTGTACGCATCGCGGGTGGCGAAGTAGGCAGCGTGAGGCCCCCCGAGACCGAGCGGTATGCCGAAGCGTTGCGTGCTGCCCACAGCCACGTCAGCCCCCCAGGTGCCCGGAGCCCCCAGCAGGGCCAGTGAGAGCAGGTCGGCCGCTACGCAGAGCAGGGCTCCAGCCTCGTGTACCTGGGTCGCAAAACCACGGTAATCGTGCACTTCACCATGCTGATCGGGGTACTGCACCACGGCCCCAAACTCTGTCCCAGCGAAGCGGTACTCCCGGAAATCGCCCCGCACCACCTGGATCCCCAGCGGTTCGGCGCGCGTTATCAGCACCTCCACGGTCTGCGGGAACACCCCGTTGTCTACAAACAGCACATTGCGTCCGGCCTTCACAGCCTCGCGCGAGCGCAGAGCAAACATCATCAGCATGGCCTCTGCGGCCGCCGTCCCCTCGTCAAGGAGCGAGGCGTTGGCAATCTCCATACCCGTGAGCCCCGTCACCATCGTCTGGAAATTGAGCAGCGCCTCCAGTCGCCCCTGGCTTACCTCAGCCTGGTAGGGGGTGTACGAGGTGTACCACGTGGGGTTCTCGAATATGTTGCGTTGCAGCACCGCGGGCATGGCCGTCCCGTAGTATCCCCGCCCGATCAGCGAGCGAAACACCCGGTTTTTACCCGCCTTCTCGCGGATGGTAGCCAGGTAGGCCGCCTCCGAGAGTGCCTCGGGCAGACGCAGCTGTTTGGGGAGACGGATGTCCGGTGGAACCACCTGCTCCATCAACGCGTTGAGCGACTGTACACCTATCGCCTCGAGCATGGCCGCCATGTCCCCATCGCTGAGGCCGAGGTGCCGGGTCGAAAAGCAATCCTGACTCATAGTGATTTCTTGTGCTATCGAAGTTTCGAATGCCCGGAAACCTGCCCAATGCGCCGCATGCGCACCTGCATTCCCCACGGCTTGCGCAAAGGTAGCACCTTTCACGCAATGCCAGCGACGGCTATCGTTCGCCCGCATTATCTCGTCCAATGGTTGTGTCAACGAGAATAGCCCATTCGTCAACTATGTCTGATTGTTCGCTTAATTTCATAAGAAATCTGCGCAACTGTATTGCAGAAATTTGTGAACTTGCGAGTGATATAGTTCCTAGAGCAAACCAATAACAAGTAAAGCTCATGAAGAAGTATTATGTGACGATCCTAATAGCTGGGCTCTCATTGGCCCTGCTGGGTTGCCAGGCAGAGCGGGTGACCCCTGATGCGCCTGCGCCCTCTGCACAGGTGGCTCTGATGCCGGTGTCCTCGAGCCCTCGCGAGGCAGTAGCCAAAGTGTTAGTGCAGGCTCTCAAGCAGCCGAGCTTTCAGACCGCCCTTTTCGAGGGAGTCAGTCTGATGCGCGACGGCGACAATGAGGTGCTATTCGCCGAGATGGTGTACCCCAGCCGTACTCGGGGCAATGACTGGCAGACAGCTCTCCAAGAAGGCCTGACCGAGGCTCTGGGAGGCGCATCGTCGCACACCCGTGGTGGGGCCAATGCGCTAGAGGATTTCTTTGCTTCTCGCCTGGCCGACGATCCGCTGATGCAGGTGCTGATGGTGGCCCCAAATGGTATGGATCTCTCCCGCAAGATGCTCGCTGATCCATCGCTTCATGTGGTGGTGTTGCCTGAGAACTTTGATGACAGCAAGGCGTGGAAGCTGCTAGCCTACGATCGTCAGGGTCGCGCTGACACTGTGCGCTCCGATGTGCAGCCCGATTTCCCTGTTCTTGTAGTGGGGAAAAACGAGCGAGTGGTACCAGTGCCTGCTGGTACATTCACGTCAGAGGAGGTGCTCTCGTATCACCGTAACGAAATGACCGAGTACATTGATCATGAATGCGCTAGACGCAAAAAAGATAGGCGAGGGACGCGATTTAATGAGCTGTATGAGCCAGGGCTTGACGATGAAGAAGGTGGAGGAAGCAATCCACCATCTGAACCACCAGCAAAAAAAGAGCCACCTAAGCGGAAGCGGGCGAATCTACAATCGTCACACGATTATCTGCTAAAAGCCGGATTTACCGATCAAAGAGCACTTCGTAAATATGAGCCATGGCCGAAGGGACGACCCGAGATGCGTTGCATAATAGCCAGTGGTGCAGCGGGAGAAATTGATTTTAGATTTGATGACAGAGGATGGTGGGATGGTGCGAATAAGTGGCTTGGAAAACGTCTCTTTCCGTGGGCCGCGCTCGCAAAAGCGGGAGATTATTATTCAGTGCAATGGATTGAAATGGATGGTGGATCCGTCAAGGACTTAACTCTCTCCTTTTCATTCAAAGGTGTCTCTGGGAGCGTCACATTCAATTTTGAAGATGATGACGATATTATCGGAAAGATGCCGGTGCACTATCTCGATGAAGCGCGGTTTGACGGGCTTAGGTACGACATTGGCGATCTCCAGTTCTGGATTGGAGTTAGGGATTAGCTGGTTGCACTAGATTCACGAAATTAGGATGTTATGGTCATGAGATTCCGTGTTATCCCCTTGCTCCTAGCAGCATTGCCAGTGCTCTTCACTGCATGCCGGGACAAGGAAAAGGAAGTCTGGACGTTGCAGAAAATGGCAGGATCGCATATTGCGAGTTTGAGTATAAGCCTAGACCCGTTAGATTCGATTGTCGGCGAGCCAGCGTACAAGCCCGAAGCGGTGCGTTTCCCATCGGAATCTGCATCACTGACGCTGGGTAGCGATGAGAAGATGGTGACCTTGCGCTTCGAGCGCATTGGGCTACGCTTTCTCGAGATCCCGCTAAGGCAGATGGCGAAGATTGGTAAAGTTGCGTATTTGGACTTAACAGAGAGTCCCCTCCACCTGAAGTATCCGTCTAAATCTGAGGATTTCGATGTGGTGGCAATCTTGAAGTCCTCTAAGGTAACCCCTGATCCGAAGAATGGCCCATACTCGGTGGAATTCCAGACGCAAGCGGGCACGCTAAGGATTAGGCTGAAGATGGAGCTGATTTGCACGCCCAAACCTGGGGTGAAGAGGGAGAAGCAGCACTACAGTGGCACCCTGTTCATTGACGTGTTACCGAAGTCTTAGAGGCTTCTCAATCCAATTCTGACACCCCGCAGCTGGGTATGAAGTTCAGCTGCGGGGTGTTTTGTGTCGAATGCGTTGGTCATCGCATGGCAAATCCACCGAGAATTGCGAACTTGCGGGCGATTAAGTTCATAAAACTGTAGAATATTAAGTCATGAGAATCCGAATTCTATCCCTCCTGCTCCTGTCACTCGCCATGATGGCGATTCCTGCTTGTAAGAAGGATAAAAATTGTAAGAAGGATAAAAAGCAGTGGACATTGCAACAAATGGAAGGGACGCTGGAGACGGCGACCTTCAAGGTAAATCTTAAGTTGCTAGACTCCATTCAGGATGAACCAGAGTTTTCTTCACCTGCCAATGGGAAATTCGAACTGATGCCGATTTCGTTGACATTGGGGGATGGTGGGAAGGAGATAACCCTGCGAGTTGAAAAGGAATACTTGAAATTTTTCGAGGTACGCCTCAAGCAGGTGGAAAAACTGAAGGATGGCACGCTACTATTCGAACTGGTGGAAAATCCCACTAGGTTGCAGATCCCTGAAGATTCCGATTTTGTGATAGAATTGTTGGTGAATCCCACCAAGACCTGTCCCCTGTCGGGCAATGGGCGCAATTCGGCCCAGTTCTCGCCTGAAGAGGGGTCAGTGCTTGCCAAATTCTATGCGGAGCTAATTTACACGCCCAAACCCGGAGTGAAGAAGGAAAAGCAGCGTTACGGTGGCGAGCTGGTTTACTACATACGCAAGTAACCTGGCGGGCGTTTCGCCCAGTTCTCATGCGCCCCGCAGCGAGATTCTATACCCCGCTGCGGGGTGTTTTGCGTCGAATGCGTTGGTCATCGCATGGCAAATTCACCGAGAATTGCGAACTTGCGGACGATTAGGTTCATAAAACTGTAGAATATTAAGTCATGAGAATCCGAAATTTCTCCCTCCTGCTTGTGGTAGCCTCGGTGATGCTACTTGCGGCATGCAAGAAAGATGGAACCATCTGGACGTTGCAGAAAATGGCAGGGTCGCACACTGTGCAGGTCGTGTGTAATCTGAATCCTCAAGACTCGATTATCGGGGAACCAGCGTATAAGCCTGACAACACGTATTTCTCATCGGAACCAGCATCCCTGACTCTGGAGGACGATGGGAATTCCGTGACCGTTCAATTCAGCCGCGCGGAGTTGCGCTTTCTCGTAATATCGCTAAGGCAAATGACCAAGACCGGCAAGGTGGCATATCTGGATCTGGTGGAAAATCCCCTTCGCCTAAAGTTTCCATCGCGCTCCGATGAGTTCGATGCCGTAGCCACGTTGACATCTTCCAGGACTGTACCCCACCCGAAGAGTGGGCCCTATTCGGCGGAGCTCCAAATGCGAAGCGGTTCGATGTCGATCAAGCTCAACATGGAGATACTCTTCACGCCCAAACCGGGTGTGAAAAGAGAGAAGCAGCGTTACAGTGGGAAGCTATTTGTCGACATAAATCCGAAATCCTAAATCACTTCGTCTAAACATTTCGGCGCCCCGCAGCTGGGTATGAAGTCCAGCTGCGGGGTGTTTTGTGTCGAATGCGTTGGTCATCGCATGGCAAATCCACCGAGAATTGCGAACTTGCAGGCGATTAGTTTCATAAAACTGTAGGATATTAAGTCATGAGAACACGGATTATATCTCTTCTGCTTGTGGCGGCCTCGGTGTTGCTACTCGCATCGTGCAAAAAGGAGAAAGAAACCGTCTGGACGTTGCAGAAAATGGCAGGATCGCATATTGCGAGTTTGAGTATAAGCCTAGACCCGTTAGATTCGATTGTCGGCGAGCCAGCGTACAAGCCCGAAGCGGTGCGTTTCCCATCGGAATCTGCATCACTGACGCTGGGTAGCGATGAGAAGATGGTGACCTTGCGCTTCGAGCGCATTGGGCTACGTTTTCTCGAGATCCCGCTGAGGCAGATGACCAAGATCGGCAAGGTGGCTTACTTGGAGCTGACGGAGACACCGCTCTCCTTGAAGTATCCCGTGTCCTCTGACGAGTTCGACGCAACAGCCATACTGAAATCCTCCAGGCTTGTTCCTGATCCGAAGAATGGCCCGTACTCGGTGGAATTCCAGACGCAGGCGGGCACAATGCGGATTCGGCTCAAAATGGAAATACTTTTTACGCCCAAGCCTGGGGTGAAGAGGGAGAAGCAACACTACAGTGGTTATTTGCTAATCGATATAAAGCCGAAGTCCTAAATCACTTCGTCTAAACATTTCGGCACCCCGCTGCGGGATTCTATACCCCGCAGCGGGGTGTTTTGTGTCCTTGCGGTAGCTCCTCGTTCCGCGATGGGCGGACGTGCCTACATCCCACTGTTTCGGGTGTAGGCGATCACCTCGCCCTGCGGGCTGTGATGCGGCCTTACCATTTCGACTGTTGCCATCATCCTACTTGCACCATCATTAATACTATGCTGCGAGGGTAATGGCACTTTTAGCCAGTCTCAGAGCTCGGCCCTCCGTTTGCCCTCGGCCTCGGCCGATCATCACCCGAGCCGCAACGTATCAAGTCCGTATTTGGGCGGCGAAATATGGGTTTGATGGGTAGATGGTGCGGCGAATGTGGGTGGTGCGTTGCCCCATTTGTTGTACTTTTGCGATGGGGAGCGGCCGTGGGGTGAGGGCGTAAAACGATTGCCGATGAATATAGCCGTGGTGGGGGCGGGCTACGTGGGACTAGTGACCGGGGCCTGCCTGGCTGAGCTGGGGAACAACGTGCACTGCGTGGAGCGGGATGAGGCCAAGCTCGGGATGCTGGTGCGGGGTGTCATGCCCATCTACGAGCCGGGCCTCGAGCCTATGGTGGCCCGTAACAGCGCAGCGCATCGTCTCCATTTCACCGGCGATCTCACCAGCGTGCTCCCCCTGGTGGAGCTGGTCATCGTGGCTGTGGGCACGCCGCCACGTCCCGATGGGTCGGTGGACGATACGGCCCTGGTGGCTGTGGCAGAATGCATTGGCCGCAACATGTCGCACGATCTGGTGGTGGTGGTCAAGAGCACCGTCCCTGTGGGTACCACCGAGCGGGTGCGCAACATCATCAGCGAGCAGCTCAAGGCGCGTGGGGCCCATTGGCAGATAGAGTTGGCCTCCAATCCCGAGTTCCTCAAGGAGGGCGATGCGGTGAATGACTTTATGACCCCCGACCGCGTGGTGGTGGGGGTGGATGCCGAGCGGGCTAAGGCTGTCATGACGGCTCTCTACCGTCCCATGATGCTCAACAACTTCCGGGTTCTCTTCATGGACATTCGCTCGGCGGAGATGACCAAATATGCCTCTAACGCCATGCTGGCCACGCGCATAAGCTTTATGAACGAGATGGCCAACCTGTGCGAGCAGTTGGGGGCCGATGTGTCTGCTGTGCGGCTGGGCATGGGGAGCGACAAGCGGATAGGGAGCAAATTCCTCTACCCGGGCTGCGGCTACGGCGGGGCTTGTTTCCCCAAGGATATCGCCGGGCTCATTCACATGGCGGATGCGGCCAACCAACCGATGCAGGTGGTGCAGGCTGTGGCGGCGGTTAACGAGCAGCAGAAGCAGGTGCTATTTCGTAAGTTCGTGGCGCACAGCGGTGGCAGCGTTGCGGGTAAGCATGCGGCGGTGTGGGGGTTGGCCTTCAAGCCTGAGACCGACGACATGCGTGAGGCTCCATCCATCGTGCTGATCCGGGCTCTGCTGGAAGCTGGATGCACGGTGTCGGCTTACGATCCTGCGGCTATGGGCACGGCCAGGGCTATCTTTGGCGAATCCATCAGCTACGCGGCAGACCCCTATCAGGCCACCGTGGGGGCCGATGTGCTATTTCACGTGACGGAGTGGAAGGAGTACCGCATGCCCGACTGGGCCGCCATTCGTCGCGCAATGCGCCAGCCCCTGATCATCGATGGGCGTAACGTCTTCGAGGCGAAAGCCCTGGAGGGATTCGAGTACCTACGCATCGGGTAGCCTGCCGGATGACGAGTTCGGCAGATGGGCGCACCATTTTTAGCAAGGTAGATGAAACAGGTCGACATCATTACGCCGGTATATCTCAACTCGGCCATTGGGCCCACGAGTACGCTACGTCGCCTCTTAGCGCATGGCGATTACATCGCTTCGCGGGGATACCAGATCAACGTCTTCACCATCGACACCCTCAGTCCGCAGGGGCCGAGCGAGGGGGCCGCTGTGCGCTCCAATCACCTGGCGGGACTGAAGTCCATAGCCAAGCGGATGGTGAAACGCTCGGGGACGCTCACGGCCCTGTTCCTACGGCGGGAGCACCGACGGGCTGAGCGCACCGTGCGGGCCTACCTGGCCCTGGGGCGCAAACCCGACGCAGTGGTGTTCGACGAGGAGACCACTGCGCACTACTATCAGGCCCTCACGCCCCATCAGGAGCCTAAGCAGGTGCTGTTCTTCCACTCCGATGGTCACAAGTGGACAATGGAGTGCCTCACCTATCCCAAGCTGGCGCGCACACGTCTGTTCCGGACGATGGATCGTCGCTATGAGGCTACCATACGGCGGGCCGATCGCCTGGTGTTCATCGCCCGGGTGGGGATGGAGAACTTCCTGGCTGACAATCCCGACATCTCGCCCGACCGCTGCTCATTTTTCCACAACGGTATCGACGATGCCCCGCAGCCGCATATCGACTGGCAGGTTACGCCTCGCTACCGGCTCGTGTGCACGGGCACGGTGGATCAGCGCAAGGGACAGCATCTGATCGTAGAGGCCCTAGGCCGTCTCACGCCCGAGGAGCGGGCACCCTTCTCGCTCACCATCGTTGGGGGAGGGCCTGGCATTCAGCCCATAGAGGCCATGGTGCGCCGGTATGGCCTGGAGGGGCACGTTACCATGCTGGGGAGTATTCCCAATGCCCAGGTGAACGAGGTGCTGGGGCGTTGCACAGTCTTCGTGCTCATGAGTCAGAATGAGGGGCTCCCGATCTCCATCATCGAGGCGATGCGTGCCGGCTTACCGGTCATCACCACCAACGTGGCGGGTATGCCCGAGCAGGTGACCACGGGGCGTAACGGGGTGCTGCTAGATCCCGATGCGGAGGCGTTGGCTGCCCTGTTCCGGGGTATGGAGCAGTACGACTGGCCCGCCATGGGGCGTGCGTCACGGCAGCGTTACGAGGCTGAGTTTACGTTCCAGCTCATGCTGAGCCGCTATTGCGACATGCTGGACGCCACCCTGGGGGCGCAATAGGCCATGCACCCGTATTTGCGTTATCCGCTGGTGGCCAACTACCGTGTGGCCTCGCTGGTGCGATGGCTGTTCACGGTGCGCAATGGGCGGGTGGCGGCGCAGGAGGCTGAGAGGCGTGCAGGGCTCCCCATGTCTGAGGCGGGGCAGCTGGCAGCCCCGTTACCCTACGCGCCGGATGATGCCACACTGGCCAATCAGTGGTACGGGCTGGGGCGGGCCCTGAAGCGTTACGCGGGGCTCGATGGCGAGCACACTCGTATGCATGCCTACGTGGAGCACGGGCTTTTCTTCGGCTCCACGGTGCTCGGGGAGGAGCATCTGTACCCCGTGTCGCACATCGTGACGTTCGGCGACCGCCGTGAGCAATGGCTACGCGAGGCGGGGATCACGAAGGGGATCATGAAGGTAGGGCCCATGATTCATTACGCCCCCCCGTTGGGCGCAGATGAGGCCGAGCGGCTCGCGCAGTGCAAGCGTGAGCTGGGGCGTGTGCTGCTCTTCTTCCCCTCGCATAGCATCAAGGAGGAGATAGTGCGCCCTGTGGATGTGACTCGCCTCATCGGGCAGATCCGCGAGCTGGGGCAGGGGTTCGACACGGTGCTGATATCGGTGTTCTGGAAGGATATGGAGCAGACGGATCTGGTGCAGGCGTACCGGGCCGCGGGGTTCCACCTGGTGACTTCGGGCTACAAGCTGGATCGCTACTTCCTGAGCCGGCAACGATTCCTCATCCAGCTGGCCGATGCCACAGCCTCTAACAGCGTGGGGACGCACATCGGTTACTGCGTGCATCTAGATCGGCCCCACACGTTGATAGACACCGAGTATAGGGTGGAGGCGGCAGGACTACTGTCGCAGCATTGGGCGCATCTCGACGATACGGATCGTAGCCGGGCCATTTGGCTGGAGGAGACGGAAGAGGTGGCGAGCCATTTCCGCCATGCGAGCGGGAGCATCTCGGCGGCGCAGCGGACCGTGGTGGACAAGTACTGGGGCACCTCGTATGTGCGCACTCAGAACGAGATGCGGGATTTTATTCTCTCAACGCGCCACCTGTAGCAGGCCATGGGGCGATTCGGCTGGGGTGGGAATCTGGCCCCATTCGTCCGGTTCTAGCGTGAAATTGACTACCTTTGCGGTAAGCCCGTAGTGGTGCCGGCCGTTAGGCCTGGGTACTGCTGCGGGGATGGGTGTACGCGGATGGTACGTCGTATGCCCGTGCATTGGTGGTATGCTGATCCGTTGTGGGCATGATGGACTGTAGGTCGATACTAATAACCGGCGGGACGGGCTCGTTCGGCAAGGCGTTTGTGAGGCACGTGCTGGCGCATTGCCCCCAGGTGCGGCGCCTGGTGGTGTATTCGCGCGATGAGCTCAAGCAGTTTGAGATGCGGCAGGAGTTCCCCCCCGAGCGTTACCCGCAGATGCGCTACTTCATCGGCGATGTGCGCGATGGGGAGCGGTTACGACGTGCCTGCGAGGGGATCGACCTCATTGTCCACGCGGCGGCGATGAAGCAGGTGGACACCGCGGAGTATAATCCGGACGAGTGCATTAAGACCAACGTGGGCGGGGCGCAGAACGTTATCAGCGCAGCCTTGCAGAATGGGGTGCACCATGTGGTGGCCCTCTCCACCGATAAGGCTTGCGCGCCGATAAACCTCTACGGGGCCACAAAGCTTACCTCGGATAAGCTCTTCATCGCGGCGAACAACATTCGTGGGTCGCGGGATACGCGCTTCTCGGTGGTGCGTTATGGCAACGTGATGGGCTCGAGGGGGTCGGTGATCCCCTATTTCCTGAAGCTGCGTCAGGAGGGGGCTCGTGAGATACCTATCACCGACATGCGCATGACGCGGTTCAACATCTCGCTGGAGGAGGGGGTGGCGCAGGTGCTCTACGCGGTGGAGCATCACCTGGGGGGGGAGATCTTTGTTCCTAAAATTCCTTCCTACCGCATCACCGACGTGGCCACGGCCATTGCGCCCGGCATTCCGCAGGTGGAGGTGGGCATTCGCCCGGGCGAGAAGTTGCATGAGGAGATGATTACGAGCACCGATGCTTTAAACACGGTGGATCTCGACACCTACTATGCCATTCTGCCTACGAATTCGACGGGCCTGAGCGTGGAGGAGTACGTGCGGCATCACGGGGGACGCACCGTGGCCGAGGGGTTTCACTACAGCTCGGACGGTAACGAGGTGTGGGAGAGTGTGGAGACGCTGCGTGCCAAGATACGGCAGCACGTGGATCCCCACTTTGCCGTCTAGGGCATGGCTCGACGATCTGTCCCGTGCGGGCTGTTCCGCTCCCCGGGCCGTACGGAGGATGAGGAGGGGGGCCACGGGGGGTGGAGATGCGTCCCGTGAGGATTTGTCATTTTGCGAGGATGAGGCGAGGGGTACGGCTTTTGGCGGTGTACATCGGGTTGATATGGGTGCTCCTGGGCTCGTGCTCCACGGCGAAATACCCCGTGGAGATCAGGCAGCAGGCGTTGACGCTCCCCAAGCTGGGCGGTCGGGCCGCTGTGTACGTGTGCCGCACATCGTCGAAGCTGTCGGTGTTTGGCATGCAGATAGCCGCGGATTCGATAGCGGTGGGTAAGCTCTTCCCGAAGGAGTATTTCCTCTTCATCGTCGAGCCGGGTGAGCATGTCTTCAGCAGCAAGTCGGAGAATATGCATCGCCTAAAGGTCAAGGCAGAGCCGGGGCAGCGTTACTACCTGCGGGTGGAGCCCGAGACAGGGATGGTGTCTGCCCAGGGGCATTTGAGTCCCGTGGATCCGATAGAGGGGGGGCGGATGCTGGAATCGTGCAGCCTGGCAGGGATGAACGAGATGGCGCGTAATCTGTTGAACTATATACCCCCGGTGCGTCGGCGCCGTGTTCGGGGCGTGCGCCTCGATGGTAGCTACGGCGAGTGCGCTTGCGCCATGCTGGGGACGAGGCCCGATGTCGGTTAGATATTTAGCGTAGTGGCATTGCAGTCGTGAGAGACGATAACGAGATAAGATGGCCCATCCCCTATGGTCGGCAGTGGGTCACTGAGAGTGACATTGCGGCTGTGGCTGAGGTGCTGCGGTCGGACTACCTGACCCAGGGGCCGCGGGTGGAGGAGTTTGAGCGAGCCTTTGCCCGCTACGTGGGGGCTGACTACGCGGTGGCGGTGTGCAATGCCACGGCTGGCTTGCATATGGGGGCTATGGCTCTGGGCGTGAAGCCGGGACAGCGTGTGCTGGTGCCGACGATCACCTTCGCTGCCTCGGCGAACTGCGTGCGCTACTGCGGCGGTGAGGTGTCGTTTTGCGACATCGATCCCCAGAGCTACACGCTCGACATCGAGGCTGTGGAGCGGCTGCTGGAGAGGGCTCCACGTGGTACGTACGCTGGCATTGTGCCGGTGGATTTTGCGGGCTACCCCGTGGATATGGAGCGCATGCGCGCCCTGGCGGATCGGTATGGGCTCTGGGTGATGGAGGATGCGTGCCACGCCCCAGGGGGCTATTTCACCGACTCGAAGGGTAGGGTACAGCTCTGCGGGAATGGGGTGTATGCCGATCTCTCGGTGTTCTCATTTCACCCTGTGAAGCACATTGCCACGGGTGAGGGGGGCATGGTGACGACCAATAGCGGGGAGCTGTACGAGCTGCTGAAGCAGCTTAGATCCCACGGCATGGAGCGCAATCGGGCCCTGCTGGATCGGTATGATGGCGGCTGGTACCACGAGATGCATCTGCTGGGGCACAACTATCGCATGACGGACATGCAGGCTGCGCTGGGTTTGGGACAGCTGAAACGGGCGGCCGAGGGACTTGCGCGCCGCCGGCGTATCGCCGAACGTTACAATGAGGCTTTTGCTGGGT
This sequence comes from uncultured Bacteroidia bacterium, assembly GCA_963546395.1. Classification (GTDB taxonomy): domain Bacteria; phylum Bacteroidota; class Bacteroidia; order Bacteroidales; family CAJPTX01; genus Bacteroides_D. The sequence continues at coordinate 3,824 of CAUUMS010000021.1, read as the reverse complement.
GTGAGGCCATTGTCACCCCGCACGTGGAGCCCCACATGCGTCACGCCTACCACCTGTACGTCATACAGGTGCCTCGGCGGCTGGAGCTGTATGAACGCCTTCGGGCGGCGCGCATCCATACGCAGGTGCACTACGTGCCCACGCACACCATGCGCTACTATCGCCAGCGGGAGTCGCAACCGGCACTGCCGGTGGCTGAAGAGTATTACACGCACTGCCTGAGCCTACCGATGTTCCCCTCGCTCACGCAGGCTGAGCAGGAGTACGTCATAGCGCAAGTGTTGGAGGGGGTGCAATGAGAGGGCTCGCGGTGATACCGGCCCGGGGAGGGAGTAAGCGTCTGCCGGGGAAGAATGTGCGCCTGTTTCACGGGCGACCCATCATGGCCTATAGCATTGAGTGCGCGCTACGGGCTGGGTGCTTTGATGAGGTGATGGTGTCCACCGATGATGAGATCATTGCGCGGGTGGCCCTGGAGTGTGGAGCCCGGGTGCCATTTCGGCGAAGCGAGGCCACGGCGGATGATTACAGCACGACGGATGATGTGGTGGCTGAGGTGCTAGACACCTACGAGCGCATGGGTGAACGGTTCGACGTGATAGCGTGCCTATACGCCACGGCACCGCTCATGCGGGCTGAGCATCTGCTCACGGGGGTGCGTAGCGTGCAGAGCGGGGAGTGCGATGCGGCTTTCGCCATGGTGCGCTACTCCTATCCGGTGCAACGTGCCCTGGTGGTGCGAGATGGGTTCACTGTGATGCAGCACCCCGAGCATGCCCTGAGCCGGTCGCAGGATCTGGAGCCGGTGTACCATGACGCTGGTCAGTTCTACGTGGCTAGCGTGCAGGCTTTCCGTGAGTATGGAGGATTCTGGGGCCCACGCACACGGGGTATAGAGCTGAGCGAGCTGGAGGTGCAAGATGTGGATTCGGCCACGGACTGGGCTTTGGCCGAGCTGAAGTACACGCTCCTCCACGCATCGGGGACGAACTAATGTCGACGGGCGTATGCGCGTAAGCATTTTCACAGACTACACGGCTAAGATTGGGCAGGGGCATCTGAGTCGCTGCGCTGCCATGGCAGACTACCTCAGCGAGCAGGGCCATGAGGTGCTGCTGTACGTGGAGGCTGAGGATGTGGAGCATGTGCAGCAGATGGCAGCCTCGTCGCACTACCGGCTGGAGTTCATCCACTGGAAGAAGCGGGTGAACAAGGTGCTGAGCTTGACGCTGGGGAGTGGGCTCTCGATACTCGACTCGTACGCTATAGGGCAAGAGATGGTGGAGGCCCTAGAGATGACGCAGCGGCAGTGGCTCTTTGTGGATGATTATCATCACCTGCGCTACCGGAGTGCGTGGGCTGTGGACTGGTCGGTGGGGGCTGAGGAGCGGGTGCCAGAGCATTGGAAGCTGTCCCCGCGCTGCTTGACGGGACTGCAATACGCAGTGCTGCGTCGGCCCTTCTGCGAGCCCTACGAGCTGCCTCAGGTGAAGGCGATAGAGTCGGTGCTCATGCTGTTAGGGGGTACGGACATGCGCGATTTGTTGCCCCCGCTGTCACGGGCTGTGGCGCAACGGTTCCCGCACATCCGCTTCACGGCTGTTACGCCGATGGCGGAGTTTATGCCCCCGAGCGACTCGGTGCGCTTTGTGGACGTGATGCACCCCCAGGCTCTGCGTGAGGCCATGCGGGCTGCCGACCTGGTGGTCTGCGGGTGTGGCCAGACGGTGCTCGAGCTGGTGGCCTTGCAACGGCCGTGTATCCCCATCGTGGTAGTGGATAACCAGCGTGAAGATCTGGAGGCGTGGCGTAAAACGGGCTTTGTGCCATTCGGACACGTGTGGGATGAGCCCGATCTGAAGGCGCGCCTGGGCGATAGTATCGACTACATGGAGAGCATTCCGATACGGGAGAGCATTGTAAAAGCCATGGGAGACGTGCAGCTGCGGGAGGGGGCTAAACGGCTGTTTGAACGGATGGGCGTATGCGATTGAGCTATGAGACGGTACGGGCTATAGAGGCCAGCGTGGGGCTCCCAGCATACGTGATCCACGAGGAGGTGTTTGCCCAGAATCTGAGGGACATAGGTGCTGCATTTCGTCAGCATTACCCTCATGTGCAGGTGGCATATGCGCTCAAGGCGAACTACCTGCCGTATCTCTGCACTGTGGCTCGGCAGCAGGGGGCTATGGCTGAGGTGGTCTCAGGGCTGGAGTACAGCATTGCCCGCAGGGCTGGGTTCGCTGGGGAGGAGATCATCTTCAACGGGCCATTGAAACGGGAGGCCGATTTACGGTTGGCCCTGCAAGAGGGGGCCCTGATACAGATCGACAGTCTGCACGAGGCTGAAATGTTGGTGCGGATGGTCGAGGAGGGGAGGGGTAAGCGGTTGGCTGTGGGGCTGCGTCTGAATACGACCCTGGTGGATGAGCAGGGCGAATCGCTTATCTATGGGGGTAAGGCGCGGGGGCGATTCGGACTCCTGGAGGATGAGCTGGCTGAGGCACTGCGGATGCTGAGCACAGTGCCGGTGGATGTCATCTCGCTGCATGGTCACGCCTCGTCACAGCGACGCCTGGTGATGGGCTATCGGCAGATTGTGAAACAGCTGCTGGCTGTCCGGGCCTGTTACGATATACCCGTGCGGATGATCGACGTGGGAGGTGGCTTCTTTGGCCCAGTGCCTGAGGGGCTGTTCCCTTTCCGCACTCCCCGGTTCGATGAGTATGCGCAGGCTATTGGGGAAGAGCTGATGGCCGATGAATGGGTGCGTAGCCACGGGCCATTGCTGGTGATAGAGCCCGGGGTGTCGGTGTGCGCCGCGGCTATGTCATACGTCACGGCGGTGCATGGTAGCCGCATGCGTGACGGTGTGCAGCTGGTGCAGGCAGACGGTATGGCTCTCCACGTGCGACCCTCTATGCATAGCCTGCATCTGCCGTATCACATCCTGCAACGGATGCCGAGCGAGGAGCGGGTGCCGACGGAGGTGGTGGGGGCCACATGCATGGAGACGGATCTGCTGCTAGCGGATGAGCTACCTCGTCTCGCTGCGGGGGACTACATTGCCATCGATAATGTGGGGGCATACACGGTGGTGATGGCACCCACGTTCATTCAATATCCACCGAGCGTGGTGGCAATAGACATCTCTGGGCATGTCTTGCCCATTAGACGGGGACAGGATTTTGCCCATTTTGCAGGTCAATTCAACTGGTTGTAGGCGTGAAGAAGCTGCTGGTATTAAGTCCGGGACGGCAGGTGCAGCTGGTGCGCGAGCTCGGCAGGCATTTCACGCTGGGTGTGGGTGACAACTCGCCGTTGACGCTGGCTTGCTACTCGGAGTACACCACCTACCGCATGCCTCGCTACCTGGTGGCTGAGTATGCGGAGACACTGGTGGGGATGGTGGCCAGCGAGGGGTACGAGGCAGTCATCTCTCTGCATGATGTGGAGGTTGTGTGCCTGGCTCGTCTGCGCGATGAGCTTGAACCCCGAGGTTGCATTGTGCTCGCTCCTCCGGTGGATAGGGCTGAGGCGTGCCTGGATAAGTACGATTTTGCCTTGCTCTGTGCTAGCTACGGTCTGCATGCGCCTCGCACTGTGCTGTGGAGCGGATTACCGCAGGATGAGGTAGGATTGGATTTCCCCTGTCTGCTGAAGCCTCGCCGAGGGATGGGCTCGCGTAGCCACTACGTGGTGCGCTCGTTGCACGAGCTGCAAGTCCTAGGTGAGTATCTGCGCATTGCAGAGCCTGAGGGCCAGTGGGTGATGCAGGAGTTCTTACAGGGGGTGGAGTACGGGCTCGATGTGGTGAATGACTT
>CAUUMS010000020.1:0-26422 GCA_963546395.1 uncultured Bacteroidia bacterium | reverse complement strand
CCCATCAGGAGCTGTACAACTATCGGTCGCGTATCCTAAACCGGTCCAATGTGCTTCAGAAGGCCACCTCACTAGGCGGCCGCGGCCTCTCGGGGCGCGGGGTGAAAGTGGGGGTGTGGGATGGCAACGTGGAGTACCACGTGGATTACGGGAACCGCTTGCACATCCAGGAATTCGAGACGACGGTTAAGAGTAGCGGTAGCCACGGAATGCATGTGTCGGGAACAGTGGCCGGCGCAGGCTTGCTAGACCCGAAGGCTCGGGGTATGGCTCCCAATGCGACGCTCTACACCTACAACTTCAATAAGCAGCGCAACGGGAAGCGTGAGCATGAGGAGATGCTAGAGGCGCAACGCCAGTTCGGGATCTCCCTCACGCAGAACTCGTATGGCCCGGCCCTGGGGAATCTCTGCCGCTACCTCGATCAGCTCAGCTATGATGCCACGGGGGCCGATTTGACGATGGATGCTTTGACGCAGCGCATCCCCACGCTGACCCTTGTGTACGCCGCGGGGAATGATGCGGGCGAATGCGGTCTTTACTACGGAACGATCGTTCGTCGAGCTAAGAATATCATCTACGTGGGGGCTCTCAATGAGAATGGGGGGATGACCAATTTCAGCAGCTGGGGCCCGCATGATGACGGCCGCCTGGCTCCCACGATTTCCGCAATGGGCGAGAATGTGTACTCGTGCGTCTCCCCGAATAGCTACGAGGAGATGTCTGGTACGTCGATGGCCTGCCCCGCTACGACGGGGACGCTAGCCCTCATCACCGAGCGATATCACCAGCTGCACAACGGGGCGGAGCCGCCATCGGCCCTACTACGCGCACTGATAGCCAACACGGCAGATGATGCTGGCCGTTGGGGGCCAGACTACGTGTACGGCTACGGGGTGCTGAACGGGGAGCGCGCCGTGGAGAGCCTAGAGAAGGGGTGGTATGTGCATGGCGAGCCACTACGGGCTAAGGATCCCGCCCGGACGCATGCAATACAGGTGCCTGCGGGGACAGCCCGTCTGCGGGTGATGATCACGTGGAATGACACGGTATCGGCTAAGGAGTACGCATATCGTGAACCGGCCCTGATCAACGACCTCGACCTACAGCTTGAGCTAGCGGGTAAACGCTACCTGCCCTGGGTGCTCGATCCGAAGAGCCCTCGCAAGAGTGCAGTACGCGGGGTGGATAGGCTTAACAACATTGAGCAGATTACGATTGAGAATCCCACCGCTGGTCTGTGTAATATATCGGTTCTTCCCTCGCGGGTGGTCTCCGCAAGGCAGGATTACGTGCTGACATGGTACTTCGAGAGCTCAGCCCTGCATCTGACATCGCCTAATGGCGGCGAGGTGTATGAGCCTGGGGAACCCTGCAAGGTGATGTGGGATAAGATCTACCAGCCGGTGAGCATCGACATTAGTCTGGATGGCGGGGCTACCTACACGACCCTTGTTGAGGGGGTGAGCAAAAATTGCGCTACGATTACGATTCCGGCTCAGGCGAAGCCTACGGGTAAGGCTAAGATCCGACTTCGGATGGCGGATGCCATGGATGAGAGCGATGCGCCCTTCACCATTATGCCTGCCCCGAAGAATGTGCGGCTGAAGGCGGCAGACTGCTCCTCGGCTGGCTGGGAGATTGCCTGGGATGGGGTACCAGAACCGGTGCAAGGGTACAAGATCCTCAAGGCGAATGTGCCAGCTGGGACGTATGACGTGATAGGCCAGGCGGAGGCTAGCACGCTCTCCTATAAGCTACAGCCTAAAGACATTAGCTCTGATCAGCAGAATGTATTCACCGTGCGGGCTGTTGGGCCCGACGGGATAGAGAGTGAGCGGGCTGTGGCTCGGCTCATGAGGAATACGACCCCCATCGCTAAGCGGACATCAGGGGTGCTCTTGGATGAGACGTTTGTGAATTATCCCTCGCAGTACATCCAGATAGACTCTGCGAACAATCTGCAATTTGGCCTGGATCCTTACTACCGCGAGCAGTCAGGTGCCTCGTATCCGAGTGGATCGCATGTCCTGAACATCATGGCCAAGTACAATGCGAGCAAAGATATTTGGCCGGTGGGGCAGTTCCCGAAGGAGTTTAAGCCCGAGCAGAATGCCAATGGGATACGCCTGCGCATGTGCGACGTAGACCTCACGGGCGTTGCTGGCAAGACGGTGATACTGGCTATCGAGAAGCGTCAACGGTTCAAGGGGGATCCCCTCCACTCGGTGTTCAAGGTAGAGGTGAATGGGGAGACGCTGCACGATATGGACAATGCGACCATAGCCATTGCGGCGGTGTCGGGAGATACCCCGTCGTACTACGACCTGACGAGGTTTGCGGGGCAGAAGATCACGGTAGACATGTACTACGCGGCTAGGATCCAGTACGTGGATAAGATCTTTATCGACCGGGTGAAAATCTACGTGCCAGAGAAGGAGTCAGATCTCAAGCTGCTTAGCATCAGCGTACCTAAGAGTGCGGCCAATTTGGGCGAGGAGACGGTGGGCGTGATGCTGTTCAACGATGGCTACCGGACGGTGGAGGGGGCGAAGCTCCGCTACCAGGTGAATGAGGATGCAGCCAACTACCTTACATTGCCTACGCTGAAGCCGTTTGAGCGCAAGCTGCTCCATCTGCCCAAGCCGATTGACTTCTCGTCTAGCGATCCGCTAGGGAAGCGATTCGATGTGGTGATGGAGGTGATCGATGCGCACGATAAGGATGCCACGAACAACAAGAAGAGTGCGATCGTGGTGAACTTTGGCAAGACGTACCCGCACCCATTTAGCCAGGCGATAACAGGGTACCTGGGGACATTCCCGTCGGATCCGCTGGCCGTGAAGCGCGTAGAACGCTCTTTCGTGTACACGGATGCCGGTGGGATAGGCGGGGACTATCCTAACATCCAGGGCTCGACAGTGCATTTCCTGCCGAGCAAGCCGGGGCATGTTGTGGAGATTACATTCAAGAGCTTTGAGAGCGAAAAGAATAAGGATCTTCTGGGTGTGTTCACGAGCTACAAGCAGGAGAACTGGGAGATTCCTAATTCATATCAACCCGAGGCTATCCTGACAGGGACGCTGAAGGAGCCTGTGACGTACATGTCGCAGAACCCTGACGGATCGTTGGCGGTGTATTTCCGTTCGGATGCTGCCAATTCGGCTGCTGGATGGGTGGCTGAGGTACGTGAGGTAGAACCAGTGAATCTCTACGAGCTGGTGAGCGTGGGGACTGACCAAAAGTTCCACGCTGATGGCAAGGTGCCGATAGTCATCAAAGTGCGTAACCTCTCTGGGCGTGAGCTGACGAATACCCAGGTGGCGTATAGCCTGAATGGATCCGATGAGTGGACGCAGGAGGTGATACCTAGCATTGCCCCACAGGCTGAGGTGAGCTACACGTTCAAGCGCATGGCCGACCTGAAGGTGGCTCGCTGGGCTAAGCTTACGGCAACGATTCGTAGTGCAGACTTCAAGGTGTCAGACAACACGTTGTCAACCCGGGTGATGAATGACCGCTACTGTAACGATCGGGTGTATGGTCGTTACGGGGATTGCATCCTTGGGGTGCGAGATGCGGAGCTGCAATGGACGCTGCCCGTTGACCAGGAGAGCTACACGTACCCCTCACATGACTATGCGACCGACACGGAGTTCACGATGTACCGCGAGTCGGGACGGGGTGATCTGTTCGTGAGCACGGATAAGTTCAGCGAGCCGGGCAACTTCCGCATTTGGGCCTGGGTGGACTGGAATAATGATGGCGAGTTTGATACGGACACCGAGCTCACGGAGCTAGAGCCTGAGGCGGGACGTACCCATTACCACATGACCATTAAGATCCCGTCGGATGCTGTGACCGGTAAGGTTCGTCTGAGGATGGCCACGTCCCATATGGCCTACTCTGAGCCGTGCTCACGCATTCAGTCCTCGGGTAACATGGTGGATCTTACGATAAACCTGCTCGAGGGTGCTAATCCGGTAAAGGGTGATTTGGCTCCAGCGGCTATTGTGGCACGCAGTGCTATGCAGCTTACCGAGCAGGAGACGGTGAAGGTCTGGATCGCTAACCGTGCCGCCTCTGACAGAGAGATTGGGTGGCTGACGATGACGATAGATGATCGCCAGCCGGTTCGTGAGATGGCCCAGATGGTCGTGCCAGCTTTCGATTCGGTTGAGTACATTTTCGAGCAGAAAGTTGACCTGTCGTCCGTGGGGCTACACCGAATCCGTGTTGCCGTGGAAGGTGATGACAATACGGCTAACGATGAGCTGGAGTCGCCGGTTTACTCGGTAATCCCTGGGCCAGAGAACTTCTACGCCCTGAATTTCCGTGAGGATTCGAAGACGGCAGAGGTGATAGACTGCGGCACGCTAGGCGGCGTGGATCTACGGACGGTGACCTATGAGGCCTGGGTGAACCTACGCCCGACCTCGTTGAATAACCTCTTCCTGGGTAAGGGTGTGGTGGTAACGATGTTCGATCGTCCAGGCTCGAAGGTGGCTCCCCGCAACTCGCTGCTGGTGCTCATCAATGAGCGTCGCCTGTTCCACACCGAATCCGATGTAATCACCCCAGGCGTTTGGCACCATATAGCTGTGGTGGTTGCCTCCCGCACTGGGACTAAGAAGGAGGTCACGGTGTACGTCGATGGTAAATCGGTGCCTCTGACGGTGAAGGGGAATGACAAGGTGCAGCATCTGCCCAAATCGCATCTCCTTGTGGCTAATGGCTTGGAGGGGGCGATCGATGAGATTCGAGTCTGGAACCGTGCCCGCACTGAGGAGCAGATACGCAAGTACATGTACAGGCACTGCCGTGGCGAGTTCACTGCGGCAGATGGACTGGTGGCCGAGTACTCACTGGATGAAGGGCCGGGCAACCGCCTGGCTATGTCGGGCGAGCATTATGCGCACGTGAAGACCGAGCGTTACGCTGAGGGTGACAACTGCGCATGGATATCGACCTCGCATCTCATCAATGCGATAGATGCTGAGGGCCAGACTAAGACTGCCGATATCGGGAAGGATGGTCAGGTTAAGGTGTGGATGCGCCAGGGGGCTAACCTGAAGAGTGTGAAGCTGACCATTCACCCGAACTGGCCTCTTGCCAAGTTTACCTACAATGGGCAGCCGGTAACGGATGATACCAGCTTCGATTTCTCGAATGGGCCTGTGCAGCTCGTACCGCAGGATGTGGAGGTCTTTGGGCGTAAGTACGAGACCCCCTACACGCTCACGGCTGAGTACGACAAGTCTGAGGCATGTGAGTTCCTCTCGCTGGCTGCACTGAAGGCTCACAATCCCCGCCTGACGGAGGATGATGTGCAGAAGGCACCCATTTCGCAGAACGTGTCATTTGCCTTGCCAGGTGTAAACGATTTGGCAGCGGTGCGTCTATCGTACACGACTTCAGAAGGAGCCTCGGTGTACTACCACGGACAGCCATTCGAATCCGGAAAAATGTACATTGACCTTCGCCAGCCAGCCGTTCTAGAGGTTGTATCTGCGAATAAGGTTCAGGCAAACCGCTACTCGGTGCGCGTGGGGCGTCAGCAGACCATCGAGCATGCGAATATTCCCGCCAGCATGAACTACGGGGAGCAGGCCGACCTACAACTTCGTGCTTCATCGGGCCTGCCTGTGCAGACCATCTCGTCGGACAACGATGTGCTTTCGCTGAATGCTGGGGTGGCATATGCTCGTAAGGTGGGCACGGCACGCATTACTTACTGGCAGGAGGGGAACTCGACGTATGGGCCCACGGAACGTCAGGAAGCGCAGGTAGAGGTGAAGCCACGCTCCATTGTGGTAACGCCCGTGGCGGCGAAGATGGATTTTGCTACACCACCGCCGAAACTCGCTTACCAGTACAGCTGGGTGGCCAATTCGTGGGAGAAGGCAAAGCTCGATTCAGTGGTGGAGAGCAAGGTGACCTACAAGTTCTATCAGGGGGCTACCCAGTGGGATGGCAACGGCTATTTGGCCGCAGGAGAACATGCCTGGAAGCCGAATTCAACAGCTGTGATCCGTTGGCAGAATTACGAGATTACTCCTGGCGAGGGCAAGGTTACAGTGGAAGCCAAGGATATGCCAAAGCTCACGCTGACGATCCTGGATGGTGCAACCCCACTGGAGGGAGCCCTGGTGAGGATTAATGCCGCCCACTTCCGCACGGGTAACGATGGCAAGGTATCTATACCGCTGCCGTACGATCCGAAGTCGCTCATCGAATATGTGTTCGTAGTGAGCAAGGATGGGTATAGCCCCTACAAAGGGCAGTGGAAGGCCACTAAGGATGGTGAGGCCATTACCATTCAGCTTGTGCGTCTTGAGATAGAGCTACGCTACACGGCTGGTGCTAATGGTAGCCTGCTTGGTGAGACGGTGCAAAATCTGCCCAGGAAGGGCACTGGTAAGCCAGTGCTAGCAGCTCCTGCTCTTGGCTACCGATTTGACAAATGGAGCGATGGGAAGAGCGATAATCCGAGGACTGATGCAGACGTAGAGGCCTCTATCAATGTTACGGCAAACTTCGTGGTCATCTCTCCCACCATCACCTACAAGGCCTTACCTGGCGGGAAGGTGGAAGGAGAGACAGAGCACGTAGTTCACCCCACGGGCCCTGTGACGGTGACGGCAACTGCTGATCCAGGGTACCATTTCATCACGTGGAGTGATGGTGTAGAGACTGCAACTCGTACGGATGACAACGTATCGCACGATCAGATTCTGTATGCCCAGTTCACTCTCGACCGTGAGCTGCCGTACCGTGAGAATTTCAATGCCTATGAGCATGCCCCAGAGGGGTGGCTTAACCGGGATCGCACCGGTAATGGTGCCTGGGTCTTTGGTTCGCACCATGTGGGGCAGCTGGGTGTCATTGGTGATGGGAATTTCGTCTCCATCAATTCGCAGAAGACCGGCCCAGATCGTCTTGTCTTGGCTGAGCTGATGACCCCCTGGATTGATCTCACTAAGAGCTCTGGCGATATTACGCTTGCCTACGAGTACAAGTACAAGACCATCAGCATTGGGGTGCACGACACGGAAGGGATCTTCACCTACTACACTGTCGATGGTGTGAACTGGATTCAGCTGCTGCGCATCCATACGGACGATGCCATGGAGGCTAAACCGGTCAGCTTGACCATTCAGCGTAGTCAGCTCTCGGGTGCTAATTCGATCCGATTCAAATGGCGCTACCAGCACACATGGGATTTTGCCTTCCTATTCGACAACGTGAGGGTAGAGACCCAGACCGTCACCAGCTACAAGGTCATGTATGTGGCCGATGAGGGGGGGACTGTCGAGTGCCAAGAGTCGTTGCCAGCGGTGCGTCAGACTGGGGAGAAAGGGCCTCAGGTGGTGGCGAAGCCCAATGCTGGGTATCGCTTTGTGACTTGGTCTGATGGGGTTGCTGAGGCCACCCGCCAGGATGATCACTTTGTGATAGCCCGGGCCATTTTTGCCCGTACCCTGAGCTCTACAGTCTCCGATGTTCAGTACACAGCGCAGGAGGGCGGGATCATCGAAGGACTCTCCTTGCAGCGTGTGGCAGAGGGTGAGGACGGAGCCTTTGTGACGGCAAAGCCGCTGTTTGGGTACCGCTTTGCGAAGTGGAACGATGGGAAGACTGAGCCATCACGCAAGGAGCTGAATGTGCGTTCAGAGCTCACGATTACCGCTGAGTTCGAGCGTCTCACGCATCGCACGGTGACCTTTGCTCCGGCTGAGCATGGGAGCTTTACGCTCACGAGGGCTGACGGAACGGTACTGGCTAGCGGGGATCAGTGTCCTGAGGGTAGTTCGCTGCTCTTGAAGGTCGTTCCCGACAGGGGCTACCAGTTGGCCTCGGTCAAGGTGAATGGGAACGCAATGCCTATCTCCTCGTCCAAGCTCTACAGGTTGCTTGTAGGTGGGCAGGATATTCAACTAGAGGTTGCCTTTGCCCCCATCGAGCATACGCTAGTGTTCGCCTCATCTAAGGGTGGCTCCATTACGGGCTCGGCTCTTCAGCGTGTTGCGGATGGCGGAAATGCCGAGGTTGTCACTGCCGTGCCAGAGGCCGGGCATCAGTTCTTGCGCTGGAGCAACGGGGAGACATCTCCTGAGCTAGCTCTAACCGCCGTCTCGGCGAGTGCCACCTACGTTGCGTACTTCGGCGAATCGCAGTTCCTACAGGTGCGTTTCGATGCCATGGGCGGAAGCCCTGTGCCTGATGTCCACGTGAAGCAGGGAGCCAAGGTGGTTGCGCCTGCCCAACCAATACGGAAGGGCTACAAGTTTGCCCAGTGGTGTACGGATAGGGCGTGTACCTCAGCATTCGACTTCGATACGGAAATCACGTCGGGCCTCGTGCTCTATGCCAAGTGGACTCCCATGACCTACACCATCTCTTTCGATGCCAATAGTGGCGGTGGTAGCATGGAGGCTCTGGCGATGCGCTACGATGAGCCTCAGTCGTTGCCTGCGAACAAGTTTACCCGCAGTGGCTTCACCTTCGTAGGTTGGGCCCTGAGCGCATCAGGTGCTGTGCAGTACAACGATGGGGTCTCTGTGATGAACTTGCACGACACCGAGGGGGCCGATCTGAAGCTCTACGCGCAGTGGGTTGCTGGGACTCCCACAATGCGTAATGTGACCTTCAACTCGCACGAGGGGAGCGAGGTAGCTGCGCAGAAGGTGGTAGATGGTCAGAAGGCCTCCAAGCCGGTTGATCCCACGCGCACTGGGTATACCTTCGTGCGGTGGTATGCTGATGCGGAGTACGCTACGGAGTACGATTTCAATGCCTCTGTGAATGCCGACATAGAGCTTCATGCGAAGTGGGCACCGAACACGTACACCCTACACTTCGATCCCACGAAGGGGTGGGGCTCCATGTACGACCAGACTATCGAGTACGGGACAGAGACCCCGATCACGATGAACCAGTTCGTACGTGATACTTACTCCTTTGCGGGCTGGGCCCTGGCTGCGACCTCCACGGAGGTTGCCTATGCCGATGGGGCGAGCGTCAAGAATCTCTCAGAGATTGATGCCACGGTTATCCCGCTGTATGCCGTCTGGAGCGAGGTGTTCCACAAGGTGACCTTCGAGTCCAACGGTGGCTCTTCCGTGGATGCTCAATCGGTGCGTTCTGGCCAGGCCGCTACTAAGCCGGCCGATCCGGAGCAGGAGGGCTTCCGTTTCGACGGGTGGTATACCGATGCGAAGTTTAGCCAGCTGTACAACTTCGCCACCCCGGTGACGGGCGAGCTGACGCTGTACGCTGCCTGGGCTCCCATCAAGGCCTACTATACGGTGACGTTTGCCAAGCCGGAGCATGGGGCCCTTACGGTCACCAGCAATGGCAAGGAGCTAGCCACCGGGGTCAAGGTTGCCAATGGTTCTAAGGTCATCATAACGGCTACGCCGGAGAATGGCTTTGAGCTTGCTACGCTCAAGGCGAATGGTGCGGATGTCACATCGGGGGCAGAGTTCACAGTCAGCGGCGATGTGGTAATTGAAGCCACATTCAAGGCCAAGGAGACCCCGGTTCCGCCTACGCCACCGATGAGTGAGGTTGGAACATCGTTGCTAGGGGCTGTTACCGCTGCGCCGAACCCGTTCGGTGCCCAGCTGACGGTTCGTGGCCTTGAGGGTGTTACCCGCATCCAGCTGATCTCAGCCACGGGTGCCGTGCTCCTGTCGCACATGCACTCACAGGATCCGGAAATGGTGTTGCACACCGCCAACCTGCCGAGCGGGATGTATCTCCTGCGCCTTTGGGATGAGCAGGGACGTTCACGTACCATCCGCCTGGTGAAGGAGTAGACCAGTTCTAGCCGCTATGCCCCCTCGGTGGTGAGCTGCTAAGAGGCTAATACTAGCCTTGCGATTAGAAGCGGGCTCGGTGCTATTTCAGCGCCGAGCCCGCTCTCTCTTTGCGGGAGCCCTCCTATCCGACTACAGTCATGCCCTCTGGTTGCAGTCTTTTACTACATTTGCGATGCGTGCGAAGAGGCCCGTCGTGCGGCTGCTCGGAGGTGGCGTACTGGGGAGGTCAATATGGGAGAGGCTCGGAGTCATGCTCGGCATGTCTTTAACAGGGCAGGTTTTGCGCTCTCAGTGTTTTCCGTCCTCTGCTGTTGGATGCCCACGGTCAATTATATCCTGTGGGCTCTGATGGTGGTTATCTCAGCCATTGGACTGGGGCGTAATCCGCATGGATTTGCCACTGCCGGGCTCTTGATAGGTGCTTGTGGCCTATGTCCTCATGCGGGTGATTGCATATAGGTGGGCGCATATGCCCCATTGGGCTCGTGGATCGTATTAATTATGCCCTCGCATTCCCCGTTTGGGTGTATGGTCTTGCGAGGCCGTGTGCAAGCGTAGCGTGAATGCCCTCTCAAGCCAGTCGCTCGGGAGGCGAATAATGTGATAAGATGGAAGAGACTCGACAGAATACAGGGGATTTCGTAGCTGCTCCGCAGCCAATGCCCACCTACATCGTACAGCGTAGAAACGGACTCGGCACAGCCGGATTCGTCCTGGCCCTGCTTTCGGTCATTTTCAGCTGGATCCCTGTGGTCAACATTATCCTGTGGCTCTTGGGCCTCATCTTCTCGCTTGTAGGTCTGCGTCGTGCTCCTCGCGGACTTGCCATTGCCGGAATCATTCTAGCCCTCGTGGCGATCCTGTTCATCATCATCTTCTCCATCTCGTGGCTGAGTGCAGCGGGCTCAATTTTGGGGAGAAGCGTGCTGTATGATATCTAATCGCTGATGCCCTGCGTGGCGGACGTTCCTCTCTCCTTGGTATGATGACTAGCGTTTCATCACCGGGATGCACCGATGGAAGCCGTCACCGGTGATCACCACCAGGTAGAGTCCTGCGGGCAGACATCCTAGGTCTAGTGCCACCATGTGGCTACCCTGTGAGGCCTGCTCATGGACGACGACTCCGTGCGCATTGATGAGCCGAATCTGTGCCTCCTGGTGTGGTACAGACACGTAAAGCGTGCCGAGGAATGGGTTTGGTGATGCCGTGATGCCCTCAGCCTCCGTCCGCTCTGCACTGCTTGGCACATCTCGCTTAAACTCTGCGGCAATCTCGCTGGCACCTACAATCTGATACTGTAGCACACCCTCAGCTACTAGTTCTAGCCTATCTATTCCATTCACGCTCAACCCGCTGAGCTTATACCCAGCCTCTGGGGTGAGAGCTATCCTGATCGTGGCCCCTAGGGGGAGTAAGTCTCCATCTTGCACAAGACTCCTGCCGTGTCTAACCTCAATGGTGCCACCACGAGCTGGGAGTATCGTCACGGGGAAGTAACCAGCTTGCCTGCCCGATTCCGTTTCGATGGTGGTAGCCTCCGTCATGCGGAATCTGAACGTGCCATCTTGCCCCAGCTCCGCATACCGATCCACTCCATTCACCCTGAGGGCAGCTAGGCGGTATCCCACGTCTGTCTCTGTGGTCATGGTTAGCAGCGTCCCGTGCGTGACCCTACTGCCACTGGGTCGGGTGTGGCCGTCTGCATCCACCACCGACAGGTAGACGTGTTGCGGCTCCTTGTACTGCAATTCGTAGCTCACCACCGCCAGGGCGATATCTATCCTTGCGTTGCGCCCCTTGAGCTCAACCGTCCCCGACTGGTCGGTGTACCCGTCCCGTCTCACGGTGTATGAGTATGTGCCATCCGGGAGGCTCCACTGGGTCTCTCCCTGCTCATCCGTCTCTAGCTGCTGCCCCCCTAGCGTCACATGCGTGTGGGGCAGAGGTGCCTCGCCATTCGTCACTCGGAATATGATTCGCCGCAGGGGAATCGTACTCCCGTCATTCAGGTTTACCTGAATGTGGGTGTCTTCATCCTCCAGCACAACCTCACCGCTGTGCACCGTGCGCCGAGAATCTGCCACGGAGTAGGCGTACCGTCCCGATGGTAGAGAGAAGAGTGCCCGACCATCTTTCCCCGTGCGTTGTGCAATGCCTATGGCTACCGTCACATCCTCCACGGGCTCATTCTGCCTCACGACCTCAATGACGAGCTGGTGGCTATTGCGCACGAACAGCCCCTCGAGCGTGACATCGCTCTGGATGGCCATCCTGCCTCGTGAGGGGTTTGTCTCCCCATTGTCCCCCCAGCGCACGAAGTGATACCCAGGGTGTGCCACGGCCACTACCTCATGCGACAGCTCCCCGGCCCGTACCAGCTGCTCAGTGACGGGCGTGCCTGCCATCTCAAAGTGCCCTCCTTCTGCCGCAGAGGCTCTGTATTGCACCCGGAACAGATCCACTGGTAGGAAGCGTGCTGTGTACCTCGCCTCGGCTAGTGCGGGCTTACGTGGGCTGAGTGTGGCCCCTCCCTTTTGCCCTACCCATTCCCCGAAACGGAATCCGGGATTTGCCACGGCCTGCACATCCTGCGGGTATTGCCCATGCGCTACGTCCTGATGCTGAACCTCCTCGCCATTAATCACAAATTTACCCCCCTCGGCTGGCTCTGCAACGTAGGTGTACCGATGGCGTGTGCTCGCCGACTCGTAGAAGTATGCCCTGCTGATAGCGGCGTACCCCCCCTGGCCTGCAAACCGATATGTCCAGCGGAATTGGATGAAGACAGCTCCTGCGAGCGCAGAGCTATTCACCGTTCGTTCAACTGCCTTTGCGCTGTTGTGGCCTGCTGTAAATTCGTCTCCCAGCTGAACCCACGTGCTACCATCCACGGTGTACTCAATCGCAAGGGACTCATTCTCTGTGCGTTTGAATAGGTATGCGCACCGCGCTTCGATGTTGTTTGCTGTGCTCGCCAACCGGTAGCGTGGCGTGTAGAGCTGTGCCGTTGTGATGTTCCCAGCGTTTGTCTTCTCTGCTTTGCCTGCCTGGCATACGGCGAGGGCTCCGCTGGAATGATAGCCAGCCTCGGGCAGCGTGGGTTGCACCGTCCACCCTGTGCCAGAGGCCCCATGGCTAGTGGCATACCAACCGCCATCCACGAGTTCTGTTGCGAATTGCTGAACCTCTGGTAGGGTGGCATATCCCCCGAATATGGCTGCTACGCTGACATCGTGCTGCACGTTCAGCTCTCGCCGCAGCGCATTGAGGGCCCCGTCACTCCATTCTGCGAAAAAGTACCCCCCGTCCTGAGCTCCCACCTCCACGGGGTCACCATTAGCCCCATGCTCCACGTTTTGCAGCGGTGCACCGGCTATCCACTGCCCTCCACGGCGCACGGAGTAGTGGAGATGATGCCGGTTGGGCTCAAACTGTGCCCTGACGTGTACGGCCTGCTCTACTTGACGATCCGTGCGGGGATTCTCTGTGACCCCATCATCCCATCTTGCAAAATGGTAGCCGTCGTCAGCCTGGGCTAATACGGGGGCCCCATTGCTCCCTGCTGCCACATGCTGGATCCTATCGCCGGCTATCCTACCGTGTGACCCCGATTCGTACTCGAGCCTAATGGTCGTCGCCCGCAGTGTAATGCGCTGATGCGTATCACTGTCCTCAGCCACGTTCAGCTCATCCCGCACCGTCATGTGCCCTGGGTGCTCCACCATCAGGGCGTACTTCTGACCACCGGTGAGGGCCACCGTTACCTCTCCCTTCGCGTCGCTTTGCAGCCGGTGTGCTCCAATACGTACGGTGGCCCCCTCTATTGCATTCCCCTGTTCGTCTACCACTGTCAGCCTCACTAGTCGCTTGGCGCCTTGCTCAATCGTAAGGGTACCCTCTTTGGGGGTGATGATGTATTGGGCACTCTCGTACGCCTCGCTCTTCGCCACCTTGAGCTCATACGTGCCCACGCTTAGCAGGGGACTCAGCCCCACCTCTTCCCCGTGGGAGTCGACGAGCTTGTAGATACCCATTGCCATCGGATCTGGCAGGTCGTAGGCGTCAGCTGGGCTCACGAGGGTCTTGTACTGAAATCTCCACTCCACCGGTTCGCCGAAGGGCGTGGGTTTCACGGCGGGGTACACCTGTACGCTTCGCTTGCGCACGGTGATAGTATGCGAGACGGTGTTAGAGGGCCCATGGAATCCACCACCCCGCTGTTGGGCCGAGATTATGCATGTGCCACACCGCCCTATGCGTAGGGAGTCGTTAGCCACGCTCGCCACCGCGGGATTGCTAGAGGTGAAGGTGATGATGCGCCCCGATTCGCTTGCCGCGAGCACTTTGCCTCCCACGTCTCCATATACGAACTCAGTGTTGGCGAGCCCCCACTCCAGCTGTTGTTGGACTGCCAGCCGCAGGCTGTAAACCTTGGTGGTTCCGTTAGCAGCTCGTACTGTGAGCTTAGTCTCCTTGCGCAGATCCACCGCAATCTGCCCATCCTGATACTCCTTGTCACCATACAGCAGCACGGCATCTTCTGACACGCGGAATGTGAGCACCACACTCTTTGCCTGCTCTTTGCTTACTGGGGTGGTGGGGAGTGCGATCTCCATGCGGGGCTGAATGGGTACTGTCACGTCTCCTCCCGTGAGCCACGGGTTGTGTGCCTGCTCCAGCCGAAGTTCTAGCAGCTCGCATCCGTCCAGGGGAATCGTGGCAAAACGTAATTCCACATCCTGCTGTAGCGACTGCCCAAATATGGCTGCGTGGCTGGCAGTAATGCGCACCGTCTCGTTGAAGTCGAACGGATTGCTAGGGCCCACGGGCTTTCCGCGGTAGAGGAGGCTGCTGTTTGGCCATGCGGCTAGCACCTCGCCCGCTATGTGCCCCTTGTCTGTCCCCTTGGGGAATCGCACGGTGTACACGTTGCGCTCATCCTGCTGCGCCTCGCCAACCTGCCCCGTGAGGCGAATGCTGCTGATAAGCTCCTTGGCATCGAACCACACCCCTCCCGTCTTGGCACGAATAGCCTCATCATTCCCGGCCACGATGTAGGCCACATCCTCGCCCGACATGCTTATGCTGTTGCCCGGGCCCTCATCGAAGCTGAACTCCATTAGACATCCTGCTGGCAGCTCTCCTGTGGAATTACGCCAGTGCGCATGCACATGTGCCTGTAGCTCTGCCTCGTCTACGGCACGGTGCCACAGTCGGAATTCATCCAGCTTGCCATCCAGCTTACTGCCCAGCTGTAGCTCCTCGAGCCGCGGCTCCCTACCCATCTGGTTGGTCAGTGCGCATCGGGTTTCATCCACGTAAACGTCAACCAGACAGCTACCCGGGGTGGACGATGGGGCCGGGGTGCCTGGCACAATGTCCCGCATAACTACGGCCACGTGGTGCCACCGTCCGGGCGTTAGCACCTCTGTCTGCGTGGATAGCGTTGTCCCACCCCCTATGTTCAGCGCAAGCCGGCATGGGGACGACGTGGAGCCGCCTCCTACCTGCGTGTAGAGCTTAAACCCTTTGGAGTCGATCAGGGTCGCCGCTTGAGCTTTGTCGAGCATCAGTAGTAGCTCCACGGTGTACGCTTCACCCCGCTTTGCCCGGGGGATGCGGCGAGCCACCTCGTGCATATCCACCCGCTGCGTCTCTTGGACGAGTGAGCGCATGTGCAAGGCGTAAAATCCGTTTGTCTCCTCGCGCAGGCAGTGTACATCTGTGCTGCGAACATTATTGCCCTTCTGTGCCTTAGCATCGGCCTCGTCTATCACCACCTCGAGGCGATGCCGTCCCATGGCCGATAGGTCGGCTGTGCCCTGGAGCCGATACTCCGCCTCCGCACCATTCGCCGCAATGAGGTTGCCAGCGCAGTCTATCACCTCTTCGGCTAGCTTTCTGCCATCCACGCTGGCCACAACCCGAATAGTTCCACTGTATGGCCTGTCGGAGTTGTTACGCACCCATATCGTGATGGGCTGAGCTGCGGAGAGATTCCTACCGTCCTTACCTGCGTCTACTCGTGTCAGCTCAAGATCATCTGGGGCGTGAGGGGGCTCCTCTTCTATCACTAGGCTCACATCGCGTATATCACCGGCCGTGAGCCCCTGCGCAAAACAGGGCCCTTCCTTCAGCTCGGTCTCACTCCCTACGGCGATGCGCATCCGTCGCACTCCCGTCACATCCCAGCGCGAGGGGTCTATTACAACGGATGCGTTGTCGGCCTGGGGGGCTATGGGGTGGATAACGCCCTCATCTGTGCTGAATTCGCCATCATCATTCCAATCCACCCACACACCTAGCGCGCCGTTGGCTGGGGCCCGTTGCGTTAGCTGCACCACGAGGGGTGTAGGCCCCTTGATGCGGTAGACGGTGAACCGCTGCTGTAGATGGTACTGCATGTGTCCCGTGGCGGGCGGCATTGGCAGCTGTTGCCCATTCAGCGTCAGTTGGCCTATCGCCAGCGCATCGCTCTTGGCAATGGGGCCTGGCAGGCAGTAGCGATCGTATGCGGCGAGAAGGGGGATCCGATTGTCTTGCTCATCATAGTCCTCGCCTCGCAGCAGTAGCGTGTATAGTCGATTGCTGCCGAGGGCCATGCGTAGCTTTTTGTCGAAGATGATGCGTTGACGCCCACTGGCTAGCTCGGGTATCTGCTGTTGAGCCACGGCCTGGTGCCCATCCCAGAGGATTAACGAGACCCCCTTTACAGCCTCTGGCCAGCGATTGAGCACCGTGGCCTCTATGGGCACCTCTCCCTGCGACGTGCGACCCCGAAGCTGTGCCTTGCCATCGATCAGGGCGAGGGGATTCTCACGCGGCACCAGATCTACCGCGGCAATCCATCCCTCATCGGTGGACGAATTCGAGCGGAAATGGAGGGTTATAGCCCCATCGTTAGCCTCCGACACGTAGGTTACGGGCATGGGGTGATGCCGTCCGCTGAGGACCACTCGGGGGGCGAGGCCGGACAACGATAGGTTATCGCCCACACCCCCGGTGTACACCGCAAGCGTCCCCTGGAGCGGGTAGCTGCGGAAGCGGGTGAATTGAATCCGTACCCGCATGGACGGATCCTTGGGCACAAGTTTTAGTGTCGATATCTGCAATGCGCTGTGCGGCCCGTACGCGCCCCCGTCATCGGTAAACATGAGGGGGCCATCCACCACGTGGATACGCCGTGGGTCGTGCGTCACCCGTTTGCCATTGACTATCTCGGAGTGCGATCTGGGCATCGTCAGCACATCGCCCATCTCATTCACTGTGGCCTCAGCGGTGTTGTTCTGCGCATCCGTGTCGCCCTCTAGCGTGGCTGTCATGCGTATGCGCCGAAGGGCCCCGAGGGTGGGGGGAGCTCCTAGCTCGATGGGCACGACGATTGTCCTCGTCTCTTTGCCCTGAAGTTCGTCGATGCTCTGCCCCCATTGCCACTCACCATCTACCTCGCACCGTATCCGTATGTTCTTGGCTGGGAGTGAATTCTCATTGCTTAGGCGCACTGTCCCCTCTATGCGTTCCAAATGCGACCCCTCCTGAGGCACTGTGAGGGCCGCGAGACTTACGTCGGGACGGTCTGCCACGCGCTCTATAGCGATGGTGGAGAGGGTGAACGAGACCCCCGATGCGGTGCCGGCAAATTGGATGGCGAGGCTGACCTCTTCGCCCCCGGTGAGGGGGAACAGGAACTCATTCGTCCGTCCGTCGCTGGCCGTGTGATCCACCGTGCCAAATTGGTCGGCCACAGGCTGCCCATTCACCAGCACGCGGAAGCGGGATGCGGATTGCGTTTGCGGAGAGATGCTGCCCAGTTGACCCACCACGCGTAGCTGTAACGGCTCCTGATGTGCAATACCCCGCAAATCTACCTGGCAGAGCCGGAGCTCAGCTAGGTGTGTGCCGTTCTGCCCCTTGTCGTAATGATCGGCTGGCGTGGCTCCCTGCACCGATTCGAGCGAGCGCAGGATGAGTTGGTTAGCCCCCAAGATTCCCGATCGAGCATTACTCTGATAGCTCACCTGGAGCTTATCCCCCAGCGTGAGGCGGAAGTGGGGGGAGGGTACCACCGTGAAGGCCTCGAGGAAGGGTAGGGCCTCTCCCGTGAGGGTGAGTGCCTGCGGCTCAGGGGCCAGTACGCCCTGCGAACGTTTACCCCAACCCCCTCCGGGTGTGCGAACGGCGATGCTGAACACCGGATGCGCGTAGCGTTGGGCTGTGGCGGTGGGGATGTCAAACTGCACCTCGTGCGCATGCGCCGTGTGGCCAACGGATTCGTATAGCCCCTCCTGCGCCTCGGCCATTAGCACCTCGTACCCATGCTGTGCCTCGTTCAGACTGTTCCAACGGAGCAACCATCCGTTGCGCCCACACTCCTGGGAGATGAGCTGTGGCTCTTCCACCTGCGGGGCGATGATGAAGGGCTGTGCGCTCACGGCCTCCTGTCCCCGGATGTCGATCATCTTGAGCCGTGCCGTGCGACACGTGGGAGCATTGGCTGGCACGGTGAATGCCGGACTCGTCCCGGGTGGTGATCCGCCCCCGGGAATGCGACCAAGGGACTCGTAGTGCGCCCCGTCATCATACGAAATCCAGGCATCATACCATGCGGAGCTCCCCTCCATGCGGGCCACGTACTTCTCACCAGGGCAAAGCTGCGCTCCTGCCCCGGGGGCAATAATCTGCGGCGAGTTGTCGTCGAACCACCACGTGAGCGCATACGTCTGTTGCCCATCCACCACCTTGCGACCCGCAATCTGTATTGTTACCTCATACGCATTCCGCAACTCGTCACGGGTGATGGTGATCTGCTCCTGATTATTTAGCCTATCGACTCGACGAGAGGCGACAGACTCCACCTGCCCCTTCTGATGCTGGCAAACCCACGGGTGGTAAGGCGTGCGATCCACCAGCACCTGCATGTCTAGGTCATTGATCAGCACTGGCGATCCGTATGCGACATCCTTGGAGGAGGCCGCATCATTCCACGCCAGCATCACTCGCAGACCGCTACACTCGCGCGGGACGCGTAGGGTGAGCGTTGCCGACTCCTTGTGCCCCAGCTTGCCCATCGTGTAGTACCCATTCTCCAGGGCACGGGCCGCCCTCTCGGCATTGAGAATCCCGTAGCCGTACTGAAAGTCGGGCCCCGGTCGTCCCGCATCGTCCGCTGTATTGGCCACGACGGCACGTAGTAGGTCGCTTCGGATTTCGCCCCCCCGATGTAGTTGCTGGTAGCGTTCTTGCAGCAGGGCCAAGTGTCCCGTCACGAGCGGGCAGGCCATCGAGGTTCCATCCATGGTGCGGTGCGTCCCAAGGGGCGTTGTGCTGAGCACGCCCACTCCCCGGGCTACGACGGTGGGGAATAGCCTTCCGTCATCCTGCGGCCCACAGCTGCTGAAAGGGGCTAGAACTCCCTGCGCATCCGTGGCTCCCACGTAGATGACGTTCTTAGCGCGCAGGGCCGTAGTGCCATACAGCGGATGCCCATGCTGCGATTGCATCTGTGCCTGGCACGACCCCCCGTCATTCCCCGCTGCCAACACGTGCGTTAGCGTGGGGTGCAGATGGGCGAGCCGATCCATCTCGTAGTCGGCGTGGCGGTAGCGGAACTGCCGGTAGTATGGGCATGATGTCCGCAGTTGAGGCCCATAAGAGTTCTGCGTGAGCGTGATCCCGAACTGCCTGCGGGCCTCGTCCATCTCCTGAGGCTCGCTCTTGCCATTGCGCTGCGTGTTGAAATTGTACGTCCAGGCTTGCGCCTGCGGGGCTACGCCCTGCGCCTCGGGGTTGATCACCCCATTGCCGAGCACGCTGCCGAGCACGTGGGTAGCATGACGCTCGGATCCATCACCCCCGATCTCCGACTCCTGCCGTGCGAATCGCCCATCTAGCTCGGGGTGTGACACGATGTTAGCGTCCCACACCCCTATGCGGATCCCCTTGCCACTCAGTCCCCTGCCGCCCCAGGTTGCAGGAATGCTCAGCGCATAACCGCAGCCTAGCGTGCGTCCCCCGTAGTTGTCCGCGCTGTTTGGTCTATCGGCGGGGGCAATGCGGAGCACCCAGGGTAGATCGGCCACATAGGCGAGCCGTGAGGCTGGTAGCACTGCCCGTGCGGTGCCGAGAGAAGGGTTGAGGTGCACATGGCGGCATCCGGCCTCTTGCAGCATACGCTCCACGTGGGTAGCTCCCGCGTTGGGAGCAAGGTAGATGGCCACGGGGATCAGCTCATCCACGTCTGCATCTGCGGGGGTACCCCCTCTAACTGTGAGCGCAGTGTCAATCTTCCATTCGCTCCGTAGCGGTACGATGGCTTTGATGGGGCCCCTACGCATGCGGCTCGGGCGTGCGTGCTGTTTGCGCAACAGCGCATGGTATGTGCCGTCGCCCAGATAGTCCCCCAGCTCTACCCCTTGCTGCGCCAGCTCATCGATCTCCCTCGAGGTCACCTGCTGAGACATCTGCACTAGCACGTTGCTCCTCTCTTCCGCATCAGCTGTTGCCGAGGTGAGCGCGCGCACAGCCCGTAGTGATTGCCCACGTAGCGCGATGCGATGCCCATTGAGCATGATACTATCGTGGGCACGTAGCCCCACCGACAGCCCTAAGAGGACTAGTAGTAATGCGAGTCGGTAACGATATCTCATGACATAATGTCTCCCACGGAGCGGCGGCGATGGGGCATCTCCAGGTGCCCGTCGAATGGCCAGCAGGTGGGGCGGCGAATGTAGCTAATACTTAGGGCCGTGGCCTTTACGTTGCGGCAAATTTCCACCAATCGGTCGGAGGTGTTGATGAGCAACCGACCCACTGGGACAGAATGCGTTGCGTGGCGAACCCTTTGCCCTACTCATGCAGCCTCGCGCAGGAGGTAACGTGAAAAGGGGGCTTGGTAGTTACGTCAATGGTGTGTGGTGCGGCGCATGCGCGGGACTACCTGGTGGGGTGAAGACGGGGATACAATCCTAGCTCGTGGCGTAGCTGCGCTATAGCAAGTCCGTATTTGCACGGCCAAATATGGACTTGGTACGGAGTTGATGCGCTAGAGCCCCATCTCATCTACCCCATATATGCCCGTGAGATAGCGGCCTTTTGCTGTAATTCCGTGCGAGGTGCCTAGCTGTGCACCCTAGCGCATAGTATTCCTAAATTGCATATCACCGATGTGACAGGATGCGCAGTGCCTGCGGCCTTACGCAGTAGTGCGGGTTGCCATGGGCCCTGCGTAGGGGGATCGGTAGGTGCATTTTCACTAAATTGGAGCTGCCAATCTGCGGTGACCTGCTGAGGGATGGCGCCGGGACGGGCTCGTAATCAATCAAAATAGGAGACGTATGAGGAAGATGTACGCACTATTGTTTGCACTGCTGTTTGCGCTGCCACTGGCTCTGTGGGCGCAAAGGACGGTGCAGCTGGCCGGGCATCGCTTTGTGCCCGATCAGAATGCGCGCAGCGTGCGCCGGGGTGTCCCCGATGTGGGCCCCGCCACGGGCGGACAGCATAACGTGCTGGTGCAGTTTGCGCAGATCCCAACGGCGGCTGACATCGCCGCATTGGCCAAGCAGGGACTGATATTGGGCGACTACGTGGGCGGCAATGCCTACTTTGCCCTGCTACGCGAGGGTGGACGACCCCCTATGCGTGTGCGCGGCGGTGCTGAGCTCACCTCGCTTGTGCCCATGCGACCCGAGTGGAAGATGGGCCTTGGGATGGCCGAGGGTGATGTCCCGGCTCATGCCCGAGCTGGGGAAGGCGTGGCGCGCATCTCGGTGTTCTACGCTGGCAATGCGAATGAGCAGCTGGTTAGCCAACAGCTCCGGGCCGCAGGGTGCCGGCGTGTGAATGTGCAACCCTCATTCCAGATTGCCCAGGTGGAGTTGCCAGTGGCGGCCATGGGGTCGGTAGCGGCTCTGCCGTGGGTGCTGCGCATGGAGTTCGCGGAGCCTCCTCGCTCGCTGAACAATTACCAGGGACGCACGCTGGGGCGTGCTAATGTGCTGAATACCCCCGTGGCCCTGCATGGGCGAGGTCTGTATGGGAAGGGCTCACGCGTGGGGATATGGGACGGGAATGTTATGACACATCCCGACTTTGGGGATCGTGTCCACACGCAGGAGTATGAGCTGGGCAATGGTAACGAGGCGCACGGTACGCATGTGGCAGGTACGGTGCTTGGCGCGGGTATGCTCGACCCCAACGGTCGCGGTATGGCCCCCAAGGCGCAGGCCTGGACATACAACTTCAATGAGCAGGCGAATGGCAAGTCGGCCGAGGAGGAGATGCAAGATGCGGCGCAACGTTTCGGTATTACGCTCACGCAGAATTCCTACGGCTACAACCTGTCACAGCTGTGCGCATACTACAGGCGATTTGTCTACTTCTCATCCGACTACCGGCTCGACCGTCTGGCGGTGGATTTTCCCACGCTGACACATGTCTTTG
Source organism: uncultured Bacteroidia bacterium (assembly GCA_963546395.1). Lineage (GTDB taxonomy): Bacteria > Bacteroidota > Bacteroidia > Bacteroidales > CAJPTX01 > Bacteroides_D. The sequence continues at coordinate 4,154 of CAUUMS010000020.1, read as the reverse complement.
CTGGGGGTAATGAGAGAGCGGGCTGCCGTGATGCTACTATCGAGATGTGGGGGGCTCCGGGCTACGGCACGGGTACGCTGCGGGCGAAGAACGTCATCAATGTGGCGGCGGTGAACGCAAAGGGCGAGCTTACAAATTTCTCGAGCATGGGCCCCCAGAGCGACGGTCGCCTATTCCCCACCGTGGCGGCTACGGGCGATAATGTGTACAGCGTGCAGCCTCCCGACGGCTACCAACGCATGAGTGGTACGAGTATGGCTTGCCCCACAGCCACGGGGCACCTGGCGCTGCTCCAGGAACGCTATCGGCAGCTGCACAGCGGGGCTAACATCCGGGGCGACGTGCTGCGAGCTATTGTGGCCAATACGGCGGATGATGCCGGCCGTCGAGGCCCTGACTTCCAGTACGGGTACGGGATTCTCAACGCAGAGAAGGCGGTGGTGTCCATTGAGCAGCAATATTTCCACACGGCTTCGCTGCAAGCGGGGGAGACGGCCACCGAGACGATAAACATTCCCGCGGGCTGTACAGGTCTGCGGGTGATGCTGGTGTGGAATGATCCGCCGGTGGCTCGGGCCTACGGTTTTGAGGAGCGCGTGATGACGAATGACCTGGATCTACATCTGAAGGTCAACGGGAAGGAGTATCTGCCTTGGGTGCTGAAGGCGGCCAAGGGGCATGTGGAGGATTTGCCCACGAGGCAGGTGGACGTGCTGAATAACATTGAGCAGGTGACGCTCAGTGCCGCTGAGCTCGGCGGTGCTACCTCGGTGGAGTTCGTGGTGACGGGCAAAGAGGTGGTGAATGGCAAGCAGGAGTACGCTGTGGCTTACTGGTTCGAGTCGGATGACCTCCGGCTGACCTACCCCTCGGCTGGGGAGCTCCTGGAGGCTGGCGGTAAGTACCTCGCACGCATTGATGGTGCGCGTGGCGCATTCACGCTGGAGATCTCCTACGATGGTGGCAACACCTACGCGGCCGTAGCCCGTGATGATGCGGGAGAGGCTGCGTCTACGGTGAGCGTGCCGTTTGCGTTGCCCGCTGATGCCCCGCTGACGAGTCGTGCGGTGATGCGCATTGTGGGTCAGGATGGGCGAGCGGTGTCGAGCCAGGGGCTCTTCACCATTGCACCTCGCCCTAAGGGCCTGAAGCTGACGACGGCGAGCTGTGGCTACGACGGGTGGTCGCTCGAGTGGGAAAAGCACGATGGGGCCACCATGGGGTATGAGGTGCTACTCGGGGATGCGCTTACGGGCGAATGGATCTCGCTTGGGCACACAGAGAATGCTGCGGCCACGCGGTTCGATGTTTCGGGCGAAGCAAAAGATAAGGTGTCTAAGGCCAAACGGCCCATCTTTGCGGTGGCTGCCCGGGTGGGCGATAAGGAGTGGGGTAAACGGTCGGTGGGCGTGGAGGCTAGCGTGATACGCGCCAATAGCCCGAGCCTGAAAGAGCTCCCCATCGAGGAAACGTTCGCATCCATACCCTCCCAGCTGTTCCGCATCAAGACGGGTGCAAACGTGAAGGCGAGGTACAGGGCCACGATGATAGGAAATGTACCGCTGGGATCGAACTTCTTCGGCTTGGTTGTCAACAAGGGGCTGAAGAATTTCAACACGAATGACTATTTCGACGAGTCGAAGAATGCGCCCAACATGGCTGAACTCGAGTTCTGCGAGCTCCAGCTGGGCGACGTGGAGAATGTGGTGCTCCACATCACGGGCAACTTGGATCTGGGCACCACCGAAACGCAACACACCGCGTGCATGCGCGTGCTGGACGGTAATCAGGTGCTCAAGAGCAGCCTGGGTACCGAGGTGCAGAAGTATCGTGGGCGTGACGAGGAGTGGTATTTCCCGCTGGAGGCGAACAAGGTGCACAAGCTCCGCATCCAGTTCTCGGGCTACGACCGGAATGACCTCCTGGCCCTGGTGCGCGTGGCGATAGAGCAGGCCCCGACGCATCAGAACGTGACCCTCTCGCTTCTCGACTCTATCAAGGGTGGTGCCGCATTGGGCACTGTGCCTGTGCGACTGCTGGTGAATAATGCGAGCCTCAAGCCGGCGAAGGGCGTGGAGCTGAGGGCCTACGTGAATGGGAAGTGGCAGACGGCGCATGCCGTGAAGGAGATTCCGGCCTTTGGCGATGCCACCGTCACGATGCAGGTGGACTTGAGCACGCCTAATCCGCTAGGACAGCTCATGGATCTCCGCTTTGAGGCTGTGCTGGCGGGCGATGTGGATACGGCGAACAACGTGGTGCGCACCCAGGTGAACAACATGGGGACGGTGGTGCCGATGGGTACCTCGGTGATTGTCGCCACGCCGTGGGGCGAATTCATTGAGAACCCATTCATCACGCATGAGGTGACTAAGCCGCTTGTCTTCACGGACAACGGGGGCTACCTGGGCAACCACTCAATACGGCAGCAGTCCACCATCAAGTTCGTACCTCCGGATCCGTCCATGCGTGTACGGGCCCGATTCGTGCGCCTGGCGCTGGCCACAGAGGCCTACATGGGGCTGTACACGGGCGATGTACCGAAGAATCTGAATGTAGAAAAGTTGATACCCCGTGCCCTGTTCAGTAGCACCTCTAAGACGCTGCCGACCTACGTGTCGGAGGCGGAGGATGGGGGGCTCGCATTCCATTTCGAGTCCCAGTATGAGAGCGCAGAGGGCTGGGCGATAGAGATTGATCTAGTGCCGGCTAAGAATCCGCTTACGGTGGTGTCGGCCCGGGCTGAGATGATGGGCATCACCCCGCAGGGGAGCGTCCCCGTGGTGGCCACGGTGCGTAACAACTGGAACACGGCACAGGAGAATGTCAACCTCTATCTGATAAGCGGTAATCGGGTGCTGCTTCGCGAGCGTGTTGCTCGCCTTGAGCCTGGCGTGAGTGAGGTGCAGTTCACGGAAAAGCTCACTATGGGCCTTGCGTCTAATGCGCTCTACACCGTGCGGCTAACGGGTGACGATTACGATGCGTCGGACAACTCGGTGGAGCTGCTGGCGGCGTACGATAGCTACTGCCTGCCCAAGACCATTGCCTCGCCGAAGAAGTTGACTCTCGGGGAGCTACGCTTTGAGGGGGCTACAATCGCAATGCCCGAGGCGAATGGGCGGATGCAGTACAATCTCGACCGCCGGGCCAACGTGTGGCAAAAGGATGGGAGCGTCCGTGTGCAGGCCGGATTTAAGGATGAGGTACCGGATGGCAAGTTCAAGCTCGCCATCTGGGTGGATTGGAATGGGAATTTCCAGTTCGAGGAGACGGAGAAGGTAGAGGCTTCCATGGTTAGCGGCGCAAAGCGCGTTGAGCTGACGTTGCCTGTGCCGGCCGATCTGGAGGCGGGCCCCCGCCGTGCGCGCATTCTGCTCTGTGCGTCGGATGCTATGACGGATGGGCCTTGCGTGCCGAAGGTGCTGGAGTATGGCGACGTGCGTGACATCACGCTTATGCTCAATGCCAATGCGGATCCTAAGCGTGGCGACCTGGGGGTTACTAAGCTAGATGCGGGGCTGTCGGGTAAGGACTTGCCCTCGGATCGGGAGCTTAAGCTCACGCTGGTTAACAACTCTTACACGGAGTTCGCGGGTAAGGTGGCTGTGAAGGTGCAGGTGGATGACAAGCCGGCGGGCGAGGAGATGCTCGACTGCGCGGGCTCACCGCTCGTACCCTACGGCGGCACGCATGAGTTCACGCTAACAACGCGGGTGGATCTATCCGCGGCTGGAAATCACGTGGTGACGGCCACGATAGCTGAGCAGCCAGCGGTAGTTACGCCGGAGAACAATGAGGTTTCCGCAGAGGTCTACTGCGTGAAGGAGGCCCCAAATGGGTTCTACGCATTGCAGCTGAAGACGCAGGCCAATAGCAGCCGTACCGACTACGTGGATGTGCAGCAGGTGGGTGGCTTGCTGGCCGGGATAGTGGACGATGAAGAGCCTCGATGCATCGAGATGTTGGTTAACATCGATAGGCCGCAGCTGGGGCTCCTGATGGAGGCGGAGGGATTCCGAGTGCTGTCGCTCAAGGGGGAGGATGATTACCCCGACAACAGTATCGGTGTGGCAGTGGGTGACTGGATGGAGCTGGTGACGACGACTAAGGCTGTGCTCACCCCGGGGGTGTGGCATCACATCGACATTATG
>CAUUMS010000019.1:0-27138 GCA_963546395.1 uncultured Bacteroidia bacterium | reverse complement strand
CTTGGCGATTCCATCCCAGCGAGAGGTGCGTATGCTCATTGAGCCCGTACTCACGCCGCGCCCACCCATCCAACGAATCGATGGCGTTCGGCTCGCCCGAGGCCCACGCGCAAAAGATCCAGTCGTATTGGGACAGGCACTTGCGCTGCTGCGAGTGGAACAGGGTGCGGTTCTGCACCCCCTGCTCATGCGCAGCCTCCAGCGCCTCGGTGTGCTGCGTCGTCACCTGCATGGCGGCCTCTATGAACTGCGTGGCCCGTACCCCCAGCAGCTTCGACACGCTCTCGGCCTGCTCGTAGTAGTTTTCTCGCATGGCCCTGATCTGCCACCAGCCCAGCACGCATGAGATTGCCAATGAAATGGCAATGAACGAAAATACGAACCACTTCACAATGTGGAAACGCAGGGATGCCTTGCGTTTCCGAAAGGAATCAGCTCCCATACCACCGCATTTTATCCGTTTGGATGCCCTCACCAACCTCCTACGAGGAGATCATTCTCAGCCGACACCGCCTCACCCCGTACCCACCGTGGCCAGTACACCCTCAGCATAAAAGCACGCTGCACAGCCCGACACCCTCAAGCGGGGAGCCGAACTGCACAGCACCACTACCGATGCGTCTCACTGCGCGTGGGGAAACCTGGCCCTCGTGCAGTGATTAACTCAGTGAACACCGAAAAGGTTCTACCCTGTCGGTAACTTTATCCACATACGCCTTAACATGCGTATGTGAACCCTTACGTCATGCGGGTTCGCCTCAGCCTCGGGGAATTATCGCTGCTCGAATAATTTGAGGTAATCGCCATACCCCTCCGCCTGCATCCGTTCCTTGGGCACAAAGCGTAGCGAGGCACTATTGATGCAGTAGCGCATGCCGCCGAGCTCCGCGGGCCCATCGTTGAAGATATGCCCCAAGTGCGCATTGCCCGTCTTGCTACGCACCTCCGTGCGCACCATGCCATGCGACCGATCATCCTTCTCCACAATCAAGTCCTTCGAAATGGGCTTGGAGAATGCGGGCCATCCACAACCCGACTCGAACTTGTCTGTCGACATGAAAAGTGGCTCTCCCGTGGTGATGTCCACGTAAATCCCCTCCCGGAACTCATTCCAGTACTCATTGGTGAACGGGCGTTCCGTGGCACTATTCTGCGTAACCTCGTACTGGAGCGAGCTCAGCTCCTTGCGCAGCGTGGCATCATCCTTACGACGGTAAGCCGACTCCTGCGGCGGGTTCGCCTGCCGGGCCATCTCGAACAGCGCAGGCGAAAGGTGGCAATACCCCCCGGGGTTGTTATCCAGGTAGTCCTGATGGTACTGCTCAGCCGGGTAGTAATTCTCCAGCGGCCGATTCTCTATCACCACCGTCTTACCTATCTGGCGGGCCAATGCGGCTAGTGCCTCCGTCACCACCGGCGCATCCTCCCCACGAGTGTAGTAGATCCCCGTACGGTACTGCGTGCCCCGATCGTTCCCCTGCTGATTCAGACTCGTCGGATCCACCGTCTTAAGGTAGAGATCTATCAGCTGGCGCAGCTCCACCTGGTGCGGATCGTACACCACCCGCACTACCTCGGCAAATCCTGTGGTGTGACTGCACACCTGCTCATAGGTCGGATTCTTACCCGTCCCATTGGCATACCCTACCTCGGTGGAGACCACGCCCCGCACCTGCTTGAAAAAATGCTCGGTGCCCCAAAAGCACCCTCCGGCAAAATAGATCTCCTGCGTTCCCTGTTCCATAACCTCCGTTCGCCTTGAGGGCTCAGCGCATCCGGCCTGCCCCATTGCCACCAGTCCCAACACCAGCGCAGCGTACGCCCAGAAGCGTCTCGCCATACTTCTACCCTCGCTCATCGCCGTGCCCCCCTACCCGACAAGAGCATGAGCCCGAACCCGAGCATCACCACATCCTTAAGGATGAAGAAGTCGGTCACAGGCATCCACTCCACCATGCGCCACGTGCCCGGCGTGGTGAAGAGGTAGCTCAACGTGATGACGAACGTCACCAGCATGCCAACCCCCGCCATGCGGCGAACCCGCGCACTCCATGGGCTCAGAATGAGGAGTGCCGCAATGGCAATCTCCACAATCCCCACGAAGTTCGACACGGCACGCACGCTGAAGACACTGTACACCCAAAAGCTCAGCGGGTGATGCTCCACCAGGGGGCGAATGGCCTCGGCCTCGCGCAGCGTAAATTTAAACAACCCAATCCAAAGTAGGACGAGTGCCGAACCGTAAAGCGACACGTAGTATCCCAATCGGCCCAACCAGCAACCGCCCTTTCCAATCCCACAACTCGGCATAAGCAGTACTATGATTTTAGGGCGCACCCGCCACCAAGCAGCAGGTACACCGGTTTGTCGCAGCTGCTATAATGAGTTATCGATGCTATTTGTTCACATTCAACGCCGCTCTATACCCTCAATAAATCCTGCGCATTCCGATTAAACGGCCGCATATTTACTCCGATTTCAAAGAAGAGGGGAGCGACGCACTTGCCGCCGAATTAAAACCGGCCTCCCCCACCGCCACCACCGAAGGAGCCACCTCCGCCGCCTCCAAAGCCTCCCCCGAAACCGCCACCCATACCCCCAGACGAGCCCCCACGCCCCGAGGCACGACCACGGGAGAGGAGGAACGTCAGCACTAGCAGATTCCAGTTCCACAGGCGGGGCCAGAAATAGGCACCGAATCGCAAGCTACGATCCTTGCGTAGCAAGAACCCAATGGTCAGAAACGGCGTTGCCAGCAACGAGGGGGCCAGCATGGCCAGGAGGGCAAACAGCAGCACCGCCCCCTTTTCCGCCGGTTTGGGCTCAGGATCGGGATCCGACTGGTAAGCCCCCGAGGCGCACTCCATCACGCAGAGCACCGTGGTGAAGAGTGCCAGATCATACTCATGCGCCACGGCCAACGGACCCATATATCGACGCACAATGCGAGCTGCTACCGCATCGGGAATCAGGTGATCCATCCCATACCCCGTGGCAATGTACCCCTCGCCGTAATCACCAGGGGGCCGATTCGTAATGGCCCTCTCATTGCCCAGGTCATTCAGCCCCTGTAGCACATTGTCCAGCATGCTGAAAGCCCCGCTACACAGCGCAGCATCGTTGGGCACAATAGCCACGCTCTCCATCGACTCCGTCTCGTCATCCGGCGTTTCTTCTGCCTCGGCCACCGAAGAAGCCCCATCGCGCATAGCCCCCATCAGGTTCGTGCCCCCACCACCCAGCGCATCGACAAGCTGCTGCGAGGCCGACCGAATGAGCCGTTGCGCTCCATCCGACAATGCCACCGCGGGCATATCGCCCGGCCGAAGGAGCACCACGATACCATTATTCTTCCCACGCTGCCCACCACCCCACTGGTTGCCCAGCGTGGTGGCGTAGTAGTTGGCATCATACCCCTTGAACGTGCGCGTCGTCACCACGAATATCTGCGTGGAGGTGCTGTCCTCATAGTCGCGCAACATGTGCTCCAGCCGCCTATTGGCCTCGGGCGAGAGCAGCTGCGCCGAGTCATTCACCAGGCTGCGTGGCAATGGCATCAAGAGCCCCTGCGCCATCCCGAGAGGATTTCCCACCACAAGCAGCAGGCCCATCAGGGCAATGACGCGCGGCAGCACACGGCGAGCTATTGTATGCATCGGTAAATCAGCATTACTACAAAACCCCTATCCCGCAAAGGTACCACAAAAGGTTTTGCCCATTTGCACAGGCAGCCGCTGGCATCCTAACGCGGTGCGGAACGCCTTTTTAGACTCTTTCCACGAACCATTCTATCATAGCAATAGATAACATTGCTATCGGGTCCTTTACCTACCTTCGCGCCGGTCGCTGCCAAGGCAGCATAGCACCACGGCTATAGCACGATTTGTCCCACTGTGCGAATCGGGGCCAGCTGGGGTGCGAGAAAAGGCATAGGTATTGGCAATGTTCAAAATCGTACGAAAACTCGAGCTTGCGCCCTCCATATTCCTTATGGACATCGAGGCGCACCGCGTAGCCCAAATGGCCCAGCCCGGGCAGTTCGTCATTGTGCGGGTGCATGATCGCGGCGAACGCGTGCCGCTCACCATCGCCGATTACGATCGGGAGGCGGGCCTTGTCACCATCGTCACCCAGGCCATCGGCGCAAGCACCCACCGGCTCTGCCGGCTCGAAGAGGGCGACACGCTCCTCGACTTTGTGGGGCCGCTCGGACAGCCCTCGAACCTAGTGGGCATGCCCGACTCGGAGCTCGCCCAAAAGCGCATCATCTTCATTGGCGGCGGCGTGGGCGCAGCCCCCGTATACCCCCAGGTGAAATATCTGGCCGAGCGCGGGTTCAAGCCCGACGTGATCATCGGGGCCAAATCGAAGAACTACGAGATCATGCGTCCCGAGATGGAGGCTGCCGCGGCCAACTACTACCAGGCCACTGACGACGGGAGCGACGGCTTCCATGGGCTGGTGACCGACTGCCTCCGCGATCTGGTGCAAAACCAGGGGAAGCAGTACAACCACGCCGTGACCATCGGCCCAATGATCATGATGAAGTTCGTGTCGGCCCTCACCAAGGAGCTAGGCATTGCCACCGAGGCGAGCCTCAACGCGCTCATGGTGGACGGCACCGGCATGTGCGGGGCCTGCCGGGTGAGCGTCAATGGCAAGATGATGTTTACCTGCGTGGATGGCCCCGAGTTCGATGCCCACGCCATCAACTTCGATGAGGCGATGCGCCGCCAGGGCATGTACCGCACCATGGAGACCGAGCGTATGCAAGCCTACGAGAACAACTGCAAAATCGGGTAGCATCATGGCAGACAAGAAGCAACGTACCCCCGTCCGCGAGCAGGATCCCGCCGCACGCGTGACCAACTTCCAAGAGGTTTGCTACGGCTATAACATCCAGGAGGCCCAGCAGGAAGCCGCCCGCTGCTTGCAGTGCCGCAACCCGCGGTGTGTGCAGGCCTGCCCCGTCAACATCAAGATCCCCCAGTTCATCCGCCAGATCCTAGAGGGCAACACCCTTAGTGCCGCCGACGTGCTGTGGGAGGACACGAGCCTGCCCGCAGTGTGTGGCCGCGTGTGCCCGCAGGAGTCGCAGTGCGAGGGCTCATGCGTGGTGGGCATACGGGGTGAACCCGTGGCCATCGGTAAGCTGGAACGCTTTGCCGCCGACTACGCCAGGCAGGAGAACTACTTCAACACCACCGTGCAGCCCGCCAATGGGCACCGGGTGGCCATCATCGGCTCAGGGCCCGCGGGACTCGCCTGCGCTAACGACCTGGCCCGGCTCGGCTACCAGGTGAAGATCTTCGAGGCTCTACACGAGGCCGGCGGGGTGCTCGAGTATGGGATCCCTGAGTTCCGCCTCCCCAAGCAGGGGGTGGTGCATCCCGAGATAGACAATCTGAAGCGGCTCGGCGTGGAGATTGAGACCGACGTGGTGGTGGGACGCACCGTCACGGTGGACGACCTGCTCGACCACGAGGGCTACCAGGCCGTCTTCATCGCCTCAGGGGCCGGGCTACCTAAGTTCATGGGCATCGAGGGCGAGAACCTCAACGGCGTGCTCTCAGCCAACGAGCTACTAACCCGCGCGAACCTCATGAAGGCCTTCGACTCCAGCTACGACACCCCCATCTTCGTGGGGCAGCGTGCCGTGGTGGTGGGCGGTGGCAATGTGGCCATGGATGCTGCCCGCACAGCGGCCCGCTTAGGGGCTGAGGTGCACCTGGTGTACCGCCGCTCTGAGGCCGAGCTACCCGCGCGCGCCGAAGAGGTGCACCACGCCAAGGAAGAGGGCATAATATTCCAGCTGCTCACCAATCCGGTAGCGATCCTCGGTACCGAGAAGGGGTGGGTACGAGCCGTGCGCGCTATACGCATGGAGCTCGGCGAGCCCGATGCCAGCGGGCGACGGAGCCCTGTGGAGATCCCCGGCTCGGAATTTGAAATCCCCTGCGACGTGGTGGTCATGTCGCTCGGCACATCGCCCAACCCGCTCATTCGCACAACCACTCCGGGCCTCGAGACCAAACGCTCGGGTGTTATCGTGGCCAACGATGAGACGGGGCAAACCTCCCGTCCCGGGGTGTTCGCCGGGGGGGATGCCGTATCGGGCGCAGCCACCGTCATCTTGGCCATGGGGGCCGGCCGCAAGGCTGCCAAAGCCATCGACGAGTACATACGGAATAAGCAGTAGGGGCTAAAGGCTCGCAGGGGCTCCCACCACGAGCCCTGCCTCCACGCTCTCCATATCGCAGCACACTCGCTCCTCGCGCATCGGGGAGAGGTGTGCTGCTCGTTTATACCCCCTTGCCATCGGAGCCCATAGCAACCCCCAGCGTGGGGAATCTACGAAGAAAATCGGCTACACAAGCCCACCGTGAGGTGATAAGGACTCAGCCCAGGGCGCAGGCCTCGAGCTAGACTCGCTGTAGCGACGACGCATCAAGTCCGTATTTGTCCTACCAAATACGGACTTGGTACGGTTCTGCTACGTCGATGGTACGTGCAAGCCTAGGCAGAATAAGGCTCTAGCACGCTAGAGGGATCCACTCAGATTGATGCGAAAATGGGTTACTGCGGCTGGGCGACTACTCCGCCCCACGGGCGCGACGCTCAAGCTCCTTGGCCTCGTCCCAGTAGACATCCATCTCCTGGAGGGTCATCTCGGGGAGGGAGCGTCCCTGCTCCAGGGCCCGCGACTCCACATGGTTGAATCGGCGCATGAACTTCTGGTTGCTCTGCTCCAGGGCCACCACAGGATCGATGCGCAGGAAGCGGGCCAGATTCACCAGCGCAAAGAGTGCATCGCCCAGCTCCTCTTGCGCATGGGCCCCCTGCGGATTCTCATCGATGGCCTCGCGCAGCTCGCCGATCTCCTCCATCACCTTAGGCCACACGCCCTCGCCATCCTTCCAGTCGAACCCCACGGCACTGGCCTTCTCCTGTATGCGCAGCGCCTTAGTGAGCGGGGGCAATGAGCGGGGTACTCCCTGCAAGACGCGACGGTTCCCGTCTTTCTCCTTCAGCTTGAGCGCCTCCCAACGCTGCTCCACCTCGCGCGCATCAGCTACGGTGACATCGCCGAAGACGTGCGGGTGTCGATACACTATCTTCTCGCTGATGGCATCGAGCACCTGGCTCATATCGAATCGGTGCTCCTCCTCGGCAATGACCGCATAGAAGAAGATGTGCATGAGCATGTCGCCCAGCTCCTTACGCATGGCGGCGTTGTCATCGTCCAGGATCGCATCGGCCAGCTCGTGCACCTCCTCCAGCGTGTAGGGGCGGAGTGACTGGAGCGTCTGCTCCCGATCCCAAGGGCAATCGCGGCGAATGCGTCGCACAAGCTCCAGCAAATGGGCTAGCTTCTCAACTTCAGCTGTTGGCATGACAGAAAGGATTGGCGCACGAGGAATCACTCCTCCTCGGCGCAAGGTTCAATGGGACGAACCGAGAGCCTCGGCAGATCTTGCGCCCCATGGGATAGACATTGCGGACACAGGCAATCGCGGTAACGACGAGCCAGCTCGGCGAGCACCGTGGGAGGTACACTCACCGTCTCACACCAGCAGGCGACATCGCCCTCCGGCGCATAGCACTCAAAGATGACCCCGCACGCAGGGCAGCGTTTACGAATGCCCATGGCGAGCCCGCTCCAGCGTCACGGATGAGCAGTGAACCTTCCCCCCCATGGGTGGGTTGAGTTTCTGAATCTTCACGCTCGCCCAGGCAAGCCGCGGCAACTGCGCAAAGAGGGCCTCGAGGATACGCTGGGCCACGTGCTCTATCAGGTGCGAGGAGATGCGCATCTGCTCGTCAACCACCTGGTAGGCCTGCTGATAGTTGAGGGCATCGTCGATGGAGTCGGTCAGCAGGGCCTGCGGAGCATCAGCCCGCATGGCTAGATGCACCACGTAGTGGCCCCCCACACTGCGCTCCTCGGCAAAACAACCATGGTGAGCGCGAAAGTGCATCCCCTCCAGCTCGATGAGCGGCATGCGATTCATGGCTAATCGTCCTCCCAGTTTTGATGCTCACGCTGCAAATCGTCCATGTATATCTGCCCATAGCTCCGCAGGCGAGGGTAGATGGCCGGAGCGAGACGCTGCACAGGACCATAGAAGAGGCTACGCTGCTGTATGGTGGGATCGACCAAACGCTCGGCCAGATGCGAGCTGCCCAGGATGGTGAGCAAGACGCTGAGCAACAGGGCTGTTTTGAATATGCTCAGCAGTAGTCCCAGCAGCCGATCGAGCCACCCCAGGAGGGTGAGTTGCAGGATGCGCCGGGCAAACTTGCCCGCGAAATACACTAGCAGCACCACGGAGGCAAAGATGACCGTAAGGGCCACTAGGCGCGCTGTGGAGTGCTCCATGGGTTGCTGATGCAGCACCTGGTAGGTCACCACATCGGCCAGATGGATGGCGGCCCAAAGGCCCAGCAGTAGGGCCACCAGCATAACGGCCTGAGCTATGAAGCCCTTACGGAATCCTGCAATGCCGGCCAGCGCAAAGATGATGATGAAGAGGAGGTCGATGCGGGCCATGCGAGACTCACTTGTTGCGACTCACCAGGTAGTCGGCCAGTAGGCTGAGGGAGTCCACGCACTCGCTCTGGGGCAAGGCCGCCAGGGCCTCGACAGCGAGTTGGGTGTAATGCGACACGCGCTCGCCGGCCCGCTCTAGAGCCCCAGAGTTCACCACAAAGTCGATGGCCTCGTCGAGAGCAGCCTCATCGTACTGCGCCCGCACTATGAGCCTTGCGCATCGCCTGGCCTCCTGGCCCGAGAGGCCCTGCATGGCGTAAAAGACGGGGAGGGTGCGCTTGCCCTCTCGCAAATCGTTACCAGCCCGCTTACCCAGTATGCTATGGCGGGAAAAGTCCAGAATATCATCGCGGATCTGGAAGGCCATGCCAAGGTTTTCCCCGTAGACCGAGAGGGCCTCCACGGCGTGGGCCGGGGCCTGCACAGAGGTAGCTCCGCTGGCCGCACTCACAGACAAAAGGGCTGCCGTCTTGCCACGTATCACCTCGTAGTAACCAGCCTCGTCATCGCGCCGCATCTTGGCTCGCCGTAGCTGCTCAAGTTCCGACTGGCTCATCTGCTGCACGGCCCGGTTCATGTGCGCCAGCAACTCGTAGCACCCGGACTGCACGGCCAACTGAAGGCCAAGCCCCAGCATATAGTCCCCCACGAGCACGGCCCCCTTGGCTCGCCAAAGCTTGTAGACGGCGGGTAGACCGCGGCGCAGCTCGGCCTGATCCACCACGTCATCATGCAGGAGCGACGCATTGTGCACGAGCTCAACCATGGCGGCCGCCACACGGGTCACCTCGCCCACGCCCCCCGCGGCCCCTGCGCTGAGGAAGACCACAAGGGGTCGCAGCTGCTTGCCACGGGTGCTAAGCGCATAACGAAGCGCAAGCCCAAGGGCTCCCTTCGGAAGGTCGATGAGCGAATCGAAGTAGGCATTAAACCCCTTCAGATGCTCGGCCACAGGTGCCTGTATGCGCGCAAAGGTCTCGTCCACTCACCAATCGGGTTGTACAGGCAAAGGTACAGAAGTTGGGACAACTTGTAATGGGAGGGCAGATAAGCCAGCAGCAAAGGGGTGATGCCGTATCGGGCCGAAGATTTCAGGGGCTCACAGATAATCCCTGGGCCTGCAATGCGACGGCTGATGTGACCACGCGCACCGCAGAGCTCTTTCAGAGACCGCACCACCCAACGCTCCCCTGGCCAGCGGCTGAGATGGGGGTGCCATTCCACCACATCGGGGACAATGCGTGTCCCATAAAGTCACTGCCTAGGGTAACGGGCGTACCTCCCGTAATAGGTACGTCTCAGCGGCACGGAGCTAGCTGATGACCCACGTGGAGGGGCACAAGGGTTACCCGGTGCAAACCCTTAGGCAAGCGTTGCTGGGCGCACAGCGCAACGGCCCATACGCTCGTGGACAGAGGCACAGCCCAGCGATGATATCGGCTGCGGGAGATGACGGGGACACACATCGGATGAGTGCAAAAAAGAGCAGGGGGCCTATTCAGGCTCCCCCGCTCTCCTATCGGCCTACCGCCAGCTGGCGGCAGACTATCCTAACGATTCTTCACCATGCGCATGGCCTTACGTGCAGCACCACGCTCAACCACAATCAGGTATACACCCGAGGGTAGATCGGCGAGGTTCAGCTGCGCCTCAGAGGATCCGTTGTGCATGATGGTGGTGATCACGGCCCCGTTGGCATTCAACACCTGGATTCGGGTAGCCTTCTCCACGCCACTCACGCGCACCACATCGGCGAATGGGTTGGGGTATGCCATCACACCCGCCAGGGCAGCTTCCTCAACCGCCGTTTGAGGCTCGTTGCCACCAGTGGCAACGAAGGTGGCCTCCACGTGCAGCTTGGCCTCTAGCACCATGGTGAGCGAGCCAGAGCGTAGGGCAGATGTCTTATCCTCACCATTGACGAGCAGCCGCTCGAGCTTGTAATTGGCATCAGCCTTCGGCATGATGAGGATCTCTGCGCCATGCTCAACGAGGGTGCCGCTTGCAAGCGACTCGTTGTTTGCAGCCACAACGAGGGTACCACCCTTCGAGCTCGTGTAGGTCACCTCGTACCCCATGATGGCAAGCTCTACGTCGACGTTGACGGGCTTGTCCACCACCTCAACGTTGCCCTCACTAGGCATATGGCGCTCGGCTTCCACCTTGTAGGCATGCGTACCCGCAGGTAGCGAGATGCTCACCTTACCATCAGCACCGGTCTTGTACGCCTTGCCATCCACCGTCACTGTGGCATCAGCCAGCGGCTGGCCCTTCGCCGTCACGGTGAAGTTTACTGCGTACGAGAGGAATGTCTGATCCTTAGCCAGGTCGACGTTAATCACCATGGCAGCGTCTTTCACGACGACCTCACCGCCCTTGGGCGCAAAGCCTGCGGCGTTAACCGTGTAGACGTGCGTACCGGCGGTCACGTTGAACGTGTGCTGCCCAGCGGCATCGGTTGCACCCGATTTACCCCCAAGGATCAGCGTGGCATTCTCAACAGGAGTCCCATTGCTAGTCACCTCGAATGACACGTCGTAGGTGTTGGTGGCAAAGACCACCTGGGTCTCCATGTCACGCATCACGGCCGATTGCACGAGGGTAGGATCCTCCGACCCGTTGGAATTCCAACGTACGAAATGGAACCCTTCCGCGGGAGAGGCCACCACGGGCTTAGCGTCCGTACCAAGCTCTACCTCCTGCTTCTGCACCTCAACGCCATCCATCAGCACCTTACCACCGTCTGCCGGCAGAGCGGAGTAACTAATGATCAGCGACTTCTCAGCATGGAACACCGCAGTGTACGTGGCAGCCTTGATGGTGGGGCCAGGAATAGCTAGCACGGGCTCATTCCCGAATCCATCCTTCCAGCCCATGAATCGGTACCCCGCATTGGGCGCAGCCTCCACAGGCTTAGCCAGCTGACCGTTCTGCACCATCTGCGATGTCTGCTCGGTACCATCAATGAGGAACTTGCCAGCATCAGCCGGTTCGGCCACGTAGGTCAACTCGTGCGATACGGCATCCTCTAGGTATACGTTGACATTGTCGATGAGCACGTAGTAGTCCCAGCCGGCCGTGTAGACCCACTTAAACTGCACGAACTGCTTCCCCGCAAATTTCGCAGGCTCAAGCTTGAAGTCTTTCGCACGGCGTACGCGCGTCGATGTCAGCTCTTCCCACTTCTCCCACGTCTGGCCATCGAACGTGTAGTAGAGAATGAACTCTGCGCCTAGCAGGCGGAAGAAGATGTAGTCGAACGACAGGAGCACTGGCTTGTCTACGCCATCCAAGCGGTAGCGCGGTGACAAGAGCGTAGAGCGTACGTTCTTCTTGCCGTACTTGTCGCTATTGCTAATCGCAAAGTAGCCGTCCAGCATTATCTTCCCGCCATAGAGAGGCTCGTCACTCACCTCGAACGGGCAATAATCCTTCCCATCGCTGATGGTCTGCCATCCGTCGGTGAAGCGCTTCGCCTCGAAGTCCATGCGCTGCGGAATAGGTACAATCTGCCCGAAGTTGGCAGTCAGCTCTATATCCTCAAGCACGCGGGTCTCCTTCCTCGTGGGCGAGGTGTTGCCATCACTCCAGGCGACGAAGTAGTACCCATCGAGCGGCACGGCAGTTACCTCTTCCCCGTCGCTGAGCGCATCGAGCTGCTGCTCCGCTGAACCGGTGAGTTGACCACCCTCGCCCATGATGTACTTAATGCGTACGGAGCGTATTGCGAACTGGGCCTCAGCCTGCACATCGGCCTGCACATCGGCATCAACGCGCGGGTTATCCTTGCGACCATCCGACCACTGCGAGAACTGGTACCCCAGCTCAGGCATCGCCATGACGGGCTCTCCGGAAACACCCTTGGCGACCTGCTGCTCCACTTTGCCCAGCAGGGATCCGTGGGCTGCCGCAGAATACGTCAGCTTCAGGTCGGCCAATTGCAGCGTGGCCACCACCTGAGCATCCTCATCCTTGGAGACGGCCAATTCCCCAGATGCGGGGGAGTAGCCCTCCTTGCTGGCAGTCCACGCATGGGTTACGCCTCCAGCCAGAACGGCAGTAGCTACACCCTCAGCGTTGGTCACATACTTCGCCTTGCCAACGGTCACGGTCGCTTGCTCAAGCTTGGCACCAGCCCCATCCTGAGCGATGAACGTGATAGTTCTGTTATCGCCCTGCTCTATCTTCAGCGTACCATCCACAGGGGTCACCTTGTACAGCTCGGTTTCGTATGCATTGGCTGCCACGGCCTCAAGCTTGTACTCGCCCACACCCAACTGGTCGGTAAACTGGTACTCATGGGCACCATCCATGCTCTTGAGCTTGAATGCGCCCTTGGCAATCGGGCTAGGAAGGTTCAAGGCATCTGAGGCATTCACCAGGGTCTCGTAGGTGAAATCCCACTGTATCGGCTCACCCAGCTTGGCCGTCAGGGCTGCAGTGACATTCACCGCTCGCCGGTTGACCTTGAACTGCTTTGCAACCGGAGCGGCCTTCTCAAAGATGCCTCCGCCCAGCTGTTGCGCTGTGAGTTCGCTCTCGCCAGGAGCCCCGAAGTGCAGCTTACCATTCGCCTCGCTAACCGCAGTAGGATTGCTAGACGTGTAGCTCACCGGGAGCTTCGAGTCAGCCTCGGCATCCAGGGCTACAGCCTCATCGCCGTAGGTGTACTCCAGTGTAGCGGGGTTCCAGGTGATGCTCTGCTTGCAAGCCAGACGTATCGTGTAGATCCGCTTTTCGCCATTAGCCGCAACCACCGTGAGCGTGTTGGGCTGATGCAGATTAATCTCTGCGCTACCCGCCTGATCATACTCCTTCCCATCCACTAGCACATGTTCCCCATCGGAAACAAAGGCTATCTGGATCTTGCTATTCGGCTCTGGCTTCCCAGTAGTAGCCACATCGAGAGGTATAGTCACTTCAACACCTTCGATCTGGCCCTGCACTGTGGTCTTCAACCAGTCATTCTTGCTATCCGTGATGCTAACGGTGCTGAGTGTATTAGAATTCGACTTGTCGTACTTGGGCTTAATGGTCACGGTCTGGGCGAAATCCTTACCGAAGATCCCCTTGCGCTCTGCCGTCAGCGATACACTCTTACTCCCCGTAAAGTCGAACTCCGTGTCTGCTGTAAGCTCTTGACCACCCATCTTCACACTCGCCCCGGGCCACACGGTGTTCACCCAGCCCTTCGTCTTGTGGAACTCAGGCTTCTTGGGTAGTACCACCTCGTACTCATTGGGCGTAGCCGTGGCACTCCAAGCGCCTACCTGCGTGTCGAAATGGAAGTCAGAGATTAGCTTGTCCGTCGCAATCGTGCGCCAGGTACCGGTCTCGTCATCCTTATCGATGAGCGAGGCATCCTCTACGCTTATGATTGCCGGGGTTCGTCCCGAGAAGGACATCGCATTCTTCGGGCCCTCATCGAAGGAGTACTCAGCCACGCAGTGCTCAGGGAGCTCCTTGTTCGCCTGGCGCACGAACTTATACATGTTGTCCTTGATCTCCTGCTCCGACCGTGCATTATCCCACAAGCGCAGAGCATCGACCTGACCCGCAAAGCGAGCCGCCAGCTTCATGTCCGTAAAGTTGGGCGCAGCCTCGCCGCTACTTATGGTCTCGCACTTCTTACCATCCACGTAGATCTCCACCTTGCACTCCTTGAAGAAGGCAGAGATGTAGACATCCGTGAAAACCACGGCGATGTGATGCCACGTGCCCGGCGTTAACACGCCTGTACGCGTGTAGTCCAGCTGCCGACGCTCCAGTACCACCGCAAGGCCTCCATCGGGGAAACCCTCGATGCCATTGATGCCTATCAGCTGGAGGCCTTTAGCGTGCAAGATATTGCAGTGCTGCTTCCTGTCCAGGTTCACCAGCAGTTCTACCGTGCGGCTATCGCCAGTTTTGAGCGTAGGTAGCAGCTTAGCGGCAGCACTCACGTCAATCTTATCCGTGCTCTCGCTGTTGGTGCGGCTGTCAATGTGCAACGCCATGAGCTTAACCGTCTGCGCCTTCGCGCAGTACACCTCAACACTCTTGCTGTTATTCTCCGGCGTTACAGCCTCAGGTTGCTCCGTGATCTCCACGGTCACTGTGTGCTTACCCTGGGCTGACAGATCCACACCCTTATCGAGTTCGTAGGTGGCCTCACCCCTATAGGCTGACAGCGGGCTAGCTGAGCAATCGATGTCAGCCACGTCGGGCACCTCATTACCATCCACAGAAAGCTTCACCTTCACCTTACCCGCATAGGGCTGGTAGGAATTGTTGCGGATAGTCACCTTCACCTTCTGATCAGCCGCCAGGTCGACACCTGACTCACCGGCATTGATACCCGTGATGGTCAAATCGTTACGATTTGGATCCACGCCCTCCTTGAGGATGAGCGATACGTCACGCATGTCACCGTGCATCAGCGTTCCGGTGACGCATGGCCCTTGCTCGGCCTCAGCCTTAGAGAGCAGCATCAGGCGCATGCGCTTCTTGCCGGGCTGCGCATCGGCAGGCACCGTCATTTCAAACTCGCCATCTTGCTTACCCTGATCGAATGTCACCGATGACTTCTCGTCGTTCGTGAACTGGAAATCACCATTCCAATCGACCCATACGGCGAGTACGGCACCATCCTTCACGTCGTTGTGCGCCAGACGAGCCCGTAACGTCACCTTGCCATCCTTCGTATACACGGTGACCTCTTCCTTGAGCTGATACTGTAGCATTGGGGTAGGCCCGCTGAAATCCAGCTGGGTACCCTCCACGCTCAGCATGCCCAGGGCCAATGCACCAGGCTTAGCCACGTGGTTCGGGATGCAGTAGCTATCGTAGGAGGCCATGACATCCAGCTGGTTGTCTGCGCCAACCGCATCGATCCCCTCCAGGTACACCTCGTACGACTGGTTGGTGGAGAGCGCCATCGGCAGGCCCTCCTCGAAGGCCACCTCATTCTCACCCGGCTTCAACGTAACCTTGGTGCGCAGCAGGACAGTCTTGCCATCCCACAGTGCCACCGTCACATCAGGCTGCTCCTGCACCCAGTTATTGCGCACGGTAGCCTTCACGGGAATCTTAGCCTCCTTCTCCTGTCCCACATGCCGTGCCTCCACGGAAACCAGTGTGAGCGGATTCTGCACCGGCACGAGGTCCACCTCAGCCACCCAGCCATCCTTCAGCACATCCTCCGACTCAAAGCGGAACGTGATGCCGCCGTCCTTCGCCTCAGAAATGAAGCTCATCGGCAGCGTTTGGCTATTGCCGCTTAGCGTGGCCCGTTTCCGTAGGCCCTGTATGCCGAGATCCTGTAGCACATCGGTCGTGTACACGTAAAGGACTGACTCATCGGCATCGATGTCAAACTTCTTGAAGGTCACCCGCACCCGCATGGAGGGATCCTTGGGCACAAACTTCATGGTAGACACCTGCTTATCGCTATGGAGGCCGTAGAACCCTCCGTCATCGGTGAAGATCACCGGCTCCGTCACCTCGTAGGTCACCTTGGGATCCACCGCCAGCGGGCCAAAGAAGCTCTGTGTCATGACGGATGTCCCCATGGGCACCACGCGGCCCAGATTATTCACCGTGGACACGACGCTGTTGTCATCCGTGTACACCTCATCCTTAAGCTCAGCCTGTAGGCGCACCTCCATCATCTCGCCCAGCACCGCCTTAGTGGATAGATCCACATTCACGTCGACCACCTTGATCCCGTTGGCCGGTATCTCATCCACGACCGTAGCGCCCTTCCAGGTGCCATTCACGTAGGCTCGCACCTCCACGTTGCGGATGGTCTCGATGCTCTTGTTCGTGAGGCGCACCGTCACCGGAGTTACCCCCAGGTTGGCCCCATTAGTCAGCTTGGTAATCTGCGTTAGCGCCACGTCGGGCACGCGAGAGCCCTTCTCAATGGCCATCCTGGTGACGATCAGCATGTCGTTCCGCAGCTGGCCGCAGAATTGCAGCTTCAGGCTGCTGTACTTCTCGCCCTTGAGCGGGAAATACCAATCAAACACACCGGGCTGCGCCTGCTGCTCCTCGGTACCCAGCTGGCTCTTTATGGGATTCCCGTTGCCATCCAGCAGGCGGATGCGTGCCGTGGTGGGATCATCATCCTTCGCCGAGTAGAGGCCTCCCGTGATGTGCAGCATCACGTCCTCATGCCCCGTGAGATCTAGCTCGCATAACTGAAGCTCTGAGGTGTTACCCGCATTGCTGGCACCAAACCAGTTGTTCGTATCAAATCCCGCCAACTTACTCTTAACCACAAGCCCCATGAGGTTGGAGCCAACAGGCATGTTGCCGAACAGGGTGCCCACGTAGCGTACATTCACATTGCTACCACCCTTCACCTTAAACATCTTGGGCGGAATGCTCCGGAATGTCTCCACGATGGGTAGCTCACCCACAGCGGGCTTCACTGGTCGAGCCCCGTCCGCCACCACCGCTTGCGAGCGTTTGCCCCAGGTGTCATCCCCCGTGCGAGCCGCCACGGCGAACAGCGGGTGCACCAGCTTCTTCGCCACGGCCTCGTCAATATCGAGCGATAGCTTATCGGGCCCATCCGTGACACCGATCTTCTCCCACTCAGCCGTTTCCGTATTCCCTAGCAGCACCGCGTAGCCCTTAGTGGCCAGCGGGCTACCCTTCCACGTGAGCTTCCAGCCCGTGTATCCGCAGTCTGAGCGCGAGAGCTCCAGGCCAGCCGGCTGCGGCGCAATGCTGAAGAGGCCGCTCTTGGCCACCCGAGCACCCCCGTCCTCCACGAGACGTAGCACAGCCGTGCTCGTAATCTGCGCATCAGCCGGAATGGTGAACGGAATGTTACGCCCATTCTGCGTCTCCGTGAGAGCAACATCCTTGAGCTCCTTGTAGCTCTTGCCGCCATCGTACGAGAGCTCGAGGCGATAGTTCTTCTGCGCCCCCTCGATGCGGGCCACGTACTTGCCACCGGGCACAAGCAACTCACCCACGCCGGGGTAAACGACCCGTAGCTCCGGCTCATCGATCCACCACACCAGCGCGTAGTGCTGCTCCCCATTGGTCACCGTGGTGCCCGTGAGCGTCACCTGGGCCTCATTGGCCCCCGCAAGGTCGGTAGCATCCAGGGTCACCTGCTCGATATTATTCAGCGCATCCGCCTTACGCGAGGGCAGATCCTCCACATGGCCCTTGGTGGCATTTAGCACCCACGGCAAGTACTCCTTACCGCCAGCAACCACCTTCAGGTCGAGATTATTGATCATGACCGGTGAGCCATAATCCACCTCCGCCGCGGAGGCGGGATCGTTCCACACGAGCATCACGCGCAATCCCTGCGCCGTGGCGGGGATGTTCGCAATCTTCACCTGTGCGCTCTCACCAGCCTTCAGCACGCCGGTCTGGTAGTAGCCCTTCTCGAGCGCGATGACAGCCTTTTCAGCGTTCAGGATCCCAAAGCCATACTGGAAGTCGGGGCCCTTACGCCCGGCATCATCCGCGGTGTTTGCCGCCACTGCACGCAGCAGATCGCTCTGCATGTGAGCACCCTGATTCAGCTGACGATAACGTTCCTGCACCAACGCCAGATGCCCCGTTACCGTGGGGCAAGCCATGGAGGTACCATCCATTGACTGGTATTCCCCCGCCGGCTTGGTGCTGTACACCTGCCCCCCTTTAGCCGCCACGGTGGGGAATAGGCGGCCGTCGTCCTGCGGGCCCCAGCTGCTAAAGTCGGTCATGGAGCCGTCCTCTTGTAGCGCAGCGACGTTGATCACATTCTTCGCGCGCCGAGCCACAGTGCCATAGCCAGCCGTGCCCCAACGCTCTACCACCTGCTTCTCGCACCCATCCTAGTCGTTCCCCGCGGCGAACACATGCGTAAGCGTGGGGTGTAGCGTAGCCAGGCGGTCGAGCTCATAGTCGGAGGCAAGGTAGCTCAGCTTGTCGTAGTAGGAGCACAGGCGGCCGAGCGGCAGGCCATAGGAGTTCTGCGTCAGGGTGATGCCGAAAGTCCGCGCTGCCTCGTCCATCTCCTGCTGCGCGGTCTTGCCGTTCGACTGCTTATTAAAGTTGTAGGTGTAAGCCTCAGCCTTTGGCGCCATGCCTCGGCCATCGGGGTCGAGCATGCCAGCCCCGAGCACGGTGCCGGCCACGTGGGTACCATGCTCCGCATTGCTCCCCCCCAGCTCGTACTCCTGCGGATGCACACGCCCCCCGAAGTCGGGATGTGTCACCACATTGGCATCCCAGATGCCGACACGCGTCCCCTTTCCGAGCAGGCCACGCCCGCCGAGCGCAACGGGGAGATTCAGCACGCTGGCCCGCCCGAGCGTACGCCCGCTGTGGTTGACCAGCACAGGATCGGGACTCGTGGGCTCGATGCGCAGCACCCATGGCAGGGCTGCCACCTTAGGCAGATTGGCCACGGCGACTTCAACCCGCACCATGCCGAGCTCGCTCCACGAGCCCAGGCATCGACAGCCAGCCTCCGCCAGACGCGCAGCCATCTCCTGCTCGGAAGCATTCGGCGCGCAGTAGAGCGTGATAGCAGCCATCCCCTCCGCCACGCGGGCATAGGACGGGATGGAGCCCTCCCAGCGGGCCGACATCTTCCACTCGGGGCGGAGGGCCATCACCGATGTCAATCGGCTTTCACCACGGCGCACCGCCCAGGGGCGACTCCCCTCGCGGAGCAACGCAAAGTAGGCGTTGCCCCCGAGGTAATCCCCGAGCACGAGGCCCTCATTTGCCATCCGCTGGATCTCCGCCTCAGTAGGAATCTGGGCGAATTGCACCAGCACATTGTGCATGCCGCCGGTGGCCTGTCCCACATCGGGAGCACCACGCAGCGCACGCCGCACGTTCTGCTCGGGCACCACACGGCGCCCGCCCAACCACGCCGCCTGCTGGGCGGCGAGACCCAGCGGCAGGAGTAGCCAGAACGCGATGCAGAGAGTATACCATCGTTTCATACGCTACACTATTTTGGTGAACGATTATTTGGGCAAACTACACCTTGCCCAAGCAGGTTACGCATGTACAGTGATGCATTGGGAAAACATTTCAACAGTACCACCGAGTCGTAGTGCATTGTTGCCTCTGATTTTCACCCAACACCCGGAGTCGAATCCCCTCCCTACAAAATTAAATAAAATTTTAGACATCATTTGCAAATTTTCGCCCAAATAATTTCGCGCAACATGCCTGGCGTTCGCATCGCCCGACATCACATTTTGTCAAACAGTATATAAATCCAATGTGCAGCGTATTACGTCGTAGCACGCATGGCGAGCCGGATCCACAGCGTAGCAACGAGGTACCAAGTCCGTATTTGTGCCGCGAAATACGGACTTGGTACGGCGATGGTAGATTGCAGCCCCGTCGCAATCTAGTCGAAAAGTGGGCTAGTTCGTGGCAGAAAATTCCCGATAAAATGCGAGATCCATCGTCGCAAAATGGGGAAGGGATAGCGGCTCCGTGCGCGGTAGGCACAAAAAAGGGGAGGATCCCCTTGAGAGATCCTCCCCTACACCAGTCGGGGTGACTAGATTCGAACTAGCGACCCCACGCCCCCCAGACGTGTGCTCTAACCGGGCTGAGCTACACCCCGCTGTGTGACCCTTTGCATGGGCCATGAGCCCCCGCAAAGCCAGCGCAAATGTAGCAAGAATTTCGATTCTGCACCCCAGAGGCTACGATCTGCGCCCTCGCGGCGTGTGGATCGTCCGCGCTACAGCCCGAGGTAGTGCTTAAGGTAGGTCTGAAAAAATGCCTCGCCATCACGCTGCACCGAATCGGTGCAGGCCCCCTGGGTGTGAATAATGCGCTGGACATCAAAGTCGTAGGTGAAGGCCGCCGAGTCGGTAATCCAGCCAAAGCCGTTGTTGTACACCACCATAGCACATCCGCGCTGCGCTGCCAGAATATTGCGCGAGAAGGGGAACTGGCTGTGCGAGAGGCCGAGCTGCGCTAGCAGGGTGGCTGCCAGATCGATCTGCGAGCCCACGGTGGACACCTCCATGCAGGCATTGGGTGCGAGGGCCCCGCCCGTCCACACCATCGGAATATGGTAACGCTCGGGTAGGTGGTTGGGCGTTCCGCCGGGGAGGCGATGCCCGTGATCGGCCAGTATGACTACCAGCGTGGAGTCCCACCACGGACGCTGCTTCGCCTGGTGGAGGAACTGCGCCATGCATCGATCCGCGTAGCGCACCGTGGCCCGCATGCGCTGCTCCTCGCTCGCCTCGGGATCGGGGGACGCATGCGGCAAATCGAACGGCTCGTGGTTGGACAGGGTGAAATACATCTTGAGGAATGGGCCCCGGGCCGTGTCGCACTCGCGCAACAGCCGCTCGTACACGTACTCATCATGCACGCCCCACTTCTCGCCACGCAGGGAGGCCGGGAAGTCGACCTGCTCCACCACCCGCTGGAAGCCGGCGAGATAGGCCCCAGTGCGCATGTTGGCAAACTCGGCATTCCCCCCGTAGTAGAACGCCGAGTGGTAGCCCAGCGAGTCGAGGCTACGGGGGAAGAAGTTGAGCTGCGCCAGCTTGCGAGGGAGTCGCATGATGGCCTTGCGCCCCTGGGCCGGGTAGCCCGCCCACACCCCCACGAGCCCCTTCTCGCTGCGGGTGCTGGCGGCGTAGAGACGTGAGAATGCGAGCCCGGTGGCCGCCACCGAGTCGAGGGCTGGCGTGCACGAATCCACGCCCCACAGGCGGGAGAACTTGGCCGACTGGCTCTCCATGAGGAGGATCAGCACATTTGGGCGGGGGATACGCAGCAGCTTAGGGAAGACGGTGTCAGCCTCCGTGATGCGCTGGAATCGTTGCTGGGCCTCATCCTCTGGCAGAAAATCGGCCTGCTGCGAGTAGCTATGCCCCGCGTCGATGAGCGCCTGGATGAGGTTCCAGGTGGGATTGATGGCGGCGTGGTTGGCGTAGACGTGGTTGCTAAAGGCCACGCTGCTCACATTCATGGGTGCCACGTCGAGGCTCCCGCGGATGGGTAGGATCATGGCCGCCCCGATGAGCACAAGCACGGGAGCATGCCACCAACGGGCTGGAGGGTACGCCAAGGCACGAGGCCAGACCCAGCGAACAGCAACCCGATTGAAGAGCAGCACGAGCGCAGCGATGCCCAGCAATAGGAGCACGATGGACAGGATGGGAGTTGACGCCACGGCCTCTGCGGGCTGCGTGAGGTAGATGAAGGGGGTGAGATCGATGCGGAATTGCCAGTTGCGATAGATCTCCCAGTCGGCCACAATGGTGGCGATGCAGGCCACCGAGAGGAGTGCATTGAGCGTAAGCAGCACAGGACGCGCAACGCGGCGAGGCGCAGGCAGCAGGATGACCAGGAGGAGCGAGAGCAGGAGCATGACGTAGCCCACGAGCGACAGATCCATCCTCAGCCCATGCAGGCAGGCCAGGGCCGCCTCCCCCGGCGTGATGGGTTGCCCTGCCACGGCCTGATACACCATGAAGATAGGGCGGGAGAGCACTTGCAACGCAAGCCACAGCGTGAACAGGCGGAGTAGGAGCAGCAGACGAGCTTTCATGGGGGGATGCGATTTTGCGCCGATTCGGTGGACCTCTCTGGCAGGCCTACTGACGAAGTGAGCGCATGGTGCAAAAGTAGCCATAGCGCGGCACACCGCGCATGGGGGCCACGGGGAGTGAGCATTGCAACGTTTTACGTGTTATTACGTAATAAACTTTTGTTTTACTTGTCAAATCTAAGCCGTAGGAGCATGCCGGAACTTGTAGTAAATAAGCTGAGCGTCTTCGATTTTCTGCGAGACTCGAAGCGAAAGTTTGTGATCCCCGAATATCAGCGCCCCTACCGTTGGGATATAGAGCACTGCCGGACGCTGTGGGACGACGTGAAGAACTTTTTCACCGAGACGAAAGAGAGCGGCGAAGAGGATGAACAGTATTTCCTGGGCACCATCGTGACGTGCCCTCACACGGATAATGGTCAGCTGGCCATTATCGATGGGCAGCAACGCATCACAACCCTCCTGCTAATACTCCGGGTGTTCTACGCCAAGCTGGCCTCATCTACGAACACGAATGATGCGGACTACCTGCGTCGCAACATCGCCTCGTGCATCTGGGATCTGAATCGCATCAATGGCATAGAGGACAAGCAGAGTCCGAAGCTCACCTCGATGGCTGTGTCGGACAATGAGATTCAGAGCCTGGTGAGCATCATTCGGGATGGTGAGCCTGCCCCCGATGATCGGTCCCGCTACGCGGAGAATTACAAGTTCTTCGAGACCCAATCGAATGAGTTCGCCGAGAAAGATCCCATGTCGTGGAAGGCTTTCTGCCTGTGCTTTTTGGAACGGTGCATCGTGATGCCCATCGAGGCGCAAAACCAGGACTCTGCGCTGACGATATTCACCACTCTGAACGATCGGGGTTTCCCGCTGCTTGACTCGGACATCTTCAAGGCGCAACTCTATAAAGCCTACACGGAGGAGGAACGCCCCAACTTTACGGCCGACTGGAAGATGCTCACCGAGGATACCTCCACGGGGGACAACGTCGATCATCTCTTCCGCTACTACATGCACTACCTGCGGGCACAGAATGACGATCACTCGAACGAGATGGCCCTCCGCAAGTACTACGCCCGGAACAACTACGAAGTGCTGCGGGACAATCATCAGCAAATCATGCGCGACCTGCTGGCTCTGATGGAGTTTTGGCGCGAGCTAGGAGCTTTCAGCGATATGTACTGCACGCACCGTAGCAAGCAGATGCTGCACTGCCTTACCCAGTACCCCAACGAGTACTGGCGTTACCCCGTCACGGTGCTCTTCCTGCACTACCGCGAGCGGGGTACAAACGTGGTGCGCGACGAGCTCGACGGTTTTCTCCCCAGGCTGCTGGCTTACCTGTTTCCCCTGTACATTCTCGATCCGGGGGTGAATGCGGTCAAGCCGACGAACCACCAGGCCTGCGCGGCCATTTGGAAAAATGGGGACTACGAGTTTCCCAAATTGCCCCGGCCGTTGCAGCTTGGCCAATCGCCGATAGGGCTCCCACTGAGGAGGGCTATCCTACTGCTACACGCCTACATTTTCGATCGGGGTCAGGAGCTGTTGCCTAGCTTTCAAATTGAGCACATCTTCTCGCGGAAGCACGATCAGCAACACTTCGGCTGGAGTGCCAAGGATGTATCGCAATTCATGGAGAACATCGGCAACCTGGTGATCATCGATCGGCAGACGAATATCATGGCGGGTAACAATTTCTTCAGTGCTAAGAAGCAGCGGTACCAGTCATCGAAGGTGACGGAGGTGCGCAAGCTGTGCGACTACACGCAGTGGGACAAGGAGCAGATTCAGGAGCGGGAGAAGACGATCTACGATCGGCTAACTCACTTCTTCGAGCATCCGTGCTCGTAACGTCCGGCGGGGACAACACGAAAGAGCCGTCAGACCTCTCGGTGAGGTCTGACGGCTCTTTGCCAAAGGGCAGGTCGCCCGCTAGAGGATGTTCCCCAGCTTTACGCCCACGTACAATGTGCGCGGCAGCATGGGGCCGTACACGTACGAGGAGGCGCGCTCGGGACCGTGATCGAAGTCCTTCTGGTAGGAGTTGAAGATGTTCTTTGCCCCGGCGAAGAGGTTCAGTGTGGCGCTCTTGACTTGGAACTCGTAGTTGAGCTTGAGGCCCAAGTCGGCAAACCACGGGGTGCGACGGATGCTGAAATTGTCGGCGGCGAGCTTTCTCTTCTCCTCGTCATTGCGCCAGCTCTTCCCCTCGTACACCACGCTCATGGGGCCCGTGAGGTTGAACGATGCGCTAAGCGAGAGGCCCTTCCACATCTTCCAGTCGCTCATCAGGAAGCCGTACACATCGGGGGTGCGGAGGAAATTCGCCTCGCCCTGGTTCACCGAGCCGGGCACCTCCCCGAGGTACTTATTCTTCTGGAATGTCCCCCCGATCTTGAAGGCCAGGGAGCGCATGGGGCTAAGGTTCACCTCGAGGTTAACCCCAAAGATGCGTGCGCCCGGGGCGTGGTTACCACGCTCGAGAACAACCACGTGATCGGGGGTTTCCTCCTGCCGATCGTTGATGAAGGCATTCATCAGGTGGGTGTAGAAGCCCTCCACGAGCACGCCGAGGGCCAGGTGATCGAACTGGCGGTTGAAATCGAATGAGAGCATGCCGCTATGGCTCGTCTCACGCTTGAGGTCGTTCGAAATGCGCTGCACGATGCGCTTGGCCCCCGCTACGCCCACATGCAACTCCTCGTTGTAAAGCTGCGGTGCGCGGTAGCCCATGGCGTAGTTGAGGCGCATCTGCAAGTCGGGGCGCAGGTTGAGTAGCACGCTGGCACGGGGCACAGGCACGAAGGCCGAATGAATATTGCGCTTCACCTCGCGGTCACGCACGGTGTAGTGGTCGAGCCGTAGACCTGCGGTGAGCGTGGCGATCCCCAGCTGCACGGAGTACTGCGAGAAGAGACCGGCCGTCCACGTGCGCTGATCGGCCACGGTGAGCGTTTTCACGAAGGGGGCATTCTCCACATCGACCTTGCCTCCCCCGTGGGGCGCATTCTCAAAGTCGGTGTACCCGGGCTTTTGATCCTTGAGGTTCTCCCCGGTGACATCGAAGCCCGAGGTGAGGGTGTGGCGCCCCATGAAGGCCTGGTATTGAGCCCCCGTGCTGTAGGTGAGGTCGCGCGTGAGGCCGTAATCCTTTAGCGATTTACCGCCGTAGTACGAGTCGCGGTGGATGTGCGACATGGAGAAATTCACGTTCAGCCTGTCCTCAGCCCGCAGCATCTGGGTGTAGACCAGCGAGGCCGTGTTAACATGATGCTCAGGGGCCTCGGCCACCCGGGCCTCGTGCACAGGTAGATCAAAGGCATCGCCACCGCGGCGTTGCTCATCGATGTGAAAGTATGAGGCCGTGAGCTTACCCCTGTAGCCGAGTCGGTGGAATAGCCGGGCCCCGAGCGTGGTGTTCCGCAGGCGGGGGTATTCGGAGATCGTGTCGCCATTGACATCGAGCGGGGTACGATAGCGGTGATTCCCGTAGACGGCTAGCCCCGTTCGGTTGTCAGCCGTGATGGTAGAGGCATTGAAGGAGACATTGTAGTCGGGGGCAATTCCCGTGATGCTGTCAAGGCCCACACCCGCGAACGCCGTGCTAAAGCCCGCCTCGAAGGCATCCACGGCAGGATCCTGAAGGATGATGTTGACCGTACCCGCCACGGCATTACTCCCGTAGAGGGTGCTACCACCGCCACGCTGTATCTCAATGCGATCCACCATGTTCGAGGGTATGAGCTCCATGCCGTACACGCCCATGAGGCCGCTGAAGATGGCATGCCCATCCACGAGGATTTGCGAGTAGGCACCCTCCATCCCGTTGAGCCGCACCTGGTTGAATCCACAGTTCTGGCAGTTGTTCTCCATGCGCAGCCCAGGGATGAATGGGAGTCCCTCGCTGATGGTGCGCGCATTCGTGGTGGCGAGCAGCTTGGGGCTCACGGTGTTGATGATGGTGGACGACTTCTGGCGCGCCACAGCCGACCGGTCGGCCGTCACCACCACCTGCTCTACGTTCAACAGGTCGACTTCCAGCTCAAAATTCACCTCGACCGTTTCGCCGGGGAGCATCGTTACGGTCTTCGACTGGGGCTTGTAGCCCACGCAGGAGGCCACAATGGTAATCTCCTTCTCCGGCAGATTGAGCAGGCGATAGTGGCCCGTGGCATCCGTCGCCGTGCCGATGGTGGTGCCCCGCACCGTGACGGTGGCGTAGGGCAGATGCTTCCCCTCGGCCACCACGTGGCCAAAAATATTAGCGTCCGTGCGAGCACGGGACATCTGGGCCTGCACCCCCGGTATGCACACGAGGAGCAGGCAAAGGATATGCAAGGTAAACGCTCTCATGATCTTGGCTTTTGTGAACACTGAATTGACGATGCCTGTAGGGCTATGTACTGGATGCTACAGGACTTCCGTTAAGCCCATTGATGCACTGCGTGCGAGACATGGGCTAATGGTTCCAGCTATGAATGGGATAGATCCTCTCCTAGTGCCCGCCGTTGTGGCAATGGTTACGACCCGCCAAGCGGGCCATTCCCGTGTGAGGGAGCACCTAATGCAGAACGAGGGGTGGTGAGCGCGCTGGGAGACGCAGGGTGCATGCCCCCGAGGGCCTCTCGACAACCTGCGGCAACTCCACGTACACCACACGACAGATGGGGGCCCAGTGGAATGCGTAGAGCCACGAGTAGGCTAGCAGTTGCAGTGCCTGGATCTGGTAGAGCAATTCGGCCGAGTGGCCATGCTCGGGAATATCTCCCCCACCGCAAGCGCCCGAGACGGGGTGCGCATGCGTGATGATATACCCCTGGGGCGTAACGTGCGAGTGAGTGTAGAGAACGAGGTTGGCAACAATGAGCAGAGTAACGCCCAGGAAGAGGAGCGCTATGCCAGACCTTGCGTACAAACCACTCAGCCGAACCATGCGCAAAGGTATTGTTTTTAGACAAATTACAAATAGCGGCTATTTGGAACACGTTAGAGGTGTTAAGCGTCCTAGGCATTGGGACGGCTACTGAAAATCGCATAGCGTCAT
>CAUUMS010000018.1:0-30673 GCA_963546395.1 uncultured Bacteroidia bacterium | reverse complement strand
CTTGCCAAGGAGTAAGAGGATGAAACTACCGGAAATGCCAGGCAGTATCATGGCGCAAATGGCCAGAGCACCCGCCAAGAAGAGGAAGAGCGGAGAGTCGGGCATACTGGTGCTGGCTGCCGTGGAGACAAAATATCCGATGGCGACACCCACCACCAAGAGAAGGGCACGGGCCCACGTCCACTTCCGTATACGCTTAGCCACTAGGATGATAGAGGCGGCAATGAGGCCGAAGAAGAAGGCCCACACGAGCTGACGATGATGCTCGAGCAGGTGAGTGATCAGGCTAGCCAGCGTGAATATCGAGGTGGCAATGCCTAATCCCAGTGCCAAGAGGAAGGCCCCGTGCATCTGTCGCCAGTAGCGGCGCAATCCGCCCCGGCGGAATATGCCCAGCAAAGCTCCCGAGCCGGCGTTGCGGATGCTCTCCAGCAGCTCCATGTACACGCCCACCAGTAGAGCTATGGTACCACCCGAAACCCCTGGCACCACATCGGCACCGCCCATGGCCACACCCTTCATGTAGAGCACCAAATAGTCGGTCACCCCACGTCGAGGGACGGGCGAATCCTGCGGGGCACGCTTCTTGCCTGGCATACGCATCGGTGAGTCTTGTGCAGGGGATTTAGGATTGCTGAGCCTCGCGGATGGCCTCATCCAGCAGAGGGAGGAACTCATCCGGCACCGTCGTGAGAGGCAGGCGCAGAGTGTTCTCACAGAGCCCCAGGCGAGCCATAGCGGCCTTCACCCCTGCGGGGTTCCCATGGGTGAACAGACGCTCGAAGAGCGGCATCAACCGCATGTGCAGCGAGGCTGCCTCTGCCATCTTCCCAGCCAGGGTCAGGTGCACCAGGTCGGCAAAAGGCCGTGGTGTCACGTTGCCAATCACCGAGATCACCCCGGTAGCCCCTAGCGACATCATGGGCAGCGTCAGGGCATCATCACCCGAGAGCACGGCAAAGCCCTTGGGCCTGCCACGCAGAATCTTAGCCACCTGATTCACATCGCCGCACGCCTCCTTGATAGCCACAATGTTCGCATGCTCACGGGCCAATGCGCACGTTGTTTCAGGGAGAATATTCACCCCCGTACGACCCGGCACATTGTACAGAATCAGCGGCCGTTGGCTCGCATGCGCAGCTGCGGCAAAATGCTCTTTCAGTCCCCGCTGCGATGGCTTATTGTAAGCTGGCGCCGCGGTGAGCACATAGTCGACGCCCTCGTAGCTCATCGACTCCAGCCTACGCACCAGGGCTGCCGTGTCATTGCTGCTACAGCCAAGCACCACGG
Source organism: uncultured Bacteroidia bacterium (assembly GCA_963546395.1). Taxonomy (GTDB): domain Bacteria; phylum Bacteroidota; class Bacteroidia; order Bacteroidales; family CAJPTX01; genus Bacteroides_D. The sequence goes on along the minus strand of CAUUMS010000018.1, from coordinate 29,383 downwards.
GCACACGCCCCGCAATGCGCTGGGTGCAAAACTGCACGAACTCCGTCTGCTCCTCAGGGGCTATGGTAGCCGCCTCGCCCGTGGAGCCCAGTACCACTAGGAAATCGACCCCATTCCCAATCAGGTGCTCAATAATTCGCCCAGCGCTATCGTAGTCGATAGGACGATTGGCCGAAGGGAGAAACGGGGTCACCATGGCGACCCCTAGGCCCTGAAGTGCGCAAGTGCTTGACATAGCTACAACGTGGTTGTGCGGAACGCTCCCCTACGACTGAGCATTGAGGTAACGCTCCAGAATTTCTATCTGCTCCTGAGCCCTCACCTGCCGCGGAGGGGCGAACTGGATGTCGAGATTCCCCGAATCGTGAAACCCCACCAGCATCGAGGCATGCGATAGGCGCATGATCCACGCCATGGGTAGGCTGGGCTGAAGCGTGAAGTCGATCAGGAAGTCGAACGGCTCACGGCAGAACGTCTCGGCTGGCGGCGAAACGGGGCGCATCTTCCAATTGAGGTCGGCAGGGCGCAGCAGCGTCACATCACGGCGTGCCACCAGGTAGGCCGGTGCCACCTTGCTCGCATTGTAGGTGCAGACGAACGTCTTCTTGCCCTGCTCCTGCTGCAAACGGAAAGCGTAGTCGAGGATGCAGCTAAAATCTTGCTCATTATCGCTCGGGGCCAGCATTCCGATGCTGTCCACCTGCGCGAGCGATCGCAACGGGCGCGCAGGCGGCATGCGTTGCCCCTGACGAGCCAGGGCGCGGTAGCCAAAACGGTGTCGAATCTCTGCGAGCAATGACATGAACTACTGGTTTAACGTACCAAAGAACTCGCTGGGGGTGATGATTGGTATACCCAGCCGCTCCGCAGCCTTACGCTTGCTAGCCCCCATCCGCTCCCCGGCCACGATGTATGAGGTCTCACCCGAGGGGCTCGACTGCACCACCCCCCCATGGCTACGGATGAGCTGCTGAATCTGTTCGCGCGAGTAGCCCTCAATCTTACCTGAGACCACGATTTTCTTCCCTGCCAGCCGGTCGGATGTCGCCTGGCTCTCCTCGCATAGGGTAAAGCCGAGCTCCTTGAACCGGGCCACGAGGGCCTGCGTGGATTCCTGGGCAAAGAAGTCAACCAACGATTGTGCCACGTTGTGCCCCACCTCGGGAATGGCGTTCAGCTCTTCGTAGGTGGCCCTCTTCAGGGCATCGATATCGCCAAAATGGAGGGCCAGCTCACGGGCCAAATTGGCCCCCACGAAGCGGATGCCGAGCCCAAACAGCACCCTCGAGAGCGGGGCTTGCTTGGAGGCCTCGATGCTACGTAGGAGCTTGCTCGCCACGAGCTCGCTGAATCGGGGCAACGTTTGCAACGCCTCGGGCGTCAGGCTGTACAAATCCACCACGTGATGCACCAGCCCATGCCCGTACAGCAGCTTGGCAGTGCGCCCACCGAGCCCCTCGATGTCCATCGCCTTACGGCTGGCATAATGCTCCAGCGAGGCGACAATCTGTGCCGGGCACTCCAGGTTATTCGGGCAGTAGCTATGCACCTGGCCCTCATTACGTTGTAGGGGGGTGTGACACACGGGGCATGTGGTGGGATAGACGACGGGTGCAGCATTCGGCACCCGCAGCTCGGGCACCACACCAACCACCTTGGGAATCACCTCGCCACCCCGCTCTAGCACCACCGTATCTCCCTCGCACAGACCGAGGCGAGCCACCTGATCGGCATTATGCAGCGTGGCACGTTGCACGCGCACGCCCCCCAGCGGCACACGCTCGAGGATGGCCACAGGCACCACCACACCGGTACGCCCCACCTGGAAGTCGACACGCAGGAGCTTAGTCTTCGCCTGCTTGGTGGGGTACTTGTAGGCAATGGCCCAGCGCGGGCTGTTGGACGTGAGTCCCAGCGTCTGCTGTGCCTGGTAGGAGTTCACCTTTATCACCACCCCATCCGTGTCGAAGGGCAGCGTATCGCGCACCCCCTCCCAGCGGGTAATCTGCTCGAACACCTCCGCCACCGAGTGGCATATGCGCGTCATGGAGCTCACGGGGATACCCCACCCCTGCGCCATGGACATAGACGCCGCGTGCGTGGGATAGAGCGGCGGGGTGTGCACCACGTAGTAGAGCCAGCAATCGAGTCCTCGCTTAGCCACCTCCAGATGGTCGTGCAACTTAAGCGAGCCCGCGGCCGCATTCCTCGGATTGGCGAGCGGGCTCTGGCCCTGCAACTCGCGCTGGGCATTCAGCTCGGCAAACGTGGCCCGGGGCATGAAGATCTCCCCGCGGAACTCTATCTCATCCGGAACGTAGAGGCCTGTCAGCCGGTGCGGTATAGAGGCGATGGTTCGCACGTTGTCGGTCACATCATCGCCCTCCAGGCCGTTACCCCGCGTGACGGCCTGCACCAGCTCCCCCTTGCGGTAAAGCACGGAGATAGCCACCCCATCGAACTTAAGCTCGCACACGTACTCGGGCTCGGCACCCAAGGCATCACGCACACGGCGGTCGAACGCCTCCAGATCCTCCAGCGAGTAGGTGTTCTCCAGCGAGAGCATGGGCACCCTGTGGGTCACCTTGCGGAAGCCGCTCGTGCGGTCGTCACCCACCATGCGGGTGGGCGAATCGGGCAACGAGAGCTCGGGGAACTGCCGCTCCAGCTCCCGGAGCCGACTGACGAGCTGATCGTACTCATAGTCTGAGATCTGCGACTGCGCATCGATGCGGTAGCTCCGCTCGTAGCCCCGCACTCGCTCGGTCAGCTCACGTATCTCTTCGGCATGATCCATCGGCATGCGAGTATCGTTACCCCCAGCGCGCTCGTCTCCACATGCCGCTCCGACAGGGGCGACGAACACTGGCCAAAGGTAGATACAAATAGCGTGATCGTCCGAGCCCATCCCCCGGGGCACACCCTCAGCCGCAGACGGAGCAGACGCTGTAATGTAGGGTGTGCGCATCACAGGGGAGGCGGCATTGCCACAAGCGTCGTAGATCCCCTAGGCAGAATTTCGCAAGCCCTGGGCCCCATTTCGCAGTCACCACCCATACAGCTAACGCTGGGCCAAAGCCCGATGGCATCCACCGGGCCTCGATGCAGCAAAAGCGCATCAACAATACACTTTCGCCTACTAAATTGGGACTTGATACGGCGTTGGTACGGCGAGGCTACGGCGCAGCTAGTTCGGATCTGGCCTCCCTACCCACCATCGCCAGAGCCATCGTGTTTCCCGAATCGCAGAGGAGGAATAGGGACTGGATGATATGCGGATTCTTGGGTTTTTACTACCTTGCAGCGCGTGGGCTTTCCCCCTACGCACCTGTATCTTGTGCACCTGATCCCGCTTGCCGTATCGCCCCTCTCGGCCTTCCTGTGGTTGCTGTGCGCTGCGCTGGCACTGCACCTGGTGTACCGTGTGCTGGTGATGATACGGGCACGCACGGTGAGCCGGTTTGAGCTCATCATCAGCCGCCGCACAGAGGAGCTGGTGCGTGAGCGCGAGCGCATGGAGGGACTCGTTGCCCGTGTGCTCCCTGCCCACACCGTGCAGGAGCTCCAGCAACACGGAACCGTCTCCACGGAGCGGTACAAGATGGTGACCGTCCTGTTTGCTGACATCGAGGGGTTCACCGTCATCACTGAGAATACCAACCCGGAGCGTCTGATCGACCTCCTCGACCGCTTCTTCTTCGACCTCGATGGTATCGTGGCCCGCTACAACATCGAGAAGATCAAGACGATCGGCGACGCGTACATGTGCGCGGGGGGACTGCCGATACGCAATCGCACCAACCCCATCGACGTGGTGCTGGCGGCCCTGGAGATGCAGCGTCACATGCGCCGGCTCAACGCAGAGATGCGCACGCAGGAGGACGCATGGGGGCTACGCATTGGGGTGAACACGGGGCAGGTGATCTCCGGGGTCATCGGCCGCGACAAGCTGTCGTACGACATCTGGGGGAGTGCCGTCAACGTGGCTAGCCGCATGGAGTCATCGGGACAGGCGGGTAAGATCAACATCTCGGGTGAGACCTACTTCTTCGTGCGCGACTTCTTCGTCTGCACGCCCCGGGGGAAGATCCCGATCAAGAATCGGGGCAACGTGGACATGTACTTCGTGGAGGGCATCCGCCCCGAGCTCTCGCTCGGGGGGCAGGGACAGGATCCGAACCAGCAGTTCATCACCCGCCTCCAGCTCATACGGCTGAGCGACCTGGAGAACTACGTGCTCACCCTCCTAGAGGAGAAGCTGCCGCGCGATTTGTACTACCACAACCTGAAGCACACGGTGGATGTGTACACCCAGGTGGAGCTCATCGGTCAGCAGGAGGGAGTCAGCGAGCAAGAGCTCCTACTCCTGAAGACGGCCGCGCTGCTTCACGACGCGGGGCACATCATCGACTACCAGACGCATGAGGAGATCGGGGTGCAGATGGCCAATAGCATTCTGCCGCAATACATGTACACGCAGGAGCAGATAGAGCAGATCGATGCGCTGATACGGGCCACACGGATGCCAGTGCACCCGGCCAATCGGCTCGAGGAGATCATTTGCGATGCAGACCTCGACTACTTGGGCCGCCGCGACTACATTCCCGTAGCCAATGCCCTATATCAAGAGCTCCACGAGCGCGGCATGGTGGGCGAGCTGCCCGAGTGGGTGGATGTGCAAATCGCCTTCATCGAGCACCACCAGTACTACACCGAAACGGCGAAACGTCTCCGCGAGGAGAGCAAGCAGGCCCAGCTGCGCCGTCTGCACGAATGGAAGGCGAGCCTCGGATAGCCGTCTTGGAGCAATTTTAAAATATCATTTGTACCTTTGCAGACGTGACGTTGTGGCTGCGCCCGATTTGTCGGGTAGTAAAGCCATTACATCACAAGAGAGAGGTGTTCAAGAGTAGGGTTTTTGCCCGCTCGGCAGCGTCTACACCACAGAAATAGGATCGTTACTATGGCCAATGCCACTCAGAAGACCATCGTGGTGCCGTGGGATTTCACACCCGGCTCGGAGATAGCGTTGCAGCACGCCATTCGGCTTGCGCAGGTGGTGGGTGACAACATCATGATTTTGCACCCCATCCGTAAGCCCCGTCTGATGCTCACGACTGGGGCCCGGGCGCGCTACCAGCAGCAGCATGACGAGTTGCAAAAGCGGTTGGAGCATGAGGCTGGCCGTCTGCAACGGGAGTATGACGACCGGATGGACGGCGAGACTCCCAGCAGCGAGGATCCGCTCCATGCGCAGGGGCGCGAGCTGCACCGCATCAACATCCTCTCCATGGTGCTGGAGATTCGGAGTCTGCGCAAGTCGCTAGCCGACCTGTTTGTGAGTGTGGACGTGAACCTCATCGTGTCGAAGCAGTTCTACACGGTGGAGGGAGAGCGTGACCTGAATCTGGTGGATGCCTTCCGTCGCATCAAGTCGAGTAAGGTGGAGACAACGCCGTTCATCATCGTCAATCAGCCCCCGCAGCACCAGTACTACACCGAGCTGGTGGTGCCGATGGACTACGACAACACCTACAAGGAGAAGCTGCGGTGGGTGGCCTACCTTTCCAACTACTACCACTGCAACGTGAATCTGATGAAGCCTTACCTGAAGGTGGATCGGAAGAAGAAAGGCATGGCTAACAACCTGTACTTCACGAAGAAGATTCTGGACTCGAAGAACGTGGTGTACGGTATCAAGACCGCTAGTCGGCATGCCGATTTCCGCGAGGAGGTATTCAGCTTCACCAAGACCATCGACTCGGATCTCATCATCCTGATGACGAGCAAGCTGCGGTTCTACTTCCCCGATGGTGTCGTCACCTCCGACGTGCCCATCATGTTCATCAACCCGCTCTCCAAGCGTTACCAGGCGTTCTACTAGCCTACAGCCGTTGCCCCGCAAGGGCGCAACGGGATGATTTCGCAACCTAACCGATGGTTCGACAGGTAGGGCGTGCGGTAGATACGCTGCTATTGGTGGTGATGGCCCTGCTGCTGGTGGCTAAAATTGCACTGGCTGCGGGGTTCCTGGAGCAGTGGAGGAGCCACGTCGATGTCTCGCTTTTCGCCGTGCTAGGGCTCTACGGGCTGCTGGTGGGTCTACGCAACCGGCGGGCGATTGCAGGCGTGCTCTCTGCGCTGGCAGGGGTATTCCTCGTCACCATGCCGTTTGCCCCTCCCTTCGAGGGGAGGATCTACGTCACAGCCGTGGCCGTGGGCGTGGTGCTGCTAACGGCGATCTTCATCCCCGGGCGTAAGCGCAAATAGCGCGCAGAGCTGTAGATCAGCAACGCATGCGCACAGGCCTCGATGCCGGGCTTGGTCCGCTCGTCGCTCTCCATCACATGGAGACCATGATGCGCAAGGAGAAAATCGAGGCGAACGGTGACCAGCGATTTACCCCTTAGCAGGACGAACACGAGGGCGATCCGCTCACATCTACCCCTCAGTAGCCGCGACCATCTAACGCAGCCCCCCGTCTCTAGCCCTCACAGGAGAGCCTGGCAAAGCGTAACTTCGCGATCGGAGTGGATGGCTACCATGCGTGCACGGCGCGCATGACCCATGGCGATTGCCAAGAGAGCTAACTATGAGCGGGGAGCGATGGGCAGAGTGGGCGCACAACGAGAGCCTGTGGCCCGTGGTGAGGCTCAGCCTGGCGGTGTCGCTATGCCTGGGCTCGGTGCTAGCCTCAGCGCAAGAGCGTCCGGACACGAGTCTGGACATACGCCAGGTGCACATCCGTGGGGCACGCTCGCAGCAGATCATCACCCCGCAAGAGCTGAGTGGGGCTGAGTTGCAGCGTCTGAATGCCCTGTCGGTGGCCGATGCGCTGCGCTACTTCGCCGGCGTGCAGCTGAAGGACTACGGGGGCGTGGGCGGCCTCAAGACTATCAACGTGCGTAGCATGGGCTCGCAGCATGTGGGGGTGTACTACGATGGCATCCAGCTGGGCAATGCCCAGAATGGGCAGGTCGACCTGGGCAAATACTCGCTGGACAACGTGGAGAGCATCATGCTGTACAATGGGCAGAAGAGCGACATCTTCCAGTCGGCTAAGGACTTCGGGCACTCGGGCACCGTGTACATCACCTCCCGCAGGCCCCTCTTCGAGGGGGATCGACGCATGAATCTACGGGCTACCCTACGGGGTGGATCATTCGGGCTCATCAACCCCTCAGTGCTACTAGAGAATCGTCTCTCCCCCACCGTGAGCAGCTCGCTGAACGCTGAGGTGATCACGGCCACGGGCCGATACAAGTTCCGCTACCGTCGGGTGACCCCTGACGGGCGAGTGGCCTACGACACAACCGCGGTGCGGGAAAATGGCGACATCCATGCCGTGCGGGTAGAGGGGGCTGTGTATGGGCGTTTGCCGCATGGGGGCTGGCGGCTACGGGCCTACCACTACCAGTCGGAGCGCGGTATGCCAGGTGCCATTGTGAACAACGTGTGGCGGCGAGAAGAGCGGCTGTGGGACAGGAATACCTTCGTGCAGGGATCGCTGCGGAGCGAGGTGACAGGCTGGTACAAGATGCAAGCCTCAGCGAAGTTCGCAGATGACTACATGCAGTACATCAACTACGACACGAAGCTGCTACAGGTAGACCGCACCTACAGCCAAAAGGAGCTGTACCTATCGAGCGCACACCTCTTCACGCTCACCCCATGGCTAGATGCCTCGGCGTCGTACGACCTGCAATGGAATACACTACGCACGCAGGATGTGCGCACACGGCGCCCACCTCATGACTTCCCCTTCCCAAGCCGCTACACCCAATACGGCTCGGCCGCGGTGGCCCTACAACGATGGGGTGTGCGTGTGCAGCTAACCGCCCTGGGCACGTGGGTGATCAATCGGGTGCAACGCTACTACAAGGCCCCAGACAAGCTGCTGCTCACCCCGGGGGTCTTCGCCTCCTACACGCCCGTCGAGGCGTGGGGACTAAGCCTGCGCGCTTTCTACAAACGATCGATGCGTTTGCCGACGTTCAATGATCTCTACTACACCGATATCGGGAATGCGTACCTGAAGCCGGAATACGTCACGCAGTACGATGTGGGGCTAGCGTGGCAACACGAGTGGCCACAGTCGTTCATACAACGCGCGGATGCCACCGTGGATGCCTACTACAACGAGGTGCGCGATAAGATAGTGGCCTACCCACGTGGGCAGCAATTCCGCTGGACGATGCTGAACCTGGGGCGCGTGCACATACGGGGCGTGGATGCCACCGCCGGAGCCACCCTGTGCCCCCATCGCAACTGGGCCATCACGCTACGGTTGCAGTACACATGGCAACGGGCGCAGGATGTGACCAATCCCCAGGGCAGTTTCTACCGCCACCAGATCCCCTACGTACCCTGGCATAGCGGCTCGGCCATTGTGGGGGTGCAGTACAAGATGTGGTCGCTGAATTATAGCTATATTTACGTGGGGGAACGTTATAACCAGTCAGAGAACATCGTTTACAATCACATGCAGCCGTGGTACACGAGCGACCTTGCGCTGTTTGGCGATTTCCGGTGGGGAGACTACAGGCTCCGCGCTGGGCTGGAGGTGAATAATGCGCTGTCGCAGGCCTACGATGTCATACTCAACTACCCCATGCCTGGGCGGAATTATAAGCTATCGCTCACGTTCTCCATGTAGGCAGGGTGCACGCAATGGGCCAAATTATGACTGAGCGTACCGCACGGATAGGATTGCAGCGGCTGGTGGCACTGGCAGGAGTGCTCGTGGCCCTGCACGTGGTGCTGCTGCATCCGTCGTGCCGTAAGGAGCAGGGCGTTGTGCCATCCACCAAGGACTCGGTGCAGGGTGGCGGCAGCGGAGGTGCCCAGGACACCGCGCGGGACATCATCGGGCTCTACGTGCTGAACGAGGGGAACATGGGGAGCAACAAGGCCTCGCTGGACTACATGGATTTCGCCTCAGGACAGTATGAGCGCAACATCTACGCGGCACGCAATCCGGGGGTGGTAAAGGAGCTCGGCGACGTGGGAAATGATGTGAAGATCTACGGGAGCCGACTCTACATTGTGGTGAATGCCTCGCACAAGGTGGAGGTGCTGGATGCCCGGACGGCGCAACGCATCGGGCAGGTGGATGTGCCCAATTGCCGCTACCTGGCCTTCAAGGGTAACATGATGTACGTGAGCTCGTACGTTGGCCCCATTGAGATCACGCCGGATGCCCCACGGGGTGCCGTGTACGAGATAGATACGGCCTCGCTGGCTATAACCCGCAAATGCACTGTGGGCTACCAGCCTGACGAGCTGGTGATGGTGGGCGACTACATCTACGTGGCCAACTCGGGCGGGTACAGGGCACCTGAATACGACCGGACAATATCGGTGGTGGACACCCGCTCCATGGAGGTGGTGCGCAGCATTGACGTGGCGATCAATCTGCACCGGGTTCGCATCGACCGCCTGGGGCAGATGTGGGTGACCTCGCGGGGCGACTACAACCACGTTTCACCATCCATCCACATGCTCACCACAACGGGTGGCGCAGAGGGCTACACGCTAACAAAGAGCTTTGACATACCCGTGACGGGTTTCGACTTCATGGGCGATTCGCTGATATTTTACAGCTTGGCCTGGTCGAACATCACGGCAGGAGCCAAGGTGGGCTACGGCGTTATCAGCATCTCACAGCAGAAGCTGATTTCGTCTAAGCTAATCGTAGACGGATCCGACGCAAAGATCCAGGTGCCGTATGGCATTAGGGTGAATGCCGAGAGGCGGGAGTTCTACATTGCCGATGCGAAGGACTACACCTCGAGCGGTGAACTGCTGTGCTTCGGCTTGGACGGGAGGCATAAATGGCAGGTGCGCACAGGTGATATACCGGGGCACTTCGCCTTTTTGCACAAACGGCGGTAATCCACTCACGTAAAGCACGCTGGCCATGAGGAATAGTATACTCCCCTGGGTTGCACTGGTGGCTGTGGCAGCACTGTCGCTGGGTGGATGCCGCAAGGAGCGGCCTGATGAGCGGGTGACAGAGGGCAACGAGCCGCAGGATGTGATGGAGGTGATGACGGCCCGCACGTTTCGTAGCACGCTGCACGGTGACTCGTGCACATGGACACTCCAGTTCGGCGACGACACCCCCGAGCGGGTAGGACGCATGGACTCGATTCGCCTTGTGCTACCGAAGACCGGGGCATACACGCTGCGCTGCACGACGTATCGGGATGGGCAGGCGCACGTAGCAACGACCAAGCTGCTTGCCACAACGAGTCCGCGAGGGGCATTCAGCCCGTACATTAGCCGGGTGCTAGAGTACCGCCCAGCGCCTGGGCAATTTGTGAACAAGGCTCCCCTATGGGCCGCTGGGGACAACGCAGCAGCCATGGCCCGAAAGGCTACCCAACGCATCGCCGGGCGCGAGAAGGGTGAGCACGTCTCCCTGGGAGGCTACGGGGGATACATCGTCTTTACCTTTGACCACCCGGTGCGCAATGCGCGGGAGATCTACGATTTCAAACTTCTCGGGAACGCATTCAATGGGAGCTCAGAGCCAGGGTGTATCCGGGTGGGAGTGGACTGGAATGGGAACGGAAAGCCAGAGAATGATGAGTGGTACGAAATCGCTGGTAGCGAGTACTACAAGCCGGGCTGCATCAAGAGGTACCGCATTGCCTACGCGCGTGACACTGTGCACCCGTTCATCAAGGCAAGCAATCCGGCCATCATCGATTCGGCCTATATACCCTGGCGGGACAACCAAGGGAAGAGGGGATACGTTTCCAGGAATCAGTACCATGCGAACAGCTACTGGCCTAAGTGGGTTACTGACGAGGTGATTCTATTCGAGGGGGTGCGAGTACCCGATAATTTTAGGATCACGATAGATAAGGGTGGGAATGCTCGCTACTTCCAGGAGTCGTACCCCTTTGGATACGTAGACAGTCGGCCCAACCACCTCGATCCCGGGGTAAAGATTGAGTGGGCCGTCAACAAGGATGGCGATCCCGTGGAGCTCGCTATGATTGATTTCGTGATGGTGTACACGGGTCTCAATCAGTACTGCGGCTGGCTCGGGGAGACGAGCACTGAGATTATTGGGGGAATGGATCTGAATACGCCCGAATAGCGTGGCGAGGGCGCATTGCGCAGAGTGGGAAATCATGGGAGAGAAACTAGTTGCCAAGAATCGTAAGGCATCCTTTCAGTACGAGCTGCTGGAGTATTACACGGCGGGTATTGTGCTGGTGGGGACGGAGATCAAGTCGATACGCCAGGGGCACGCAAGCCTGGTGGATACGTACTGCCTCTTTATCAACGGCGAGCTGTGGGTTCGCAATCTGAACATTCCCGAGTATGTGTACGGGACACACTACAACCACACGCCCAAGCGCGACCGTAAGCTTCTGCTGACAGCCCGCGAGCTGGAGAAGCTGCACCGCGCCGTGCAGACGAAGGGGATGACCATTGTGGCCACACGGCTCACCATCAACGAGCGTGGCTACGCCAAGCTGACCATCGCCCTGGCCCGAGGCAAGCAGGCCCACGACAAGCGGGAGACGCTCCGCCGCCGGGACACGGATCGTGAGCTCCAACGAGCCCGCCAGAGACGCTACTGATGGGAGCGGATTAGCTCAGGTAAAAACTGTAATTTCGCCTCCCCATTCGGATTCGGTGCCCCATGGCCGAATGGGGGCGTGATACTAGTCAATGCAAATGAGCATGCAGCAAATTGATACAACACAATCGCTACGCCAAATCATAGCCGCCCACCGGGAGCTGAAACGCACCGTAGGTCTGGTACCCACGATGGGGGCGCTGCACGCAGGCCATGCAGCACTGATTCGGCGAGCCGTGGCAGAGAACGGAGTGGTGATCGTGAGCGACTTCGTGAACCCCACCCAGTTCAACAACCCCATGGATCTCCGAGCTTACCCCAGGCAGCTGTCCCAGGATGCACAGCTGGTGAAGGCTCTAGGGGCTGACATCCTGTTCGCCCCCTCGGTGGAGGAGATGTACCCGGAGCCTGATGAGCGGGTATTCGACCTAAGCCCCCTGGATAGCGTCATGGAGGGTGCCAAACGCCCGGGGCATTTCAACGGTGTGGCACAAATCGTGAGCAGGCTACTTACCCTAGTGATGCCCGACCGAGCCTACTTTGGGGAGAAGGACTATCAGCAACTCCTCATCGTACAACGGCTGGTGAAGCAACTTGAGCTCCCGGTGGAGATTGTGCCATGCCCCATAGTACGCGAGGAGGATGGGCTTGCCATGAGCTCGCGCAACCAGCTCCTGTCGGCCGAGTGCCGGCGAGAAGCCCCACGGATTCAACAGGCTCTACGGGGTGCCGCAGACATTCTCAGCGCCCAGGGGATAGAGGCTGCCAGGCAGTGGGTGACCGAGGAGATCAATCGTAGCGGCGTACTACAGACCGAGTACGTCTCCTTCGCCAGCGCGGATGACCTGATGCCTATGAGCAACTACGTGCCAGGGGTCACCATGGGCTTCGTGGCTGTGCAGGCGGGTAACGTGCGCCTGATTGACAACTGCAAGTACTAAACAACCAATCGGCACGGCCTATGCTGGTGCAGGTACTCAAATCGAAGATACACCGGGTTCACGTCACGGAGGCTAACCTGGACTACGTGGGCAGCATCACCATTGATGAGGCACTAATCGAGGCTGCCGGCCTGCTGGACGGAGAGCGCGTGAGCGTGGTCAATGTGAACAATGGGGAACGCTTTGACACCTACGTCATACGCGGAGCACGGAATAGCGGGGTGATCTGTCTCAATGGCCCCGCCGCCCGCAAATGCGTAGTGGGCGACGTGGTGATAATCATCGCCTACGGCATCATGACGACGGAGGAAGCGAAGGCATTTCGTCCCTCGATCGTCTTTCCCGATACGGCGACGAATCGACTCCCCTAGCCTGCCCCCAACGTGAAGGTGCTCCAACAGCTACGCAAACTGCTAGCCAGGCGAGGTGTACGAGCCCTTCTGCTACTCCCTCTGGGGATGGGGCTCCTGTATATAGCCTTTCGCCAGGTGGAGCTAGAGGCTCTGGCGAGCTCACTGTGGCAGGCGAGCTACTGGCCCGTGATAGCCGCCATGGGGGTAGGACTCCTGGCGCACTTCCTACGAGCACTACGCTGGCAGATACAGCTGGAGGACATCGGCGGACGAGTGTCGCTATTCGAGACATTCTATGCCGTCATGCTCGGCTACACGGTAAACCTAGTGCTCCCACGGGCGGGGGAATTGGCTCGATGCGGGCAAATCGCAGCAGCGCAGCAACTACCTCTCGACCGCACAATCGGGAGCATGGTAGGCGAACGGCTCTCGGATCTCATCATGTCCGTCCTGCTACTCGGGGTGGCCATTGGTGCGAGCTATGACTATTTCGGTGCCTTCGTGCTACAGGCCATCCAGGCTAAACTCTCGGAGCTAGACGGTGCCCACCTGCTAAAATACGCCCTCATCGGCGCAGTGGCCATAGTCGCACTGGGCATCCTCATCGTACGCCTAGTCGGGCGACAGATGCGAAATCGGCTACGGGCTATCTCCACGGGCCTACTGGCTGGAATTCGCACCCTGTGGAGGTCGTCACACCGGATGTATTACCTGCTATACACGCTGCTGATCTGGTTCTGCTACTGGCTCATGACCTACCTCGTGTGCCTTGCTCTGCCAGAGACTGCGGCCCTACCAGTGATATCGTCTCTGCTGCTACTAGTGGCAGGCACTCTGGGCATGATAGTTCCTGTGCAGGGGGGGATTGGCTCCTTCCACATGGCAGTTGCGCTGTGGCTAGAGGTAGAAGGGCTAAGCCGCGCCGAAGGGCTAGCATACGCAACCCTATCGCACGGGGCGCAAATGCTGCTGGTGCTGCTACTAGCCCTAGTGCTGCTATGCGTGCGCACAGTCATACGCACACGCTCACAGCGTAAGACGATGCAAGAAACAATGGCATGATGGCCAAGGTAATCGCCCGATACGTCTGTCAGAATTGTGGGGCCAATGCCTCCAAGTGGCTTGGCCGCTGCCCCACATGTGGGCAGTGGAACACCTACGTGGAAGAGCGAGTGGCCAAGACCCCAACGCAACGCTCACTCGTGCAGGTATCTCGCAATGCGGTACCGATCCCACTGGCCGAAGTGGCCAGTAGTAATGAGGTGCGCATTGACTCCGGCCTGGAGGAAGTAAATCGCCTCTTGGGCGGAGGTATCGTGCCAGGCTCTATACTGCTACTCGGTGGGGAGCCCGGCATTGGGAAGTCAACACTAGCCCTGCAAATGGCCCTATCGCCCACAATGGGACGAGTGCTGTACGTATCGGGTGAAGAGAGCGCAAACCAGGTCAAGATACGTGCAAATAGGCTAGCTACGACGGGGCAAAATTGCCTGGTGCTAAACGAGACGCTACTCGAGAACATAGTGGCCCAGAGCGAGGAGGTAGAACCTAACCTACTGGTGATTGACTCCATACAGACCATCTACAGCGAGGGGGTAGAATCATCACCGGGCTCAGTGGCTCAGGTACGCGAGTGTGCGGCCGCCCTACTCCGCTATGCCAAGACCTCTGGTGTGCCCGTGCTACTCATTGGGCACATCAACAAGGAGGGGACACTAGCAGGGCCCAAGATCCTCGAGCACATCGTGGATGCCGTTCTCCAGTTTGAGGGTGACTCCACGCACATGTACCGCATGCTCCGCTCCATCAAGAACCGCTTTGGCTCTACCGCAGAGCTAGCCATGTTCGAGATGCAAGAGAAGGGTCTCCGGCAAGTGACAAATCCGTCAGAGCTGCTACTCTCACACCGCGACGAGGCCCTGAGTGGGGTTGCGGTAGCCTGCGCGCTGGATGGAGCTCGCCCACTGCTCGTGGAGGTGCAAGCCCTGGTGAGCTCAGCGGCCTACGGTACGCCACAGCGTTCCACCACGGGATATGACGTGCGGCGGCTTAACATGCTACTGGCAGTACTCGAGAAGCGGGCAGGGTTCAAACTGGCGAGTAAGGATGTCTTTCTCAATATCGCCGGAGGCCTCCGCATCGCCGACCCAGGCATGGATCTCGCCGTGGTGGCAGCCGTCCTTTCGTCCAACTTCGATGTGGCCATTCCTGCCGATGCATGCTTTGCTGCAGAGGTAGGCCTCTCTGGTGAGATACGGCCGGTGGCTCGCATCGAGCAACGGGCCAATGAGTGCATGCGTATGGGCTTCCGAACCCTGTATGCCTCCTCACAAGCACGAGCGCACGAGCGGGCCGAGGTCACCACGTCCCTGCGTGGCCTCTCCAAAATCGAGCAACTAGTGCGCAGCCTCATACGCGAGGCTGCACCCTGTGCCCCACGGTGAGATACTAGGGCGAACAAAATCCCTCGCATCTGTCGCATTCTGTAGCCATTGCCACGGTTTTTGTAATTTCGCCCGCATGATCTGCATGTGGCTATGCGTACTGACATCGAGGGCGTAAAAAAGCGATTCGGAATCATCGGCGATTGCCCAGCCCTCGATCGTGCTATTGAGATTGCCCACCAGGTAGCTCCCACTGACCTGTCGGTGCTCATCAGCGGGGAGAGCGGTGTGGGCAAGGAGTTCTTCCCTCAGATTGTGCATCAATACGGGAGCCGTAAGCATGGGCCATACGTGGCCGTCAACTGCGGTGCTATTCCGGCTGGGACAATCGATTCTGAGCTATTTGGGCACGTTAAAGGAGCCTTCACAGGAGCCCTGGACAATCGGAAAGGGTACTTCGAGATGGCAAACGGAGGTACCATCTTCCTAGACGAGGTGGGTGAATTGCCCCCTTCCACACAGGCTCAGCTGCTGCGTGTGCTCGAGAGCGGTGAGTATATGCGGGTGGGTTCGTCGCAGACCCAACGTACCGATATTCGCATCGTGGCAGCCACCAACGTGGACTTACCACACGCCATTGCGCAGGGGCACTTCCGCGAGGATCTATACTACCGTCTCGCTGCCATACCCGTGCTCGTACCCCCTCTACGTGAACGGGGGAACGATATCGAACGCCTGTTCCTCCACTTTGCCCGGGACTTCGGAGAGCGTTATCAAATGCCGTCCATCCATTTGGACGCTGGGGCAGTGACTGCACTGCACAGCTACCATTGGCCGGGGAATGTGCGCCAGCTAAAGAACGTCACGGAGCAGATCTCCATCCTGGAGAAAGAGCGGCTCATCACGGCGGAGGTATTCCATCGCTACATTCCTACACAGCCGGTGGCCTCCGTCCCTGCCATCTACCAGCATGAATCCGCCGACTACCGTGCCGAGCATGGGGTGCTCCTAAACGTGCTCCAAGCCATGCAGCAGGAGCGCGAGGCGATGAAGCGCATGCTGGACGAGCTACTCCTACACGGCGATCTATCTCCCGCAGCACTCGGGATCCTAGCTCGCTCAGGGCTCTCCATCCCTACACAGGGCGCAGAGTCAGCCAGCTACACGAACCCGCAAGCTGCCATGCCGGGGACTGTGCACCAGCTCCCATCCCCGCATGGGAATGTACACACGCCCTCCGACATCATGATAGTCGATGAGCCCACCACGCTCGAGGGCATGGAAGAAGAGGCCATCCGCCGTACGCTGAATAAGCACCGGCAGAATCGCCGCGAGAC
Organism: uncultured Bacteroidia bacterium; assembly: GCA_963546395.1. Lineage (GTDB taxonomy): Bacteria > Bacteroidota > Bacteroidia > Bacteroidales > CAJPTX01 > Bacteroides_D. Next base: position 12,769 of record CAUUMS010000018.1, on the reverse strand, counting down.
GGCCCGTGAGCTCAACATCTCAGAGCGCACGCTCTACAGGAAGATCAAGCAGTACAACATTCAGAAATGAGCGGTCAGCACCATCCTTCCTCTCAGCGCATTCGCGGGTGGCAGCTGGTCAGCCCCGTGAACACGCACAGACCAGCATCACGCCTGGGGCACATGCTGTGCATCGCCCTACTCGCTGCACTGGGGATGCTCGGCGGGTGCTCTGTCAAGTATTCATTCTCCGGAGCCAGCATATCCCCCGACACGCACACGGTGAGCGTGATAGCCTTTCAGAATGTGGCCCCGCTGATCAACCCCACCCTGGCCGCTAGCATCACGGACAAGCTGAAAGAACGTCTGCAAAATCAGACACGTCTAGATCCGGTGAACCAGGGAGGAGATCTAAACTTCGAGGGGGAAATCACCGAGTACGCCGTGGGCCCCACGGCTATTCTTGGCAATGAGACTGCGGCGCAAAACCGCTTCACCATTGCCGTACAAGTGCGCTTCACCGATGCGCAGAATCCGGCTGCAAACTTCGAGCGCACCTTTGCGGTCTACGAGGACTTTCCCTCCTCCGAGCCCTTCCAGCAGGTGGAGCAACAGCTCGCCGAGGCGATACTCGACAGGCTCACAGAGGAGATTTTCAATGCCGCACTGGCCAACTGGTAATGTGCTATGCTGGGAGTTGATCAATTTTATGCAGCCCTGAAAGGCCAAGGAGTGCAAGACGAGGCCTGGCGTGCGCAGCTGGACGAGCTACTCGCCCAGCACCCATACTGCCACATGGGGCACCTGCTGCGAGCCCTCACCCTAAGGGGCACAGACAACGGGGGCAAACGCAAGCGCGAACGAGTGCTATTCAGCGTTGCAGCCCAGATCCCTGGTAGCCTCGCCCTGCATAATACCCTAGAGCATGGGGCCGTTCTCATTCCCCCAATAATGCCCCCGCCGCGTGTTGACGAGAGCACACCCACGCAGTTTGCCCCGGCTAGCATGACCACTGTCGATACGCAATCCATCCCTCCGCAGACGACAGCGTTTTCCGAGAGCACTACGTCCTGGGATGTGGCGCAGCCTGTGACCCCCACGGAAGAGGCCCCCACCTACGAATGGGCGACCTCAGCAGAGACCTCCACATTTGCAGCCCCTGAGCCCTTTGCCGAATGGCCTGTAACCACCACCGAGGAGGCATACACACCCCCACCCGCGGAGGAACCCGTGGGCAGCGTCACCGAGTGGAGCTTTACGCAAACGCCCCTGGCGGAACTCACGGAGCCCAGCGCATTCGCCCCTACCGATACAGCACCATCCTTCACGACAGAGCCTATCCAGACCGAGCCTAGCGGCTTAGATCTAGACTTCACACCCACCCAGGAAGCGGCTCCTTCTCCCGAGGCAGAGGCCGTGGAGCTAGGTTGGGACACGCTACCCGCCATCGGCGAAAGCGAAAGTATAAGCACCACGAGTGAGATCACGGCAGCCGAACCCTCTTCGTTCGCTAGCGTGCTGGATGATGCCCTAGCTGTGGATGTTCCTGGCCCGGCCCCATCCATCTTCCCATTCGCTGAATCGACCGGCCATTTGGCTCACGAGGACATGGATTTTGTCACCACCATTCTCAATCCGCTTTACCAGGAAGCCGCAGCGAAAGCCCAGTCGCAAAACGAGGCCATCGAGGCCTATTTGGACAACCTAGACGACCTGGTAGAGAAGCTGCGCAACATTGCCAGCAGCGATGACTACAGCACTGAGAATGCCGAAGATCTAGCCAAGGAGTCGTCCATCATGTCACCTGCCATCTCCAGCGAACGGCTGGCGCAGATGCACGTGGAGCGGGGCGAGATAGCACTTGCCATCGCCATGTATCAGCGTCTTGCGGTGAGCAATCCAGAAAAAAGTGCTTACTTTGCGGGGATTATAGAAGGCCTCCAAGGCAAGGGCGAGGCGCAATAAAAAGGCGGTCTACGATGTACAACTTCATCTCCATACTGATTCTTATCGTCTGTCTCCTACTAGTGCTAATCGTGCTAGTGCAGAACTCGAAGGGTGGCGGTTTGGCCTCCAATTTCGCCGAGACGGGGCAAATGATGGGTGTGCGTAAAACCGCCGATTTCCTGGAGAAAGCCACCTGGACGCTGGCCGCTGCGCTGGTGATCTTCAGCCTCGTGGCCACTGCCGCCCTCCCACACCAGGAGGAAGTGCAGGCGCAATCCAAGATCCAGGAGCAAGTGCAACGTACCTCCTCGGGGGTGATGGAGACCAACATCCCTAGCAGCCCCTCGCTGGAGGGTGAGCAGCCGGCGGCTACGCAGGATGCCAACACGGCCGACTCCGCCGCGGAGTAGTAACAGAACGACACTCATCGTGCGTGCTGCGCACGATGGCATATGGGCTGGGTGCGGCTTCGCCAAGCACCCAGCCCATATTATTTTACCCCACCACTCTAGACAAATCCCAGTCCCAGCCAGGGATACACGACACGTGCAAAATTTGTGCCTTTTCCATTGTAACTATCGGACACCCTGACAGTCCTAGTGTTGACTGAGTGGATAGTGACGTGGCATGAGGAACGATGATTACAACCGCGTTGTAGAGGAGCAGGCCGATGCGCTCTACCGATTTGCCTTTCGCCTGATGGGCGATCGGGTTGCAGCCGAAGATCTCGTGCAAGAGGCCTACCTGCGCCTCTGGGAAAAGCGTGACAGCGTGCAGACACAATCGGCCAAATCCTACCTCTTCACCACGCTTTACCATGCGGCCTTAGACATCCTTCGTGCCGCAAAGCAAGCCGTCCCCATCGAGCAGTACCAGCCCACCTACGAGCCCCTGCCGTACGACGTGCAGGAGCGTCTGAATGAGGGATTAGCCCTACTACCAGCCGTGCAACGCTCGGCCATCCTACTACGCGACTACGAGGGGTATTCCTACCAGGAGATCGGCGAGATCGCCCAGCTCTCCGAGTCGCAAGTGAAAGTGTATATCCACCGCGGACGCTCATTCCTACGGCGTTTCCTCGGTAGCATCTCCGATATCATATAGGCACTATGCGAACGCACGCGCACGATAATACCAACCACAGCCTGGCTCAGCTCCAGCAGGGAGCCCTCTCCTTAGAGGAGGCTCTGGCCCTGCACAACGAGCTTGAGGCTACCCCAAGCATGCCCGGATCTCCGGAGGAGACTCCGCGGGATCTCAAGGCATGGCTGCGGGCTATACCGCAGGCCGATAGCCTACCACCATCAGCCTTCGACCAGCTATGCCTCGAGTGCCAAGAGGGCACCGCATCACCAGAAGAGCAAGAGACCCTCGCCCGGCTATGCTCCCAGTACCTCTACTACGCCCACCGGCACCGGCTGCTACAGGCGTGCCAGCTGCAACCCGATAACGCCATCGTATACCCCCATAAGCGTACGCTAAAGCGTGGGGTAACCCGGTGGCCCGTTGCCCTTCACTGGATGGGACGGGCGGCTGTTGTCGCCCTGCTCTTTACAGCCATGGGGTGGTACTACTGGAATCGCCCCTCTCATACCCCTCAGCCTGAGGGTGATACCCTTGCCCAGAGCGCGCCAACACCCAGCGAGAGTGCGCCACCGCAACAGCCAGCTGTAGCCACAATCCCAGAGACCACCTCGCATCCGGCAAAGAAGGTGAATGATACCGCTCCAGCCACCAAGCACACGGCACAACCCACTCCCCCCGAGTCCGCAAGCACCATGGAGCCGCTAGCTGCGATGCCAATCATCAACCCCAAGGCCCCAATGCAGTTGGCCCTTGCCCCCATGGGAGACCTCAACCACGAGCCCTATCTCAGCACCGATTGGGAGACGCTGGAGATACTCGATGAGCTGGCCGACGTTGTCGCCTGGGAGGAGCTAGAGCAGACAGCCAAGCCGGAGCGAGCCCCGCAAGGCAGAGCCCGTCGATTCTTCGCAAAGCTGATAGCCGCAAGCCGGTAAGCCATGCCAGCATGAGTTGCAACAGGCCCATGCGCAAAGGCCCATACCCGAAGGGGTGTGGGCCTTTCTTGTATTAGTAATCATGCGGGAATCTGGCAAAGCAAAGCTCACTCTGCTAACCAGCGGTAACGCATTGCCCCAAAACGGCAGCGCATCACCCCCTAGCACGACGCTGACGAGCAACGACTACTGCCCAGCCACCCGTAGGTTGGGGCACTGCTCCACAAGGCGGATCCACGCCTTCGGGTGCCCAGCCTTGTGGGCGCGCAGCAGGCAGTCGCACATCTCGGGCCGCTTGCTCATCTTCTCGTAGGCCCGAGCCGCTAGCACGAGCAACGTAGTGTCATCGGGACGACGCACCAGGGCCCGCTCCAAATCCACGATGGCCTGCTGCGGATCCTGCAACTCCATAAGCATAGAGCCCCGCAGCGTGAGCATATCCGTGACCGTATCGCTCTCCGACCGCTGAAGCAGATCGGCTATTGCGTCTAACGACTTGCTCCACATCTTAGCCTTAGCAGCCCCCTCAGCCGCCACCTTCAAGCAGCGAAGATCCTTGGGGTAAAGCGACAGGTAACGGCGTGCCGTGGCATAAGCCTGCTTGTAATTGGTATTACCCAGGTAGGCCTGAGCCAGAATGGGGAGGGGAGCCGGCTCATACGGATCGCCCTTCTGGTAGGAATTCACCCGCTTGATGGCCTGCGAGCACTTACCCACCTGGCACAGCAGCTCAGCCGTTAGCACAGCGCACGCCACCCGGCGGGGAAAGTGATTGGCCGCATCCTCTGCGAGCGGTAGGGCCTCCGCATACTGCCCCTTACCCCTGAGCGCCAACGCTCGATAGTAGGCAAACTGGGGCCGCTTACGCTGATCGGAGGGCAACGCATCGAGCAGGTTGAGCAGATAGTCCCAGTCGCCCTTCTCCACACGGTAGTCATACTCATCGATGCGACGCTGCATCGGCGTGTACCATTCGCTGAGCCATATCGTGTCCCAAGCCACCGCATTCTTGCACGGCTTGAGCAGGCTGTCATTGTTGAGGCGACGCTCGGAGAGCTTCTCCTTCAGCTGCAAATACTGGTGCAGATACTGCATCCCCTCCTCCCCGTGTCCCATGTAGCAATTCAGCTGGGCAGCAGGTAGCAGGTACTGCGTCCCATGATGAGCCTTCAGGAGATCCGTGTAGTGAGCCGCCGAGTCGTAGTTGCGCACCTGCATGTATGCTAACGTGTAGGCAGAGTACAAATCGGCCGAAGGCACCTTCGAGAGGCCGCGGAGCGAGTCCAGCAGCTTGATGGCCTGCATGCTTTCGTGCCGCTCCAGATGCGACATCGCCTGATGGTATATCCAGGGCTGCGGTTGCAGCGGCTGGGCATGTAGCGCAGCGGGCACCACAGCCCACAGCATGGAGAGTATGGTTACAAGGCCGAACGCACGGAGCCGAAACGGTAGGATACGCATAGGTCGGGGTCTAGCTTCTCTTCACTGTAATACGAGGGGGACGGCAAAAAGGATAGCCCCACCGCAGTTATTACGGATAAGCCCCCGTCATGGCGGCATGCGATAGAGTGGCCCTACCAGTTCACCACCCTATCCACAATGGCACGCTGCTCGGTGGCCGTGCGCCGCAGGTAGATGCGCGTCGTCTCAATGCTCTCGTGCCCCATCAGGTCGGCCAGCAGGGCGATATCGTTGAACCGCTCCAGAAAATTCTTGGCAAACCGATGACGGAACGAATGCGGGTACACCACGTCGCGGCTAAGCCCGTAACGCTCGGCCAGGAGCTTAAGCTGTTGCGAGAGGCCCCGTGTGGTGATGCGCTCACCGTAGCGGTTGCGGAAGATGTACCCAGAGGTGATGCCCACGCTGCCAATCCACCTGCTGGCCTCAGCCTGCAACCGCCGTGGGATGTATATCCGCCGCGACTTGCCCCCCTTCCCGTATATGTCGAGATGGCCCAGGGCCACGTGCTCGGCCTTGATTTGCAGCAGCTCGCTCACACGCGCCCCCGTGGCCGCCATGAACCACACCGTGAAGTACCACTGCATCTCCCCGTCCCGCTTGAGGCTCTTCTTGAGGAACCGGTAATCCGCATCGCTGATCACATTCTCCAGGAAGCTCCGCTGCTGCACCATGACAAAGCGCATCTTGAGCCTGCCCAGCTTGACGAAGTCGAGGTAGCGATTCATGGCCTGCAAGCGCAGGTTGACGGTCTGCGGCTTGAAGTTCTCCACCAGGTATCCCTTGTAGGCATGCAGATTGCGCTTCGTGACCGCCCCGTAGGTCTTTAGGAAATACGCCACCGTCCACGTGTAGGAGGCGATGGTGTTCTGGGAGAGATTCGTCCTCTCCAGCTCGTGCCTGAATGCGTCGATCATGTTCCCCTGGCGATGGTGCGCATGATATAACGCCGCAGGCCTGGCCCCATTACGCAGGAGCCCGACCGCCAGTCGACTCACCCCCAGTGGCGCAGCCCACGCCCTCGAGCCCACTTACATTCAACGGACGCAATATCTGAAAATTACCAGCAAATTAAACTCATGCCCAACGCAGCACGAGCTTCGTGTATTCCCCACATTAATGCGAGCTATGACCCTCTCCTGCGGGACTATAGTGCGGGATGGGGGGTGGTGTGGGGAGATGATGGGTGAGGCGATTGCGGCTCCAATTCGGCCGACGGCAACGGCATCGGGCCACACTCTGCGCCAAAGAGGCGGAGCACCTGGTTGACCTTGTCGAGGCGGAGCGTGGTCTTACCCTGCTCGAGTTCACGCACAAAGCGCAATCCTACCCCCGCCCTCTCGGCGAGCATCGCCTGCGTGAGGCCTTGCGTTTTACGCATCGCCCTGACATATTGCGCAATGATCGTGACGGCCGCCATACCTCGATTGTTTATACCCTATTGGGCACAAATTTACGCCGAACTCCGCATTCCGTCCCGTCTCACCGCGGCATCACCGATGGCGCAAAATCGCAGCCGCTATGCACCAAGAATACACTTTGGCCTACCAAATTGGGACTTGATACGGCGTTGGTACGTCGTTGCTACGGCGCGGAATGGTAGTTGGGTGGCGCCCTATAGGCTTGCAGCAGGTCCGAGTTATCCCTTGTATAGAGGCAATAGGTCTCATCGAAACAGCTGACAATCTGCAACTTCAATGGGGTCTAAACACAAACGGCACTCACTAGCACTGCTCCGCTCAAGGATGGGACTGGAGTAGGCGCCGTGCATAGGGGTATCGAAATTGCGGCGGCCTATTTTTTATCCATTTCACCTCGGCTCGCGCGGCGATCGATGGCAATAATGGGACATGCTGAGCCGTTAAAATCTTCAGCGTGCGGAATCCACACCTCCGGCTGCCATTCCGTAACTTTGCCGCCCGAGGAGTCGCCCGGGGCTCCGTGTGCACCACCGTCAACACTACAATCGGAGAGGTTACTATGCGCTGGTCGATCGCCGTTTCGCTGCTCTGCCTATTCCTACAGATACTACTCCCCGCTTGGCCCCTGCACGTGCGCAAGGCGCAGGCCGCCACCCTCAGCCAAACGCCAAAGCCCAAAGGGAGCAGCAAGCAAAAGGGCAAGGCGAAACAGCCCCCCAAGAAGGGGCAAAAGGGCACCAAGGGTAAAGCGAAAGCGGGAGGGAAGGCCGCCACATCGGGCTCTGCCAAACCATCCAAGGCCCCGGCAGCTCGCGCGGTGACAAAGACCATAGAGGGTATCAGCGTGGTGTTCCCCGGCCAGCCCACCTTCAACGATGGGGATCCCATGTCGTCCTACACGCTACGCACAGGCAGCAGCATACTCACCGTCTACGTCATCAAGGAGCTGATGCCGGCTGCCAACTTCCGGCTGTTCCTGCCCGAGTGGAAGGGCAAAATGGCCTGGGAGCAGGAGACCATAGCCTACAGCGGTTTGCAGGAGGTGGTGAACCAGCACTTGGGGGTGAAGGACGGCTGGAATCTGAAGGACAACAAGACCCGCATAGGCAAACGCTACGCGGTGCGCTACGCCACCGCGGGGGCTAAGGCGCGGCAAGGGATGGTGGTCTCGTTTATCGATGAAAACTACGTCATCGCCGTGCAGGGCATGGCCATAGGCTCTGCGGCGAGCGGGCAGCAGGAGCGTGCCAACTTTGTCAACTCCGTGAAGCTGGCCAAGAAGAAGTAGTGGGCCCCCAGTCGCTGCGCACATCCACTGATAGCGGTCGGGTGGCCTGAATCCTGCTATCTCTGCCCGGGGGAGCATGGCATGGGAAGGGCTGCGCATTTCCCGAGCAACCGACGCAGATTCTGCTGCGTGATGCCCGGTTCAGGTTGCACAAGGGCGTGAGATGCATCTGCACCAGACCCACCCTACAACACGGGTAACGACGGCTTCCGCTAGAACGACCGCCTCACCCACAGCGCATGGCTCACCTTCATGAAGAATCGCCTAGAGGTTGCGAAGACGCTACTTCGCAGCGATGGGCTCGTCTTCGTGCGGTGCGATGACAATGAGCAAGCCTACCTAAAGGTGCTGATGGATGAGATTTTCGGGCGCGTAATGAGCGATTCCCCGAATTAGCCCTGTATAGCTTTGACACTGGGGAACGCTTTGAGCCCGACTTTCTGCTTTTCCTACGCCGGCGGAGTCAGAGTGGGGCTGAATTCGAGCAACGGCAGGTGTACATAAAGCCGAAAGGGGAGCATTTGGCAGACTTCGACCGCTGGAAGGAGGCCCTGCTAATGCAGCTCGGGGAGATGGCCACGCCCGAGCCCTGTGGTCAATTTGGCCATTACATCATCCTCGGGATGCCATTTTTCAACCGTCATCAGATGGAGGGTTTCGAGAAGGCCATGCGCAAATCTGCAAATAGCCCGCAAAAGCCCCTAGGGCGGCGTTAAAGCTTTCGCGCGAGGGAATATAGCACCCCGGGGCCGACGGGCCCGCTGCGCCTACTTCTGGACGCGAAGCGGGGTGCTGAGTCCCTTATACTCCACCAGGTTGCACTGCATAGCCCCGATGAAGAGCTCAAACCGCGCTTTGATGGGGACGTGATTGCTGTCGCTGCTGAGCCATATGGTGAGGGCCTCCTGATCGACAAAGACGGAGCCCTTGCGCACGAGGGGCTTGAAGCGGTGACACAGGATGCGGCCGAACTTCGTCTTCACCACCTCATCGCCATCGTAACGGATGGCAAACGGGTAGTACTCGGCATTGAAGTAGAGGGGAAAGGCTATGCGCTGCCCCTTGACGAGCTTCATGCCCGAGAGGCGACTGCGGATGTGGAAGACGAGCGAGACCATGTCGTGCGTGGCACGCGGTAACACCACGGTGTCGCCCGTCTCACGAACAACGATGGCCGAATCGGGCCGGATGGTGCGATAGAATTCGTCTCGCTTGTAATCGTGGTAGGACTGCTCCTTCACGTTGCGTATGGCACGCAACGGAAGGCCTGAGGTGGGGTCGACGTAGCTGTGGTAGACATCGTGCACCGGGTAGAGCTTGTGAGCTAATCCCTTGGTGCGCCCACCGATAACATGATGGTAGATGGGCCGCCCGGACATGGTGGTATCACTGGTGGAGATGGAGACTTCTGCCCATGTGGTGAAGGCGTAGCGTATCTCATAACGCAGGTACTCGCCGCTGGCAAAGGCTTTCAGCGCAGAGGAGTCCTGTAGCTGCGAGCGGAACGGTAGACCCGGCTGGGCGTGCAGGCTAGCGATCGGCAGTAGCAGGAGGCATGTCAGGTAGGCCAGGCACGCTGCGCGGCGCTGTGGACTGAAACTCCTTGAGATAATACGGCTCCACATAGGCCATATCCATTTGCTGGGAGGCATCAACATTGCGCATCGCCAACGCTAACACATGCTCAGCGCTGGGAACGACATCATCCACCGGCACCCATCGCCCCTTGAGGAAGGGTAGGGCTTTAGGCAATCCGCTTCCCGCCACATAGAGGGCCCCCTCGGGGGTGAGCACGGGCAACTGCTCCGGCAGTATGGCAGGTTGCGCAGGCAGGAGGGGTTGTAGATCCGCATCGAAGGCCTGAATGTAGACCTCCATGCGTCGGGCATCCATCAGGGGTACAAACACATCACCGGGGGCCACGGCATCCTGCACCCTGGCACGTATGCCGGCTGCCAGCACCTGCAACGTGCCCAGAGGGATGAGGGGCAAGCCCAAGGCAAAACAAAGCCCCTTGGCGGTGGCAAGGCCTATGCGAAGGCCCGTGTAGGAGCCTGGGCCATTGCTCACGGCTACGGCATCCAAGCTGTCGTAGGCGAGCCCTGCGGCTTGCATGCACTCCTCGATGAGCAGCGTGAGGCGGGCAGAGTGATCATTGACACCCTGGGCAATTCGCAGCACCACCTCGCCGCTCGTGGGCACCGAGAGGGCCACGGAGCACTGCGGCCCCGAGGTCTCAAGGGCTAGAATGCTCTTGGGCTCACGCATTGCAGGGGATGGTGTGGACACTAGCGAGAGGAGCGTTTCTTCTCAGGGTGAGCTTTCACAAACGTCTTATCAGAGAGCTCTCGAGCCACAGCCGAGTAAGGAGATACGATGACTCGGGCTGAGTCGTCGAGGGGGGTGACAAGCTCGATGTAATTCGCGTCCTGTATCCCCGTCGTCACTCGCTGCATATAGGCCGTATCGCCCCGGGCAATGAAAACGACCTCATATGGTTTCGTTGCACCTCCGGCCCCCTCGGCATTCTCATTCCCCTCCGGCTTCGAGCTACGCGTGGATACCGCCTCGATGGGCAACGATAGCACATCGGTGACCCGCTTGGTCATGATGTCCACGGAGACCGACATGCCCGGCTTAAACGGGTGTGCCCCCTTCTCGTCACGGAGCCACTGGTAGCTCTCAGGCAACAGCAGGATACGCACCTCGAAGTTGGTAATCTGATCGGCAGAGGTAACCGTGTTCGATGAGCTGGCAATCTGCGTAACGACACCCCGGAAGGTGGTGTCGGGATAGGCATCCACGCTGATAATGGCGGTGTCCCGCAGGTGCACGTTGGCGATGTCCGATTCGCTGACATTAACTCGCGCCTCCATGTTGTCGAGATTGGCCAGTCGCATAAGCTCAGTACCCGCCATCTGGGCCGTGCCGACTACCCGCTCCCCAAGCTCTACATTAAGCTTGGAGATGTTGCCGTCTGTGGGCGAGTAGATGGTAGTACGCGACAGCAGCTCGGTCGCCTCATTGAGTGAGGCCTTGGTGCTGGCCACGGCGAAATGCGCTGCGCTCGCCTCGTCCTTAGCCACATTGTACTCAGCCTGGGCCGATTCGAATTCCGCCTGTGAGATGGCATGGTTCTCGTACAGCTGCTTAGCCCGCTCGAATGACTGCTTTTGCAGTGCGAGCCTGTTGTCAGCCTGATTGGCTCGTGATATGGATGAGCTCAGCGATGCAGATGTACGATCCCGGGCACTGATATACGTGTCGGGCTTGATGCGGCAGAGTAGCGTCCCACGCTCCACGCGCTGACCCTCGATGACGGGCAGCTCGATGATTTCCCCCGAGACCTCGGGGCTTATCTTCACCTCGGCCACAGGCTGGATGCGCCCGGTGGCAGTGGTGAGCTGCGTGATGCTGCGCCGTTGGGCATACACGTACCCCACCTCCATGGGTTTAACGCCGCCAAGCACTCCCCCCTTGATCAGAGCCATGAAGACGATGAGTAGGACGACCACGGCACCGAATATTACTATTCGGCGTTTCTTGCTGGACTTGCGCTTCATGGTGAGCTTGGGTATTAGAATTTGAAGGGAGTCCCCTGGTAGAATTCGAGGATCTTCACTTTAAAGAGATAATCGATAGTTGCTTGCAACAGGGTCACACGGGCCTGTGACAGGCGAGATTGGGCCTGGGCAAAATCGTAGGTGCTAATAGCACCGACGGCCAGCTTGGTCTCTGCCCATTGGAAGGCCACGTCTAGCGAGGCGACATTCCTGCGGGCCGCCTCCAGCTGACGGAAGCCCGACAGGGCATCCTGATAGGCCGTCTGCACATTACGGTAGAGGGTATTCTCCGCCTGCTTCCTAGCTAAGGCTGCCTGTTGCTGGCCTATCTTGGCCCGGGTAACGCCTGTGTGGGCAGAGAAGCGATCGAAGATGGGTATCGTGAGCGAGAGCTGTATACGCTTGGCGGCATTGTTGCGCACCTGGGTCATAAATGGGTCGGCAGGCAGATGATTCGCCTCGTTCAGGTAGTAGCGCGTAGCACTCCCATAACTAGCGGCGAGAGAGAGGACGGGGTAATGTCGCCCCTGGGCGATCTGCACCTGCTTGGCCGCCTGCCGCTCGGCCAGCTCGGCCTCAACGATGGTAGGGTATGCAAGCAGGGCCTGCTGGTAAATCTGATCCACGTTCGCCACGGGCATCTGAGGCAGACTGGCACTATCGAGCATGGGACGCACAAGCCGGATGTCGGAGACCCCTTGGAGATTGAGTGCCTGTATCAGCTGTATCTTGGCCTGGGCCAGCACATTCTCCGCCGTCACTTGCGCCTGCTGGGCTGTGGCTACCTGCGCCTGTAGCTCGAGCACTGCCCCCTGAGTGATGGCACCAGCTGCGGCACGTTTAACGCCCAGCTCTAGCTGCTTCTCGTTGATGGCAAGCTGGTCGGCACGCGTTTGTAGGAGCTCCTGCTGATAGACCACCTGTAGGAATGCCTTAGCCACGCCAAGGGAGAGGTTGGCCAGGATAACGGCCCGGTGTGCTAGCTGGCCCTCGACCTCTAGTCGGCGTAGCTGCACAGAGCGCACATTGGCAAAGCCATCGAATAGGGTCACGCTGGCCCCTACGGAGAAGCTTGTGGACTGAAGATCG
>CAUUMS010000017.1:0-32852 GCA_963546395.1 uncultured Bacteroidia bacterium | reverse complement strand
TGGAGCGCGTAAATGTGACGCCCGCATCGCTCACATTGACCGTGGGAGAGGCGCCAGCCTCCCTTGAGGCCACCGTGGATCCCGCCAATGCCACCAATAAGGAGATCTCCTGGAGCGTGGAGCCCCAGGGCATCGTCAGCGTCGATGCGCAGGGCAGGGTCACCCCCACCAAGGCCGGAACAGCGCAGGTCATCGCCAAGGCGCACAACGGCAAGCAGGGGGTATGCCAGGTAACCGTGAAGGAGCCGGCCACGCCACCCGCTGTGCCCGTGGAGCGCGTAAATGTGACGCCCGCATCGCTCACATTGACCGTGGGAGAGGCGCCCGCCACCCTTGAGGCCACCGTGGAGCCGGCAAATGCCACCAATAAGGAGATCACCTGGAGCACGGAGCCCCAGGGTATCGTCAGCGTCGATGCGCAGGGCAGAGTCACCCCTATCAAGGCCGGGGTAGCGCAGGTCATCGCCAAGGCGCACAACGGCAAGCAGGGGGTATGCCAGGTGACCGTGAAAGAGCCGGCTACGCCCACCCCACAACCCAATCCGTCTCCTAATCCGGGCACGGATCCGAACACAGACGTGACATCATTGCTAGCCGTAACTGTATCCCCGAATCCGTTCCGCGATGTCATCACGGTACACCACGCTAGCGATGTGCAGCACTATGCGCTGTTCAATGCCAGCGGAGCCGTAATGATAAGCGGTAGCAATGGTGCTGAAACGCTGACAATTAGCACGTCTGATCTACCGCAGGGTACCTATATACTACAGCTGCGGGGTCAGTCCGAAGCGCGCAGCATACGGTTGGTGAAGTAATGGTGGGGCGCACGTTAGACCAATTGGTTTGTAACTTGCGCCCCCGGTGACTTGGCAAGGATGCTGCTAAAGCGCGCTTTACGACGTATGCTGCTCACCCTGGTGTGCCTAGTGGTGGCTGTGGCCATAGGGGCGACCACCCTACTCCATTTGCCCCCATTCGGGCGTTTGCCCAGAGGCAAGCGCCTGGCGCGCATTGAACGCTCACCGAATTACCGAGACGGGAAGTTTCGCAATCAGACACCCACCGCTTTTGGGATACAGAAGGGCTCACGATGGTCCACGCTGCGGCGCATGCTGTGGCCCGATGTGCCAGACCTGCGACCCAGTCGCCCATTACCGGCTGTGCATACCGACTTGCACACGCTGGATCGCGAAGCGGATGTCATGATCTGGTTTGGGCACTCGTCGTACTTCATACAGATCGGGGGAAGACGGATTCTGGTAGACCCGGTATTTCATGCGGCCTCGCCGTTTCCCTTCCTGGTACGCCCATTCGAAGCTGAATACAACTATTCACCAGCTGATATCCCCGCGGTGGATGCGCTAGTCATCACACACGACCATTACGATCATCTGGATTACAAAACAGTAAAGGCCCTTCGGGAGCGCATTGCGCATGTGGTGTGCCCGCTAGGTGTAGGAGAGCATCTGGAACGATGGGGTGTGGACACGGCTCGCATCTGCGAGCTGGACTGGTACGACACGGTGACTGTGGACAGCCTGCGGTTCACCCTGCTACCCACCCGGCATTTCTCGGGCCGCGGGCTCACGAACAGTAAGGCACTGTGGGGGGCTTACATGCTCGAGAGCGGTGGGTACACGATTTACATGGGTGGTGACGGGGGCTACGATCGGCACTTCAAGGATGCGGCAACCCGTTTCCCGCATATCGATCTGGCCCTGATGGAGGATGGGCAGTACAACACGGCCTGGAGACACATTCACACACTGCCTGAGCAGCTGCTACAGGCGATGCAAGACCTGAGGGCTCATCGTTACTTCACAGGTCACAACTCCAAGTTCCGACTTGCGTTGCACCCATGGTATGAGCCACTGGAGAATGCGCAACGATGCGCGGAGGCAGACAGCACCCTGCATATCATCACACCCAAGATTGGGGAGATGGTGCGCCTGGATGACACGCTACAGACATTCGAGCGCTGGTGGCGATTCCAGGACTAATGCGGTGCCGAGCCGCACAGATCGCACTGGAGGGGTGCGCTAGTTGCGCCTATCGATGAACTTTTGCACCTTGCGGCTCTTGGGTGGCTGGCGGAGCTGCTCGATATACTCCCGCGTGGCAAATTCGATAGTCGGTGCCACCCGCACACGGGCACGGAAAAGGTCTTTGAGCTGCTTTACAAAATCGTCAGACGGGGCCTGGACGGCGATACGCACGATCACCTCATCAGTCCCCACCGCATTCGTGTAGGCCTCCACCACGTAGGTCTCAATGCCATCCACGTTGTCGAGCACATCATACAGGGCAGGCGGGTAGAGGCTGGTACCCTTAAACTTGATCATCTGGCCCTTACGTCCGAGCAGTGGGCTCACACGCAACGAGTGGCGACCGCAGGCACAGGGCTCGGTGTAGTACTGGCAGATGTCACCCGTGCGGAAACGGAGCAGGGGCATTCCCCGCACACCGATGGTGGTGATGACCAGCTCGCCAGGCGTTCCCTCAGGCACTGGCTCCCCATTGTCATCCAGGAATTCGGCAATCAGCAGCTCGGGCTGTAGATGGCCACCGCACTGGCACTGGCACTCGGTGAAGGCCGATTGCATCTCGGTGGATGCGTAGGTGGAGTATAGGGCCAACTCGGGCCAACGTTCGTGGATCCTCACCCCCAGGGGGCTAAGGTGAAGCTGCGGATCGCGTATACCCTCACCGATGCAGATGGCACGCCGCAGCGAGGATGCATGCCAATCGATCCCATGCTCCTCGGCAAAATCGACGAGCGAGAGTAGGAATGATGGGACGACGATACATGTAGTGGGCTGCAAATGGAGGAGCGTGTCCCACTGGAGGGCAGGGATGCCATTCCCGACCCGTGCGACCCCCATTCGCAATCGGCGAGCTCCTAGGTAGTAGGCCATGCCGGCCATGAATCGGCGATCGAGAGTGGTCATGAGCTGCAATCGATCGGCAACAGTACAACCGGCAATGGCAAAGGATTGCGCCTCATTGTAGGCTAAGCGATCGAGGTCGGACTCCGTGAGGGCAAATGTGACTGGTTCCCCGAGCGTGCCGGAAGTGGTGACGTAGTCGGAGATCTCCGCCGGGGGCACGCAGAGGAATTGCGCAGCGTGGTTTTGCAGATCGCTTTTGGCAGTGGTGGGTATAGTACGCAGATCGTCGAGGCTTTGCACCTTGGATGGTTGGATGCCGTGCTGGGCGAAGAGCTGGCGGTAGAAGGGCGAATGGGCCGCCAGATATGCGATCTCTTCTACGAGGGCTCGGGATTGCCACGCCGCTATGGTCTCCGAGTCGCAAAACGCCAATCGGGGTGCATTATAATCTGTCATGATTGTCGCCCTTTACTTTAAGACCCGCAGTGAGTGGAGAGGTGACGTAGATTCCGCATCTCCCCAACTGCGTTAACGATTACGCAGGGAGCACGTTGTTCCCTACGCTAGGCTTGCGCCACACGCCGTGCCAGGTATTCCTCGCCCAGGATCTCGGCACAGGTGAGCATGGCCGTCAGCGTGACCCCTAGGGCCCCATGCACATTGAGGTGCTGCCCGGTGTAAAGCAAGTTGGGTATACGCGTGGTCACGGGTATGATGGTGCCCAGCGGGTTACGGTAATCTTTCAGCATGCCGTAGACGGCCCCCTGGGGTACGCCGGTGTAATCCCGGTAGGAGAGCGGCGTGGTGGTGTGGATATTCTCCACGTTCTCAGCGATATCGGGGATGTAACGTTGCACGCAGTCCAAAATGTACTGGGTGCGCTCACGCTTGAAGGCTAGGTACGATTCGCCTCTAGCACCCGGGCTGGTATGCTCCCACTGGGCTACCTCGTGGAAAAACATTGGAGACAGCACTGATACCACCCTTGCGCACGCAGGATTATCCGCGCAGGGCTGCATGGCTACCATGAATGAGCGGGGTCGTGGGGCATTGGGCTCATCGGTGGCGATCCACACATTGTCGGTGGTATGGATGTGCTGATTGCGGTTCACGTATGGTGTGGAGCCCTCCTTCTTGAGCAAATACACCGAGAAGCAGCCGTAGGAGTTGGGCGCAGCCATCAGGCTCGTGATATGCGCTTTGCGCACCCGAGGGGTCTTCTCAAGAATCCCCATAGTGACCCCCGGGTGGAGTGAGGAGATAACCTTGCTGGCGGGTATGAATGTGCCTCCGTTGATTTCCACTCCACTCACCGCCCCATCATGCAGGCAGATCTTGGTGACACGGGCATTATTGAGGACTGTTCCCCCGTTGGCTCTAATGCGCTCCACCAGCGCATCGGGCACCTGCTGGCTGCCATCCACGAGGCGGTAGGCCCCCTGAATGTAGGAGTCGCAAATGATGGCGTGATGATAGAACGTGGCCCTGTCGCGATAGCCCGAGTAGAGGAAGTTCACCGAGGCTAATAGCTGCTGTAGCCGCTCGTCACTCGTGAAGCCTTTGAGTGTG
Source organism: uncultured Bacteroidia bacterium (assembly GCA_963546395.1). Lineage (GTDB taxonomy): Bacteria > Bacteroidota > Bacteroidia > Bacteroidales > CAJPTX01 > Bacteroides_D. Next base: position 28,395 of record CAUUMS010000017.1, on the reverse strand, counting down.
TCCCAGGCTGGCAGGGTGAAATTGCGCAAGGAGCCCGACGAGAATCGGCCGTGTGCAAGTTGTGATGGCTCTATCGATTGCCCGAATTCACGCAGGCGGTGCACGTATGCCTCAATGGCCTGACGCTCACGTGGGAAGTACTCTGTAAGTCGCTCGATGAAATGCTCATGCCCCTGCGCAAAGGGATAACGCTGGCCGAAGAGGAAGATCTCATCGAAGGCCTCTGTATCCATCCGCCGGAGATGCAGGTTATCGAGTATTCCAAGGTACTTGAAATACTGATTTAGCGTGCCGCCAGGCTGCATGGCACCGAGGTAGTGGATGCCTGTGTCGAGTGGAATGCCTAGGCGCTGGAACGATTGGAAACAGCCACCAAATCGTTCGTTCTGCTCGAGGAGGCAGACGTTCTTCCCCTCTTTGCTAAGGATGGCAGCACAGGCTAATCCGCCGATTCCACTCCCAATAATTATGACATCATACGGTGCCGGCATAGAGCTATCGCTTGTCGATGATATAATAACGGTTCGAGGTGAGTCGGTCACTTTGCTCAATGCTAAACCCGGCTCCCACCTGTTGGGCCACCGCCCTGAGCAACCCCTCGGAAGGATAAACCAATGGGCACATGGCCTTGTTGAATCGCAAGAGGCGCGTGGACATGAATTCGGTGAATTGCGTCCAACGATGCCGCCGGGTTTGACCGGTATCACCATCGCGCACTACCAGTCGCCCACCCGGCTGTATCGCATCTAGAGCCCTGAGTAACAAGTCACGCTGCGCCTGCTCGGGCAGGTAGTGTAACACATCGAGGATTAGGGCAGCCTGACACTGGGGAGGGTGAAACGTTTCAAGATCGGCGCACAGGAATTCGCATTGCTCATTGCGCAGGTAGGCATGCGAGGCGATGGATATTTTCTCCTCATCGTAGTCTATCCCCAAGATGCTACGGTCTGGAGATAGCAGGTGTAGCATGTACCCGGCAGCTCCATACCCACACCCCAAATCGACAATGAGACCATCATGGGGTAGCAATGCGTGGAGATAGCTATAGTAGTCCTCAAGCCTGCTCTTGATGCGGATGTAGTGCTCTAGCACGGGCCCTTTGTAGGTATAGGCAGCCAGGAGCTGTCGGCGGAGGAACGGGTTTCGTGGGTTGCGATAATCGGCCAGTAGTGCGCGTTGCGCAATCCGCATAGCATCACGAAGAGCGCGCCCCTCCTCACGTAGTGGGCGTGATGTCTCTACAGGACTATGCGGAACCCTGGGCAGAAAGCGCAGGTGCATCTCCCCGCGCTCGATGCGCAGAACGTATTGCCGAGGGAGGATGTCGAGGGTGCCATGGATCAGCACCGGCTGTATATCCAAGCCGAGTTGGCGTGAGAACTGGAATGCCCCATTGTGAAACCGCCCAATGCGTCCGTCGTACGAGCGGGTACCCTCGGGAAAGATTATCACGTGGAACCCCTCCCGACTCCTTTCCCGCATGGCACACAGCAATTGCTCCTGGCCTAAGGAGGTTGGTAGGAATCCCGCTGTGCGGGCAATCCAGCCCAGGATAGGAGCCTTCCACACCCACCCTTTCACCATGATTGTCATTCGGGGAGCGATGGATAGCAGCACCAGCACATCGACCAACGATTGGTGGTTGGCCACCACAATGGTCGGAGACTCTTCCGCCAGACGGATGGACTGGTCAATGATCAAGCGTCGCCCGAGGCAGAGTGCTAGAAACCTTCGCACTGCATGATGCAGGAACCAGCTGTAACACCTCCTGCGCCGAGGTGCAGGCAGCGGCAATAGCACAATGGCCACCACGAGTAGAATGAGCGTCCCAACGAGAAACAGGGTGTAAATGCATAGGGACTCTACAATTCCCCGACAGGTGGCCGGGGCACATCCCTTGGAGATGGGGCGCTCAATGAGGCCACGGAATAGTGCAGGCAGTATCGAATAGGCGATCAGCACCACGATGGCCATGCCAAGGAAGGATATGGCTGCTATGGAGTGCATGGCCGGGTGCTGGGCAAATATCATCACACCGAGCCCTACTACAGCCGTGAAAGCCGAGAAGAAGATGGCGACCTTGTGAGCAGTCAGCATCTCACGGCCAGCCTGGTAACGCTGACGCAGCCCCTCCATGATGAAGATGCTAAAGTCATCGCCAAGCCCGAAGATGAACGTGGCCAGGACGATGTTCACAATGTTGAACTGGATGTCCAGGAGTGCCATCATGCCCACGATAATCACCCAGCTAATGGCCATGGGAGCAAAGGTGATCAACGTGAGCTCAATGCGCCCGTAAGAGATCAGCAAGGCAGCGAAGATTAGCAACGAGGAGATAGAGAGCGTAAGGTAAAAGTCGTTGCGGACATTCGACACCCACTGGTTGGTGAAATACCCACGGTCAAATACTACAAGCCCATCATCCGCGGAAAAGTGCTGATACAGCGCATCCTTCATGGCAGGATCTACACGCATAAACGCCGTGCACATGGTAAGCGAATCGGACGTGGTGCACCACTCTCCGAGTAGGCTCTCTAGCGGGTTTATTGCCACGTCGGCACTATCGCTGTGCCGCATGTGCGACTGGAATGGGGCGAATAGCTCAGCCGTAAATCCCACACGTTCAGCCGATGCGGATAGCCTATGTGCTGCCACATCCCAGAGCGAATCGCTCAGCGCATGCCTCCAGGCTCTATAACGTTCCTTGCGTTGCGCTGCGGTGGTGAGTAGATTGGCCGCATCAGAGTAGTCGAGAATCAATCCCTCACCATGTAGGCTGTCCAGCTTCTGGTGCAAACGCTGGTACCGTACGATGGCCTCATCGTGGTCTCCCGATGCCGCTACGACGGGGATAACGCTACCGTCCTGCTCTAGGAGCTCATGCAGCCGCTTCTCTGCCTGAGCCATCTGGGGTGGGATATACCCCAGCTTTGACATGTCGCTATCGAACCCCACACGGTTTAGCAGGAAGAGGCCCGCAAGAAATGCCACTGCGATACCACCTACTAGAATGCGATTCCTGTCGAATCGATATGCCAGCACTCGGGTAATCCACTGGTAGAGGATCCCATTATTAGACGGATCGCCTAAGGATTTTGGTAACAGGTGTGGCAGGAACAGGAGGCAATAGAGCGTCGTGCCGATCAGTGCTAGGGCAGAGAATAGCCCAAAGTCGCGCAGCATGGCCGACGAGGTGAACTGGAGACCGAGAAATGCCCCTATGGTCGTGAAGCTCCCCACTGTGAGCGGATAGGCGAGCTCTCTCACTAATGATCGCCTATCGTGCACAAACCGAAAGTGCGTGATGACGTGTATGGAGTAGCTGATGGCGATGCCCAGCACCACGGAGCCGATGCCCACAGAGACAGCCGATACGGTGTCGTGCGTCGCCTGCATCCACGCTAGAGCAAAGACGATTCCGTAGAGTACCGGGGCCGTGGTAAGCGGTATCACCCAAAAGCTCCTGAACGTAAGGAGTATCAGCAGCCCGATGACTCCCAGTGCAATGCCCGCTGTGAGAAATACGTCGTGCTTGATTTGCCGCGCATTGTACACGCTAATGGCCGAGCCCCCGAAGTACTGGACATCCACGTGCGGGTGGGCTCGCTGCACGCGCTCCTGCGCAGCTTCAATCGCCGTCACAAGGCGATCATTATGGGCTGTCTCTCCTATTCCACTTCGAGGCATAAGGGAGAGGATCAGCACCTTCCCCTCTGCGTCGAATATATGGCCCTGGATAATCGTGTAATTCACATCGAGCTGGAGATCGCCAAGGGCCTTCAACGTCGTCCCCGCAAGGCCCAAAGGATCATAGGGCAATGTGTTCTTCAGACCAAACCCGATGGGTGTCTGTAGAGCATACAGCCTACTTTGCAAGATGGAGTCTGCAAATCGATCATCATCGGCCAAGCGTCGCAAGGCTGGAAGGTATGCGGCACTGTCGGCATAAACTGGCAGCTGGTCTACAATACTTTCAATGGTGCGAGTGATGGCCCCACCCAACGACTCGGTCGAAAGGATATCCACCGTACCAGCCTCCAATTGCGGCTGTAGGGCCCGTGTAAAGTCTTCCGCTGCACCTACCAGTTGTGACTGGCCATTCGTCACCGAATCGCCTTCACGCTGAGAGAATAGAACTGAAATGCGATCCTTCCCCTTGTAAGATGAGAAGACTTTCGATACGATAGCCCCTCCCGCTGTGCTGTCGGGGAAAAGCTTTGTCACATCCTCCTCGAGATTGATCCGCAGTGCCAATGCGCCAAGGCCCACTGTGGTGCCCAGCATGACCAACCACATGACGATGCGATGGCGATCGAACACATCGTACACCAGAAGGAAGATTCTAGCAATCATGGCTCCCCACTCCCTTTCGTCGCACCAGTCGCAGAATCAAATAGGTGCACCCGCCCAGCGATACGCCCGCTATGCAGGCGAGTACAACGCTCCCCAGCAGATACAGCTCAAGGATTTGCCACACGCTCTCGAGCGTTATTGTACCTAAGCCCTGCCCGAGAGGCTTATTGAGAATCCAGGCCCCTGTAGCGCAGCTACCCCAGAGAATGAGTGGTATCATTGGCGGGAAGCTGATGTTGGAGGCAATGATCGCTATAGCCTTGTTGAGCCTCAGCAGGTGGGCCAGTAGAGTTGCAAGGAGCATCTGGTAACCCCATACGGGGAAGATACCCATGAAAGCACCGAGTGCCACAGAGCCAGCAATCCGCCCCACCGACTCATCTGCTGGGAAGACCTTTGTACGCACGAACGATTTCAGGTCGCCCGCCGCAAAGAACTGCAAACATCGCCATGGCCAGTAAACGAGCATCGAGACGAGCACGGCAAACGAATTGAGCACTGAGATACGGAAGAAGTCCCTGAAAGGTCGGAAATGGCTCACACGCTCCTCACGTGGTGGGTAGTAGACCCTAATAGGGACATTACGCACTGGCACTCCGCTCCATGCAGCACGAATCAGCAATTCCAGCTCCCCCTCGTAACGATTCCACAGGGTTCTAATCCCGCGCAATGGGGCCACTGGGTAGAGACGGAAGCCCGATTGCGTATCCTGTAACTCAATGCCCGTCTCCAGGCGGTACCAGAAATTGGAGAATCGGTTGGCAAAACTATTCTGCCCCGGCATATTGTCAGCCCTCAGATCCCGAGCCCCCACGAGCAATGCTCCGGGGTGCTGCTGAGCTGCATCGAGCAGCAGAGGAATGTCCTCGGGGTAATGCTGCCCATCAGAGTCCAGCGTCACCAGCTGGTCATATCCCTGCTGCGCTGCGTAGGCTAGTGCCCGACCTATGGCATATGCCTTACCCCGATTCCGAGGGTAAGCCACCACCAATACCCATGGCCGCTGGGCTAGAATTGCCGGTGTATCATCTGTCGCACCGTCATTCACCACTAGCACAGGTAGCTCAAGGGTAGCTGTGCGATCCAGCACCTGCCCCAGAGTACCCGCATTGTTGTAGGTTGGAATGGCGATTAACGTACGTGGCACGAGGCTAGCGTTAGGCCCGGTAAGATGCTGTCAGCTTAAAAGCCACCACCCCATCCTGAAGGAGGCTGGCCTCCACCCTCCCACTCGAGGGTGTAAGGACGTGTAATATCAGCTCAGGCTGCGGCAATGTGGGCCGCACTGGCTGCATGAATTTACACCGAATCAGTTCCGCAAAGTGCACATGCGCCCGAGCCTTATCCTCGAGCACACGCTTCACCATGTCGAGCATATACACGCCCGGCAGCACCGGATTCCCTGGGAAATGCCCACCAAAAATGGCATGCTTCCCATTCAAATCCACTCTGTACAACTCATCCTCGGTGCTGGATGGCATAGCTGTCAAACGATACGGGAGCGACATACTCAAGGCAATGGCTTAATAGTGTACGTAAACCCTATTGCAGGATGCTCCACACGCAAAGCCTTCTGCGGCATGCGGCGTATCACCCCTTTCGTCATGCACGAGCCGTATCGCACTGTGTCCACTTCTTGCCCGTGCACCCAATACCGCCCGCGCAGCACCTTCGGTGCATGCACCACGAAGAGCGTATCTGGACAGGTATAGGCCGTACTGCGCATCACGGATTTCCCTGAGCTGAACAACATTTCAAAGTCTCTCCCTAGTAGGTGTGCCACACCACGCCGTCTCAATGGTGGTAGGCTCGACATCATACGCCATTTCCCCCCTTTACGTTGCATGGCAAACACCGTTAGACCCACGTACGAGGAGAGGTGCACCGTGACCGTATCCCCGCTCCGCTCCACAGCTAGGAGGCCATCAAACTGCTGTCCTCCGTACTCCACGCTCATCTCAAACGGCGAATCTCCCTCCTCCAGCAATGGCGACCACCCCGCTGCTGCCGATGGCACCTCATGGCACTTGAACCCATGGAACGTAGCCGAGCATCCCGCGAGCAACAGTAGGCTAACCAATGCGAAACAGAGAGGGCGAGAGCTCAACATTGTTTCTCCGATTTGAAAACAGGTACTCCGTGAAATCCTCCGTGGACTCCCTAAGCACCAGCCGCGTAACCCCCGCATCGAACTTCGTTATCTCAATCTCTATACCGGCAATGTAGCCCCGCACCACGCTGTTCGTCGGCACGATGACCACACGGTAAAGCGCATCCGATTCGTAGAGCTCAATCTGGTAATCGGAGGCTAGATCCCACACTTGCCCCGACATGCATGCCGCGAGCAAGTCGCGTATGCCACGCATGGTTGAATTGCTCGTAAGGTCTACCACCGCACCTCCACCTCGACCACCAGTGAAGAGTTGCCCATTGCAAATCACCATGTGGTAGGCCACGGGCTTAGTGTACTCAAGCCTAATATCCCCAGGCTGCCGATAGTAGAAATCGCCCTCCGACTGCATTGGCCGGCTCAGCATCTTGGGATGCTTCGTCTGCACGAAATGGCTCACTCTGCTCTTCGTGCTTTTAGCACTCCCCCGCAAGAGGCGCGCAAAGGTGCCCCGATCTTTCACCAGACGAAACCCCTCCGGGATGGTAGCATGCACTACTCCCACTAGGGCCAAAAGCATCCACAGAATGGCGATTACCCCTACCCGTCTCATGCCTCACGATTTATATGTCCCCGACTCAGCCTCAATGCTAGGCAGCAGCATGGTAGAATAGCCTTGAGCATCCAACTCACCCACAAGCGACTGCAACAGCCCCAACGAGCGCACTACCCTATCGTGGAGCAATATTATAGCCCCTGGGCGAATCCGCCGCCGCACACGTCGCAAAATAGCTCGTGAGGACAGCGGTGTGGTGTCAAATGACCTGGCACTCCATCCCACAATGCACATCCCCAATCGGGAGACAGCGCGTGCCACGCTGGGCGTAGTCACCCCAAACGGTGGGCGGAAAAAGGGGCTACGCCACCCTGTCACCTCCTCTATAATCCGCTGCGTCTCCTTCAGCTCCTTCATGATACGCCAGGTGCCAAACAGCGGAAACAGCGGGCTATGCGACCAGGTATGAATCCCCACCTGATGGCCCTCACGGCGGATCCTCGCCACGATGTCCGCATGCTGACGCACCTTATACCCCACGCAGAAGAACACTGCTTTTATGCCTCGCTCCGCTAGAAAATCGAGAACCTGTGGGGTGCTCTTCGGATCAGGGCCATCATCAAACGATAGCACTACCTTCCTTGACTGAGTTTGCACGCAGGTCATAGCCTTCACATACACCCCAGACCCTATACTTGCCGAGGCGTAGATCAAGAACCCGAGCAGGAGAATAACGACCAGTACCCCGGCTAAAATCGCCACTAGCAAACCCTCCGTAGTTGGATAGCCGCCGTGCCACGAAGGCCTGCATTCACAAGCCACCCCTCATCACCTGGCTGCAACCGTTCCGTAATCCTATGCATTGCAACCGCAGAGAGCGATGTGCAATACCCCAACTCCCCCGCAAAGTCATCCACCCAGTAAAGGTGCACCCTATCCACAGCCCCACTCACACCCTCCAGCCAAGATAATGCCGCCTCCCTCGGCAGCTCTTCCGGGCAGAAATGCATTGCCCGAATCTCTACCGCATCGCCAGCACACCTATTACTCAGCAGAAAGAAGGCCACACCCTCGCCAATCTCTCCCGCAGACGCTTGCTCCATAGCCCCTAGCATAGTCTCCAGCATGGGCGTTCGCTCATCAAAGGCCCCCACTAGCACCTGCTGCTCTTCCGCGCTCCGCAAAATCCCTACCCCTTCGAACATTGCGCACTCCAGTGAGACATTTCCTTGCACATGCGTCGAGTTGTGTACGTGCATCCCCTTCACGTGCGCCAGCTGAGCTCCAATGGTGTTGAAAGTCGATTGAATAAAGGCAGTGGGTGGCACCAGATGCTCCTGGCACTCCAAGAACGCCTGCATGAACTTCTCGGTTTCATCCAAGAATCCGTAACCCGTAGCAGTGATAATGGCCGCCAACGATCCCGCATCGGATAAACATCGGAATGCAGTCTCCAGGGCAGTGCGAGAAAGCCGTCCCATACGGCGTTGCACCCTGCGATCCGCTATCCACTGCGACAGGTCACTAGGCTGCATCGTCGGCACGCCATCAGGTAGCACCTGCGAGTAGGAGGCTGCACAGCTCCTCACGATATACACCGGGGTTGAAAACATCCCCCCTCTCTGGCCCTTCATGCTACGCAGTCACCCCCTTTGCGAAAAGCAACGATGTGCAATTACCACCAAATCCGAACGTATTGGACATCACGTGTACCATCCCGTCCCTCCTCTCGTAACCCATCACCGGTGGTACTGCAAAGCTAGAATCTGGCTCGGTAATGTTGCGATTGGCATACACCACCCCATGCATCAGTGCCTGCACGCTGAGTACCGCCTCCACACCACCAGCAGCCCCCAACGTGTGCCCCGTGCTACTCTTCGTAGAGCTATAGGGCGGCACTCTCTCGCCAAACACACGTGTAAAGGCTACGTACTCCGTCTCGTCATTATTGGGCGTGCCCGTCCCATGGGCATTGATGTAATCCACCTGCTCAGCTGTTACACCTGCATCTGCAAGGGCTGCACGCATAGCCAGAAACGCCCCCTCTCCATTGGGTGAAGAGGCCGTCTGATGGTAGGCATCGTTCGCATTACCAGCCCCCACGAGCCGTGCTAGCACCTCCGCAGCCCGCTCTCCTTCACGTTCCATCACCACATAGCCAGCACCCTCGCCAAGATTCAACCCCGCACGACCCTTATCGAAGGGGCGACTCGGCAATGGATCAAGCAATCCCAGGGCTGCAAAGCCATTGAGCGTGAACCGCGTCAATGCCTCACATCCTCCCGCCAGCACAACGTCAGCCATATTGCATTGCAGCAATCGCTTTCCGAGTAAAATCGCATTTGCCGCAGATGAGCAGGCTGTGCTAATGGTGGTCACATAATGGCGTATCCCCAGGTACTTAGCTATCGCCTGACTAGAGAACCCAGCATCATGCATGCGCAGCAGCCTGGGCTCTGCCTTTGCCCCTGCATGCTCTGCTGCGTAGTATTGCTCCGAGAGATCCATTCCCCCAGTAGTGGTTGCCGATACCAATGCGACACGCCTCCCCTCACCATCCCCAATATGAGCCTGGTGATAGGCTTCGCTGGCTGCCAATAGCCCCAGCAATACCGTTCTGGGGTACTGCGCGCACTCTGGGCAACCTATTTTATCTGCCAGATCGGCATTCGTCATCGCAAGCTCCACCACCGGCACATCGATTGCCGTGTGGAAATGCGTGGGCCGAACCAACTTGGCAACACCTCGGGCCAGAGCCTCATGCGTCGACGGGGCATCGCTCCCCAGTCCGGTCACGCACCCCAACCCGGTGATCGCAATGCTCATTTCGTCCGGTTCGCAACCACAAAGCTTGCCATGCTAGCAATGGTAGCCAACACCTCGCGCCCCTGCTCCGGCGAGGCAATCTTGCACCCGTACTTGCGCTCCAGGAGGATAGTCACCTCCAGGGCATCAATCGAGTCCAGCCCGAGGCCCTCACCCCACAGAGGAGTATCATCCCCGATGTCCTCGGGCTTCAAGTCCTCGAGATTCAATGCGGCGATCAGCTCCCGCTTCAACTCCTCATGTAATTGCGACATAGTCATACCCTCCTCTGTACCCTATCCATTGAGCCTCTTCAGCAGCCGCATGTCAGCCTTTGGGGTGGCACCAGCGGCCTCGCACCATCCCACCATGCAGTAGTCCGCATAACCCTGTTCGAGCAGGATGCGAGCATACCCGTAGAGCTCTGGCAACCCCGACTCAGCAGCCACCACAAAGGTGTTATCCCCCTTCAGCCCATTGCGAATGCATATCTCGCCAACGACAATGCTCGGCAACGTGTACACGAATACCGACGGACTCGCACTGCCATACTCCTGCAAGTACTGCCAGTGGCGTTTGTCGCTTTGCTCCGATCCCCACTCATTCCCAAGTAGCACCGCAAACCGGTAACCATCCTCCACTGCAATACCATCCAGCAACACCTCCGCCGCAACGACACCCAACTTGCATAAATCGTCGAGACGGGCAAATCGTTCATCATTAGGTGACAAAACCCTATGCGCATCCCGTAAGAAACGTCCGAAATCGCCTTCTGTTTCAGCGTGAAACCACTCCAGCCCATTACGCTCAATGCGCCCTGGCTCCACAGTAACGCGGCCCACAGTCTCTACACCCTTGGGCTCTGGCCTCGTGAGGGGCTCCAACCCCTGCCCCCTCGACATCACTACGGCTGCATTACAGCCCCCAAAACCCGATGCCGTCTTTATGCAAACGTCCCCCTCTACCCTCCGGGGCGAGCTCGTGACATCAATGGCCACAGGCAAGTCGGAGACCTCATAGCCCACTGTCCCCACCATCTCTCCACGGCGAAGCATCTCGGCGGCCAGTATACATTCCACCATCCCCGACGCAGCCAGCGTATGACCGATATACCCCTTCATCCCAAGTATCGGCCTACCGTCTACTCCAGCATGCGCCAGGGCCTTCGACTCCATTTCATCGTTGTAGCGCGTAGCCGTGCCGTGCGGATTAACAAAGGCCACCTGCTCAGCTGTCACACCGGCCTCATGCATCGCCAGGCGTATAGCCTGCCCAAGCTCTTCTCCCGTGCGGGATGGCGCAGAAATATGGTTGGCATCATTCGTGATGGCCCCACCTAGCAGTTGCACCGGCACAGACTCTGTCACCAGCTCCCTATCGTAGGTCAGCAGTACAACCCCACCCCCTTCACCTAGATTCAGACCCTCACGCCGAGCATCATACGGACGGCATGCGCCGCTATCCAGCGATCGAAACCCGCAGAAGCCCTCGGCAATGAATGGAGTCAGCTCATCCACCCCAGCCACAATGGCATGCTCATAGCCCCCCGACTGCAAAATGCGAGAGGCTAGTATCAGTGCCGACAGCCCCGATATGCACGCATTCGACACCACTATGGGCTGATGCGTAAATCCCAAGCCCTCTGCCACCCGTTGTGCCATGCGATGAAGCCGGCATCTGCCCACCTCCTCATCTTCCATGAGATGGCGTACATTCCCCTTTGTGGTGGCTACTACCAATAGCGTCTCACCTAGATCCAACGACCGTGGTAAACTCCCCAGCAGGCTTTGCACCAGCATGTGGAGCATCCGCTCCAGGCGGGTATAACCGTTCGGAGTTGGTGGAATCGCATCCGTGCCCAGCAACCCCACTGGGTACCCACCGGCCAACAGTTGCCCCGAAGCGTCACACCTCATCCCTCGTGCGCCTGACATCATGCGGGTGAGATGCTCCTCCACGCCAAAGCCCAGGGCAGTGAGCACCTGCCCCGACGTCATATACGGCATTACGCTATCCCGCATTGCCTCTTCCACGCCAAATAGAATGCCGGATTATTCAGCTCCAGTGCTCCCGTCTCCAGCGAGACGAACACTTGCACCGTGGAGGCACGCGCCAGCAGCTGCCCATCGGGAACCCTGCGCAACGAATAGTCGAACATCACCTTAGCCGCAGGCGTGGGAATATACCCTATCTCCACCACCGCCTCTTCCCCGTAGCGCAATGAGGCGCAGTAATCCACCGTCAACTGCACAATGGGTGCTGCGTAGCCAGCATCCCGTATTGCCTCGTACGACAGACCATAGCGTCGCCCAAACGCCTCTCGCCCATCCTCAAGGTAGTGCAAGTAGTTGCCGTGCCACACCACTCGCATTGAGTCCACCTCGCTAAAACGTACACGCAGTGGCTCCACGTGCGATAGCACTGGCTCACGCCCCGACCGTTGCCGCCGACTCATGGGTTCAGGAATATTTTCATCTCACCATCAGCCACAATCTGCCCCTCCACTCTGGCCGTAACAGATGCCAGGAGGAGCGATCCGAAATCCTGCACAATGCGCACACCCGTACGAACCTCCTGCCCCACGCGCACCTCACCCGTAAAGCGCATCTTGGAAAGGGCAGCTATATACCCCAGTGGCACCGGGGTCGCATTACACTTGCAAATATAGCCAGCCCTCGCAGCGCACGCCTGGGCCATATGCTCTACCAGCCCGCACTCATCCAGCACAGAATCATGCACAAACGCTGTTGACTCCTGAACGTGCAAACCTGCCACGGACTCGCCATCCACGATCCCGTAGAACGTATCCACCAGCACAAACGGCTCTCGCTGCGGTATCAGCTCCGCAATGGCGGCTCCTACCACTGGAAGTGTCTGCATCCCTCTAGGCCCCCAATTTGCACACCAGCACGCTATGCCCATACCCCAGCCCATCATGCGTAGCCACCACATCAAGCCCTGCCTGCGCAATGCACGCTAAAAGGTCACCGGAGTAGAACATCTTACTGTTCCCGTTCGCCATGGTTGTAAAGTAGACGCTAGTCTGTGCAAGGCAAAAGGAAGCGGTCTCAAAACGCTGCCTGTCCCACAGCGTTTCCATGATGTACAGCCTTGTGCTCTCCGACATGCTAGCCCGTGCCCGGCTTAGAATGCTCACCACCTGGTCACTCGAGAAGCAGTCGAGAAACTGGCTCATCCATATCGCATCAAACCCCGTTGGGAATGCCACTGTCTCATCCAACACATTGGCGCTATGCCCCTGAATCCTCTCTGCATGGGGTGAACCAGCCACTGCATCACGCATCATAGCCAGCTGCCCTGGCAAATCCATCACCACCACCTTCACCTGCGGGTCATACTCCACGCACTGCCGCGCCCAGCGACCCGTGTTTCCACCCACATCGAGCAGGCGACGAACGGGCTCGGCAAACACAATGCGCAGCGCGGCTTGAAATGCCCCATCAGAGTAGAAGTGGTCAAAGCCAAACCAGCTCTCCTGCACCCTCGGTGGCAGCTGTGAGAGCCCCTCGTAGATGGTATCCCACTCCCCGAACACCTTCAAGCCAGCGGGCCTACCCTCCTGCAAAGCCTCATCCAGATGGTACAGGCCGAGGTAGTTCACGTAGTGGTTAAAATCCAGATTGGCACGCGTCATCTCGCCATGCTGAAGGAACCACCCCACCTTACCCAGGTGGTAGTGCCCATCCCGGTAATGGATCATTCCCGCGGTGAGTGCCGACTCCAGTAGGATCTGTGCGGCATATCGGCTCAGCCCCTTCCCCGAAGCCACCTCATCGAGGGTAAGCCCCTCCTCGTGCTCCTCAAGCAGGCTGAAGATACCCCACTCCACCATGAGCCGAGCCACCTGGAATACCACCGGCCCGAATGCTATGGCCTCTGCGGCCCGCTGCGCCTCATGGGCTCGCAAATGCTCCGAGGCGTAATGCTCCCTCTGCGGTGAATCTAGCTCCATACTACGCCTCTCGCCAAAAATCGTACAGATTGAACCACTGCGTCGGATGCATGCGAACCACCCGCTCCAGCTCGTTCACGTAATACTGGGCCAAACCCTGTTCCCCCAGCTCTTGCACCCGATCCGACTCCACCACACGGAACACAAATCGGTAATGACATCCCCGTCCACGCAGCGCGTAGTAGAACACAGCCGCCTTCTTCTCCCGCACTGCTGTCGCAAAGGGGCCAGCTGGAAAATTGGCCATGCCGCGCAGGAACGGCAAACGGATGCAACGCATACCCTCCACGTAGCGATCCCCCTGAAAGCACACTATCTCCCCCGCACGTAGCGCATTGTGAATGGCCACCACATGCCCCAGCTCGCCCGCCTTCACCGGTATCATGTGATACTCCGGAGCCTTGCGGTACGAAGCCATCAGACGCTTAATCTGCGCATGCTCCCCGTCGAATAGCACCAGGTGCATACGCGCTGCGTACTCCCCAAAGTGCGGAGCCCCGATCTCCCAGTTCCCCACGTGTGCCCCAATAAAGACAACCCCCTCTCGTCGCTCCAGCATGGCCAGTAGTTGCGGGTAGGAGGTGTCATACGAAAAACGGAAACGCTTACCGCGCTCCATCAGGAGCGCAGCCTTATCCACCAGCACTTGCCCCAGCCGGTAAAAGTTGAGCAGCGTGTACCCCCATGCCGTCAACCACCCGTAGCCAAGGTGACGACTCGCAAACCGGCGTGCTTGCCGACTAGCTCCCGGGGCGAATAGACAAAAATAGGGCACCACCAGGCACAGAAGCACGTACGCCGCACGCACCCCGCACCAGCGAATGAGCATCAAGAAGATCCGATGTCCCAGCGCGCCACCACGACTTTGCCCACGCCACGACTGCCCATCAGCCATTGTTCGTCGTCTTCCTATCTATCAAATTGTAGAAGTCATCGAACGTCCTCACCCCAGCAAAATCCTCTGGTCGTAACGTGATGCCGAAGGCCTGCTCCACTAGCACAACCATGTCCACCAGATCCAGGCTATCGAGATTCAGCGTCTCCATCAAGGCCCCATCTGGGACTATGCGCTCAATTTCTACCTCGAATTCCTCGGCAATCAACGTGTTGATCTTCTCGATAAGCTCCTTGCTCGCAGCCATGATGCTACCCTGTTGTTTGATTAACCCCTGTAGCGACGAATCGCCAACGTCGAATTCGTGCCCCCGAAGCCAAACGAGTTGGACAGGAACACATCGAACCCCCGATCTACCCGCTCTGGCGGGATGTTCAGCGCCGCTGATGCCTCATCAGGGTGCTCGAAATTGAGATTCGCCGCAATGAATCCACGCTCCATCATCAGCAGCGAATACACCACCTCGCTAGCGCCTGCCATCCACATCTCGTGACCCGTGAATGATTTCGTCGAGGCCACATACGGCCGATGCTCACCCAAGAGCTTCGCAATGGCCAATGCCTCGTTGTAGTCACCAAGCGGCGTGGAGGTCGCATGTGCGTTGATGTACTCCACCTCCTCCACCCGAAGCCCCGACTCCCGCAGTGCCATCTGAAGCGAACGGTATGGGCCATCCACGTTGGGCACCGAGATATGGTCGCCATTCGACGAGAATCCGTACCCCAAAACCTCTGCCAGTATGGGTGCTCCGCGGCGTTTAGCCAACTCCAGATCCTCCACCACCAGCGTTGCAGCCCCACCACTCGGCACCAGTCCATCCCGATCCCTATCGAACGGGCGGGATGCTTGAGCCGGGGCATCCTCACGGATCGAGAAGGCCGAGATCCCATCAAAACTCCCCTGGGAATAGATGTTCACCTCCTGGGCTCCGCCACACACCACGCAATCCTGCAAGCCCTGCCGTATGAGCAGAGAGGCCAGGCCCAGCGAGTGCGATCCGCTGGCGCACGCCCCAGACACCGTGAAATTGATCCCGCGTAGCTTGAATATCACCGACAGGTTCATCGTCACTGTCGAATTCATGCTCTGGAATATCGAGCTCGAGCCCACTAGCTGCGTGCTCTTCTTAGCCCGAATGGTATCCACGCTCCGGATGACGGGCTCTGCCGTGCTATCGTTCCCGTAGATAATCCCCACCTCGTGCCCAGCCAGGTAGTCGGCATCAATGCGCGCCTGCTCTAGGGCCTGCCGGGTGGCCACATAGGCGTAAGCCCCCTGCTCGGGCAGCGTGTTACGACTCTTACGATCGAGCTCTCCCTTCAGGTCGGGAAGCGGCAAAATGCCCGTCAGCGAGGACCGATAGCCAAACTCCTTCCGCTGCGGATCGAGCCCCACCCCCGAGCGACCCTCATAGAGAGCCTGCGCCACTGCATCTGCACCCACACCCAGGCAGGAGTAGATCCCCATGCCCGTGATTACCACCCGTCTATTCATAGCTCACCCACCTTACCCTAGGTATACAGACCCCCATTGATCGATATCACCTCGCCCGTCACGTACGAGGCCTCCCGCGAGGCGAGGAACCCCACCACGGAGGCCACCTCATCGGCGGTGCCAAAACGCTGCATCGGTATCAGAGCCTTCAGCTGCGCCTCATCGAGATCGGCTGTCATATCCGTGGCGATGAATCCCGGTGCCACTGCGTTCACCGTGATACCCCGGCGTGCCACCTCCTGCGACAGGGCCTTGGTGGCTGCTATGAGCCCCCCCTTCGCAGCCGAGTAGTTGGTCTGCCCCACCAGCCCCTTAACCCCTGACAGTGAGGCTACATTGACAATGCGACCGTAACGCTGCACCACCATCCGCTTCAGCACCAGCTGCGTCACGTGCAGAAAACCCCACAGGCTCACCTCCAGCACGCTCCGCCAGTCCTCCTCGGTCTGCCACAGGAAGAGATTATCCCGCCGAAATCCCGCATTATTCACCAACACCTCCATCCGCGCCTCGGGATGCGCATTGAGCCATCCCCCCAGCACCGACTCGCTCTCCGCGGCATCACGCACATCGAACCGTAAGGCTTCGCAGCTCACCCCCAATGCCGACACCTCCTCGGTCACCGAGGCGGCCAACGCATCGTTCGTGTGATAGGTCAACAGGATATTGTACCCCATCGCCGCGAGACGCAAACACACCGCCCGACCGATGCCGCGCGAACCACCCGTCACAATAGCATACCGACTCTCCATAGCTACACCTCCTCGGGATCATTCTCATACAGGAAAGCCCGCACCGCCTCCAGCGGCTCATACAGAGGGCGATCCTCCACCAACGGGGGGAACAACGTCCGCAACGCCTCGCACTGCCTGCGAGTCTGCGAGGAAAGCTTTGAGCCCAACGAAAGGATGTCCACCGACTGCACTAGCGTCATCATCAGCACCGCCAGCACCTGGTAGCCATTCTCCAGCACCTGCGAGCAGAGCAACGCCCCATTGGTGCCCATGCTCACGATGTCCTGGTTATCGTTATTGCAGGGAATGCTGTGCAAATACATCGGGTACGCCAGCGTCTGTGACTCCGCCGTGGTGGATGTAGCCGTAAACTGTGCAGCCTGCAACCCGTAGTTGTAACCCAGCCGCCCCATGTTGGCAAACGGCGGTAGCACCCCATTGATGCGGTCATGCATCAGGTAGTTGATCTGTCGCTCCGCCAGCATGGTCAACTTACCGATGGCAATCTTCAGCTTGTCCATCTCGAGCGACACGTAGTCGCCATGGAAGTTACCCCCGTGGAGCACCGTCCCCCCATCCATATCCACCACCGGGTTGTCGCACACCGAGTGCAGCTCCTCCAGCACGATGCGCTCAGCATACTCAATGGTGTCCAGCACTGGGCCCAACACCTGCGGCACGCATCGCAATGAGTAGTAGGGTTGCACCTTGCGGTCGAACACCGCCTCCTGGTGCGTGCAATACAGCTCCGCCTCACGGCTCCGCACCGCCTCACTCCCCCTCAGCCACTCCCGCATATGCGCTGCCACCCGCTGCTGACCAGCGTGAAGCTTGGTAGCATTGAGTGCCTCCGAGGCAAAATCATCGTACGAGGCCGCCACCTCATTCAGCAGCGACGAGGCCATGATGGCCCATGCCAGCAACCGGTGCGCCTCGATGAGATTGACCAGCCCAATCCCCACCATCACCGATGTGCCGTTGGTGAGAGCCAGCCCCTCCCGCAGGTACATCCGCAGCGGCTCTATCCCCACCCGGGCCAACGCCGCCTCCGTGGGCTCCCAGCCCCCTCGTCCCACCATCACCTGCCCCTGGCCTATGAGCGTCAGGGCTATATGGGCCAACTGCACCAGATCACCACTCGCGCCCACGCTACCATGGCGGGGAACGTACGGTACAATATCCTCATTGAGAAAGCGGGCTAGCAGCGTCAGCGTCTCAGCATGCGCCCCCGAGCACCCCTGGGCGAAAGTCATCAGCCTAGCCAGCAGGGCCCCGCGCACATGGTCGGCACGCAACGGTTGCCCAGCTCCCGTGGAGTGGCTCAGTATGATGTTATACTGCAACCCCCGGAGATCCTCCTCGGGCACCCTGTACTGCGCCATGGGCCCAAAGCCCGTGTTGATGCCATAGATCACCTTATCCTGCGCAAAGTGCTTCAGGAAGGTGTGGCTCCGCTCCGCCAGGGCCAGCAGCTCCTCCGTCACCTCCACCCGTGCGCATCGGCGCACCACGCCGTCCACCTGGGCCAGGGTGAGCCTAGGTGCCGGGGGCAAGAGGATCGTCTGTTCTGCTGTAGTAGGCACTGCGCGACTCCTGGTAAAATTCACACCCCGCACCCAACCATCGGCCAGCCTCGCATTGCTCCGCCAGCACGCCTGCGCAAGGTGCGCCGGCAAAGGTACGCATTCTGGCCAGAGTGACCCCTATGCCCAATCCCAAATGCAGCGGGCTCTACATGCGCTTGCCGTCAAGAGATATGCCCGCTCGTTCCCCCTGTGCAGGGGAGGGTGCTCAGCGGCTACGGAAACGGAATAGCCACGCGGAGAGACATGTCGGTAATTCCCCGCTCACGGAACTTCTGCTCCCGAATCTTTTCGTACTTCTCCCGCGTGTACACCGTGGCCGCCTTGGGGGGCACCACCCTCAGCTTGGCATTAGCCGCCAGGTCGATCTTCGTGGCTTGGCACACCAGCTCATCCACCACCTCCAGCTCGAGGATGAGCCCCGGCAACCCACCGAATCCCAACGGCCCCACAGCCTGGGGGATATCCTCCGCGTACCAGGCCACCACCTTGTTAGGCTCGCTCTCCAGCGTGGCGCGCTGGCACACGTGCCCCAGAATCTCCTTCGTCTCCCCATCCCCGTAGAACCACTTATTCTCAACAAACGGCTCCTTCACGAGGTAGAGCTTCCCGAACAGATTCTCCATCGTGTAACGCTGCGCCTCCTTGCTGGTGTAGTAGACCGCCGAGCGCCCCTTGACGTTCATTATCTTCCCACCCGCATAGGACGACGTGAATGCGTAAAGCCCCTCGCGGCTGTAGAGGGTGAAACGCCCGTTCAGGGCCTTCACCTTAGCCATAGCCTGGGTGCGCATGGTGCTCTGCGGCAACCGCTGAATAGCCTTAGGCACCTGTGCCTTGTAGCTGTACGTGACGCTAATGGCCTTCTGCGCCATCACCCCTGGAGCCCAAAGCAGGGCCACCAACACCCCCAGTACCCAAGCCGGGACGAAACGATTCATAGCATTAATCTTGGCTTTGCGGCACACCTATCGGCCGCTCCCACACCGTGATTAAACTGTGGAAAGACGCAACAGGTTACCTCACACCCCATATATTTTACGGGGTGAAGGAAACAGGATTTGAATCGCTCGAAAAGTTGCGGGCACCTACCCGCCAAACGGGCTCTCGGCAGCCGCTACGCCTGCGTTGCGGTGGCGTAATTACGCTGCTCCAGGCCACGATCGAAGAACGCCTGGCACGCCAGCTGCTCCGCCTTCTTCTTGGATGAGCCGTAAGCCGAGCACACCTCCTCGCCGGCGATGGTCACCGCAGCGCAAAAACGGACAGGCAATCCCGGAGCCTGGCTCACCAGCAGCTCGAACGGAAGATTCGCCCGCTGCGCCCACCCGTAGAGCTTCGATTTGCTATCCAGCCGATGCTCCGACAGCTGGGCCATGTCCACCCGCTTGCAGAGAAACTCCCCGTAGAGCACCCTGCGCGCCACACGGTACCCACGATCGAGAAAGATGGCCCCAAAGAGAGCCTCGAATGCATTCCCCAGCACATTACCCGGAATGCGGGCCGAATGAATGCTGTGACGAATGAAACGGTGCAGTGCCACCTCCTCCGCCAGCCGATTGATCGTCTCGCGCGAGACGATGCGCGCGCGCAGCTGCGTGAGGTCACCCTCCTGCAAGTTGGGGTAGCGGGCATACAGATACTCGCTCACCGCCAGCTCTATGACGGCATCCCCCAAGTACTCAAGCCGCTCGTAGGAGACCCCCTCGGGCATACCGGCCGCAGGCGACGCCGATGAGTGGGTCAATGCCAGCTGGTAGAGATCCACACGCCGTGGTATCACATGCAAAAGGTCGGCGAAGAGGGGCACAAGCCCCTCTTGCCGACGCAATACTACGCGCAGATACCTGCGACGCAAAGCCCCAAACATCGCCACGCTAGCGGCTATGGCCGACTAGCCATCGTACCGCTTGAGGATAATCGACGAATTGTGCCCCCCGAACCCAAACGTGTTCGACAAGGCATACCGCACATCCCGCTTGCCCGGCTTGTTGAGCGTGAGATTGAGATTCGGATTGATATCCGGATCCGCCGTGCAGAAGTTGATCGTCGGAGGTATTACCCCCTTCGTGATGGCCAGCACGCACGCCAACGCCTCAATAGCTCCCGCCGCACCGAGTAGGTGACCCGTCATCGACTTCGTGGAGCTGATGCTCAGCTTCGGGGCATCCTCCCCGAAGGCCTTCTCGATGGCCTTGATTTCAGCCACGTCCCCGGCAGGGGTCGATGTCCCGTGCGCATTGAGATAGTCGATATCCGCAGGCTTAATGCCAGCCTCCTGCATCGCCAGACGCATCACCTGCGAAGCCCCCAGCCCCTCGGGGTGGGGAGCCGTCAGGTGGTAGGCATCCGCCGTCATGCCGCAGCCCACGACCTCTGCGTAAATCTTAGCACCGCGAGCCTTCGCATGCTCGTACTCCTCCAGGATGAGGGCACCAGCCCCCTCGCCCATCACAAAGCCGTCACGATCCTTATCGAATGGACGTGAAGCCGTCTTCGGGTCATCATTACGGGTGGAGAGGGCCTGCATGGCGCTAAAGCCTCCCAGGCCCGCAGGGCATATCGCCGCCTCCGAGCCCCCCGAGATGAACAGATCGGCGCGCCCCATGCGAATGAGATTCGTGGCATCGATCAGCGCATGCGTCGACGAGGCGCAAGCCGACACCGTGGTGTAGTTCGGCCCCCGGAACCCATACCGCATCGAGATGTGCCCCGCTGCAATGTCGGAGATCATCTTGGGGATGAAGAACGGGTTGAATCGGGGAATCTCGTCGCCGTGAAAGAAAGACTCCGCCTCGTTCCAGAACGTGGAAATCCCCCCGATACCCGATCCCCACACCACGCCGGCACGATCGGGATCCACGCCGCCCTCGATGAGCCCCGCATCCTGCATCGCCTCCTTGACGGCCACCAGCGCGTACTGCGCGTACAGATCGAGCTTCTTAATCTCCTTCCGGTCGAAGTGATCCTGCGCGTTGAATCCCTTCAACTCGCACGCAATGGTGGTCTTGAACTTGGAAACGTCAAAGCCCGCAATCGGGGCGCAGCCCGAGACGCCAGCCTCCAGCGCCTCCCAGTAGGCCGACAGGGTGTTGCCTATGGGGGTGAGGGCACCCAGGCCGGTGATTACTACGCGTCGCAGCTCCATAGTGCAAGGGTTTATCGGGTAACTAAAACAGACGAACGGAGGATCTAACTACTTCGCAATGTGCGACTCGATGTACGATATCGCCTCGCCGACCGTGGTGATCTTCTCAGCCTCCTCGTCGGGGATGGTGATGCTAAACTCCTTCTCAAAGTCCATGATCAGCTCAACAGTGTCAAGCGAATCAGCCCCGAGATCGTTAGTAAAGCTCGCTGCGGGCACCACTGCGCTCTCTTCAACACCAAGCTTCTCAACGATGATCGATTTCACCTTCGCAGCAATCTCCATGATCCTTACAGTTAAGTTGATTTAGAAACAGTTGCACAACTCGGCGCAACAGGGAGTAGACTTCTCCACCCCACTACTGCCGGCGCAAAGGTAAAGGATATTTTTCTACTTTTGGTCGCCACACGGGCATACGGCCCTCTGGCAGCCACTTACACGCAAATTTTGCCGCGTCGCACCATGAAACGGATCGCCATCTTCGCCTCTGGGAATGGCAGCAATGCCCAGCGGCTCATCGAGCATTTCCACCAGCACCCCACCGCCGAGATCGCCCTGCTGCTGAGCGACAATCCGCACGCCTACGCCCTGCAACGCGCCCAACGCGCGGGGATACCCACCATGGTGGTAGCCAAGGCAGCACTCGGTGCCCCGGACACGCTCCGCGCCCTCGAGCAGCGGGAGATCAATTTTATTGTCCTGGCCGGATTCCTATCGCTGATCCCCGCCCCCATGGTGGAGGCCTACCACCATCGCATGGTGAACCTCCACCCCGCCCTGCTGCCCAAGTATGGGGGGCGCGGAATGCATGGGGATCGGGTGCATCGCGCCGTGCTAGAGGCTGGCGAAACCCTGAGCGGCATCACGATACACTGGGTCAACGAGCGGTATGACGAGGGGGCTACCATTACGCAGGCCACCTGCCCGGTGCGCCCCGACGACACGGTGGAGACGCTCGCGGCCAGGATCCATGCCCTGGAGCACGAGTGGCTTCCGCGCACCGTGGAGCAGCTCCTCTGCGAGGGAGACTAAATGGCCCGCGGGCACGTCATCTAAAGTGTAAACCCACATTCTCTCCACCATTCTTCCTCAGGTGGGGACGGGTCGCCAATGCCGCGCATCCGCGGTGTTCCCATTTCATCACACTCATGCTCTGCGTGGCGTAGTGGTGTGATGATCAATGGATGAATAGCACCCTCGAGTGGGTATTTTCGCCCCAACCGCGAGGTAGCGACGACGTACCAAGTCCGTATTTGGTCGGGCAAATATGGGTTTGGTACCTCTTTGCCATGCCGAGGACAGGGGGGCTGCGGGGCGCATGGAGATGAGGACGAACGGCTTACCCTTCGGCTGCGTGCCATGGTATTTTGCGGGCTGTCAGCACAACGGTTCAGAGCGATGAGCGCTGTGATACATGAGAAATGACTACATTTGCGTACAGATTGTAGGCTCGGCCTGCAACTGTCCCGTTGCCAGTAATAGCCTGAAAGGCCCATGACGACAAGCAAAGTAGGCATCGACTTTTCGCGGGTGGAGCATGTGCGCCGGGTGACGATGCACATCGCTGGCGATGTGCAAAACTTCGTGCAGGGGCGCACCGGGTTTTCCGCGGAGCGCACGGCCTGGGGCGAGCCTACGATCCTAAAGCGATGCACGCTCCCGCTAGCGGCTGACGGCCAGGCGAATCCGATCGTCACCGCGATGCGCATCATGGAGGTGACCCCGAGGGGGGTGGTGGTGACGGAGCTACACCCCGAATTCTCACAGGATGACGTGGTGGCGGCCGCAGAGGCCACGCCCACGTTTACAGACAAGCTGATCCCCATGGCCTAGCGGCGACCCGCATTGCGACAGCCCTTGGGGTTTCGAGGCATGTAATTACACACGATACACAAACCAAACGCTCAGGAAATGGATTTCTCTCACTCGAAGACCGAGCAGCTGTTCCTACAGATGATTCGGTCGTTTGCGCAAAACGAGGTCAAACCCTTGGCCGCAGAGGTGGACGAGCAGGAGCGCTTCCCCCAGGAGACGGTGGCCAAGATGGCTCGGTTGGGCATCATGGGCATCCCCTTCCCGAAGGAATACGGCGGCGCCGGTGGCACCAACGTCATGTACTCCATGGCGGTGGAAGAGCTCTCGCGCGTATGTGCCACCACGGGGGTTATCGTATCAGCCCACACCTCGCTCTGCACCAATCCCATCTACGAGTTTGGGACGGAAGAGCAGAGAATGAAGTACCTCCCCAAGCTGTGCTCCGGGGAGTGGATCGGGGCGTTTGGCCTGACGGAGCCCAACGCGGGGACTGATGCCGCGCAGCAGCAGACGATGGCTGTGCTGGATGGGGATCACTACGTGCTGAACGGCTCGAAGATCTTCATCACCAATGCGACGCACGCCCACGTGTTTATCGTCATGGCCATGACGGACAAGTCGCAGGGAACACGCGGTATCTCGGCCTTCATCGTGGAGAAGGGCATGCCCGGCTTCTCGATTGGTAAGGAGGAGAAGAAGCTCGGTATCCGAGGGTCGGCCACATGCGAGCTGATTTTCGAAGATTGCATCGTGCCGAAGGAGAATCTTCTCGGCCGTGAAGGCAAGGGTTTCACCATCGCCATGAAGACGCTGGACGGCGGCCGTATGGGTATCGCCTCGCAGGCGGTGGGCATTGCCCAGGGCGCCATGGATGAGACAGTGCACTACGTGAAGGAGCGTAAGCAGTTCGGGCGCGCCATTGCGCAGTTCCAGAACACGCAGTTTCAGCTGGCCGACATGGAGGCCCGTCTACAGGCAGCCCGCTACCTGGTGCGCGCCGCAGCCTGGAAGAAGGACAACCAGCTCCCCTACTCGGTGGATTCGTCGATGGCCAAGCTGTTTGCCGCCGAGGCTGCCATGGCCATCACCACGAAGGCAGTGCAGCTGCACGGGGGCTACGGCTACACGCGCGATTACCCGGTGGAGCGCATGATGCGCGATGCCAAGATCACCGAGATCTACGAGGGTACCTCGGAGGTGCAGCGCATAGTAATCGCCTCGCACCTGCTGAAATAAGCCGGGGCGCATTCTTTCACATCCATTAGCATTCGACAGAGCATGAATATAGTAGTTTGCATCAAGCAGGTGCCCGACACCACAGAGGTGCGCATCGATCCCGTCAAGGGGACTATCATCCGCGACGGGGTGCCCAGCATCATGAACCCGGATGACAAGGGAGGGCTCGAGCTAGCACTCCGCATCAAGGATTCGTACGGGGCTCATGTCACCGTGATCACCATGGGCCCTCCGCAGGCCGATGAGATTCTGCGCGAGGCTTTCGCCATGGGGGCCGATGAGGCCATACACCTAAGCGACAGGCGTTTCGCAGGGGCTGATACGCTGGCCACCTCGAATGCCCTAGCGGGCGCGCTCCGCACGCTGAAGTGCGACCTGATCATCACGGGCCGTCAGGCTATCGATGGTGACACGGCGCAGGTGGGTCCTCAGATTGCCGAGCTGCTCGACCTGCCTCAGGTGAGCTACGTGGAGTCGCTGGAGTACGACGGCAAGGGTACCATAGTGGCCCGCAAGGCGACGGAAGAGGGCTACCAGCGCGTGGAGGTGCACACCCCCTGCCTGCTAACCTCCGTGGTGCCCACCAAGGAGGCCCGCTACATGAGCGTGCCGGGCATCCTGGAGGCATACACCCGTGAGGTGAAGGTGTGGAGCGCCGATAACATCGAGGTGGACGAGTCCAAGCTCGGGCTCAAGGGATCGCCCACGAAGGTGTTCAAGTCGTTCTCGAAGGGTGCCAAGCCGGCGGGCGTCATGCACGAGGTGAGCCCCGAGGAGGCTGTGGACATCATCATTGCTAAGCTACAGGAGAAATTCATCATCTAGTTACCGCTATGGACAAGAGTCAGTACAAGGATATATACGTGTTCGCCGAGCAGCGTCACGGCAAGGTGCAGAGCGTGGCGTTTGAGTTGCTCGGTAAGGCGCGCGAACTAGCTGATGGCACGGGTGAGAAGGTGTATGCGATGCTGCTCGGGCATCAGCTCACCGACCAGGCTGACCAGCTGGTGGCCGCGGGGGCCGATGGGGTGATTGTGGTGGATGATGCCGCTGTGGCCAACTACACCACCGAGCCCTACGCGCAGGCTATCACACAGATACTGCATGAGCGCAAGCCGAGCGTGGTGCTTATCGGGGCCACGACGATAGGTCGCGACCTAGGTCCGCGGCTCTCTGCCCGCAATACCACAGGGCTCACGGCAGACTGCACGGGGCTGGCCGTATCGGAAGCCGGCGATCTGCAGATGACCCGCCCGGCCTTTGGGGGGAATCTCATGGCGACGATTATCTGCACAGAGCATCGTCCTCAGATTGCCACGGTGCGCCCCGGTGTGATGGTGCGCCTGGCGGCGGATCCCAAGCGCAAGGGGAACATTGAGCGGTTCGCGGCTAAGTTCGATGCCTCGAAGTTCCGCGTGAAGATTCTCGAGGAGGTGGTGACGGCAGGTGATAAGATCGACATCACCGAGGCCAATATCCTAGTGTCGGGAGGACGTGGCGTGGGTACCAAGGATGGCTTCAAGAGCCTTGAGGCGCTGGCTAAGAGCATGGGCGCCGAGGTGTCATCGTCACGCGCGATGGTAGACGCTGGGGTTATGCCGCACGATAGGCAGGTGGGACAGACGGGTAAAACTGTGCGTCCGGGCGCCTACTTTGCGCTGGGCATCTCGGGTGCCATCCAGCACCTGGCCGGCATGGAGGAGTCGGATTACATCATTGCGATCAACAAGGACAAGTTTGCCCCCATATTTGGCGTGGCAGACCTAGGTATCGTGGGCGACCTGCACAAGATCGTTCCGCTCTTGACGGATCGCATCAACAAGCTGCGGAAAGACGGCCCAACCAAGTAGCATCGTCTTTTCCGATGCCATAGGACACCCTTGCGGGTAATCCCTATGGCTAATAGGACGCTGACCCCTGCCTGCGCCACGCCGTGTCGCAAGGCGGGGGTCTTTGCAATTTACCGCTGCCGAAGTATAATACGGCCATCGCAAAATGGCAGAGCGAACGGGTGTCA
Source organism: uncultured Bacteroidia bacterium (assembly GCA_963546395.1). Classification (GTDB taxonomy): domain Bacteria; phylum Bacteroidota; class Bacteroidia; order Bacteroidales; family CAJPTX01; genus Bacteroides_D. The sequence goes on along the minus strand of CAUUMS010000017.1, from coordinate 1,676 downwards.
ACGATTCGCCTGAATCGGCTCGCAGCGTTCAATGCCCTCAATTAGCAGCTGCTGCAAGAGCTATTCGGTGCCGTGCTAGCTGTTGGCAGCACGCCGAATGCGCATGTCCCAGTCAATACTGGCAAGGGGAATTCCATTGCAGCTGGGGCCAATATAGAGGCCATACAGAGTATGACGGTGCAGTAGGGACTAGAGTTTACCTGGCTGGGAGCCAGGGCGTTTCGGCACATTGAGAAGACACGGGTGCCCGTGATCGCTGCCATTAATGGGTTCGCTCCGGGCGGAGGATGTGAGCCCGCACTTGCCGCAACACTCGCCCCGCATCGGTGAGTGAGATCCTGGGTTAGCTATGGGTGACACTGGGAGCAGCTCCCGGATTTGGTAGCTCACAACGCTTACCACGGCTGGTGGGGCTGGCGTGGCCACCGAGCTCATCTACACGGGGTGCAGAACGGATGCGCAGGAGGTGCATCGCATTGTTCTGGTAAAACGCATTGTCCCAGACGCTGAGCTACGCGCACAGGCTGTGGAGATGGCTGAGGGCATTGCCCGTCAGGCTCTGCTTACAGTACAGTACTCGAAACAGGCCCTACGGGCCAGCCAGGGCTTGGATCCGGATGCGGGCATTGCCCACGAATCGGCCCTATTCGGAGCATGCTTCACCACGAAGGAGCAGAAGGAGGGCATGGTTCACATCCTGTCCAAACAATCGTACAATTTCGTTGGCGAATAGCAGTCGCCCACACACGTCAAGGGTCTGACTCGTCGGTTGGAGAGGGGTAAAATGAATGAGCTGGCCAGGCAGCAATGCCTAGCGCACTACAGCTGCACGCTCGAATATGCCGATTGCCAGGACTACAACTCGTCATTGAGGTCATTGCGGAAGGCATGGAGGCGAAGAAGGGCGTTTTGCAAGCACTAGACTCCATTTGCAAGGCTGGTGCCATCATTGCCACCAACACCTCCTCGCTGTCTACGACTGAACTAGCATCGACAACCTATCAGCTAGAATCGGTTATCGGCATGCATTTTTCCAATCCGGTGCCTGCTATGAAGCTGGTGGAGATCATCCGCAGCCAGCTAACCTCCGACAAGGCTTACGAGGCTGTGGCTCGCCTGACCGAAGAGATGGGCAAAAGCCCTGTGGCTGTGCGCGAGGCCCCGGGAGGCGTTGTCAGCCGCATACTGATCCCCATGATCAACGTGGCCGTAGGCATACTGGCTGATGGCGTGGCGAGCCATAAGGAGAGAAAGACTACCATACAGATGAGGCTAATCATCCCATGGGGCCGCTGGCACTGGGCGGCCTGATAGGACTGAAAGTGCGCCTGGTCATTATGGGCGTGCTCCACGATGAATTTGGGGATCCCAAGTATCGTCTCCACCCGCACCTCCAGAAGATGGTGCGAGCCGGGCAACTAGGATGCGAGACGGGCGCAGGGTTTTATAGCCACACCAAGGGGCCTGCGACCAGTATGCATTGCCAATGCAACCCTGACAGCGCCTGTGGCGCTGGTATCAGGACTGCGTGGGGATCCCTATACGGGTCTCCACGCAGTTTCACTTAGCAGAGAGTGGTGCTGCACAAAGGACGACAAAGCATTTACCCTAGCGATAGGCCATAGGCACGATGCGACACAGCGAGGCCATGCAGAGGGCACGCTGCCCATGTCAGG
>CAUUMS010000016.1:0-33957 GCA_963546395.1 uncultured Bacteroidia bacterium | reverse complement strand
ATAACGGGACGCAGTACCTGGCTAAGATCATCATCTCGATGATCCCTGTGGCCGTGGTGGGTTTCCTGTGGCACGATGCAATCGAATCGCTCTTTGCAGGCAATCTGCTACTGGTGGGATGCATGCTGCTGGTAACGGCACTGCTGCTATGCGCCACGGCTTTCGCCAGGCCTGGGCGTGCTACGCCCAAGAGCACAAGTAGCGGACCAAGCTATGCCTCGGCCCTGGTGATGGGAATCGGGCAGGCTATCGCCGTGCTCCCGGGCCTATCGCGCAGCGGCACGACCATTAGCCTGGGTCTGCTAACGGGGACATCACGGGATGTGGCGGCTAAATTCTCGTTCCTGATGGTGCTCCCGCCTATCATTGGCATGAATCTGCTGGAGCTGCTGAAGGGGAACTTCAGCGGTAGCACAGTGGGTAGCAGCGCGCTGCTGGCTGGTGCACTGGCTGCTTTCATATCGGGTTACGCCGCCTGCCGGTGGATGATCCGCCTAGTACGGCGCGGGAAACTCGCCTGGTTCGCTTTGTACTGTGCCGCCGCCGGGGTGCTCACCATCATCCTCCACACGCTCTAGGCATGGAATGGGCGGAACTCCTGACGTACACGCCAGGTAAGGATCTCCGTGAGGGGCATGTCTTCCTCATCGATAAGCCGCTGGGGTGGACATCCTACAATGTGGTGGGCAAAGTGAAGTACGCCCTACAGCATCGACTGGGCCTACGCAACATCAAGGTTGGGCACGCAGGCACGCTCGACCCCCTGGCGACAGGGCTCATGGTGGTGTGCGTGGGACGGGCCACCAAGCTGGCGCAGCAATACACGGGGGAGGATAAAACCTACCAGGCTACGTTTGCGCTAGGAGCCACGACACCTTCGTACGACTTGGAAACGGAGATCGACCAGCACTACCCCACCGAGCACGTGAGCGAAGAGCTCATCAGCCGCACGGCGCAATCGTTCTTGGGGGTGTATGAGCAGATTCCCCCGCCATTTTCTGCCAAACGGATCAATGGTCGGCGGGCTTACGACATGGTGCGGGCTGGCAAAGATGTGACCCTAAAAGCGGTGCCAGTGCGGATTGACCGATTCGAGATTGTGCGCATAGACATGCCCTACGTGATCGCTGATATCCAGTGCTCGAAGGGCACTTACATTCGCTCGATGGCCCGCGATTTCGGGGAGCGCATGGAAAGTGGAGCCCACCTTGCGGGGCTACGGCGCACAGCCAGCGGCCCCTTCAGCATCGAGGGGGCACTCACTGTGACCGAATTTGAGGACTGGATTGGGCTAGTTGCAAAACAGAGCGCATGCGGTGATGCAAGTGGTCTGAGGCAAACTTTGCCCACGCCCGATGCGTAGTATTAATGGACTTACTTTCCCACCACAAGAGGCCAAACCTGCCATCGGGCAATGGCATGAACTCCATTAGTCGCACAGCTAAGCTGCGCACGGTGGACTTGCCACGATGGATTGTAATGGGTGGATCAATACCGACAGACGATGAAACGCGAGAAGTTTGACTACAAGCTCCCACAAACCCTGATAGCCCGCTACCCCACAGAAAATCGGGATGAGGCTCGGCTGATGGTGGGGAACCGTAAGAGCGGCAAGATAGAGCACAAGCTTTTCAAGGATCTCATCACGTACTTCAGCGAGGGAGATGCCCTGGTGCTCAATGACACAAAGGTGTTCCCGGCCATGCTGCATGGCATAAAGGAGAAGACGAATGCGGCCATAGAGGTATTCCTGCTGCGGGAGCTGAATGCGGAGATGCGTCTCTGGGATGTGCTGGTGGATCCGGCCCGCAAGATCCGTATCGGCAACAAGCTCTTTTTCGGGGAGGGGGACATGCTTGTGGCAGAGGTCGTGGATAATACCACGAGCCGGGGACGGACGCTGCGATTCCTATTCGATGGCACCTATGAGGAGTTCAAGCAAAAGCTCTATAGTCTGGGCCAAACCCCATTGCCCGATACCGTGGGGCGCCCTGTGGAGAGCATAGATGCGGAACGCTACCAGACCATCTATGCCAACAAGGAGGGGGCTGTCGCCGCCCCCACGGCAGGCTTACACATGAGTCGAGAGCTCATGAAGCGGCTGGAGATCAAAGGGGTCAATCTCGTCTACATCACGCTCCACGTGGGCCTAGGCAACTTCCGGCACATTGAGGTGGAGGATCTCTCCTAGCACAAGGCTGATGCCGAACAGATTGAGATTAGCGAGCAAGCCGAGCTCGCCATCAATAGCACGCTGGACGCGGGGCATCAGGTGTGCGCCGTGGGCACTACAGTGATCCGAACGCTAGAGAGCTCCCTGACCACCGATGGGCGCGTGATGCGTTACTCGGGATGGACGAATAAGTTCATATTCCCGCCGTACGTGGTGCAGCTGCCCACCAGCATTGTCTCCAACTTCCACCTCCCTCTCTCATCGCAACTCATGACGGTGGCCTCGTTTGCTGGCTACGATTTCATGCGCGAGATGTACAACACGGCCATCAAGGAGCATTACCAATTCGGCACGTATGGCGATGCCATGCTGGTGCTCTAGGTAGCACTCATCAAGCCGCCTCCCTGGGGGTAAAACCTGCGGAGGAGGCGTGTACAAAGCAACGGTCTCCGGCGACTAGTATCTGTCGCCGGAGACCGTTGCGTATATGGCGACACTGCGTGGCCAGGAAAAGGCCCCATAGCCTAGGAGTAAAATATCCGCTGGATCTGTAGGCCAGATAAAGAGATTTGAGAACGTGGTTAATGGGCCTCAATTCTGGCAGAGGTACCGAATCGATAAGAGGGCATGTACCAAAGGAGGTACAGGAGCCTACAGGACTATTTCACAGGGGAATAATGGCTGCTTAAATGATCCCTGTTCTGGCAACAAGTCACGCTGCTAGAAAGGGGTGAAATACCCAAAGGGAATCCAGGCCTGTGCCTCTAAAAGGGGGGAAATAGGGGCTATAAGGGGCTAACGCTCCAGCATGAGCAGTCAACACTTGCCCGGGGAAAGCGGGGACAATGGGGTCTCACTACGGGATACAGCGTCACTACCGAAGGGGCATCGCCCTTGCACTGCGTCACTAGGAATGCTCCTTCTATAGAGTTGGCTCCTCTAGGCTCTCAAAATAAGCCTAGGTGACGCTCAGCCAGCTTTCCTCTCCTCCTTAGCCTTCTGCCTCTTTTCCGCTTGCTGCTGGCGCTTTGCAGCCTCTTTAATAGCCCGTGTGAGCTCCTTTTCCGCATCCTTCACTCCTTGATGCGCATCTTTCAGGTCGCGGCGCGCCTTAGCCTGCTTCTGCTTAGCCCGAGCCTGCTCGCGTTTACCACGCTCGTATAAACGCTGAGCGCTACGAAATCGCGCATCCAGGTTCCGATAGAGTGATGTCAGAGCCTTCTCGGTGTGACGGTACTCCACCTGCAACGAGTCGAGCGTCTCATCGTCAGCTCCACGCACCTGCTTACGGGCCTGCTTGTCTACCGAAAAGCTCTCTTGATTCAAACGCTTCTCGTAGTCGGCGAGAATACGTAGGCTATCCTCCGCCAGGGCCACCAGCTGCACGCTCGCCGTATAGATGGAGTCAGCCCCTTGCACCTGTAGCTCACACTGGCGCACCTTCTCTTTACGACGCTCTATCTTCTCCCTTGCGCTCGTGACGCGTCGCTGCTCCACCTGCTGCCCAGCCACCCGGAGCACGCAGAACGGAGCGAGAATCATCAGCACAGCGCAGAGACGGCACACAACCTTGCGAGAAAGCCCTCCCTCTGATACACTATTCACTGTCAAACTCCTTGGCATACTATCAGAGCAGATTGCTTGCAAGCTCGGCCAGCCGGCTACGCTCCCCTTTTACCAGATTCATATGCGCAAACACGGTCTGACCCGACATGCGCTCGGTCATATAGCTCAGCCCATTGGAGCGGGCATCCAGATAGGGGTGGTCAATTTGGAATATATCGCCACAGAAGATGAGACGTGTACCCTCGCCAGCCCGTGTAATGATCGTCTTCACCTCGTGCGGGGTAAGATTCTGTGCCTCATCCACAATGACAAAAGTGCCCGAGAGACTCCTCCCGCGGATGTAGGCGAGCGGTGAGATTTCCAGCTTGCCCGACCGCTGCATCTCCTCGATGCGCAAGAAGCTCCGGCTCGTGCTCTTGAGGGCATTCTTTATCACCGACAGGTTATCAAACAGCGGCTGCATGTATGGGCCAATCTTCGAATTCACATCGCCGGGCAGGAATCCGATGTCTTTGTTGCTCAGTGGAATTATTGGCCTCGCCAGCAAAATCTTGTCGTAGTCTTCCTCCAGAGCTAACGCCGCAGCCAGTGCCAGAATGGTCTTACCCGTACCCGCTTTTCCCGACAGAGCCACCAGCGGAATTTGCTCATCCAGCAGGATATGCAGGGCGAACGTCTGCTCGCTGTTCCGAGGTTCTATCCCATACGCCTTCCGCTTATCCACACTCCGCAAGCGACCGACCATTGGATCGTAAATTGCCAATCCCGTCCCCGAGTGCGTATGCAGCTCGTAGCAATCGTAGGCCTTCGGAGTGAGGCCCAGGGATTGCGGGTCTACACCATCCCGGTAAAGGGCATCCAGCACCTCAGCTTTAATATTCTCCAGCACCACAGCACCGGCATCCACAGCCTGGGTGGTCTCCACCTTATCGGTGAGGTAGTCCTGCGCCATGATACCCAGCGACTTCGCCTTCATGCGCAGGTTAATATCCTTCGAGACCAGGATTACCGGTTCATCCTTCACCTGATGGCGCACCCAATCGGCAATGGCTAGAATGCGATGATCCTGGCACTTATCCCCGAACGACAGCCTCATCTCGTCCGAGAACGGTTTACCCGTGACAATACGCAGCATCCCACGGCCGGGCCCGAGTGAGACCCCATTGGTGAACAGCTGATCCCCAGCTATCGCATCGAGCGCTCGCGCAAATTCGCGTGCGTTGTAGTTGATGGTGTCATTCCCCTTCTTGAACTTGTCAAGTTCCTCTAGGGCGACGATGGGAATTACAATGTCATTCTCCTGGAAATGCTCCAGGCACTGATGATCGTGAAGCATCACGTTCGTATCGAGCACGAACGTCTTTTTGACCCCTGAAGATCGCTTTGCTGCCATCGTTTTCGGGCTGAACAAACGGTTCAACGCCCAAAGGTAACCAATCTTCCTCATTCCGCATTGCTGCAAAAATCCCTAACAGCGCACACCGTAATGCGAGCTGCGGGAAAGCCGCATCCTGCAACGAGAAATATAGCGTTCTCGCAAAGAGCCATGCGGCTTAAGCAATGGAAAACGCAATGCGCGAACAGCATATCTTTTGGCCGATAGCTATATTCTGCGTACCTTTGGCCCTGGGTCTTGGGGTGTGTAAGCGAGGCATGACTTATGAAGGGGAAATTTTACTACAACTTGCGTCCCGAATTTGAGCGCGGAGCCCTGCTTGAATCCGAGGTGCTACCCAATGCGCTGGAGCAGCTGATGCAGTGGGTCGACGAGGCGGTGGCTCTGCCTGAACTGATGCCTACGGCCATGACGCTCGCCACCAGCACCTTCGAGGGGAAACCCTCGGCGCGCGTTGTCCTTCTAGAGCGCATAGACGAGGCCGGCATCTACTTCTTCACCAACTACGAGAGCAAGAAGGGCAAGCAGCTATTGCAACACCCGCAGGCCGCGGCCGTGCTATTTTGGCCTCAGCTCGAGCGACAGGTGCGTATAGAGGGCTTCGTGCAACGAGCCGATGACGAGCTGAACGACGAGTACTTCACAAACCAGTCAGTCGACCACCAGATCAATGCGTGGTCGTTCCCCCAGAGCCAGGTGGTGTCAAGCCGAAAGTACCTGGAAATGCTTGTCAACGATAACAAGGAGGATTTTCTAGATCGGGAGATCCCCCGTCCCACCAACTGGGGTGGCTACTGCCTGTCTCCCCAGCTCGTGGAATTCTGGCAGGGACGGCCAAACCACATGCACGATCGTCTACAGTACACCCTCTTCAATGGGGAGTGGCAGATAGAGCGACTCGCCCCCTGATCCAAAAAAGCGTTCCCTACCGCACTCCAGCGGGTAATTACGATGTACGGAGCCTTCGTGTGTTCACCACACGGAGGCTCTGTGGTATAATACCCTTTTGCGTCATTTGGATAGGTACCCCACAGCTTAACCATTCATGGCCGACAGAGTCTAGCAAATGCCTCGCTAGCCCTAGACCTTACCTGCGCATAAAATCCATCCATACTCTGTGAAGCCAAAGCCTTCGCCAGGTGCACAGCAATGCACCCATCTCATTCGGCAGACATTGGCTGGCCTTTCGGGGCCCTGGCAATGCACAGATCCAGATCCCGCGACCAGTGCCACGAGCCTTTGAATGCTGAGGCTCTTCGGCTAGCTGGGGCATACTCCTATCTGTGGCCAGAAGGGCTGTCGACAGGTACCCCAGTGGGCCGCGGCACTGCATTTACAGCACATTCCCAAGGGCACCCCCCGTGCGTGCGGCTCTGCATACAGCGCAGGGCGTATCCGCAAAGTTCGCACAATTGCAGGCTTCCGGAATCCGTGCGGGCATACTGCGATCATTGCGAAGCATCTCAATCGCCCCCGGGGAGTCATCCCCACGCAATAGCATACAAAAGCGGCCAGCCCCTACAGGAGCTGGCCGCACAAGAGATTCAACAGCAGGACGTTAATGCCGTTACTTCCTCACCAGGCGATGAGTACTAATCGAGCCATCCTGCCATTCGACTCGCATCACATACACGCCAGCTGGCAAATGCTGCGTGCCCACGTGATCGAATCCATTAGAGATACGGAGCACCTCGAGTCCCATCATCGAGAACATGGTAACTCGCTTTAGCCCCTCACCTGCGATGTGCAGCTCGTTACCGAATGGGTTCGGGCTCACCTCCAGCGCATGTTGCGCCGCCACATCGGTGGTCTCCCCTTCGGCAAAGTAAGCCTTCATCGTGATGTTCTCCCGAACCGTCACGGTAAACTTACCCTCACGATACTCCTCACCGTTCAGTATCACCTTGTTCAGCACGTAGCCGTCTGCGGGCTCCGTCAGAATCTCAATCTCCGTATTCATGCGCACCGAGCTCCCGTTGGCCAGGGCCTCCCCATTGGCAATCACCGTCAGGGTGCCACGTCCATCCACCTCCTTCTCAATGGTAAACATCTCGTGGCCCGGCTTTGTCACAAACTTCGCAGTCAAAATCACATCCCCGTCAGGCATCAGGAGCGTCCAGGTGTTATCCAGCTCCCTCCACTCGGGCGGATCCGTCTTGCGGCTCCACTTCACCGATCCCGGCACCAAGTCGTACACGCGCGGGTCGTAGGTCTGGCGGATGTATACCCGTTCGCCCCACTCGATCTTCTCCTTCGGCTCGGGCGATAGGAACCCTTCGGGCACCGTCGGATCCACCGTCACTGACCATTTCGCATTGGGATTCGCCACCGTGTCAGCCGTGATGAAGACATCGCTCTCCGGCATCGCAAAGCTGTTACCAGGCCCTACCATTTTCCACGGGCCCGACGGGAGACTGCCCTCGCAGTAACGGACATCCTTAAACTGCAATCCCCGGGGAGGAGTAAACTTCAGGTGCACGGTATCACCAGGAGCCAGCCGCTCGGCCGGCAAAGCGGCAATCATACCGTCAGCATACTTGGAATCAATCGTCACCTTGTACTTCGCATTCGGGTTCTCCTTGAACTGCGCCCGCACCAGGATATCCGACTCCGGCATCTCTAGCACCCGTACCTTCACTTTCGGGTCATGTGGATCGTGCCCCTTTGGTATCTCCATCCATTTATCCGGCTCCGATGACAGAGCATACTCTATCAACTCCCCATCGCGCAGGAAGCCCTGGTTGGGCACGGCGGTGAATACGGGTAGCGACTTTACTGCGTAGTCATCCTGCTCGGGGCGCACCTTCACCTTGCCATTCGTCATGGCAGGATCCTGAAGGATCTTAAAGCGGAGCTGCGACTCGAATTCAGCCGATACGGTGACGCTCGCATTGGGCATCTCAAACTCGTAGGTACCGTCTGCCTGAGCCTCGGCCTGCTTTGTCACCTCCTTGCCACTCGCTGCATCCGTGTAAGTGTACTGCACAGAGCCCCGCACGATCCTGTACCCATTCTCCGGGGTGCACGTAATCACGATCTTCTGCTGGTAGTTCGCCGAACCGCTAGATACCTCCACCTTACCATGCTCGATGGGCGACTTTACGCGCACCTCGTAGGCCGCATCACCCCACACCCCACGAACCGTAACGTGCTCGTTTAGCGGGGGCAAGAATCCACTCGCCCCTGTGCCTTCCACAGTCCCCTGCGTTTCTACCCCTCTCGCAGTCTTGAAGTACACCTCTTTCAGCACCTTGCCAACCTTGTTCTTCGCCTTAAACCTAGGCGTTTCGCCTCTCCCATACACCCCGAACGGCGAGTTCATCACCAGCTCCCCATCGGTAGACGCCTCCACCTTGGCACGGAGCCACTCCAGGCTACGACCATACCACCCGCCTGGATTCGTTGGAGGCTTTAGCGTTTTACAAAACTTATCGTACTCCTCTTTGTACTTGTTCAACGACTCTTCCAACTCACGCCCCTCCAGCGGAACCCCCTGCGAGGTAACGGGCACCAGGAAGGCCCTACCCAAATCGCCCCATTCCGTCTCGCTTTTCCAAGGCTTATAATTGGCGCTCTTGTAGTAAGGCGGCCTAGCAGGCAACCCCACCACGCGTACCTTCTGCTTCTTGTGCTCTAACCCCGCGTCCGCTATGTAGGTCACATTAGGGAATAGCTCAAGCTGTATCTCCTTATTCCCCACCAGCTGCTCCAATCCAAGGGCGTGGAACGCAATCTGATCCATCTTGGCCAGCTCCAAGTACTTCAGATTATCCCACCGCAGGCTTGAGCCCAGGCTCGTGCGCGTTGAGCGGGCCGGGGTGCAATACTCGACCGTCGGCTTCACCCGTATGCTCTCCGCCTTGTACATCTTGGACATCGTCCGCCAGTCGCACTCCTCCACGCATCCCCCGTACACCTCGAGCGATTCCACCTGATCGGCCACAATCTTCGCCTTATTCAATCCCTCCTGAATGGAGCTCGCCGCCCAATCCACACCATTGATGCGCAGCTTCATCTCATTCACCTTGGCCGTCCATACGATTTGCACATTGGTGGCCCCATTGGGCAAACTTATCGTACGACCATCGACAAACTTGCTTACCAGCCTCCCATTTTCCATGTAACTCACGACGACCTTTGACAGCGTATAACCTTCATGGAGGAATGGCTTTAGCTCTATGTCTGAACCTGGCATAACACGAGGAGGAGCATACACGCTTCCATGATCCCCCGATTTAGATGTACCCTCCGGATAAATAGCGACCGCAATAGACGAGATTCCCACCGGAAGTCCCTGCCATCCAGCATTCTCGTTCCATTCCATATGCGGATGATTATGCCCACGATTTACCCACATACGGCAGATGGAAAATATACTTCTAATTTCTCGTTCTGTAAGAGCTTCTCCTCTCTCATCACATGGGATGAGAATTTTATTTTTTGCGCACTCGCTAAACACCTCATAGTGCTGTGGAACCTCATCCCACCAACTCATATCGCAGTACGGGAACGGATAGCCCTTAACAACGGAATCAAATTTGTGCGTAGCCTCATTCCATTCCCTCAATTTTATTTTTTGCTCACGGATATTTATTTTTACGTAATTGAGCGAGACACACCCTTTAAATGCTGAATGGTCGATAGAATCGATCTTTAGCAGCTCTATGCTATTCAGCATGACGCAGTTGCGAAATGCCTCAGCCCCTATGAATTTCACATTCTTTATATCGAGGACCGACAGCCTCGTGTTCCCGTGAAAGGCACGCTTCCCTATCCGCTTCACATCGGGCAGCAACACCGTTTCCAACTGCGCCTCGTAGAAGGCGTTAGCCCCTACCCTCTCCAGCTTGTGCACCTCTAGGTAGCGGCATGCCGAGTTCAGGGTGCTGGCCCCATCGTAATCCCCCATGGGCTTTACCACCTTCACACCGTCAGTAATCTTGAACGAGCGGAGATTACGCAATCCCGTCGACATCTCCCGCATCTGGTTCCAGTCTTCCGTCCAAAACTCCCCACCCACAATCTCCAGCTCGAGTACATTCTCAAGCTGATTGGCCCAGGGACGCAACACATGGGTAATAAACTTACTGCCTTCTACCGTTGCACTTCCCGACCAATCATCTTTGTACCAAACCTCCGCCGTTACCCACTTCCCATTTTGAAGCTGCAACTCCCGCACAAGAATCCGGACGTTCATACCGCCCACCTTGCCATCAGCAGCCCATCCCGGCGCAAGACCTGCCAGCAGTAGGCCGACAAGACACACAAGCACTCTTACGTACTGTCTCATTGCTTTCTCTACGTTTAGTCCCTATCGTACCCTTTTCGGCTTCCCGGTGCCCACCCCGCTTTTGCGCGGCAGGCCCCGTTGCGCGCGTTCGTCTACTCTTACGCCATGCCTTGCCCCCATGTTACAGTCATATCACTAGCACGACATGGATTCTCTCCCACCCACACACCTAGTAAAAGGGACAAAATAGCCCGATCGAACATAGCGCAATCATTGGTACAATGCGGCATGTAGGGTCTCCCTGGCACATGCAAAACGACCATCCGAGCATTAGGTAATTACACCTACAGGCAGTTGCATCTCCATCGGCCAAATCTCCCCTTCAGCCCGAGCTTTAGCACCAGTCATCCGTCAGAAATCGCCCCTAGTCAATCGCCGAGGGAAACACCTCGTATCGGCTAAAAAATCTACGCCTCGTACACCTTCATCCTGTGGACGCACCCCTAGCCGTCAGCATGGCACCTCATCGCCCTTCGAGTGCAAAAGCAAGCGCGGTAGGCCCTCCGGGGCCTGCCGCGCTGCATACAGAGAAGCACTGTCTACCGCCGCACGAGGCGATGCGTCGTCACTGCGCCATCCTGCCACTCGGCCCGCAGCACATACATCCCTGCGGGTACATGCTGCGTGCTGATGCCATCGAATCCCTGCGAAATGCGCAGCACCTCCTGTCCCACGACCGAGTAGAGCGTTATGCGCTTAAGGCCCTCCCCGCCAACACGCAGCAACTCGCCGAACGGATTGGGCGACACCAGCAGCACATGCTGCGAGGTCACATCCGTCGGGTTATCCTCGCTCACCACGAAGTAGGCCTTAATCTCCACATTGCTACGCACCGCATGGTTAAACTTGCTCTCCCAGTGCATCTCATCGTTCACCGTAATCTGGCTCAGCGCGTAGCCCGGGGCTGGTTCTGCCGCGATTTCCAGATCGGTACCCCCGCGCACCTGGGTGCCGTTGACAATCGGCTCCCCGTCCACCTGCACGGTGAGAACCCCCTGGCCCACCACCTCCTTCTGCACGGTGAATGTCTCGTAGCTATTGGTCTTATTCCTGAACTCGCCCTTAATCACCACGTCCCCATCGGGCATCACGAAGGCGCCCCGAACGTCCACCGCTGTCCACTCGGGCGGATCGGCCTCCTTCAGGCTCCACTTCAGCGAGCCATCCACCAGCTCGTACTCTTTCGGGTCATAGGTGCGCAGCACAAACACCGTCTCGCCCCGCTCGATCTTCTCGCTCGGGCTTGCGGACAGGCACCCCTCCGGCACCGACGGATCCACAGTCACCGACCACTTGGCATTGGGGTTTATCTCCAAGTTACCCGTCACGCACACGTGGCTGGCAGGCATTCGGAACTCCATATCCCTGATCGGTGTCCACGGCCCTGCAGGCTCCATGCCCAGGCAGTAGCGGAGCTCATCGAGTCGTTGCCCGCGCGGCGGGGTCAGCGTCAGTCGCACCAGCGTCTCAGCCGCCACACCCTCTGATGGCGTGGCCTTTATGTGCTCAGCATGCGCCGGATCGATCTTCACCTGGAACACCACGCTGGGGTCAACCTCAACGTGCACCCGCACCACGATGTCTGCGGCCGGCATGGTGAAATCCTTCGGTATCACCGTCCAGGTATCCAGCGCCGAGGTGCGCGCATACTCAATAGAGGATCCCGCTTTCACCCTGTATCCATGCTCCGTCTCCGCCTTGAACTCCAGCTTGGTACCCTCTATGTAATCCTCCTGCTCGGGGGTCACTAGCACCCGTCCGTGCCTCATGGCGGGATCCTGCTGAATGCGGTAGGTCACCTTCGGCTTCTGCTTGAATTTGCCCGTCAGCAACACGTCCCCATCGGGCATGACGAACTCCCACAGGCCGTCCAAATCCATCCATTGCGGCGGATTGGCATCCTTCAGGCGCCACTTCACCGAGCCAGGCTCCATCTCATAGAGCTCGGCGTTGTAGGTCTGTAGCACGCGCACCCGCTCCCCCTTCACGATCTTGCGCGAGGGGTTGGCCGCCAGGCACCCGTGCGGCACCGCCGGATCCACGTACACCGACCACTTGGCATCGGGATCCTCTTCCAGATCGCCCGTCACGTACACATTGCTGGGGGGCATCTGGAAATGCCCGTCGCGAATAGATATCCAGTCGATAGTCGGACCCCCAAAACGGTGATAGCGAAGATTCTTGAACCGCTTCCCGCGGGGAGGGGTCAGCTTGAGGAACACATCCGTCTCGGCCATCAGCTTTCCCTCAGGCGACACCGCAATCATCCCCGCATAATTCGGATCTATCTGCACTGTGTACCTGACATCGGGATCTGGCTCAAAGTAGGCTCTCACCACGATGTCAGAGGCCGGCATGGGCACGCGCGATCCGACAGGCCCCACTGCAATCCAGTCGTGGAGCGCAGACGTAAGCGCATAGCTAATCGCCATATTGGGTTTCGCACGGTAGCCTTGGGCGGGCCTGGAGTAGAACTCCAAGAGTTCCCCCTCAGCATAGCTATCCTTGGTGGGCAGCACCTCCACATACCCATTCCGCATATTTGGAGACTGCTGCACCGTGTAGCCCACCGTCGGCTTCTTCTTGAACGTGCCCTTCACCACCGCATCCTCGTCAGGCATAGAGAAGATTGCGTAATGCCCTATCACGTTCCAACCTTCAGGATCGGAGCTCCGCCTCCATTTCAGCGATCCCAGCTCGAGGATATACTCGCTCTGGTTCGCCAGCAAACGCACCTTTTCACCCGCCTCGATCATCTCATTCGGATCGGCCGTGAGGCACCCCGCCGGCACAGAAGGATCTACCGTCACCTTCCACTTCGCATTGGGATTCGTCACCAGATCGCCCGTCACATACACATCGCTGGTGGGCAACTTGAACTGTATGCCGCTGATAGGGGTCCACGGTTCCTGGGGTGCACTCCCCTTGCAGTAGCGAAGATTCTTAAACCGCTTCCCACGGGGTGCTGCTAGCTCCAGGTTTATAGACGTCTCCCCCACAACATTGCTCGACGGAGTGGCCTTTATCTGCCCATTCGCATACCTCGGGTCCACCGTCACGTTGTACTTCAGGTCGGGATTCACCACGAAGTGTGCCCGCACCACGATGTCGGAGGCCGGCATGCGGAACCCAAATCGCGGCACGGGTCTCCAGTCGGCTAGCGATGAAGTGTACGTGTACTCCAGCTGCGTATTTGGAGCCTGAATGTAGCCCGGCGCGGGCTTGGCCTTCAGCGTCAGGAGCGTTCCCGCCCCATATTTGGGCAGGTTAGGCTCAATGTCCACGGTCCCGCGCGTCATGCCCGGATCCTGCTGAATGCGGTAGTACGACAGTCGCTCAAACATGCCCGTCACCTCCACGTCGGCCGCCGGCATCACCAGCGTGTAGCGGTTGTCATCCACCTTATTAGCCTTCTCCGTCTTCATCTCCCCGGTCGCCGGATCGCGATACGTGAAAATGATGCTCCCTTCGCGCACCTGGTACTCATCATCCGGCTTACAGATAATGGTCACCGTGGTGTTGTAGGGGGCCTGGCAACAGGGGTCGGTGACGATGGTACCATTCTGGATCCCATCCTTCACGCTCACCGCGAAGGGCACGCCATCCCAGTCGGCCGTCAGGGTGATGTTCGCGTTGGGCATGGTGAACTGCTCCCCGTTCACCGTCACGCGATTCCCCCCATACGTGTAGTGCACCTTGGGCTTCTTCCCCCCGAGCCCCGGCTTCACCGCTACAGTCACCATCTCACCCCCATCGTAGATGCCGAATGGGCTATCCAGCGTCATGAGGGAGCCCGAGGCCGGATCCACCATAGCCCGGTACCACCTCAGTCGGTGCCCGTTCCACCCTTTGTCTCTATCGCCACCCGAGAACTCCCGCGCGTAACGCTCCAGTGCCGCCTCGAGCTCTTGCCCCTCCAGCGGCACCCCCTGCGCATCCATCGGCACCAGGTAAGCCCGGCCAATGCTCCCGAGCGCGTTGCGATCCTCCCCGTGTGGCCCCCCCTGGGAGAACACTGGCGGCATAGCCGGCATGCCCACCACGCGCACCTTACGGCCCATGTGACGCAATCCCCCGGGCTCTATAGTGCGGATATTCGGGAACATCTCCAGCAAGAGATCCGTGCTGGTTTGCAGGCCCGAGAGCATCAGCGTCGTGTAGCGCACATGCTCCAGCTTAGACAGCTCCAGGTATTGCAGTGCCGTCCACTTCAGCGTCGTGCCCCAGGGCGACACCGTCGACCGCGCCGGGGCGCAATAGGTCACCGTCGGGCGTATCCGGATGCTCTTCGTATTCTTCATCTCCGCCAGCACGCGCCATCCCCACTCCTCGAGGCTTCCCTCCAGGAGCTCGAAGGATGTCACCCCCTCGGCCGTCAGGTGCAAGGCCTCGAGTCCCTCGCTGATGGAGTTGACCTCCACAGGCTGCTCGTTGATGCGCATCTTCATCTTGTTGCGCCGGGCCGTCCACACAATGGTAACGTCCTCTTGCGGCACCTCAAAGGTGCGCCCCTCGATGGGCTTTTCCACCTACACCCCACCGCTCATGTAACGCATGGTGGCGCCAACCAGCGTGTAATGCTCCTTGAGGAACGGGCGTAGCTCGATGCTACCATTCACCTCAAAACTCGGCGGGGCGTACACATACCCCGCATTCCGCGACTCCTCATCCGCGGCCGCAATGGAGATGCTAGGGAGCATCTTCGTGGAGTACATGAAGCCCTGCCAGTAACCATTGGCATCGCTCTTGAGCTTGGAGCGCAGGAGCTTGGATATCGCCTCGGCCCGTTGGGCATCGCGTAGCTCACGGCCCTGCGCATCGCACGGCACCACCACGCGCCTCGACGCGCACTCGCTGAAGATGGGGTACTTATGCCGCGCCTCCCTCGGCTCGCCGCTGTTGTCAATCTCAAGCGCGTTCGTCACGTTCAGCTTCAGGTAGTTCAGCGCCAGGCAAGCCTTAAAGGCCGAGTTGGCAATGCGGCGGATGCTCGGCAGCGTGATGCTGTTGAGCATGTAGCAGCTGCGGAATGCCGACGTGCCGATCTCCTGCAACTGGGGTACCTCCACCTGCCACAGGCGACCACACCCGTAGAACGCATTCGCCCCGATCTTCACCACATGCGGGAGGACGATCTGCTGGATCTCCGCCTCATCGAATGCGTTCTTGCCCACCGTGCGCAGCCCCTGTATCACCACCCGCTGGCAATGCTTGAGAATCGGGTTACGCTCCTGCTCGTTGTCCGGGATGTCCTCCACCTGGGCCGAGGATTTGATCTCGAACAGACGCAGATTGATCAGGCTGGGCGACATGCTGCGCAGCTTATGCCAATCGTGCACGGTGAAGCGGCCATTCGTAATCTCGATGCCGCGCACCCTGTGGAACTGGTTGCCACTAGCCCATATCTGGAGCAGCTCATCCATGTTGGCCCCAGCCCTCGTGACGCTCTTCTCAATGCCGCCGCCATCCGCGACGGTAACCTTGGCCACCAGGCCCTCACCTCGCGCCCGCACCAGCCCCACCACCACGAGCAGGGCGCACAGGCATACCATTTTCATTGCGAATGCTTTCATCAATCTTTCTGATTAGACCCATCCCGGAGCTGGCAGGCTTCCGGTCGCCATTTTCACTGCTGTCAACTACGTCGCAGCACTGCACTTGGTTACGTGCACATTGGGGTTTTCGACTTCCTACAAGGCGGCTCAGAGCCCGCATTCGCCACCCGCAAAAGATGCAAGATGCCAGCCTAGGGTTGTCCGCCGCGCAGCGTCCACCCGTTTATACGTACTTCTACTTAAAGTATTAGCCGCACAAACACCCCGCGCTCTCGCAGGGGAACATTTCTGGCGACTCAATAGCTCGGCAATACTACCTACATGCCGTCGTGCAACGCCAAGGAGGCTGCGGTGGAATATTGCCCGCGAGAATAGTTTTCAACAAGGGGAAAAAAGTCCTCGCCCCGAGCCCATGGTGCAAACTCTTGAGCGCAACGCAAGCAGCTTCCCGGGGGCTCCCTATGCGAGCATGTCACGCCCCAAGTGCGACTGTCGCACAATGCGCACGATGCGATGCCGATACACCAGCGCAATGGCCAGGCACACCGCCCCGCACCCTAGCAGCGTCATCGGTAGGCCGATGGCCTTGGCTATGCCCCCCAGCATCAGGCTCCCCAGCGGGGTAATCCCCATGAACGTCATCCCGTAAAGCGCGATCACGCGCCCCCGCATGCCGTCATTCACTATCGCTTGCAGGTAGGTGTTCGTGCTCGAGAAGATGGCAATGAGGCCCATCCCTGTGAAGTAGAGCAGCGGCACCGCGAGCCAGATGGTCCACGACTGCGAGAAGGCGATGAGCCCCACGCTCATGATGAGGGTGAACACGTAGATCTGCAACGGGAAGTGCACTACTGACTTGCGCGTGGCCAGGTAGAAGGCCCCCGTGAGAGCCCCCGCGCCGATGGCACCCGTGAGCATCCCCAGGTAGGTAGCCTCGCCCTGAAGCACCGACTTCGCAAAGGCGGGCAGGAACACCTGTAGCGGCATGGCAAAGAGGCTGATGGCCGACACCAGGGCCAGCAGATCGCGGATGGGGCGAAAGGCCATGGCGTAGCGAAAGCCCTCCGTCAGCGCCGTCCACACGTTGGTAGCCCTGGCAGGCCGTGGGGCCGGAGGCACCCGCATGAGTCCCAGCGCGACGATGATGGCCACGTAGCTCCCGCTGTTGATGGCGAAGCACCAGGCCTCTCCCACCGAGGCGATGAGCACACCCCCGAGCAATGGGCCCAGGAAGCGGGCCGTGTTCACCATCGTAGAATTCATGGCCACCGCATTGGCCAGGTAGCGTCGCTCGCCCACCAGATCGAACAGGAATGCGTGACGAAACGGCGTGTCGAACGCCAGGGCGCAACCATTGATGAGCGCCGCCACCACAATATGCCACACGGCGATGTACCCCGTGAAGATGAGCGCGGCCATCGTCAGCGACAGCATCATGGGAACGCACTGCAACCCCAGCAGCACCAGGCGCCGGTTGTAACGGTCGGCGAACACCCCCGCAATGGGTGTGAGAAAGAGCGTGGGGATCTGGCCCAGGAAGCCCACCAGCCCCAGCAGCCACATGGAGCCCGTGAGGCGATAGACCAGCCACCCGAGGGCCACATTCTCAATCCACGAGCCCATGAGCGAGACGGATTGCCCCACGAAGAATTGCCGGAACCGTGGCACCCGCAGCGCGCTGAAGGCAGAGCCCAGAGCCGCCAGCCATCCCGCAGCACCCGAACGGCTGCTAGGGGCCAAGCGAGGCGGACGCAGCGCATACTCGCGCCGATGTCCACCCCAACGGGGGCGCAGCAGCTGCAAAAAGGCCTGATGGAGCGGATTGTAATTGAGCACGATCAGCGTTCCCGTTACAGCACCTCCGCGAGCCCCCAGGTGCGCCCGGCCTCACCCCAGGCTGCGTTGGGCCCAGAGAGTGGCACCGCCCATCCTACTCGTCCACGCTCCATCATCCGACTGTCGATAAGCACCCCGACGGAACATTTTCACCCCATCCACGTAGCCATTCTATAGGGTGAACACCCGCCGAAATGCACCGCAAAGGTACGACAATTGCCCCTGCCCACGGGGGAATCAAGGCATGGAACGCATGGAATATCGCTATCGTCCCCAGCACGCAATGCCGCGCAAGGGCACCACATTCGGCAGCACGCTACTCGTAGTGCTCACGCTCCTACTCGCCCCCTGCGGCCATCTCTGGGCGCAAGAGTCGGAGGTGCAGCAGGGGCTCATGCGGGGCAACGCCCGCCAGGTGGCCCAGTACTTCGAACCCAGCGTGGAGCTCAAACTGCTGGGCACGGTGTGGAATGTGCCCGCCTCTGAGGCCGAGCAACACCTGGACGATTTTTTCACCCAGCATCCCCCGTCGAATTTCAAGTTTGAACACCAGCGGAGTCGCAACCGCATCACGTACCTCATCGGGACGCTCACTGCGGGCCAGGATCGCTACCGCGTCTCCATCCTCTTCCTGGGGCAGGATAGCGACATGCGCATCCACGGCATCCAGATTGCCAACTGCGACATCTAGCCACTCCCCATCCGCCGCTCCGCATCCCCCCGTTAACCATCGGCCTCGGATCGGTAGTCCCCAGCACCGATTTGCCCGCCCATTGCGCGCACACCCCATCCTGGAGGTGGGGCGACGACTGGGCCTCTAACAGCTCCGCAGAGGGCATCCCCCCACACGTACCGCCAGCGCGCACTGCGCAAGCCGCGGCTGTAAACCGCTAGGCGCGTTAGGGCCACTTTGCAGCATCGCCGTACCAAGTCCGTATTTGCTGGCCCAAATACGGACTTGATAGGGTGTTGGTGGCGCATTTCCACGGTGACGATGGGGCGAAGAGGAGGCCGTTCATCACCCCCAAAGAGCTCCCGATAGAAGATCGCTACACGCTGAAAATCAATGGTATCAATACCAGCAACACACCAACGCAGGGCCACAAATGGGCCTCAAGCCATTGCGCCCCGGTGCCTCACTGGCCGGGGGGTAGGTGCTGCCACGGCGTTCGGACGTTGATGCTAGTCGGCATACGACATTCGCGGCGGCGAGTAAACCAATTGGGGCTCGGCCCGAACATTGGTGGCCCGATGTACGTTTTGCGTGGATAAACCCCACGGATTGCCGGAATGCCCGAAACGCAGGCCCTGATATACAGCTTGATCCAGTCGCTCACCCACCGGCTGGAGGGCTACCTCGACCTCCCCTCCTGGTGCGGCCCTGTGCTCGCCACGCTGGCAGGATTGCTAGTGCTGCTACTGGGAGCCATTGCTGTCTACTACGCGGCGCGGCTCGTGCTGGTGCGTGGCGGAGGGGCCCTGGCTCGCCGCACGCCCACGCAATGGGACAACCGCATACTGGCTCGCCGAGTATATCATCATCTGAGCCATCTGGCCCCGGGGGCCCTAGTGCTATACATGGCCTCCCATGCGCTGCCCCCCACCTCAGAGGGGCTAGTGCATGCGCTACGGGTGTTAGCCTCGCTGTACATGGTCTTCGTGTCGCTGCGGGCCATCAACGCCTTTCTCAACGCGGCGCATGACATCTACCTGATGCAGCCCACCGCGCAGGAGCGCACCATAAAACCCTACGTGCAGGTGGCGCAAATTGTCGTCTACATGCTCGGGGGGATTCTGATGGTGTCCATTGCGCTGGGCAAGAATCCGCTCAACGTCTTCCTCGGGCTCGGGGCCATGGCCGCAGTGCTGCTGCTGGTGTTCAAAGATGCCATACTGGGGCTGGTGGCCTCCATCCAGGCATCGGTGAACCACCTAGTGAAACCTGGCGACTGGATTGTGGTGCCGAGTCGCAGCGCCGACGGCACGGTGCTAGAAATCACGCTCACCACGGTGAAAGTGCAGAACTGGGATCGCACCATCGTCACGTTCCCCACCTACGCGCTCATCAGCGAGAGCGTGACGAACTGGAAGGGGATGAGCGAGAGCAACGGGCGGCGGATCCGCATGTCGATGGCCGTGGACATGCGCTCGGTGCACACGTGCACGC
Organism: uncultured Bacteroidia bacterium; assembly: GCA_963546395.1. Classification (GTDB taxonomy): domain Bacteria; phylum Bacteroidota; class Bacteroidia; order Bacteroidales; family CAJPTX01; genus Bacteroides_D. The sequence continues at coordinate 13,974 of CAUUMS010000016.1, read as the reverse complement.
GGGAAGAGCTGGCCTACTTCCACCGCATCGCGCTGCTGCAAGACTACCTATCGGCCACCGAGGCCGCCATGGCGGCCCGCAACGAGGCGCAGGGGGTGGACATGTCCGTGGGGGTGAACGGCGAGCGATTCACCAACCTCGGGGTGTTCCGCAACTACGTGAACCTCTACCTGCGCCACCACCCTAGCATAGACTCAAACGACACCTGCATGGCCCGTCTTCTGCCAGCCAGCAGCAAGGGTATTCCGCTGGAGGTGTACTGCTTCAGCCTGGTGCAAGAGTGGGTGGCGTACGAGGCCCTACAGAGCGAGCTGATGGAGCATCTCTACGCCATACTGCCCGACTTTGGGCTGCGGGTGTACCAAGACACCTCGGGCGCCGACGTGCAACGTGCCCTGCGCGCAGCCCTCACCATCCACGCAGAGCCGGAGAAGTCCTAACACACCTCAACGAGGTGCAGCGCGCACTCGCCGCAGAGCCATAGCATCCCCGCAGGGGTCGGCGCGGAACATCATTGCGCAAGAAACCCGGAACGGGCGAATCTCGTACACCCCACAGGAGCTCCACAGGATCCGTGGGCGAGTAAATCATCTTACGAAACAATCGCAAATTATGGAATTGTACATGAAAACAAAGGGCAGCTCGGTGGGCTCCATGAGGCGGTGGGCCCTACGTGCCATGGGGGTATGGGCGATGACGCTGGTGATGACGCACGTGGCCCTAGGGCAGGTGCACACCGTGACGGTGGTGTGCGACAGCGTACCCAATCTCACCCGCCGCGACGGGGCCCTCTTCGTACGCGGAGCCTTCAACCAATGGGCCTGCAACGATAGCTCCGCCATGCTGCGCCGCAACGCGCAGGGGCAATACGTGGGTCAGGTGCGCTGGACGGGCGATAGCATAAGCTACACCGTGTGCACGGGGCTACCGGCACCATGCGCCGGCAACAAGAAGGGGGTGCGGCTGCCGCTGTTCCGCTGGACTCGCAGCATGGGCAATGAGGCCCACGTGAGCATTGGCACCTGGATTGTGGCCAAGGATCACCGCAACACGACGGCCAAACCCCACGTGCGGCACATCCCTACCACGATGCCGGTGAAGGGGCTCGGGGTGCGCGTGTCGTGCCATGTGTACGTCCCCCCGAGTCACAGGGGCGGGGCAAAGTACCCGGTCATCTACGTGCTCAACGGTGATGAGGCCTTCGATGCCTGCTCGGGCGGGGGCGTGGAATGGGGGCTGGATGAAACGCTGGATTCGCTGAATGCGCGACGCTCGTTGGGAGCCATAGTGGTAAGCGTGAATCTACCTGCGGCTGTCACCCGTGATTTTTACGCTGTGGCCGATCAGCAGGGTCGGGCCAACAAGCGCATCAAGGCGTTGACTGATTTCGTGCTGGGGGATCTCCACTCATTCGTCAAAGGGCTCTACCCGGTGCGCGATGGCAGAGAGTCGCTCTTCGTGATGGGGGCTGGCAACAAGGCAGAGCTCGCCATGGCTATGATACTGGATCGCCCGGCTGAGGTGGGGGGCGGTGTGGTGGTGCTCCCGGGCAACGCAGCCACGTGGATGGCAGACAGAGCGCGAGCTGCCAAAAGCAAACGACCCGCGCAACGGATTGCGGTGTCACTCCCCGACGGAAACGATCGCAGCGGGCTACAAGGGCTTGCACGTGCTGGAGGCTACGCAACCAATGAGCTACGCTTGTTCCCGCTAGGACGCACGGTGGGTTGTGGCGACCTCAGCCAGTGGGGACGCACCGCTGGCCGAAGCCTCCTCTGGCTCCTGGGGCAAGAGGGCGGCGACGAGGGAGAGACGATACAGTAGGAGGTAAGCACGTCAGCCGCGTAACGCAGCCATGCCATCGGCTGGTGCCTAATAGCGGGCCAGACGAATCGCAAGGGTAATGCGCTGAGGCGATGATGCCCCAACGCATCACGGCAGGGCGACAGTGGCTACCAAATGGGCCACACTGTATGCTGCCGAATCGCAGGAGACCTGCGCGAATGTGATGGCATGCTGCTGTTCAAATGCACCAATGCTCACACCCTTCAGGAATGCACACCCCCGAGGGCGTGTCGGTTGCCATGCGCAAAAATAGAGGAGTGGAGCGAGCTCATGAGTAATCGTCTAGCAATGCCGACATCTGCAATGCCACTCGGGATGCACGATGCGGAAGGTCGCGCGGGGTACTTCGCACTCAGGCACTACCCCTACCCTATAAGCGATCCGATTTCTCCAACGTGGGAAATGCTGCATGAGCTCGAGGTAAAGGATCTTCGGGAAGCTCGGGAGTCATCACGCCGAAGAGCCCCAGGCTCCATGCGCAAGCGCAAGGAGCCTGGGGCTCTTCGCACGGCATAGGTCACAGTGGGTATAAAAAGCATACCCCTCGCCCGCTGGCAACACACCATCACCTACCCCAAAAGGAGGTAGCGACTGCGCTCGCCTGGCAGCGAATTTGTCTGGCGAAATGCGGGAAGTAGGGGGACAGATTGCAGCAAGAACACCCCATGCGCCACGCTCTCTGGGCTCTCTAGGGACGCGCAGCTCTGCCACTCACTCAGCAGCTCTGCACCCGCCGCAGCGGAGGAAGAGGGATTCGAACCCCCGGTACCTTTCGGCACAACGGTTTTCAAGACCGCCGCATTCGACCGCTCTGCCATTCCTCCAGCGCGAAGGTATAACACTTTCGGCAAAGGCCCGGCGGCGGTATGGAGATGCCAGGGCTCCGGGCGATGTATCATCATCTTGTGCTACCTTCGCGGAGGGTCTGAGGAGCGAACCTTTGCCCCGTAAAACTCTCTACAACACAATGCGATTGACACGGATTCTACTGCTGGCGGCCGGAGTATTCCTGGCGCAACTGGCGCATGCCGACGAAGGGATGTGGCTGCTCCCGCTCATCAAGAAATACAACCTCGACTCGATGGTCAAGCTGGGGCTTCAGATCTCCCCGGAGTCCATCTACGATGTGAACCACGCCAGCCTGAAAGATGCTGTGGTGATCTTCGGCAACGGGTGCACGGGCGAGGTGATCTCTGACAAGGGGCTAGTGCTGACGAATCACCACTGCGGCTACGAGGCCATACAGCAGCATAGCACGGTGGAGCATGACTACCTGAAGGATGGGTTCTGGGCCATGAGCATGGCGGATGAGATTCCCACGCCGGGGCTGTCGGTAACGTTCCTCGTATCGATGGAGGATGTGACCGATGCCATCAACGCGAAGCTGACCCCCGAGATGGGTGAGCTGGAGCGGTGGCAAACCATCTCCCGCGTGGGCGACTCCCTGGCCGAAGCCGCCAAGGGCGACTCGCACTACGAGACGACCGTGGAGTCGTACTACGGTGGGAACCAGTTCTTCCTGCTGACCTACGAGAAGTTCACGGACATCCGCATGGTGGGGGCTCCCCCCTCATCCATCGGCAAGTTCGGGGCCGACACAGACAACTGGATGTACCCACGCCACACGGGCGACTTCTCGATGTTCCGCATCTACGCCAACAAGGACAACAAGCCTGCCGACTACTCGAAGGATAACGTGCCGTACAAGCCGCGCAAGTACCTATCGGTGTCCATTGCGGGCTACAAGGAGGGCGACTTCACCATGATCCTGGGCAACCCGGGCCACACGCAGCGTTACATGACCTCGTATGAGGTGCTCTCGACCATTGACGTGACGAATACGGACAGGGCGTACATCCGCGGCATCAAGCAGGCGGTGTGGAAAAAGCACATGGATGCCGACCCGGCGATTCGCATCAAGTACTCCTCGAAGTACGCCCAGAGCGCCAACTACTGGAAGAACTCCATTGGGCAGAACGAGGCCCTCAAGCGGCTCGACGTGGTGAATGAGAAGCGTAAGGAGGAGTCGGAGTTCGCCAACTGGCTGAGCGGATCGCCCGACAGGGTGAACCTCTACGGCTCGTCACTGGAGATGATACATAAGGGCGTGGAGGAGTTCAACGGCCCGCTGCACACGTTGATGTACTACAGCGAGGCACTACGCGGCGGCATGGAGTTCAACCGCCTGGCCCAGTCCTACGTGCGTCTGGCACAGGCCCTCAAAATCAATGACACGGCCACGATACGTGATCTCCAGGTGATGACCGACAGCCTGATGTATGAGGAGCACTTCAAGGACTACGATGCCAGCACCGACAGGGAGTCGAGTGCCGCCATGCTGCGACTGTTCAAGGAGAAGATGTCTGCCGATGCGCTGCCCTCCTTCTACCAGCTGATAGATAAGAAGTACAGCGGCAACATTGATAAGTTCATCAACAAGCTGTTCGCCACCTCCATATTCGTAAACTACGAGAAGCTGAAGGCCTTCATGCGGAAGCCAACGGCGAAGGCCCTGGAGAACGACCTGGGATTCCAGGTAGCCAATGCGACCCGCAAGGGGATGGATCGGTTCCGGAACGAGACGTTCAAAGCCCGTGAGATGATCAGCAAGGGGCAACGCCTGTACATTGCCGGGCGGCTCGCCATGCTGAATGGTGCCCCCAGCTACCCCGATGCCAACTTCACCATGCGTCTCACCTACGGCACGGTGAAGGGCTATAGCCCACGCGATGCTGTGGACTACAAGTACTACACGACCCTCGAAGGGGTGATGGAGAAGGATGACCCCACGTCTTGGGAGTTTGCGGTGAGCGAGAAACTGAAGTCGCTCCACTTCAACAAGGACTACGACTTCTACACCCTGCCTGACGGGAGGATGCCGGTGAACTTCCTGTCCACGAACGACATCACGGGCGGTAACTCGGGTAGCCCGGTGCTGAATGCCTACGGCCAGCTCATCGGCTGCGCATTCGACGGGAACTGGGAGTCGCTCAGCGGCGATATCGCATTTGAGAAGGAGCTTCAACGCTGCATCAACGTAGATATCCGCTACGTGCTGTTCGTCATCTCCAAGTACGCTGGCTGCCAGCGCCTCATTGAGGAGATGGACATCGTACGCTAACACGGCCACAAGGCTACACATTGACGGGGGCGGGAGATTTCTCGCCCCCGTTTTTCGTAATACACACCGCTCAAGCTAGGGCCTCGCGGTGCCACGAGACGAAGGGAGTACGCTCCCGAATTTGTACCTTTGTCCCAGTGGCGAGTTAGGCCCCGCAATCCACGGGAGGGGCATGAACGGCCACTGAGTGGCACGACGAACAAGAGAAGACCCCTGCAATCTGATGATTCAACGAATACAGACCATCTACTGGCTCCTGGCGGCTGTGGTGCTCGGCATCATGCTAGCCACCCCATTCGCACGCATATTCGGGGTCACCGAGGTGACCCTATCGTTTTTTGGGGCTAGCCCCGTGGCTGCGGAGGTCATCCACGCCAAAGGCGGGCTGCTGGAGCTAGTGAGAGTACCCCTCGTTGCGCTAGCCCCCCTGTGTCTCATCCTCAACGTGGTGGCCATATTCCTGTACAAGGTCACATCGTGGCAAATTCGGCTGAGCATCATTGCTATCGTGCTACAGATTTGCCTGATGGGACTGGAATTCTACACCTTTAGCGCGACGAAATCGCTACTGGGTGATGCGACCATTGGGCACCTCACCACGACGGCCTACATGCCGCTGATAGCCTTGGCGCTAGACTTCCTCGCTGCTCGTGGGGTGATACGCGACCGGAATCATCTGCGTCGCATGGATAGGATTCGCTAACCCCGCGCGAGGGTAACGCAGAGCTCAGGGCACCGCACCGAGCCCGCCCTTCCCTAGCAGAAAGGGGCCATTTGCACGTGGCGTGATATGCACGCAGTGCGGCCAGAAAGCCCCGTTTGCCAGCGTACGGCATCTGTGGACGATCGTCGGTAGGGAGGGTCAGCAAGAGCATCACCTCTTTGCCTGCGCCATGCATCTTGCCGCAGGCCCTGGTGCATGCTGAAGCGATGTGACAGGAATTCCCGCTGCATTCCCGTAGATTTTATACCTTGCAGGGTGTATCATCCACTGATACAACTGGGGTAACCTTGGCTCTGTCGGCCGCTCCGCTGGGGGAGTGCACAACGTGAGGTGATGTCGAGCATTGGCATCCCCACGACCTGCGTGCCAGTGGTGAACCGCTTAACTCGGGACAGTTTATGAACGAAGTGCAAGCATTCTCAGAGGCCCTATGCCATCAGGGGCGGAGTTCCCGCATTCCCGCCGAGTGCGACCTCTTCGGGGCACTGGTAGGAGCATGGGACATCGTGTGGATCGACCACCTGGAGGATGCCACGCCCAGGCGAGTGCAGGGGGAGTGGATCTTTTCGTGGGTGCTTGAGGGACGTGCCATACAGGATGCGTTCATAGTGCCTTCGCGTGCCGAGCGGCAACGCTCACCTCAGCCCGATGCTGAGTACGGCACGACGATTCGTATCTACAATCCCAAGACGGGGCTCTGGGACATCTTCTACGGCTGCCCAGGTGAGGCCATTCGCCTGACGGCCCGACGTGAGGGTAGCGATGTGGTGCTGCTGGAGAATGAGACGCAAGCGATGCGATATGTCTTCTCGGGCATCACCCCGCACGCTTTCTCGTGGCGCAAGGAGCGTCTCAACGATGCCGGGGCATGGTTTGCCGTGGCGCATGTGGAAGCCACCCGGAGGCCACTTAAGTAGGAGGAAGACTATGACATTGCAAGAGATGCTGACGCACCGGAGGGCCGTGCGGGACTTCGACGCCAGCCAGCCCATCGACCCCGAGCGGGTTCGCCAGTGCCTGGAGCTTGCCACCTTGGCACCCACCAGCTCCAATCTACAGCTGTGGGAGTGCTACCACGTGACGAATGCGGAGCTGATAAAGGCACTGGGCGTGGCGTGTCTCAATCAGCCCGCTGTGACCTCGGCGCAACAGCTGGTAATATTCGTGGTGCGCCCAGACTACGTGCACCGGCGCGCGCAAGCGTCACTAGCCGATGGCATTGCCAAGGCAAAACAGTTCTTGCCCGAGGAGATGCAGGCGAAACGCATCCAGGGGATCGAGATGTACTACAATCGGTTCATTCCCTTGCAGTACCGCCGCTTCTTCGGGATCCTCGGTGGTATTCGGAAGGGGCTGGTGCAGCTGCTAGGGCTGTTTCGCCCGATGCCAAGGCAGGTGTCCGAGGCTGCCATGCGGACGGTGATCCACAAGAGCTGCGCCCTGGTGGCCCAAACGTTTATGCTCGCCATGAGTGAGGCCGGCTATGACACTTGCCCCCTTGAGGGCTTCGACAGCTGGCGTGTGAAACGGGCGCTAGGACTCCCCTACTCGGCTAAGATTAACATGGTGATCTCCTGCGGCATTCGTTCTCCCCAGGGTGTGCTGGTCGAGCGGTTCCGCGTGCCATTCGAAGAGGTGTACCACTGCGTGGAATAACTAGGGCGAGAGTCGCTTTCGTAGGATGAATAGAGATGTCACTCCCTTGCGGTAAATGATGGCTGCGATGTTAAGGGAAGGGGGGCAAGGCGTGTAGAATAATCCGGGCTGAGGGTCACTGCCACACGGTGGAAAAGACAGTAACCCCGTTACGGTGGCCGGTTGAGGCGACGTGAGGTGGGATGGCAAAGGCCACATGGCCCGATGTTCAGCCATTGCGTTTACGCAGGGCAGCAAGCTATGCAATGGGGTAAACCTGCGCCGCATAGGATACAGTAAGACGACGGCACACAGTGCCTCCCCAACTGTTCGGTAGACGAGGCAGAGGCAAAGGCTCGCCGTGTCGACGCATGGGCAACATGCAGGTGACAAGCGTGTTTGCGCAAAGATCCTGAGCCTCGACCCTGCACCGCGGGGGACAGAGTGGAGGACATTGCACGAAGTATTGGGGCAACCAGCTAAACCTTTTCGCAGGTTTCTCCGTATGCACTACCGATTGATTCCCAGACGATAATCCGCACACCTGAGAGCGGAGCTACGCTGGCAGGCGATGTTTCACCACCATCCACCATGGGTATCACCCAACCAACACCTAGGGCGAATTCGTCAGTTCACCGCGCAGAAATCGGGGTAATACCCTTACATTTGCGCAGGATTTGCGGGCGTATCCACTCTTACTTATACCATTCGCAACATGCATAGCGAGAGGCATATTTCGGCCAGCGGGCAGCGCCGTGGCGGGTGGAGGCTGGTGCACATCCTCACGGGTGTCGGGCGATTTTACTACGAGGGATTCCGCACAATGACTGTGGGGCGCACCCTGTGGGCGATTATCATCGTCAAGCTCGTCATCATGTTCGCCGTGCTGAAAGTGTTCTTCTTTCCCAACTTCCTCAATACCCGCTTTGAGAGCTCGGAGGCCAAGAGTCGCTACGTGCTCGAGCAACTGACGGGGCAAAATTCCAATGACCAATGATAGACGGTGTAGACATTTCGCTCATTGACTGGTCGAGGGCGCAATTTGCGCTCACGGCCATGTACCACTGGATTTTTGTGCCCCTGACGCTGGGGCTCACGTTCATCATCGCCTTCATGGAGACGCTCTACGTGCGCACGGGCGATGAGCAGTGGAAGGTGGCCACCAAGTTCTGGATGCGGATCTTCGGTGTCAACTTCGCCATCGGCGTGGCCACAGGGATCATCCTGGAGTTCGAGTTCGGCACGAACTGGAGCAACTACTCGTGGTTCGTGGGCGATATCTTTGGAGCCCCGCTCGCCATCGAGGGGATCATGGCCTTCTTCATGGAGTCGACGTTTATAGCCATCATGTTCTTCGGATGGAACAAGGTGGGGAAACGGTTCCATCTCGTCTCTACATGGCTCACGGCCATAGGATCCAATCTTTCGGCCCTGTGGATACTGGTAGCCAATGGCTGGATGCAGTACCCGGCCGGCATGCATTTCAATCCCGATACGGCCCGCAATGAGATGAACAACTTCTGGGAGGTGCTCTTCTCACCCGTGGCTATCAACAAGTTCCTGCACACGGTGACTTCGGGCTACGTGCTGGCGGCTATCGTGGTGATTGGGATCTCGGCTTGGTTCTTGCTGAAGGGACGACACCAGCTCATGGCTAAGCGGAGTATCATCATTGCCAGCGTGTTTGGCACCCTGTCGCTGATTTTCGTCATCGTCACGGGTGATGGCTCTGCATTCCAGGTGGCGCAAAAGCAACCGATGAAGCTGGCTGCCATGGAGGGGCTCTACGATGGTCAGCAGGGGGCTGGCCTCGTCACCGCAGGGCTGCTCACACCGGGGAAGAAGCCTCTGGATGAGCAGGATCCCTTTGTATTCAAGATGGAGATACCCCACCTCCTATCGTGGCTCGGCTATCGTGACACCGAGGCCTTTGTGCCAGGTGTCAATGACATCATCCGCGGGGGCTACACGTACACGGATGCCGAGGGGAATCGCATCGTCGAGCCGTCGGCTGAGGAGAAGATCGCCATGGGCCGGACAGCCATAGCGGCCCTGAAGGATTACACCGAGGCACGGGAGCAGGGTGACGAGGAGCGGATGCAGGAGGCAAAGCTGGTGCTAGAGGATAATTTCAAGTACTTCGGCTACGGCTACCTGAATGACCCCATGGGGCTAGTGCCCAATGTGCCGCTCACGTTCTACGCATTCCACGTCATGGTGGCACTCGGGGGGCTATTCATGGTATTCTTCATCGTAGTGCTGTACATGGCCCTACGGGATAAGCTGGGCAAACGCTGGCTGCTGATGGCATCCATCGCGATGGTACCGCTCGTCTACCTGTGCAGTCAGGCAGGGTGGATCGTGGCCGAGGTCGGCAGGCAGCCGTGGGTAATACAGGACATCATGCCCACCATGGCGGCTGTATCACGCATCGATGCGAGCGCGGTACAAGTGACCTTCACCATCTTCGCCGTGCTCTTCACTGTGCTCCTGATCGCTGAGATGAGCATCCTATTCAAACAAATTAAGCTCGGCCCCAAAGAGCACTAACCCTGGAGGGATCAACAATGGACGCAACGTACTCCTTTCTGCAACATTACTGGTGGTTCCTCGTCTCCCTCCTGGGGGCCTTGCTCGTGTTCCTGCTCTTTGTGCAAGGAGGGCAAACCTTTATCCGCACCCTGGCTCGCACTGAGACCGAGCGCAGCATGCTCGTGAACGCCATGGGGCGCAAGTGGGAGTTCACATTCACGACGCTTGTGACATTCGGGGGTGCCTTCTTCGCCTCATTCCCACTCTTCTACTCCACCAGCTTCGGGGGAGCCTACTGGGTGTGGGTGGCCATACTGTTCTGCTTTGTGGTACAGGCTGTATCCTATGAGTTCCGCACGAAGCCTAACAATCTCCTCGGGACGGCTACGTTTGACACGTTCTTGTACATCAACGGATTCCTGGGCACCATCCTCCTCGGTACAGCCGTGGGCACCCTGTTCACGGGCTCTGATTTTATTGTGAACAAGATGGCCCTGACCGATCTGCAGCAGCCCGTCATATCCCAGTGGGGCAACTCGTGGCATGGCCTTGAGGCTGTGCTCGACCTGCGGAATGTGCTACTCGGCCTGGCCGTATGCTTCCTGGCGCGCGTGCTAGGACTGCTGTACTACATGAATGTGATAGATCACGAGCCTCTTACCCAACGGATGCGCAAAAGCCTATTGCTGAATACCATTCCATTCCTCGTGTTCTTTCTCGCATTCGTCATCAGCATCATGCTCAGCAAGGGGTACGCAGTAGATCCGAACTCTGGCATCGTATCCCTGATACAGTACAAGTATTTCCTGAATTTGCTAGACATGCCCGTGGTGCTCGCTATGTTCCTGCTGGGAGTTGTGGGCGTACTCACTGGCATTGCACTACCACTCCTGAAATCGAGTCGGAAGGGAATCTGGTATGCTGGGGCGGGTACGGTTCTCACTGTGCTGTCTCTGCTACTGACGGTGGGCTATAACAATACGGCCTACTATCCCTCATCCACGCACCTTCAGAGCTCGCTGACCATCTTCAACAGCTCATCGAGCAAGTTCACCCTCACCGCCATGAGCATCGTATCACTGCTCATCCCCATCGTGCTCGCATACATCTGGTACGCCTGGCGAAGCATGGATCGCAAGAAGATCACCGAGCAGGAATTCCAGGGCAATGCGCAGGATAGCGGCGAGGCTTACTAATCTCACAGCACTAGAAGGCATGAAATATATCGTAGAGATCATCACATTTGCCGGCTGGCCCGTAGTCATCTGGCTCGGTTACTTCCTATCCACCAGAGCCATACGATACTACGAGCGCAAGCAAGCCAGGTAACATCACAGAGCCCCCAACGCATATCGCCAGGGGGCTCTTTTTATTCTCACATGCGCTCAGCGAGGAGAACCGTACGGTATAGGTGCACTCTCCACGCCTCATCCAGCTCTAACGGCTTGTAGCAAACACCTCTGCGGCACAGGATAGTCGTCGAAGATGGCTACCTTTGCCCGTTGGGCAATCTACATTGCGGGTTGCTTGGCCTCAGGTGATGAGGCCTCTCGTCATTATCAAGCGGAAAGTAACGTATGTTCGAAAGCCTATCCTCACGGTTAGATCGGGCCTTCAAGCTGCTGAAGGGACAGGGACGTATCACGGAGCTCAACGTGGCGGAGACCGTACGCGATGTGCGGCGCGCCCTCATTGAGGCCGACGTGAACTATAAGACGGCCAAGGAATTCACAGATCGTGTAAAAGAGAAAGCCATTGGGCAGAATGTCCTCACCGCAGTACAGCCGGGGCAGATGCTCGTAAAGATTATGCACGACGAGCTCACCGCCCTGATGGGGGGAGCGACTCGTGAGATCAATCTCACCGGTAAGCCATCGATAATACTGATTGCAGGGCTGCAAGGATCTGGGAAAACGACCTTCAGCGGCAAGCTAGCCCTCCGGCTAAAGAGCAAGCATGGCCTAAGACCTATGCTTGTGGCAGCCGATGTCTATCGTCCCGCTGCCATTGACCAGCTCAAGGTGCTCGGGGAAAGCATTGGGGTACCAGTTTACAGCATGCCGGGCAACACGGATGCAGTGGCGGTAGCCGAATCGGGCGTACGAGCTGCCAAGTCGGAAGGTTGCAATGTGGTCATCGTTGACACTGCGGGCCGTCTTGCGGTCGACGAGGCAATGATGGATGAGATCACCCGTATCAAGCGAACGCTATCCCCCACGGAGACACTCTTCGTGGTGGACTCGATGACGGGGCAAGATGCCGTAAACACAGCTAAGACATTCAACGATCGCATCGATTTTGACGGCGTAGTGCTGACCAAGCTCGATGGCGACACACGAGGTGGGGCGGCCCTTTCCATCGCTTCCGTGGTGGAGAAGCCCATTAAGTTCGTAGGAACGGGTGAGAAGCTTGATGCTCTCGATCTCTTCCACCCGGAACGCATGGCTGACCGTATCCTCGGGATGGGCGACATCGTATCGCTGGTGGAACGGGCCCAGGAGAAGCTCGATGAGCAGGAAGCCCTCCGGATCCAGCAGCGGCTAGCCAAGAATCAGTTCGATTTCAATGACTTCCTCTCCCAGCTCCAACAGGTAAAAAAGCTAGGGAACATCAAAGATCTCGTCAGCATGATTCCTGGCGTGGGCAAAGCCCTCAAGGATGTCGAGATTGACAACGACTCGTTCAAAGGGATCGAGGCCATTATTCACTCGATGACCCCTACCGAGCGGAGCAATCCTCAACTCCTCAATCCTTCCCGCAAGCAACGTATTGCATCGGGGAGTGGCACCACCGTCTCTGACGTAAATCGGCTACTCAAGCAGTTTGACGAGATGCGAAAGATCATGCACATGGCCAGCAAGATGAAGGCAGGAAAACGGGGCGGAGCAACAGCCCGACGACGGTAATCACTCCCCCCCTGATATTCTGAGCCAGAGATTCAAACCTTTCAAACACACTACGCAGCGATATGCAAATTCTAGACGGTAAAGCAGCAGCCAAGGCGCTAAGCGAGAACATGAAGGCCAAGGTGGCCGACCTTGTGTCGAAAGGGCAACGCCCACCCCACCTGGTAGCTATCCTTGTGGGCCATGATGGAGCCAGTGAGACTTACGTTGGAGCTAAAGAGAAGAAGTGCCAAGAGCTAGGGTTCACCTCTACCATACTCCGCTTTGAGGAGGATATCACGCAGGAGGCCCTGCTCGCTGAAATTGAGCGCATCAACAATGACCCCACGATCGACGGGCTCATTGTACAACTCCCTTTGCCGCGGCACATCAATGAGCAGCTTGTAACCCAGGCTGTGGCACCCGAGAAAGATATGGATGGATTCCACCCCATGAACCTCGGGCGATTACTCCTGGGGCAAGAATGCTACGAGCCAGCGACACCTGCTGGCATAATTGTACTCCTCCGTTTCCACAATATCGACACGAAGGGTAAGCATGCCGTGGTGCTCGGGCGCAGCCACATCGTAGGGCTACCGATGGCCAATCTACTCATCCAAAAGAGAATCCCTGGCAACTGCACGGTCACCATATGCCACAGCCAGAGCCAAGGACTTGAGGACATTCTCCGCACGGCAGATATACTAGTCATAGCCGTTGGCAAACCTGAGTTCCTAAAGGGACGAATGGTTAAAGAGGGAGCCGTAGTCATCGACGTGGGCATACATCGCATCGAATCGCCCAATACTCAACGTGGCTGGGCCCTAAAAGGCGATGTGGACTACGAGGAGGTTTCCCCGAAATGCAGCTGGATAACCCCTGTTCCTGGCGGCGTAGGCCCGATGACCATTGTCACCCTGATGACCAACACCCTGAAAGCTCGCCTACGCCAGCTTAAATAGCCAACACGTCAACGTCTAGGGGGCAAATGCCCTTGTGACATAATATCCCTAGCAATGCAGGAGCGGCAGGCCATTGAATGGGCCTGCCGCTCCTGCATTATCATCACCTCTGCTACCTCGACCCTAGAGGCAATGATACATGCTTCCACGAGGGGTGCTGTTTTTCACTACGGCCGACCCCCCTAGCCGCGATTGCGGTGGCGGGGACGCCCACGCGATGGGCCACGACTCCGCCGCGCTCTTAGCGCGGCCGCTCGGGGGGAGGGGCAA
>CAUUMS010000015.1:0-36076 GCA_963546395.1 uncultured Bacteroidia bacterium | reverse complement strand
CATCCTGATAGGTGCAGCCAGGGTATTTTGCGCGAAGTACATCTATCACCTCACGTCGCAGGCGACCATTGCCCACGCCGTGGATGGCTACGAATCGCTTAACCGACTGCTGTTGTAGAGCCTCTTCGATTGCCCGCTCAAAATGCTGAAGCTGGAAATCCAATGCCTCCTTGGGCGTGAATGACAGCTGATGGGGACAAAGGGCCTCAAGGTGCAAGTCTATGACGACCTCCTCACGTGATGGCTCCACCTGGCGAGGCTTAGCGTCCACCAGATTGAGCTCTTTCGTGGCCTTTGCTACCTCAACAGCATCTGGCATCGACGCAGCCAGCAGAGCCTCACGCTGCGCATCAGCCACCGTAACGGTGACCAACGGCACATCTAGGAAACGATTGCTCTGAAATGCCCCTGGCCGGGTGAACTTGGTACGCTTAATCTCCACATCGTAGCTCTCGGGCGGGCACATGGCAGCGGGCCCCTGACTGTAACGGAGCACCTGCACGTGAAGCATGGCATAGAGGAAAAGATCCTCAGCCTCGATGGTCGTGACAAGACGTGCCGAGTTGGGTTTCAATTTCCCTGCAAACACGTTCACGACCTGAGTTCCCTCCCACCGTGCAAGCGTTATGAGAGCCCGCTGGCTCCCCTCGTTGATCACGTACACATCAAACGGCCCCGCCAGAGAATCGCTCTCGTCATGAGGCGAGAACCCCAGCACGAGAGAGCAATTAGCCTCGATGGGAGCTCTCAGGGGCAGATTGGGATCAACCTTTGGCGCAGGCGCACTCACGGGGGCCTGTTTTGCTGACCCAGCATGCGATGCACGGGTCGCCTCAGCGGATCTTGCAGCCGGCATGGCATGCTCCCCCAGAGGACGATCGAGAATGAGCTCGCTTTGCAGCGTGGGGATCTCAAAGCCGTCCTCACAGCGAACTACCACCGTGCGCGCATCTATCCGGGCAACAATCTCTCCCCCTCCTACCTCATTCAGGAATCGAACCCTATCGCCCACATTAAGCTGCATATGGCTGCGCAAAAGCGTTATTGGCACGCCATTTCTGCGAGGCATGCATGGGCGCAAAAGTAGCTAAATTCGCGGCAATCCGTAGAGATAACCCACGTTTCATGAGCCACGAGGACGATCTGCTCAGCAGGGTACAGACACTTCGCATCGAGGACTATACCTACCCTCTAGAATTCGAGCAAATAGCCCAGTCTCCTAGGTGTCCCCGCGAGTCTGCGCGCCTACTAGTATACGATGGGCAGCAGATGTCCGATCACCTTTTTTACGACCTCCCCACCATCCTACCCAGTGGCACACGGCTCACAGGCAACAACACACGGGTAATGCACGCCCGGCTACGCGCTCACACGGCAAGTGGAGCGGGCATTGAGCTATTCCTACTTGAGCCCTCATCCCCTGTCGACTACGAGGCTTCTCTGGCCCAGCGTACGCAGTGCGAATGGAAATGCCTTGTGGGGAACTCCAAGCGGTGGAAAGGTGGCCTAGTTCGGGGCAACGTGGGCGACTCTGGAACATTCACGGCAGAGCGCATAAGCCATGGGGCCGAGTCGAGCTCATACATCCGTTTCCAGTGGGATGGTGGGGCCTCTTTCGCAGAGATACTGGACAAGGCAGGCTCTATCCCTATCCCTCCCTACCTGAAACGTGAGGCGACTCCGCAGGATGACGAGTGGTATCAGACCGTATACTCGAGCATCGGCGGGTCTGTAGCAGCTCCCACAGCTGGGCTCCACTTCTCGGAATCGCTACTTACAGCATTGGCCGAGCAAGGCATACCGACGAGCTACCTCACCCTGCACGTCGGGGCTGGAACATTCCTCCCGGTCAAGAGCGACACCATTGGGGGACACCCCATGCACCACGAGGTCTTCAGCGTAGATCGTACGCTCCTCGAGAGCCTTGCAGCGTCTCCCACAGGGCCGATAGCTATTGGCACCACAACGCTCCGCACGCTGGAGAGCCTGTACTGGCTAGGTGTCATAGCCCAAGACCTCAACGACGATCAGCCTCTGCCATCGCTAGAGCAGTGGGCCCCGTACCAGCAACCATGCACCCTCACCTGCGCCGAGTCCCTGGGTGCGCTGCTGCGATACCTCGACATCCGTGGTTTGGACAGGCTACAAGCCAGCACATCCCTACTCATTGCTCCAGGATACCGACTACGGGTCGCACGGGGGCTCATCACCAACTTCCACCAGCCGCAAAGCACATTGCTCCTGCTTGTGGCAGCCCTTGTTGGTGATGCATGGCGCACGCTCTACCAGCATGCGCTGGACAGCGGATACCAATTCCTAAGCTACGGCGACGCAATGCTGATACTGCCTGATGCGGTGTCCTCTCATGCCTCTTAGGCAACGGAAACGCACTGCACAACACTGGCACCAAGCCCTATGCACTAAAGCGAGTCACGTATGGAAACCAGCAGGTTGAAGACCATTGGGGTGTTCCTGGCACGCTACGCCACCTACCTTCTTGGCTCGGGGGTGCACACGTCACGCACCGTGCGTAACACCAAGCGCATAGCAGAAGCTCTGGGTGTAGAGGCGCACATCACTACCCTCATGCGCACGATAACCCTCACGGTGCACGATCCCACGAGCGGGGAGTCCATCACCGAAGTGGACGACATACCAGAGCTACCCATCCGGTTTACCATCAATTCCGATCTCAGCGCCCTAAGCTGGCGTGCACACGACCGACGGCCCGATCTCGCCACACTTCAGCACGAGTTCGACACCATATGCAGGCGAGCCGAAAAGCAATCCACCTGGTGGGTTGTGCTCCTCATCTCCTTCTCCAATGCCTGCTTTTGCCGGCTATTCGGTGGCGATCCGTACGCCATGCTCTTCGTCTTTGCGGCCACGGGACTCGGCTTCCTGATGCGAAAATGGTTTGTGCACCGACTACACACCAATTTCTACATTGCCACAACTCTTGCAGCACTCATCTCCTCGTTCGTGGCCTCATGTGCCACGCTCATCCCCCAGGCCTTATCGGAGATAGCCGTGGCCACCTCCGTTCTTTACCTGATCCCTGGGGTTCCCCTCATCAACGGCACCATCGACATCGTGGACGGGCACATCCTCTCCGGAGCCTCACGTTTAACTAAAGCCTCTCTTATCATCATCTGTATCGCCACCGGGCTAGCACTCACCTTAATGCTCACCCGTAGGACACTGCTCTAGGCTATGGACTGGGAACACTATCTCCTTGATGCCCTCTACGCGGGCCTTGCCTCGTTAGGCTTTGCAGCCGTATCGCAACCGCCACGCAGGGCCTACATCCCCATTGCCATTCTGGCAGCCTTCGGGCACGCACTCCGGGCAGCGTTGATGCAATCTGTCGGCATGGACATCGTCGGGGCCTCATTCTTTGCAGCCCTTGTCATCGGCTTTGGGAGCTTCTTCTTTGGCAAACTCATCTACTGCCCCATGACGGTGACCTACATCCCGGCCCTGCTACCCATGATCCCCGGCATGTATGCCTACCGTGCCGTCATGGCCCTCCAGCTCTTCGTGCACCATCACCAGAAGGCCGAGCAGGCTGCTGTGTACATGCAATCCTTCATCATCAACCTCACCATCTCCACCAGCGTCACCTTCGTGCTCGGCGTGGGAGCCATTCTCCCCACCCTACTCTTGCACAAGCACGCCTACATGCTCACCAGGCGGCGACCCCATAGCACCACAAACAGCAAGGGCACCCATCAGCCCGATGAGTGCCCCTCGCCGCAATAGTCCTCACTCCAGCCACCACAGCTCTACACCGCCCACCACGTAGGCGGGCGATCTGTGGAGATCGTGACCCTTCCTCCTACAATGGTATGCACGGGATCCGTGGTCACGTTCTGAAAGCTTTCCACCATAATCTCCGACTCCTGCCCCAGCGCATCGCCGCAGCCTGCATCACCGCCACATCGGGTCAGGAAGCCCCATCATCTGCCCCCCACCCCACGCCGGGTGAAGGCTGCCACGTCAAAGCCGCTGCACCCCTTCATAAGCATTCGTTATTGCGGTTCCACCTGATTGTCAAATACTATCCCCACATCATCGCGGTAATCCACGGTGATAGTACTATTGGCAGACACCTCACCGGCGAGAATCGACTTGGAGAGCCGATTGATAACCTCCCGTTGCAACGTGCGCTTGAGCGGACGTGCCCCGAAGGCAGGATCGAAGCCCTCGCTAGCCAGCCAATCGATAGCCTTGCTGGTGGCATGCAGATGTATCCCCTGCTCCTCGAGCATACGAGCCACCCTGGCAAACTGCATCTCCACAATGCTACGAATCTCCGACCGATCTAGTGGCCTAAAGATCACAATCTCGTCCACCCGGTTCAAGAACTCAGGACGTATCGTCTTCCGCAGCAAGTCGAACACCTCTTGCTCCGCCTTGCTCATAGCCCCGTCATCACCCTGCTGCTCTATGGTTTGCTGCAGAATGCCAGAGCCCAGATTGGACGTCATGATGATGATGGTGTTTTTGAAATCCACCATCCGCCCCTTATTGTCCGTCAGACGGCCATCATCCAGCACCTGAAGCAGAATGTTGAACACATCGGGGTGAGCCTTCTCAATCTCGTCGAGCAGCACCACAGAGTAAGGCTTCCGGCGTATAGCCTCCGTCAGCTGTCCACCCTCATCGTACCCCACATACCCTGGAGGAGCTCCCACCAGGCGCGACACGGAGTGACGCTCCTGATACTCGCTCATATCGATGCGGGTCATCAGCGACTCGTCATCGAACAGGAACTCGGCCAACGCTTTCGCCAGCTCCGTCTTCCCCACCCCCGTAGTGCCGAGGAATATGAATGACCCTATCGGTCGCTTAGGATCCTGCAATCCCGCACGGCTCCGTCGCACGGCATCAGCCACAGCCTCAATGGCATTCTGCTGACCCACCACGCGCTGATGCAGCTGCTCCTCTAGGTGCAACAGCTTCTCCCTCTCGCTCTGTAGCATACGCTGCACGGGGATACCTGTCCAGCGAGCCACCACCTCGGCAATATCCTCCGCGGTGACCTCCTCACGGATCATGGCCCGGCCTCCCTGCGTGGCCGATAGCTCGGTCTTGCACTGCGCCATTTGCGCCTCAGCCTCCCGGATGCGCCCGTAGCGAATCTCCGCCACCCGCTCGTAGTTGCCCGTGCGCTCAGCCTCCACAGCCTCCTGCTTCAGGGACTCTATCTCCTGCTTACGCTCCTGAATCTGCCCCACCAGCCGTTTCTCTTCCGACCACTTAGAGCGCATCACATCACGCTGCTCCGACAGATCGGCAATCTCAGCCCCGATGGCATCCACCTTGGCGCTATCATTCTCACGCTTGATCGCCTCGCGCTCTATCTCCAGCTGGCGAATCTTACGCTCCACCTCATCGAGCTCCTCGGGCACCGAGTTCATCTCGAGCCGCAGCTTAGAGGCCGCCTCATCCACCAGGTCGATGGCCTTGTCAGGCAGGAACCGATCGGCAATGTAACGCCGTGACAGCTCCACAGCCGCAATGATGGCCTCATCCTTAATCCGCACCGCATGATGCGTCTCGTAACGCTCCTTCAGTCCACGCAGTATCGAGATGGCATCCTCCGGGGCTGGCTCATCCACCGTGACCTTCTGGAATCGCCGCTCCAGCGCCTTATCCTGCTCAAAGTACTTCTGGTACTCATTGAGCGTCGTCGCCCCTATGGCACGCAGCTCACCCCGGGCCAGCGCAGGCTTCAGAATGTTAGCCGCATCCATAGCCCCGTCGCTCTTTCCTGCTCCCACCAGCGTGTGTATCTCATCGATAAACAGAATGACCTCCCCCTCAGAGGCGATCACCTCGTTCACCACGCTCTTTAGTCGCTCCTCGAACTCGCCCTTGTACTTTGCCCCAGCAATAAGGGCACCCATGTCGAGCGAGAATATCCGTTTCTGCTTCAGGTTCTCGGCCACGTCACCGTCCACAATTCGGTGCGCAATGCCCTCGGCAATGGCCGTCTTCCCTACCCCGGGCTCCCCAATCAGTATCGGGTTATTCTTCGTGCGCCGTGACAGGATCTGCAACACCCTTCGGATCTCCTCATCACGTCCTATCACCGGATCCAGCTTCCCGCTACGGGCTTGACTATTCAGATCGATAGCATAACGCCCAAGGGCATTGTAGGTGTCCTCGGCCGACTGGCTGTCCACCTTCCGCCCCTTGCGCATTTCGGCAATGGCGAGCCGCAGCTCCTTTTCCGTGACCCCTGCGTCGCGCAGCATCTGCCCCACCGGCTTAGGGGCCGACAGCAAGGCCAGCAGCAAATGCTCCACCGATACGTAACTATCCCCTCCCTCCTGGCTCAGGGCCTCAGCCTTTGTCAGCACATCCCCACTGGCCGAGCTGAGGTATTGCTCCCCGCCACTCACGCGCGGCAGCCCATCGATGAGCGTATCGCAAGCCGCCAAAACATTACGCTCGTTGACCCCCAACTTCTGGAACACGAATCTTGCGAGACTCTCACTCTCCGTGAGCACCCCGCGCAGCAGGTGCAACGGCTCCACAGCCTGCTGCCCCTTCGACACCGCAATCTGAAAGGCGTGCTGCACCGCCTCCTGCGCCTTCACTGTGAATTTGTCTAATCTCATACTCATGCCCTCCTCTCTATTTCCTTGTACGTTCCTCATCGGCAAAATGTATACCCGGGGGCATCAATTCGTCATTTTATGACACAATAAGTAGCGCATCAGCAAATGTGGCAGCCTCTCACACCCCACAGAAGCCATTATGACAGATCGGGTGCTCATGTCGCGTTTCGCCAGCCCGTCGTGCTCCTACACCAGAAATGCTACCTTTGCCATGCGGGTTCGAGTAGCGCATGCATTCTGTGCCCCATAGCCCTATGCCCAGCAACCGTGCCTGGCAAGATGCCATTGAGGATTTCGAGTCCTACATCCAGCTCGAGCGAGGCCTCTCAGCCAACACGCTCCTAGCCTACCGCCATGACGTGGCTCTGCTACACGACTTTGCGCTATCCCTCGGGAGGCTACACCCCGAGTCGGTCACGCAGCGCGATGTAGAGGATCTACTCATAACCCTAGGGCGCGATCGCACCATCGGCCCACGAAGCCAGGGGCGTATACTGGCCGGCATCCGACGATTCTTCCATTTCCTGCTGGTGGAGAAGCGCATACAGCAAAACCCCACCGAGCTTATCCAGTCACCCAAGCTCCCCTCGCACCTGCCGCAAGTCCTCTCCCCCGAGGAGGTGGATGCCCTGGAGGCCGCCATCGACCTAAGCCAACCCGCTGGGCATCGCGACTTAGCCATCATCGAGGTACTCTACAGCTGCGGCCTACGGGTGAGCGAACTCGTGGGGCTGCGCATTTCCTGCCTCTTTGCCGAGAAGGGCGTGGTGCGCATCATCGGCAAAGGCAACAAGGAGCGCATAGTCCCCATCAGCAGCAGGGCCCTCTCCGACGTGGCTCGCCACATGGAGGTGCGCCAGCATCAGCGCATACAGCCCGGCCACGAAGATTACCTATTCCTCAACCTGCGGGGAACGCGCCTCAGCCGCATCACGGTGTTCACTTTGATAAAACGCTACGCCGAGGCCGCGGGTATCCGCAAGAGCATTAGCCCCCACACCCTACGTCACTCCTTCGCCACAGCCCTCGTTTCCGGCGGGGCCGACCTGCGCATTGTGCAGGCCATGCTGGGGCATGAATCCATTGTGACCACCGAGCTCTACACCCACCTCACGCAGGAGCATCTGCGGGAGTCGGTGCTTCAGTTTCACCCGCGAGGCAACTTGTAGCGAGCACGCCACGTAATAGAGGGCGATTTAACCTAACATCCACTCTTGCGCACGCCAGTGCCGATACCAGGCTATGGGTACATCGCCACACACAGGCCCTCGACTGCCCAACTGGCTCGCTCATCCCGCCAACCTGCGAGAGAATGGGCCCCGGTGGATGCGTCGGCACGAGACCGATCGCCCCGCCTCGCACGCTTTATATGACGTGGGGGTTGAGCTCCACATCGTGGACACCAATCCCGACTACTACCTCCCGCTGCAACACCTGCTCTGCGAGAGCCTCAACGTGCGCATCCACCGCTTCGATAGCGGCGAGCAGTACGTCGAGTACCTCAACGCGCACACATTCCTCCACCGCCGAATATACATGGCGCTCGTCGCCTACCAATTCGACTCCCCCGACTGCAATGTGATGAACGGTCTCGAGATCCTCGACTCCATCAGTCGGCTCGCCCCCACGGTGATCCCCATCATGCTAGCGAAGGACAACGAGCTAGAGTTCAGCACCTCGGCCATCTCCAGCGGAGCCTACGCCGTCATCCCCCGCTCATCCATCATGGCCATGCAGATCATGGGGGTCATACTTCAGAAGACCAGCCAGCAGCGCATCGCCATCCGCAAACGCCAGCTGCGCATTGCCATCTACGCCTTTGCCGTGGGGCTCTTCCTGCTACTGCTCGACGTGCTCCTAACGGCACTCTTTGCCTAGCGTCGTGCGCCCGGTAGCTCACGCCGGTTGCATCACCTGCTCCAGCCAATCCTGGTGTCCTAAGTACCAGTCCACCGTCAGCTCGAGCCCCTGCTCTAGCGTCACCGACGGGGCCCAGCGCAGCTCACCGCATAGCTTAGACGAGTCGATAGCGTAGCGAAAATCGTGCCCCAACCTATCGGGTACAAAGGTGATGAGCCTCTCGCTCTCCCCCTCATCCCGTCCCAGCTTGCGATCCATGATGCGGCACAACGCCCGCACCAACGACAGGTTATCTCGCTCCTGATGGCCCCCCACGTTGTAGGTCTCCCCCGTGCGGCCCCAGTGCACAATGGTGTCAATGGCTGCCGCGTGGTCGAGCACATACAGCCAGTCGCGCACGTTAGTCCCCTGCCCATAGATGGGGAGTGCCTCCCGGTGCAAGATGTTTCGGATGCACAGCGGTATCAGCTTCTCGGGGTGCTGATTGGGACCATAATTGTTGGAGCAACACGACACCACGTAGGGTAAACCGAACGTGTTCCCATACGCACGCACAAAGTGGTCTGCGCTCGCCTTAGAGGACGAGTATGGCGACTTAGGGCTATAGGGCATCGTCTCGGTGAAATAGCCCTCATGCCCCAGGGCTCCGTACACCTCATCGGTCGACACCTGATAGAAGAGCTTGCCGCCCATAGCGTTCGACCATTGCAAGCGTGCCGCCTCTAGCAGCGAGAGGGTACCCAACACATTCACCCGGGCGAAGTGGAGCGGATCGGCAATCGAGCGATCCACGTGCGACTCCGCCGCAAGGTGTATCACGGTGTCGATAGCATGACGACCCATGATCGCCTGCATGGCTGGTAGGTTACACACATCCTCACGGTAGAACGTGTAATTTGGTCGCCCCACCAGATCGCTCACATTCTCCGGATGGCCAGCATACGTGAGCGCATCCACATTCACCACCTCGTAATTCGGGTAGTGCTCCACGAATCGCCGCACCACGTGCGACCCGATAAAGCCCGCCCCCCCGGTTATCATCACCCTACGCACTGCACCGTCCATTCCCATTGTCGCCACCGCATTAACCCCGCAAGCCGCACAGCCTCGCATACTCGCAGGCACGGCAACGGGCAGGTTCATAGTTCCCCTCGAAGGGGACGGAAAAATCAAACAGCGTATCGAGCTGCGCTCTCAGCAACTCGGCAAAAGCCTCGTCATAGCCCCGAAAATCCATCACCCTATCGTACTGCCCACGGTTGCCCGAATGTACTTGCACGCAGGGGAGATGGCCACTTGCCGTATCACGCAGAAACCACAGGGCAGGCACCACCGCGGCCCCCTGAGCCTGCGCCTCGGGGAGCACCATGTGGCAGTAGAGAAACACCTGAAGCAGGTAGCCCTGCCGCGTATTCCCCGAGGTGAACAGCTCCGAGAGATCCGAGAATCGGTACTGCCCCTCATCCGCCTTTCCCGTCTTGTAGTCTAGCACCACGAGGCTATTGCCCACACCCCGATCTACCCTATCGACTCGTCCCCCGAGCTGCACATGCCTACCATCGCTGAGCGAGAACATGCGCTCAAGCCCTTTCTCCAGGCTCGCCACTTCAGCCACAGAGTCCACACGCAGCTTCTCCACCGCGAAGAAGGTGCGCAGATACTCCTGTAGCACGCTCAGCCCAATGCGCTCGATGCCGCTAAGGGAAGCCTCGTCCACCTCCTCACCGCGTAGCTCCCTGGTGTATCGACTAAGCAGCACGCTATGGGCACGCCCCTCCATCTCACGCAGCGCATCCAGTCCCCACGGTTTTCGCACCCACGGCAGATAGAGATCCTGCAACGTGTTGTGTATCACCTGCCCCAATGCCAGCGCGCTAGGCTCTACCCCCGCATCCTCCTCACGAGTCTTCAGGCACGCCAGGTAGCGAAAGAAGAAGGCCAGCGGGCACGTGACATACAGACCAATGGCGTGAGGCGACAGCGGCACAGGCTTGCCCGCCTCTCCCAGATACTTCGCGAGCTGCTCACGCACGGATCCCTCCTTCCTCACCGCTCCCCACTGCACGCTGCGCAGCAATGGGTTGAACGCATATACCGTGCGCTGAGCCAGGGGATGATCCGCATCGTACATCCGCTGTAGGATATACCGGCTCGGCTCCCCCCCAGCCCCCATGCTCGCATTCTCCACATACACCAGAGATACCACCTTCGCCCGCTGCGAGACGGCCTGGAAGTAGTACGCATATATCGCCTCGTGCTCCCGCTGCGTCGGCATGCCAAAGGCGTGCATCATCGAGGGGATGAGGAAACTGGCCCTGCGGCCATTCCGTGGCAGAAACCCCTCATTGCATGAGACGATGATCACCCGCTCGAAATCCAGGGCACGCGTCTCGAGGAATCCTATCAGCTGGAGCCCCTCCAAGGGTTCTCCAATGAACGGCGCCGTGGCCTCGTGGAATGCCTGCGGCAGCAGCTGCTCCAACAGTGGGCCCGTGGGGGCAATGTGCCCCTCGGCCAGCGCCTCGTGCATCTCAGAGATCACCTGCTCGCTCGCCAGCACATACTCAAGCGCAAGCTGATCCTCCTCGCACTGCTCCTCGGCGGAGGCAAGAGCCTGTCCCAGCAGCAGTAGCCCCTCACGGATAGCCTCTAGCAGGTCGCCACTCATAGCTACACCCCACACGTGGGAGAGCCCATCGGACGATGGCGAAACAGGGATCCGCATCCTACGCTCGTGGCACTGCGCTACGAGGGTGGCAAAATCTGCGCTCCCCTCCACCCGGGCAAAATAGGGGTGCTGCGTGAGCTCCCGGGCAGCCGCCACGCTCATACTCCTCTCATCTGCATCCAGGCTGCTAAGACAGTCGAGCAGCAGCTCCACGAATGTGTACACAAGCGTCCCGCGCAGGGGGTAGCCCATCGTCACATTGCACTGCGCCACCGACTCGGGCAATGCGCGCAGCACCGGCGCAAGCATCGTCTCATCGGCCAGCACCAGGGCAGTGCTCCGCAGACCACCGTCCCGCTGCATCTCAACCAGCGCATTGTGCACCACCTCAGCCTGGGCCAAAGCCGAGGGCACCGAATTCACCTCCACCCGGGCACGACGGCACATCTCAGCGGGCACCCCAGGCAATGCGCTCGGGTAACGACGCAGGTTATCACGAATGAATAGGCCCGCCTCCTCGTTCGGATCCTCCACCATGAGCTGGGAGTAATTCCAGTAGAACAGGGCCTCATGGTGATGCATGGCCGTAGAAAAGAGCACATGCTCGCAGGCGTTCAGCGCATTGAACCCCACAAAAGCCACACGGGTGGCCACGCCCCCCAGCAGCTGTAAGTCGGCCGGGTTGGCCTCCATCCTGTCCGCGGCCAATCGGTACGCATACCCCTCGTACCCCTCACTGCGCTCGTCCATCACCCGCCGCAAACCCTGATAGATAGGCGACAGGGCTCGCCAGAGAGCTAGGTAGCGTTCACGCAGAGAGCCATCCGCGGGCTGCTCCTCATCGAAGAGGCCGAAGAATTCGCGCAGCAACGCCCTGCCCTCCTCATCCAGGTAGTCAAAGCGGCTATCGATGGTGCGTACATTCGCCAGGTTCTGGAACAGTGCCTCCGCGTTGACGCGGTACTTATCCAGCTGGTCGAAATCGCCCATGAGCACCTCGCCCCAGCGGTAGAAGTCGGCAAAGGGTTCCTCCCAGTGCAAATGCTGGGCGTAAAGGCGGTAGAGGTGCGGCATCAGGGTGATAGGCTTCACCACCCGCAACCCCGACACGCGCTCCATGATCGTACGCATATCGCCCCACGCCGGCAGCCACGAGGTGCCCTCCAACAGGCCCGACAGGTGATGCACAAAATGCTGCTTGGCACGCACAGAGGGGAACACCACCTGCGCGTTGCGCAATCCATCACGCCCCCACCGCTCTAGCAGGTCGGCGGCTACCTCGCGCAAGAATGGGCTGTACTGCATCTATCCTCCGGATCTCCCCCCGACAAAGGTAGGGAACTTTGCCCTATGCTCCCAGCACGCACAAAACGAGCCCCCGCCTTCGGCAAGAGGCTCGAAACTTACCCCGCACGCAGCGGCCCTAGCGGCTGAGGACTACAGTGAGGCCATGTCTATCACGAATCGGTACCGCACATCGCCCCGCGCCAGGCGATCCATCGCCGCATTGACATCCTGAATGTTGATGGTCTCACACTCGGCCACTATGCCATGCTTGTAGCAGAAGTCGAGCATCTCCTGCGTCTCGGCGATCCCCCCGATGTTGGAGCCCGCAAAGCTCTTGCGCCCCATCACCAGGTACATAGCCCCCACCTGCATAGGCGCCGCGGGCAGCCCCACAAGCACCAGGGTACCATCCACCTTCAGAAGGCCGAGGTAGCGATTGGGATCGTGATCGCCCGACACCGTGTCCAGAATCATATCAAGCTTAGCGCAGGCCTTCATCTGCTGCTTGTCGGTGGAAATCACCACCTCATCAGCCCCAAAGCGTCGGGCCTCATCGGCCTTCGATGCCGAGGAGGTGAACGCCGTCACGTGCGCCCCCATCGCCTTAGCAATCTTTATGGCCAGATGCCCCAGACCGCCAATGCCCAGAATGCCGACCCGCTTACCCGGGCCCGCCTCCCAGTGGCGGAGCGGTGAGTAGACGGTGATGCCTGCGCACAGCAGCGGGGCCGCCGCCCCCAGATCGGCAAACGGTGGCATGTGAAGCACGTACTTCTCATCGCACACGTACGCCTTGGAAAATCCCCCGTAGGTCATACCGCCAGTGACCTTGTCGGGGCTATTGAACGAGAACGTCACCCCCTCATCGCAGTACTGCTCCTGCCCCTCATGGCAATGCTCGCAGGAGCGACAACTGTCCACAATGCAGCCCACGGCCGCTAGGTCGCCCACCTGGAACCCCTGCACATCTGACCCAACCTGCGTAACGCGACCCACAATCTCATGCCCGGGCACCTGCGGGTACACCGCATTACCCCACTCGTTGCGAATGCTATGCAAATCGCTATGGCAAATGCCGCAGTAGAGGATTTCAAACTCCACGTCGTGGGGCAACAGGGCCCTACGCTCTATGTCCATCTGGCTCATCCGCCCGGAGGCCTCTGTGGCCCCGTATGCCTTCACTCGCTTTGTTTCCATCTCGCTATCAATGCCTTAATGTGCGTGTCACACCCGTAACACCTGTCCTATCTGGATTTCACTCGCGCCAGCTGTGCCACATGCTCCAGCTCACGCTCGGCCTGCCGCACGTGGCTCCCCACAATGGCTACCCCCTCCAGCACATGCGCCCCAGGGCAAAGCACCCGGATATCGTCCACGCTGCGCCCGAGCCCTCCCCCCTCATGCGTGCAGCACGGGATGAGGGTTTTGCCCGTAAAATCGTAGCTCTCCAGAAACGTGAAGACAGCCATCGGCATAGTGCCGCACCAGTTGGGGTAGCCCAATATCAGCACATCATAGCGTGCCATGTCCTCCACCCGCGCCGTTAGCTCAGGTCGAGCCCCCGCATCGAGCTCCCGATGGCTCTGCTCCACGGTGGCCGTGTAGTCCTCCGGGTATGGGAGCACGGTGTCGATGCGAAACATGTCACCCCCCAGCATCGCCTCCAGCCGCTGCATCGCCCACTCGGTGTTACCCACTGCCAGATCCACAATGCGCCCGTCCACATGATTCTGACCGCGACGGGAGTAATAAGCCAGCAATATCATCCCCAGACCGATTGTTTTAGCACATGCCTTCATGGCAAAGTTCGCAAAATAGCCCCACATACGCAATCCTGCGGCCCCAACGCCAGGGGCGATTCCCGATGACCCCATCATAGCAACACCATACCATGCCCATATTTGCGGCACCAAATACGGACTTGGTACGTCGATGGTAGGTTGATGGCAGGGCCACGCTGGGGGGTCGAGGCAGGGGAAAAGCTAGGGCCGTGTTTACTTGGTTATCGTTAATTTTGCGGTCGCATCGGTGCGCCGACAATGGCACGCCCGTAGGGCAGAGAGGAACACAACCCATGGAATCGAACCAGGTACGGAAGGTCTTTCTGGAGTTTTTCGCCTCGAAGGGGCATAAGGTCGTGCCTTCGGCACCGCTGGTGGTGAAGGATGACCCCACGCTCATGTTCACCAACGCGGGGATGAACCAGTTTAAGGACTACTTCCTGGGGCACAAGCAGCCCACGGTGCTACGCGTGACGGATGCGCAGAAGTGCCTCCGCGTCTCAGGCAAGCAGAACGACCTGGAGGAGGTGGGGCATGACACCTACCACCACACCATGTTCGAGATGCTGGGCAACTGGTCCTTCGGCGACTACTTCAAGCGCGAGGCCATCAGCTGGGCCTGGGAGCTGCTGGTGGATGTGTTCGGCATCGACCCCGAGCGGCTGTACGTGACCTTCTTCGAGGGCTCACCCGCCGACGGGATTCCGCGTGACACAGAGGCTGAGGAGCTGTGGCACCAGTATGTGCCCGCTACGCATGTGCTAGAGGGATCCCCCAAAGACAACTTCTGGGAGATGGGCGACACGGGGCCATGCGGGCCCTGCTCGGAGATCCACATCGACCTACGCCCCGATGCCGAACGGCAGGCCACGCCCGGGAGCTCGCTCGTGAATAAGGATCACCCGCGGGTGATAGAGATCTGGAACCTGGTGTTCATCCAGTACAACCGCAAGGCAGACGGGACGTTAGAGCCCCTGCCAGCTAAGCATGTGGACACCGGGATGGGCTTCGAGCGGCTGTGCATGGTGCTACAGGGTTGCGAGAGCAACTATGACACCGACGTGTTCCGCCCGCTCATTGCGGCGGCTGCCCAGCTCTCGGGTAAGCAGTACGGTGTGGACGAAGCCACAGATGTAGCCCTGAAGGTGGTGGCCGACCACGTGCGCGCTGTGGCCTTCTCCATCGCCGACGGGCAACTCCCATCGAACAACAAGGCTGGCTACGTGATCCGCCGCATCCTGCGCCGCGCCGTGCGCTACGGGTACTCATTCCTAGGGCTGCGAGAGCCCTTCCTGTGCCAGCTGGTGCCCACGCTCACCAATCAGATGGGGGATAACTACCCCGAACTACGACGGCAGAAGGTGCTCATCGAGCGGGTGATACATGAGGAGGAGTCGGCCTTCCTACGTACGCTAGCGTCGGGGATACAGCTGCTGGAGACGTTGGCAGACAAGGCTGCGGCCTCAGGGCAAAAGAAGCTGGACGGCGAGTCGGCCTTCACGCTCTACGACACCTACGGATTCCCGATTGACCTGACGGAGCTCATGCTACGGGAGCGTGGCATGGGGCTCGATCACGACGAATTTGCCCGGTGCATGGAGCAGCAGAAGGCCCGCTCACGCAACGCGGCCCAGGTGACCACGGGCGACTGGGTGGAGGTGCACACGGGCGAGGGCCCCGAGTTTGTGGGGTATGATCAGCTAGAGTGCGACTGCCAGATTCTGCGCATGCGACGCATGGAGAGCAAGGGGAACCGGGTGTGCCAGCTGGTGCTCAATCGCTCACCATTCTACGCCGAATCGGGTGGCCAAGTGGGAGACCGCGGGCTGCTGCAATCGGCCAACGAGCGTATAGAGGTGCTTGGCACCATCAAGGAGAATGCGTTGCCGATACTCATTGTTCACGATTTTCCGGAGTGCCCCGAGGCCACATTTCACGCCACGGTGGATCGTGAGGCGCGGCAAGACACCGCCTGCCATCATACGGCAACACACCTGCTGCACTACGCCCTGCGCCAGGTGCTAGGCTCCCACGTGGAGCAGAAGGGCTCGCTCGTGGAGCCCGGGTACCTACGCTTCGACTTCTCCCACTTCCAGCGCATGACCGCCGAGGAGCTACGGAGGGTGGAGGAGATTGTCAACACCATGGTGCGTCGATCGACAGCCCGCGAGGAGCATCGTGATATACCCATTGCCGACGCTATGGCTATGGGGGCTATGGCCCTGTTCGGCGAGAAGTACGGGGAGCATGTGCGCGTGCTCCGGTTCGGCGAATCGGTGGAGCTGTGCGGGGGTACCCATGTGGAGAACACCGGGGCTATAGGTCTGTTCCGCATCGTGTCCGAGGGGGCCATAGCGGCAGGTATACGGCGCATTGTGGCTGTGGCCGGACGGCAAGCCGAGCTGCGCGACTACACCATGAGCGATACCCTCGCTGAGGTGGACACCCTACTCCACGCGCAGGGCAAGACGCTAGAGGCCGTGGAGCGCATGGTGCACGAGAATGCGGAGCTGCGTAAGCAGCTGCAAGCGATGCGGCAGGGACAACTGGCAGGGCAGGCGCGGGAGCTATACACCCAGGCGGCCACGCAGGGAGCTGTGCGCATAGTGCGTGCTGTAGTGCCTGGGTGCGGGGTGGACGACCTCAAGGAGATAGCCCAAAGCCTACGGGGCATGGGGCCTGATGTGGTAGCCGTTCTTGGTTCGCCCCATGAGGGCAAAGCGGCACTAGCCCTCGCCATCAGCGAGGAGCTGAGCCAGACGCACGGCTGGGATGCCGGTAAGATTGTGCGAGGTGCCTCGAAGCCCATCCAGGGCGGCGGAGGAGGAACACCTGGCCTGGCCACCGCAGGAGGGAAGAACCCCGGTGGGGTGGAAGAGGCCATGGGGCTGATTCTCACCGCCCTAGGACTAGAGGGCTGATGCGCCACGAGGCGCACCCCGGCAAACCCCACAGCTAGCACCCGAGGGATCGGCAGAGAGCGGGCCCGAGCTTTCCGCCAATGGGCACTCGCCGTATGCGCCTCGGGAGGCTCGTGGACGGCTCGGCGTGCTCAGAGCAGATGGGAGATCCTGTCGCAGTCGCATTGACCCGTAAGCCATTCCGGGAGCTCACAAGCTTTCGCATCGTCAGCAGGCATACATGGTGCAGGAACATCTGCCCAACGGCACCCCCGTACATCGACAAGGAGAAGCCGGCGCAGCGATTGGAGCATTCAGGATGAGAGGATGCTCCCGAAATGTCGTATCTTCGCTGTCGATATTGGGGTAATAGATGATCAACAGACGATTTCTGAGACGACTAGGCTTGCTGGGGCTGCTGCTAGGATTGCTTCCAGCCGTGGTGTGG
This sequence comes from uncultured Bacteroidia bacterium, assembly GCA_963546395.1. Taxonomy (GTDB): domain Bacteria; phylum Bacteroidota; class Bacteroidia; order Bacteroidales; family CAJPTX01; genus Bacteroides_D. The sequence goes on along the minus strand of CAUUMS010000015.1, from coordinate 18,503 downwards.
GCGCAGCTCGATAGGTATTACTACTACCGCACGTCGCTAAAATTCATGGCGAGAGGCCAGTACACGTCGGCCATCTCCACGATTAACGTTTTCCTGAGCTTTCTACCCGACGACTACCGGGGCCTGTACATCCGGGCGTGGGCCAAATACAACCTGGAGGACTTTCGCGGCACCCTGGCCGATCTCGATAAGACGGTAGAGCACAACCCCTTCATGGTGGAGGCACTGCTGCTCCGCGGGGCTACGCTCAACCAGCTGAATGCGCCAGCCAAGGCTAAAATCGACCTCGAGTTGGCCCACGAGATGCGGCCTAACGACCGCACGATACTGAACATGCGGGGCATCACCTACCTGCTACTGAAGGAGTATGCCCTGGCCTCGGCCGACTTCATCGCCACGCTACAGCATTCGCCCCATCTCCTGGACACGCGCATCAATCTGGGCGTATCGCAACTGATGCAAGGCGACACCGTCTCGGCCATAGCCACCTTTGAGCAGGCCACCGTGTCGAACCCCTACTCGCCAGCCCCCTACGTATACCTGGCCCGCATAGAGTACTCACGCTCGCGGTGCGAAGAGGCCATGGCCTCGCTAGACGAGGCCCTACGCATCGATCCGGGGTATGCCTCGGCCTTGCTGGTGAAAGCCCTGGTGCTGCATGAGCAGGAGAAGCGGGATGAGGCCCTGGAATTGCTCTCCAAGGTAATTGCCCTGTCGCCACGTAACTCCATGGCCCTCTACAACCGGGCTATCATACTGGGAGAGAATAAGCAGTACCGCGCGGCGTTACGCGATTACGAGAGCGCGCAGGAGATTTCGCCTTCCAACGTGTTCATCCGCTACAACGCAGGGCTCATGTACGCGCAGCTGAAACAGCCCAAGCGGGCCATAGAATCCATGTCTGCGGCCATTGCCCTATTCCCGCAATTCGCGCGGGCATACACCATGCGTGGGCATCTACGGCTCGAGAGCGGCGACCGCAAGGGGGCCAAGGCTGACCTCGACACGGCCCAGAGTCTGATGCAGCGGTATGAGCAGGGGACGCTGGACAAATGGAGCGACACCTCCGCGCAGTTCTCCCGACTCATGGCGTTCGAGAACGACTTCTCATCGAAGGGAGAGGTGGTGATGGCGAGTGCCCCACGGGTGGTGGAATTGCTACCCATTGCCACAGTGTCACTGGGCGCGGTGCAGCCGCACAAGGAGTGGCACCCAGTGCTGCGCGCCGACAGCGTGTGCGGGGCCCCCATCTTTAGCCTGGTGGTGCCACGTGAGGACTCAACGATGCGGGTGGACGTGTCATTATTCCCGCCCATACAAAACGCTCATGCGCTGCGCATTGCGCGTGCCAAAACGCTCTACGATACGCACGAGTACGATGAGGCAATCAAGCTGCTCGGGGAGGTACCCGCATCGAGCCTGTTCCACCCATTGGCCACGTACATGCGTGCCGTGTGCCTGGTGGATCGGGTGCGCTACGCCAGCGTCACCCCCGTGACGTTGGGCCAGACAGAGCCCACGCACGACACAAAGCCCGACTACAACGAGCCGCTGCGTATACTGGGTAAACTGAAGTCGACCTACCCCAACGCCTACCTAGACTACAGCGAAGGGATAGCCCATTTCCTGTCGAAGAACCTGGAGAAGGCCGAGGCCTCCTTTGATGCTGCCATTGCGCAACAACCGCAATTCGGTGAGGCTTACTACAATCGGGCCCTGGTGCGACTGCTGAAGAATGCGGCCGATGATGCATGCCTCGATCTGAGCCGGGCGGGCGAGTTGGGGATCGATGATGCGTACCGGGTGATCTCGATGCACTGCAAGCGCTAACATTTCACCGCAAACGTTTGTACCTTTGCAGTGTATGACTCTAGGGAGAGTCTGCAACGGATGGATGGTAGCACGGCTATTTCTCCCGTTGGGTCTTACCTGGGCGTGGAGTCTATGATGAGTTTGCGGTGCATGTCAAGGGTAAGAGGTGCATCCGGCAAATGACGCCCGGGGAAACTAGAGGGGAAGCATGAGTATGGAGAAGATTATTGAGCCTATCGATCCCAGGCTGATAGAGCAGGAGCTCACCCCAGAGCGTTTCCTTCGCAATGCGAACAACGGGGGAACCCAGATTTATCGTTTCACGGCGGCTGAGGCGCCTAATGCCATGCAGGAGCTGGGACGGCTGCGCGAAGAGGCATTCCGGGAGGCCGGGGGCGGAACGGGCAAGGCGGCTGATATTGACGAGTTCGATGTGGGGCCTAATTCATACCAGCAGCTGGTGGTGTGGGATCCAGGGGAAAAGATGATCCTCGGGGGCTACCGCTACTCCGTGCCTGGGCACGATGGCGGAGCCGCATCGATGGGTGCTACCCGAGAGCTGTTCGAGTTCTCAGACCGCTTTGTGCACGAGTTCTTGCCCAAGACCATCGAGCTGGGCCGCTCGTTTGTGCGCGTGCACTACCAGTCGTCAGCGCAGCGGCGCAAGAGTCTCTACGTGCTAGATAACCTGTGGGATGGGCTCGGGGCCCTGGTGGTGCTCTACCCCGGGATTGATGCCTTCTTCGGTAAGGTGACCATGTACCCACACTATAACCGCGAGGCACGGAACATACTGCACTGCTTCTTGCAGAAGTATTTTCCAGATCCCGATCGGCTAGTGTGGCCACGCGAGCCTCTCGACCTGGGCATGGATCGTGCGCGTCTGGATGCGCTATTCACGGGTGGAGGGTATAAGGCCGACTTTGAGATCCTATCGGCACAGCTGGCCCAACGGGGCGAAAAGCTACCGCCGCTGATCAAGTCGTACATCGGCCTGAGCAGCACCATGCGCATATTCGGCACGGCCATCAACCACACGTTCGGAGATGTGGAAGAGACGGGGATACTGGTGCGGATTCCCGACATCTACCCCGACAAGATTCAACGGCACGTGGACACGTACCGCGCGTCACGCGAATCGTAGACAGCAGGCTACCCCTTACACGGGGTGAGGACAGTTTGCAACGATGGGTCGTCTCCTGGGCGCATGCGCCTACGGGGTGACGGGGATTTGGCGTGTACCCAAAGGGACTGGGCGTGACACTGCCTTTCGGCTAGCATCACTGCGCAAGGATCAATGCCCCGGGGGTGTATTGGCTGGGGTAATAAGCACCAGCACGTTCGCATGCGCCCCACCCTACTACCCGTCTATCACCCCCCTAAAGCAGCACAGGCGACCCATCGCTAAGGATGGATCGCCTGCACGTGTCAATGGGTGCTCAGAGCACTCCCAGTGGCCCTAAAGCTCCTGATGGCTCTCGGCCTCTACGCCAGATGCTGTCTTCTTCACCAGACCCTGAAGAACATTGCCTGGGCCAAGCTCCACGAAATGCGTGGCACCATCCTCCACCATGCGGAGCACTATCTGCGTCCAACGCACGGGGGCGGTGAGCTGAGCAATGAGGTTCGCCTTGAGCTCCGCAGGATTGCTGTGCGGCTTGGCATCCACATTCTGGTAAATGGGGCACACCGGCTGGCTAAAGTTGGTGGCCTCAATGGCCGCAGCCAGCTTTTCGCGCGCAGGCTCCATGAGCGGGCTATGGAAGGCTCCACCCACCTTGAGCGGTAGGGCCCGCTTGGCTCCAGCTGCCTTCAGCTGCTCGCAGGCAACCTCTATCCCCTTGATGCTGCCCGAAATCACGAGCTGACCGGGGCAGTTGTAGTTGGCTGGTACAACGACTTCATCTATCCCCTGGCAGATGTCCTCCACCGCCTTATCATCTAGACCGATGATAGCCGCCATGGTAGATGGGGCGAGCTCGCAGGCCTCTTGCATGGCCTTAGCACGGCTTGAGACGAGCTTGAGGCCATCCTCAAAGCTGAGCGCACCCGCGGCAACCAGCGCGCTAAATTCGCCGAGCGAATGGCCAGCCACCATGTCGGGCTTGAAGTCGGGCCACAGCTTGGCCAGTATCACCGAGTGCAGGAAAACGGCCGGCTGCGTGACCTTGGTCTGCCGGAGATCCTCATCCGTACCGCTAAACATGAGCTGGGTGATGGGGAAGCCCAATATCTCATCGGCTTGCTGAAACAGCTCCTTCGCCTGAGCGGATGCCTGGAACAACGCCTGGCCCATACCCGGGAACTGGGCACCCTGACCCGGAAACACGAAAGCTTTCATACCCTATAGAGATTTAGTACCGGCGGCAAATGTACCCCAATTTTCGCAACAACTTCACCGGTTGTCACACAATGGCTACATTTGTGTATAGCTGGGAGTGGCTTGCGCTGCCCCGTGATGGGCATCCTCCTGGGCTGTCGGTTGCCCTAGTGGGCCCGCTCACACAGCGCAATAGCACCCCACAGGCATCGAGGATGACCCGGCTTGGGACAGTGGTAAGGCATGGACGATAGCTTGCACCGTATACAGGGTATCAGCGAGAAGCGGGCGGAACTCCTGGGTAAAGAGCTGGGAATCTACACGCTATCGAGCCTGGTGCGCTACTACCCCTACCGGTTCACCGATCGGCGCACGCTGACAAAAGCAATCGATTTGCCCACGGCCAAACAGCCTGTGCAGGTGGTGGCTAAGCTGGCATCCATGCGCATGGTGGATGGCCCAAAGACACGGCTACAGGCCACATTCACCGATGAGACGGGGCAATTCCACTGCGTGTGGTTCAAGGGGATCCAATGGGTGTACAAGAAGCTACGCCCTGGCACGCAGTACCTGCTATTCGGGCGAGGAGGGGTTTACGGGCACGAGTTTTCCATGGTACACCCCGAGTTCACTGCCTACTCGCCGCTATTCGCCCAACGGATGCAGCTCGAGCCCGAATACGAGGTGAGCGATCGTCTCAAGAAATCGGGTCTATACTCGTCAACACTGCGTAGCTACATGGCTGCGGCACTGCCTCTGGTGCTGCCACACACGGAGGACTACCTGCCCGATGCGCTCCGACGCTCTGCCCGTTTGGCCCCGCTGGCCTGGGCACTAGAGAAGATCCACTTCCCAGCCAATGAGCGGGAGTGGAAGCTGGCCCTCATACGGCTAAAGTTCGATGAGCTGTTCACATTTCAGCTCATCCACATGATGCAATCGAGGGCACAACGCCTAGCGCGCTACGCCGGGCATCAGTGCACACAGTCGGGGGAGCTGGTGGCTCGGTTCTACAAGGAGCAACTGCCCTTTGAGCTGACCAATGCGCAAAAGCGGGTGGTGAAAGAGATCCGTCACGACCTGGGAAGTGGTGAGCAGATGAACCGCCTAGTGCAGGGGGACGTGGGCAGCGGCAAAACGCTAGTGGCCCTATTCGCCATGCTGATAGCGGCAGGTAATGCGCTACAGAGTGCCTTCATGGCCCCCACGGAGATTCTGGCCCAGCAGCATTTCAAGAGTATCACCCGATTCCTGGGGCCGATGCCGGTGCGGGTGGCCCTGCTCACAGGTAGCACCACGGCACGCTCAAGGCGAGAGATACTCCCCCTGCTGGCCGACGGGACGATACAGATCATCGTGGGGACGCATGCCCTGATAGAAGACCAGGTGCAGTTCCACCGGCTGGGCCTGATCATTGTGGATGAGCAGCACCGGTTCGGGGTGCAGCAACGCGCCCGCATGTGGAGCAAGGGGACGCAGGTGCTCCCGCACTTTCTGGTGATGAGTGCCACGCCGATTCCCCGCACCCTGGCCCTGACGTTGTACGGGGATCTGGACGTGAGCAGCATCGACGAGCTTCCCCCAGGGCGTAAACCCATCGTAACCCGCCACGTCTTTACCGAGAAACGGCACGAGCTGTTCAATTTTGTGCGCAAGGAGGTGGACAATGGCCGGCAGGCTTACTTCGTATTCCCACTGATCAATGACTCCGAGAAGATCGATCTTGAGAGCCTAGAGGCCGGATACGCCCGCCTGGCTCAGGCGTTCCCACTCCCAGAGTACCGCCTAGGGATGCTGCATGGCCGCTTGTCATCGGAGGAGAAAGAGTTTGTCATGCGCGATTTCTCTGCTGGGCGCATCAATATCCTCGTGGCGACCACAGTAATCGAGGTGGGGGTTGATGTCCCCAATGCTACAATCATGGTGATAGAGGAGGCACAGCGTTTCGGGCTCTCGCAGCTCCATCAGCTCCGTGGACGGGTGGGACGTGGCGCCGAGGCGAGCTATTGCTTTCTGGTGACCGACTACAAGCTCTCCCAAGAGTCACGCATGCGCCTTGACACCATGGTGCAGACAAATGACGGATTTGAGATTGCTGAGGCCGACCTACGCCTGCGGGGATACGGGAACCTAGGGGGCACGCAGCAAAGCGGGCACGCAGGGTCATTCCGATTGGCTAATCCCGTCAAGGATGGGCCGCTCGTATCCTTCGCCCAGGCTCAGGCTCGGATGATATTGGAGCAGGATCCAACCCTGTCGCTGCCGGAGCATCAGAAGCTGCGACAGCACCTAGAGGCTAGTTCGAACGGCCAGCAGAACTACATCAAAATCGGTTAGGCCTCACACGCCACACTGGGCACACAACAAGTGTGGTAAGAGATTCCAGCACGGCGGACGATTGAATAAACGTGGGGGTGCACCATTGGCACACCCCCACATCTACAGCATCAATCTGGGCCCTATCGTTGGGCCAAGGCCCATAAGGGCTAGTATCCGAATAGTGCCTGGTCGGTAAGAATCGTCACGTTACCGAGGCTCTTCAGTGTGCCCATGTCGAGCTTCTTGAGATCGCCCATCACTGCGTAGTCATAGGTGAGGCCCTTCACATACTGTTGCTGGAAGGATGCTACCTGCTCCATCGTCACAGCCGGAACCTTGGCAAAGATCTCCCGATTCGGATCCTCATTGAGACCCAATTTCTGAAGGTACAGGTAGTACCTCGGTATCGACCTCTGCGTGTAACGGTTGGTGCGCAAGGCCATCAGCACGGCATCTTTAGCCACGTCAAAAGCAGATTCCGATACCGGCATATTGGCCAAGATCTCGCTGAATGCGTTGAATGCGCTCTGCATCTTGTCAGTCTGCGTCCCCACGAAAGTGGTCATCGCGTAAAACCTCTCCTTCCGATCGGGCATCCGGTAGTAGGCCGAGGCATTATAAGCCAGCGCACGAGCCTCACGGATCTCCTGGAAGACAACCGCATTCATGGAGCCACCAAAGTACTCATTGAACAGTCGAATGCTCGGCATTGCTGCAAGGTCATACGCACGGCCCTCACATGCATACTGCGAGGCAAGCACCTGAGCCGATTCGTAGTCTGCCACGTACACCTGCGTCTCCTTAGGCTGACGCTGCACAAAGTTATAAAGCGGCGTGGGCAGTGATTTCATATTACCCGCCGGATGGCACTTCGCCAGGACATCCTTTGCCGTTGACGCATCGGCAGGTGCGTAGTAAATGACCGTGTGCGGGTAATCCAGTAACCCCTTCAGCTCATCCACGAGCACCTGTGGATCCAGAGCACTAACCTCGGCATTCGTCAGTACCGTGTTGTACGGATTGTGCTCGCCGTAGATCATGTACTCCCTAAGGGCCTCGAACTTGGTATTCTGATCGAGCTTGGCATCGGCCCGCTGCTTGAGGACTCCCCCAGCAAACTCCTGATACCCCTCCTTGTCTGCCACAAGGTTACGTAGACGGTATTCCACAAGCTGAAGTACCTCGCCAATATTCTCGTTGAGCCCCCACACGGCAAGCGTCGTCTGATCCTCCTCTGCCGATAGGCTGTACCCAGCTGCCAGCGAGTAAAGACGGTCATTGAACTGCTGGAGGGACATCGAATCGGAACTGAGGAATTGGAGGTAATCGGCCCCAAGGCCTATCAGCTTGCTACTGCTGGTGCCGAAATCGAAGACGTATTCAACACGGAAGAGCGAGTTAATCGGGTTCTTGGAGAGGATCACATTCACACCCTCCCTGAGCTGGAACTTCTCCAGAGTCGCATTAAAGTCCACAAACTGCGGCTCAATGGGCGTGGGGTTCAGGTTCTGGATCCGGCGAACAAACTCGCTCACTGTGTCGCGGTTCATCTTTATCGGGGTGATGAGTGGCTTGGCAATCTCCTGACGGCTCGTATTCTCACCAAATCGTTTGTAAGACACTGCGTAGGAGTGAGGGAGTAGGTACTTATTCGCAAAATCTATCACCTGCTGCTTGGTGATCTTCTTCATCTCGTCCAAGCGGTTCACCGATTGTGCCCAAGGGGTCTGATGAATGAACGAGCTGACCATCTCCTGCACGCGGTTACGATTTGACTCCATGTTACGCATGGCGGTGTAGCGCTGATTGTTGACAATGGATGTCAGCATCGCCTCATCGAAGTCCCCATTGCGCAGCTTGTCCACCTCAGCGAGGAGAACATCACGTACCTCCTCCAACGTCTGCCCCTCAAGCGGGCACCCTACCAAAACGAGGGCATCGTAATCGCTTAGGCCCATGGTAAATGCCGATGGCTCTAGTGCCTTCAGCTTTTGCGCCACATTCACATCAAGTAGCCCAGCCTTGCCATTGGAGAGAAGCTCAGACACGACCTCCAACGTGGCATTATCCGCATGCGTAGGCCCAGGCGTACGCCAGCCCACGCATACTCCCTCTGCCTGCAAACCGTATGTGTTCGTCTCACGCACCTTTTCCAGCGGTGACAAGGGCACAATCGGGAGCTTTGGCACATCCTGACTCGGTGTCATGCCGCCAAAGTACTTCTTGATCACCTCTATGGCCTGATCAGGATCAAAGTCGCCCGCTAGGCAGATGGCCATGTTATTGGGCACGTAGTAGGTATCGTAGTGCTTTTTAATGTTGACAATGGAGGGGTTCTTCAGATGCTCCTGCGTACCGATGGTGGTCTGCAACCCGTAGGGGTGCTCGGGGAAAAGTGCATACAGCAGGGAGTCGAGCTGACGCTCGTAATCACGGTCCATGCTCATGTTCTTCTCCTCGTACACCGCCTCTAGCTCAGTGTGAAAGCCGCGCACCACGAGGTTCTGAAACCTATCAGCCTGCACCATGGCCCATGCCTCAAGCTGATTGGAGGGGATATTCTCCACGTACACCGTCTCGTCAAACGAGGTGTAGGCGTTCGTCCCCCAGGCTCCGATGGCCGACATCAGCTTATCGTACTCGTTGGGGATCGAGTACTCAGAGGCCAGGTTCGATACGCTATCAATCTTGCGGTACATCGCCTTACGCTCGTCGGGGTCGGTAAGGGTGCGATACTCCTCGTAGAGCGACTCAATCTGATCCAGGAATGGCTTCTCCAGCTCGTAGTTCATGGTGCCATACTGGTGGGTGCCCTTGAACATGATATGCTCCAGGTAGTGCGACAGGCCCGTAGTCTCTGCCGGGTCATTCTTACTACCCACACGAACCGCTATATTCGCCTGGATGCGTGGCTCCTCAGGGTTGACAGACATGTACACCTTCAGGCCATTCTCCAGCGTGTAGATACGCACCGCCATGGGGTCGCCATCCACGCTCTCGTACGTCTTCTTCGTGCCACAGCCCCACAAGGCCAGCACCATCGACACAGCTGCAATGAGTAGAATTCTACTTTTCATCCTAAAGCTCCCCCATCTGTTATGTGTGAATTTCCCAACAAAGATACAACCGCCCCTCCGCATCCGCAAATGGTGCATCCCCAACCTGCGGGAGGTAGTGGCCATTACGCAAATATTGCTAGCTCGGGGAAAATTCAAGGGGCTAGAGAATACCCCGCACTACAGCATCTCCTCCAGCAGATGGCTGATGCACTCGGCTTGCATTCGGCGGCTATAGGCCTGCAAATCGCCCTGCGTATCACCGAGAGCCCCCCGGTGGTGCAGCTCCACGAGGTGTATGAGATGCTCACCCAGCGCATCGGCATCATCAGCGTCAAACGTCGAGCCAGCCTGGGCCTCACGGACAATGCGAGCGGCATCACCATCCCTGGGGCCAATGGAGACGATAGGCCTCCGCGAGGCCAGGTACTCAAACAGCTTACCCGTGAGAATCCCCTTGCTATTGGGCGTGGCATTGATGCACAGCAGGAGGGCAGATGCGCCTTGCAGTCGTTGCATAACAGCACTGTGAGGCATAGAGGGTAGCATCTCCACAAAGGCATCAAGTCCGAGGCGACTCACATCGGTGCGCACACTGTCATCCACCGAGCCCACAAGCTGAACACGCATTGTGCCTGGCACAAGCTTTCCCTCCTGCACCAACCTCTGCAACGTATGCCAAAGGAGGTGTGGATTACGATCGGCATTGAGCGATCCTAGGTGCAGCAACGTGAATGCTGCGCCTGACGCTTCGGGCATAGGGCCTCTTGGCTCTATGTCCTCCTCGTCAAATCCGTTCATCACCAGCTGCACAGGTCGACCACGCAGGGCCTCATATTCGACCTGCATACCTGGGGTGACCGCCAGCACCACGTTAGCCTCACGCACGACATCACGCTCCATGCGCGTCTGGCGCCTACGTGCCCAGGCAGTCATCGGCATGTGGTGAGCATAGTCAATATTCGTCCACGGATCGCGGAAATCGGCCATCCATGGAAGCCCTGTCATCCTATGCAGCCGCAGGCCTATCATGTGCATAGAGTGCGGGGGCCCCGTGGTAATCAACGCCGACTGGGGGTGCTCCTTCAGCCATCGTTTGAGGTAGCGCACTGACGGGCCAATCCAGAGCATGCGGGCATCTGGTACGAAGACGTTGGCCCGTAGCCACAGGGCCAATCGGTACAATAATCCCTGCCGCTGTCCCCCCTCCTGTAGTAGGCCCACACCGGCACGCTTAGCACCACGCCGACTGAGCCAGCGATTAGGCTCAATGATCCTACGCTTGAGCGTGACTACCTCCGCAGGCACATCGTCTAGTAGCGTGGGATCTAGCTGATAGAAATCCGGATTATCTGGCGTGTACACGGTAACCTTCCACCCCAGACGGCAGAGATACTTCGCCATCTTAAGCCACCGTTGCACCCCAGCCCCTCCACTCGGGGGCCAGTAGTAGCTAATGAGAAGTACGTTACGCTCCTTAGGCATAGGGCAGCCGACATGCATTCCCCTCCGGGGATGTCACCATCAGGGAGAGGTGCGTTGCCATGCGCTACACCACCCAGAAATGGTGCGTGTCATACGTCCGCATGTCCACCGTCCAGAGGCCACCGTCCAGCTGGCAATCCCAACCCAGCAAGAACGCCAATGCCTCGGAGGCCATCACAGTCCCCACCATGTGCACCAGCGGCGGCCAGACACCATCGGGCAAATCTATCTCCTCCTCAGGGGGGTCAAAAAGATCGCAGAGGCGTAGCCCGCGGCGACCATGCAGCAGAGCCACTTGCCCTATGTACCCCTCGGCAGCCCCCCAAACCATCGGCACGTCGTGCTTACCCGTTGCCGCATCGAGCAGGTACTGCGTCTCAAAATTATCCGTGCAGTCTATCACCATCGCCGAGCGGAGCAAGAGCCCCACGTTCTTCATCGTGAGCCGCTCCGTGTGCACCTCCACCTGCGCATCGGGCGAGAGCATCTTCGCCCGTTGCCCAGCCAAATCGGCCTTCCATGTCCCCACGTCATTCGTCCCGAAGAGCGTTTGCCGTGGCAGGTTGCTGAGCTCTACCCTATCGCCATCCACCAGAATCAGCTTGCCGACCCCTTGCGCGGCGAGCAGCGGCACCACCGCAGACCCTAGCCCACCTACGCCCACCACAGTGACCGTTGCCCCACGCAGCAGATTCATGCCCCCGTACCCCACCCCATCCAGGATAATACTCCGGGCGTATCGCTCCCTTTCGGCAGACTTCATAACGGTTTCTGCTAGTGCCAACTACTGCAACGCCCAGTCCCAGTCCTTCCAAACCGCCTCGTAGCCGTGCTGATGCAGGAGAGCCTGCACCTGCGCAGGCGACCTATCATCCGAAATGCGGAACTGCTCCAGCTCCGAGTTCGGTTGGGCGTAGCCCCCAGGCTCCGTGTGCGACCCGGCACTCAGCGACGTGATTCCCAGCGGGAACGCATGATCCCGGAAGTACGCCGACTCCCGTGTGGTCAATGACATCTCCAGGTTCTCATCCAGCAACCGGTAGGCCATGATGATCTGCAACAGATCCCGATCCTTCACCTCAAACTTAGGTTGAAATTGCCCCGCATGCGGCCTCAGGCGCGGAAATGACACCGTGTACTTGCTCTTCCAGTACATCCGTTGGAGGTAGCGCAGGTGATGCGCCACGCACACCGTCTCCACGCGCCAGTCCTCCAGCCCTAGTAAGGCCCCCAACCCGATGCGATGAATACCCGCCATGCCTATCCGATCCGGTGTCTCAAGGCGGTAACGGAAGTTGCGCTTCATACCCGCCAGGTGATACTCGGGGTACATAGCCTCGTTGTAGGTCTCCTGATACACATACACCGAGTGCAATCCCTCCTGACCAAGGGCGGCGTACTCATCCACCCCCATAGGCTGTACCTCTATGGAGATCTGAGGGAACATTGGGCGCAAAATCCGCACCATTTCACGGAGATACTCAAACCCCGAATCCTTGGTAGCCTCGCCCGTCAGCAGGAGGATATGCTCAAACCCCAGCGCCCTTATGCTCTGCGCCTCCGCGCGCACCTCATCCGCGGTGAGCGTCTTGCGGGGTATGCGGTTCAGGCGACTATAGCCGCAGTAGACGCAGCTATTGGTGCAGGCATTCGATAGGTACAGCGGTACGTACAGCGAGAGCACACGCCCAAAGCGTCTACGCGTCAAACGCTGGCTCTCCTGCGCTATGAGCTCTAGGTAGGGCACTGCCGCCGGCGATATGAGCGCCTCGAACTCCTCAGGGCTGCAATGCCCCGCATGCTGAATGGCCCGCTCCACATCCACCGGGCGCATGTTGTAGACCCGATCTGCAATCTGATCCCACGACAGCTTCTGAAGCTCATGGTAAAACGAGTGCTCTAGCTCCTTCGTCCGCCGAGCTTTATCACCTGACTCCGATTCCATCCTGCTTATCATTTTAGCCGCTGCGCACCTATTCGGCACACCCACGTAACGGAACCCACCGACGTTGTCCCATACGAAGGTAATTAAATTTGCCCAGCCGTACGCATTGCCATAACACCAGCAATCCAATAATCCAAAGCGACCACCCTTAATGCACGGCTAAACCCCGGTTTCGCCCGTGGACACCCTCGCTATTTGGGAACATTCCACGTCTAAGTAATCCATTACGGATCACCATGCATGGGTGGGGCACCATCCCCTAAAAAAGGATCTCGGCAAACGAGGCGCACAGCCCCATCTGCCGAGATATATCCCACCCTACTCCCGCAGTATGCGGGGAAGGGCCAATGGTATCGAACTAGGTGTTCATCCCACCGCAAACGTTCACCACCTGCCCACTCACGTACGCGGACAGATCGGAGGCCAGGAAGACCGCCACCCGGGCCACATCCTCGGGGGTGCCACCACGGCGAAGCGGGATCTTATTCTCCCACTCCTTGCGCACCTCCTCAGGCAGAGCCCCCGTCATCTCCGTGATAATAAACCCGGGAGCAATGGCGTTAGCCCGAATATTGCGCGAGCCCAGCTCTTGGGCAATCGACTTGGTGAAGCCGATCATCCCGGCCTTCGAGGCAGAGTAGTTGCACTGCCCCGCATTGCCGGAGACCCCAACCACCGAGCTCATGTTGATGATAGAGCCGCTCCGCTGCTTCAGCATCACACGCTGCACAGCCTTCGTGAGGTTGAACGCCGACTTCAGATTCACCCGCATCACCAGATCCCACTGCTCCTCCGTCATGCGCATTAGCAGCGCATCGCGCGTAATACCGGCGTTATTCACCAGGATATCGATGCGGCCAAAGTCGGCCACCACGGCATCCACGAAACGCTCCGATGCGGCAAAGTCACTCGCATCCGACTCGTAGCCCTTGGCTTTCACCCCGAGCGCGCACAGCTCGCTCTCCGTCTGGGTGAATGCATCATTGCGCGCCATGTCAGAGAAGGCCACAGAGGCACCCTCCTTGGCGAAGGCCAGTGCCACGGCCTTCCCAATACCACGCGCTGCTCCCGTAATCACGGCCACACGGCCTTCCAGTAGTCCCATTCCGTTATTTCAATTAATCCTGATGGACTTAATTCCCGAGCAAGCCCTTAGCCACATCCAACGCCTTGGCATAATCGGGCTCATCCGACAGGTTGGGCACATACTCCACGTAGCGCACCACGTCGTCCTTATCGATCACCACCACGGCACGCGTCAGCAGCCTCTTCCCCTCAAGCACCATGCCATACTTCATCCCGAAATCCAAATCCCGGTGATCTGAAGCCATCACCATACGCTCGATCCCCTCAGCCCCGCAGTAGCGATTCATAGCGAAGGGGAGATCCACCGAGATGGACATGATGACTACGCCATCGCCCAATGCGTCGGCCTGCTCATTGAACTGATGGGTTTGCAGCGAGCACACCCGCGTGTCAACCGACGGGAACACGCTCAAGATCTTCACCTTACCCGCGTAGTCGGCCAGTGACACGGGCTGCATGTCACGCCCTATACACGTGAACTGGGGAGCCTTTTCACCCACACGCACCTCAGTACCCAGCAAGCCTACCTCCCCATCCCCCGAGCTGACGGTGCGCCAGCTCGTCATTTGAGTTGTAGATGCATCGCCCGTAGGCTTATTCTCGTCGCATCCAACAAATAACCCGGCCACGGTCAATGCCGCCATTAGCACGGCACCAGAGCCTATCCGTTTCCACAATCCACTCATAATCGAACCCTTTACGCGCTGCACAATCACATTGCGGCAACACCCACCTACAGCAGCGCCTTAGCGGCCTCTAGGGCCTTATCGTAGTTGGGCTCCTCTGTGACCTCGGGCACGTACTCCACGTAGCGCACCACGTCGTCCTTATCGATCACCACCACGCCGCGCGCCAGCAGGCGGAGAGCGCTAAGCACGAAACCATACTTGAGGCCAAAATCCAAATCCCGGTGATCAGAGGCCATCACCATGCTCTTAACATTCTTGGCACCGCAGTAGCGACCCAGTGCGAAGGGCAAATCGTTCGAGATGGCGATGATGGCCACGTCGTTACCCAACGCGGCGGCCTGCGCCTCGAACTTGCCAGCCTGAAGCGAGCACACCGGCGTATCGATGGATGGGAAAACGCTCAGTATCTTCACCTTACCGGCAAAATCGGCCAGCGACACCGGTTTCATATCCAATCCCACGCAGGTGAACGCTTGCGCCTTATCACCCACCTTCACCTCGCTGCCCTGCAACGCAAGCTCATTGCCTGCAAACTTCACACTGTGTGCCATAAAATTTCCCTCCGTTAACGTCTGTGGAATAAACGGCGAGGCTTTCAATTTTGTTCACTCTCCACCACGGGACACGTCGACTGCGCGGGCTGCGCCACCGCGTACACCCCCTTGTTCTTCGAGAAGTTGAGCACCACCGTGTCGCCTGCTTGCAGCTCGCCCCGTAGCAGCAACTCGGCCACGGGATCCTCCACATTTCGCTGCACGGCTCGCTTCAACGGGCGCGCCCCATACTGGGGGTTGTACCCCTGCTCCAGGATGTACTCCTTGGCCCGGGGCGTCAGCCGTAGCGTCAGCCCCTGATCGCGCAACCGCTCCACCATCTGGCGCATGTGCACGTCGAGGATGCGCGGCATATCCGTCATGGTGAGCTCGCGGAAAAACACCAGCTCATCCACCCGGTTGAGAAACTCGGGCGGGAACTGCCTGTCAAGAGCCCTACGCACCAGCTGCTGGCGGCTCTCCTCGCTCCCCTCGCTCTTGGAGCGCGTCATGTAGCCCACCCCATCGCCAAACGCACGGAGCTCGCGGCTCCCCACGTTGGAGGTCATGATGATGATGGTGTTCGTGAAGTCCACACGCCGCCCGTTGCCATCGGTCAGTACGCCCTCATCGAGCACCTGGAGCAGCAGGTTGTACACCTCGTGGGCGGCCTTCTCCAGCTCGTCGAACAGCACCACCGAGTAGGGGTGGCGGCGCACCTGCTCCGTCAATTGGCCCCCCTCTCCGTAGCCCACGTAGCCTGGGGGCGAGCCGATCAGGCGCGATATGGAGTGGCCCTCCATATACTCGCTCATGTCCACCCGGATGAAGCTCTTATCGCTGTCGAACAGGTAGCGGGCCAGCTCCTTAGCCAGGTAGGTCTTCCCCACCCCGGTGGGCCCCAGGAAGAGGAATGTCCCGATGGGACGCCGCGGATCCTTGATGCCCGACCGATTCCTGCGAATAGCCCGGCTGATGGCCTCGATGGAAGCCTTTTGCCCCACGACGCTCATCCCCAGCTCGTCCTCCATGCGCATGAGCCTATCGCTCTCGGCCTGCGCCACCCGCTGCACGGGCACCCCTGCCATGAGTGACACTGTGTCAGCCACCATGGCAGCATTGACCTCGACGGGGCTTTCGCGCCGCTGCTGGAACCACTGGTCGAGGGCCCCCTCCACCTCCGAGCCTAGCTCCTCCACCCGCCGCCGGTGCAGCTCCTCCTGCTCCTTGGGGCCACGCTGCTGCGCCCGGGCATACTCCCGTTCGCTCATCGCCTTCTGCCCCTCCAGCCACACGATGCGCCTGGGCTTATGATTCGACTGAATTGCGGCCCTGGCCCCCGACTCGTCGAGCGCATCCACCGCCTTATCGGGCAGGGCCCGATCTGAGATATAGCGGAGCGTGAGCCGCACGCATGCCTGCACGGCCTCATCCGTGTAGCTCACCCCGTGGTACTCCTCGTAGCGCGACTTCAGCTTGCGGAGTATCGTCAGCGTCTCCTCCGGGCTGCTCGGCTCCACCAGCACGCGCTGAAACCTACGCTCCAGTGCCCCATCGCTCTCTATGCGATTGCGGTACTCGTCGAGGGTGGTGGCCCCGATGCACTGCACATCGCCCCGCGAGAGGGCTGGCTTCAGGATATTAGCCGCATCCAGCGTGCCGCTAGCCGACCCTGCGCCTACGATGGTGTGAATCTCATCGATGTAGATGATGTAGGACGGATGCGCCTTCAGCTCATCGAGCACAAACTTCATGCGTTCCTCGAACTCCCCACGGAACTTGGTGCCCGCCACCACGGCAGCCATGTCGAGCATCAGTATCACCCGATTGCTCAGGGCCACAGGCACATCGCCGGACACAATGCGACTGGCGAGGCCCTCCACGATGGCCGACTTGCCCACCCCGGGATCCCCCACCAGAATCGGGTTGTTCTTACGCCGCCGGCAGAGGATCTGCACCATGCGCTCGGTCTCTTCCAGGCGTCCCACAGTGGGGTCGAGCTCCCCGTCACGGGCCCGCTGCGTGAGGTCGATGCAGAAATCGGCCAGTTTGTAGCTACGCCCCTCCTCGCTCCCTTCGGGAGCCTCCTCCGACTTGGATTTGGCCGACGAGGGCTGCTCCGCGGCCCGGCCGCCGAAGATCTCAAAGCTGAACTCCTCGGCCTCGCGCATGAGACGCTCGCAGTTCACCCCCTGCGCCGTCAGGCTGCGGCACGTCTGATTCTTCTCCATGCGCAGCAGAGCCCACATCAGGTGAAACTCATTCACTTCATCCATCGAGAGACGCTGCGCCTCGTTGTAAGCCTCCACAAAGAGCTCCTGGGTGGTGGTGTCGAATGAGAGATCATTCATCGACACCAGCGAGCGCACAGTCCCCTCACGCAGAAAGCGGCTAATGTCATCCCTGAGAGCCTCGAGATCCACCCCGTGGCGAATCAGCAGCTGCACCACATCGTTTCCCCGCTCCCTGATGATACCCAGCATCAAATGGTCGGGCGAGATGCTACTATTGCCCAGACGCATGGCCTCCGCCTTGCTGAAGTGGACCACTTTTGTCAATACCTCCGTGTATCGCCCCGATGCCATAGCTCTATCCTCTTATTACTTACCCTCTCCCCTCAGTCCCATGCCGCTCCGATTTGCTATCAGTTTCTACAAAAAATATGCCAGCCAATCCGTTTGCGCTCCATCATGCACACCGTCAGGAGACGGAGGCGTACACATATTATGCTCCAAAGTCCCTAGTCACCATACGATGTGCGGCAAAGATAGCGATTGGAAGTAATATGCGAGCCAAAGGCCCTGGCTGGCGTTGCGGCCACCGTGGCAGGCAGCCCACGCAACGGCCCAAGCTGTGAACGGGCGCAGCACCCTGAGAGATAAAAGAAGACGGGAGTGGATTAGGCCCAAACGCTGACGGCAGGCCGTACGTCACCACGGGCCGGGAGTGCCACGGGAGCAACCGGGAAGATTAGCCTCGGCCCGCAAGCAGGGGTGCGCTCGCCTGTGGATCCCTCGTGCATACGGGGCACCTCGTGTGCCCGGAACCGGGGTCGAACCGGTACGGCCGAAGCCACAGGATTTTAAGTCCTGCGTGTCTACCTATTTCACCATCCGGGCCCCTACCCCACGGCCGGCAGCGCATCGCGCATCCACCCGCCTTATACGCAAAAGACGCTGGGGGCACCAACGTCTTTACGGATCAGAGCGGAAAACGAGACTCGAACTCGCGACCCCAACCTTGGCAAGGTTGTGCTCT
>CAUUMS010000014.1:0-43283 GCA_963546395.1 uncultured Bacteroidia bacterium | reverse complement strand
ATCGAAGCGGTGGGCATCGATAAGCTATTCGGTACGCGCCAGGTGCTGCGCAATGCGAGCATGCGGTGCGAGCGTGGCAAGACCAATCTGGTCATCGGCAAGAGCGGATCAGGCAAGACGGTACTCCTGAAAATCATCGCCGGACTACTAGAGCCCGATGGCGGACAGATACGATTCGAGGGGCAGGATCTTCGCACGCTGTCCCCCGGGGCACGACGAGCCCTGCAACGCCAGATTGGCATGATATTTCAGGGGGGGGCGCTCTTCGACTCTATGCGCGTGGAGGAGAACGTGACGTTCCCCATACGGATGCACACCCACGTGAGCATTCGGGGGGCTAGGCGCATGGCTCAGGAGAGCCTCGAGCGCGTTGATCTACCCAATGTGGGCCGTCTCTACCCATCGGATCTGAGCGGTGGCATGCGCAAGCGGGTTGCCATAGCCCGTGCCATTGCCATGAGGCCCATGTATTTGCTATGCGATGAGCCCAACTCGGGGCTAGACCCCCAAACGAGCCTCGTCATAGATTCGCTCATCCACGAAATCACCCAGGAGTACAACATCACCACCATCGTTAACACTCACGACATGAACTCGGTGATGGCCATCGGCGACACCGTGACATTCATACATGAAGGCAGCGTGGCCTGGAGTGGCACTAAGGATGACATACTCCACACGCAGAACGAACTACTCAACGGCTTCGTCTTCGCCACGCCCATGGCACAACTCTTACGCCAGCAAACTGGCAAGCGCTAAGGGCCATTGGTACTATTGCCCTTGCATCGAGACCAACGCTATTAGCCGGCGGGAGAGGCCAGATCACCGCATCTGGCACCAGGTTTAGCATGCTGGGACTAGGCACTGCAACTTAGGCAGAGCTTCTTGGAATCGGATGCATATAGTCATTCTCGGGAATGCGAGACGGCACAAATTACGTCTAGCGATCGGTACGATGCGCCTCACAATTAGGCAAAGATCCATTAAATTTGCATCGCTAACTGCGGGAGCCCATGTGGCTAGAATTGCTGCTAAAGGGATGCGTTGTGGGTCTGTGCGCCTCGGCTCCGCTGGGGCCCATCGGGGTGATATGCGTGCAGCGTACCATCAACAAGGGGCACCGGAGTGGCCTAGCTAGCGGCTACGGGGCAGCCATTGCCGACACGCTGTTTGCCACGGTGGCCGTGCTGGGGCTCTCGTATATCATCGACTTTATACGTGCGCATGAGACCCCCATCAAAATCATCGGTGGGGTCATCATTGCCGTGCTGGGGCTCACCATCCTGCTCCGTAATCCGCTACGGGAGCTTCGCCGTGCCAGACGGGAGAAATCCAGCCTAGTGCAAGACATGCTGTGGGTGCTCCTGCTGACACTCACCAACCCCCTCGCCATTCTGCTCTTCCTGGCCCTATTTGCGGCCCTGCATGTAGTGGTACCCAGTGGGCACCACATCCTATTCCTTCCACCGCTTGCGGGCGTACACCTGGGAGCCTGCGCCTGGTGGCTGCTACTAACATTCATGGTGGCGCGCTTCAAGTCGCGCTTCCGACTCAAGCAAATCTGGTGGTTCAATAAGATTGCTGGCGCAACCATCCTGGTACTCGGGCTCGTAGCCGCAAGCAGCGCACTGTGGTGAAACGGCAGCGTAGCCCGATGTGAGGTACGGCAGGGCCTGGCTATTGCGGTGAATTATGACACGTTCAAGGCGAACATCCTACTTCTACACCTACGCCCCATTGTACTTGAGCGTGGCGCTAACAGCCCAGGCAACGTACTTTGCCCTGGCCACCAGCCTCATCCTGTCCCCCATTCTGAGTCTCGTGGGAGCCTTTCTGCTGTTAATCTCCCACTTCACGCCCGGCCAACCACGCACCACGGGGTGGCATCGCCCCATGCTGGCCATCTCGCTAGCCGCCATATTCATCTTGCAACTGCTGGATGCGCACAATGATCCGCTCATCCTATACACCACCCCACTCGTACCGCCCGCCCTACTGCTCCTATGCAAAGGGTGGCGCGTGCAAATAGTGAACACCTGCTTCCTGGCCGCTTTCACCCTTCTGCTCCTACTGCCACCACCGCACATGGCCCAGCTGCTCGCCAGCAACGGAGGGCATTTGCTATTCCCACTGGCCACGCTCCTGAATTGGTTTGTAGCCACACTATTCTGGCTCGAGCTGCGGCGCATGCCCTGTAGCGAGTATTACGCCCCGCGCACGCAGGAGATCACAGGTGACCGGACGGGAATTTCAGTCCCCGCAGTGGACATCTCGCCAGAGAACGTGGCCTGCATGCACTCCGAGCTGATGCATACGGGTGTAGAATCTCTCGAGGAGAATAGAACCCCAGAAGAGAACCCCAATCCCATAGTGCTCACCAGCGGTCCCATGGAGCCATTCGTATTCGGGCTCCTAGCCGAGAATGAGTTCAACAGCCTCTTCGCCAAATACGGGATACAGCCCACCGTGAGCGTGACGCTAGACGCAAAGGCTCCCAAGGTAGTCGAGGGGGATCCCCTACTGGTACGCCTTACCACGCGTAAGGTCATACAGGAGTATCTCACCGACGACCTCAAGGCAGGGCTCCCCATCCAGCTTATCACGACCCTGCTGGGAATAAAGGACGATCACCTTGTGCTTCGCGCAGAAATCGCCACAGGTACAGCGAGCTTCACCACTGGCAGACCCTTCGACCCAGCGCAGCGACTTGATTCCCCCGAGGCCGTCTGGAACACCGTGCGTGTGCAGCGCACTGCGCATGGCGTAGCCGTGAGCTTTGAAGTACCCCTATGGCCATACAGCGAGCTGGGCCATGGGTGCGACCCGAAGACCGGGCCTGTTGCAGAGAGCACCCGTCCCATTGATTTCGCCCCGCTGGCCAACATGCGGGTGCTGCTAGCCGAGGACAATGCCATCAACCAGCGCATCATGCAGGCCACACTCAGCAACTACGTGGGCAAATTGCAGGTGGCCAACAATGGGGCCGAAGCGGTAAGCCTGGTGAACAGCCAGCACTTCGACCTCGTACTCATGGACGTGCAGATGCCCGAGCTCGACGGCATTGAGGCCACCAAGCGCATTCGGGCCATGGAGAAAGGCACGGGGCAGCATCTCCCCATCATCGCCATGACATCGTACGCCATGCAGTGCGACCGGCAGACCTGCATCGCCGCAGGAATGGACTACTACCTGAGCAAGCCCTTCGACAACCGTAGCCTGCTCAACCTCATGCTCACGGCCGGGAAAACCCCGAACCAATAGCCGCCCGGCGGCTACTTCTTGCGCATGAAGATCTGGATGGGCACCCCCTCGAAATCGTACGCCTCCCGGATCTTATTCTCCAGGAATCGCTTGTAGGGTGCCTTCACGTATTGGGGCAGATTGCAGAAGAATGCAAAGGCCGGCCACGGGGTGGGAAGTTGCGTGACGTACTTGATGCGTATGTACTTCCCCTTCACGGCAGGAGGCGGCGTGGCCTCTATGAACGGAAGCAGCGTCTCATTGAGCTTGCTGGTGGACACACGCTGACGGCGCGCGTCGAACACCTTCATAGCCAGCTCGAGCACCTTAAGGATCCGCTGTTTTGTGAGGGCCGAGGTGTACACGATGGGCACATCGCTAAACGGGGCAATGGTAGCCCGAATCGCCTCGGTGAACTGCTCAGCCGTCTTGGTATCCTTCTCCACCAGATCCCACTTGTTCACCACGATGACCACCCCCTTTCGGTGCCGCAGGATGAGGTCGAAGATCGTCTGATCCTGCCCCTCAAAGCCACGCGTGGCATCTATCACGAGGAGGCATACATCGGACTGCTCCACGGCCCGCACGGCCCGTATCACCGAGTAGAACTCCAGGTTCTCCGTAACCTTCCCCTTCTTACGCAGACCGGCCGTATCCACCATAATGAAGTCGTGGCCAAACTTCCTGTAGCGCGACCCAATGGCATCGCGCGTAGTGCCGGCAATGGGAGTCACAATGTTACGCTCCTCCCCCACAAGCGCATTCACTATGGAGGATTTACCCACGTTGGGCCGTCCCACGATGGTAATCCGTGGGAGCTCGCTCCCGTCATCCACATCGCCCTGCGGCAAGAGCTCCACCACGCGGTCGAGCACCTCGCCCGTGCCAGCCCCGTTGATAGCCGAGACGGCGAACGGATCGCCTAGCCCCAGCTCGTAGAAGGCGTAGATGTCGGGCCGTCGGCTGTTGTCATCCACCTTGTTGACCACCAGCACCGTGGGCTTACCCGACTGCCGCAGCAGGCGCCCCACGTGCGAATCTAGATCCGTAACCCCCGTGATGACATCGACCACCAGGGCAATCACATCAGCCTCCTCAACGGCGATCTCCACCTGCTTACGAATCTCCGTGTCGAAGAGATCGTCAGAGCCGGCGTGATACCCGCCCGTATCAATCACGGAGAACTCCACGCCATTCCAGTCGGCCGTGCCGTAAATCCTGTCACGCGTCACCCCCGATTGCTCGTGCACGATGGCCGCCCTGCGTCCCATCAGGCGGTTGAAGAGCGTCGATTTGCCCACGTTGGGCCGTCCCACAATTGCCAGTATCCCAGCCATAAACACCCGTGCTAGCTATTCCACATACCCGAACTGCCGGAGCTTCCCCTCATCGTCACGCCATCCATCAGCCACCTGCACCAGCAGTCGCAAATACACCCGCTTCTGGAGGAACGTCTCCATGTCGCGGCGGGCCGCCATACCAATACGCTTGAGCATGCTCCCCTGGTGGCCGATGAGGATACCCTTCTGCGATTCGCGGCTCACGTAAATGATCGCCTCGATGCGATCCATCGTTTTCCCCTCCTCATAGGTGCGAATCCCCACCTCCACCGAGTAGGGCACCTCCTCCTGGCAGTGCAGGAAGACCTTTTCACGCACAATCTCCGACACGAAGAACCGCACCGGCCTATCGGTGAGCGTGTCGGGCGGGAAGAATTTCTCACCCACAGGCAGCAGGTCGAGGATGCGCTCCTGCACCTGCTCCACCCCGAAGCCATGCAGCGCCGACACCGGTAGCACCACGCAGCCGGGGAAGATGCCATGCCAGAAGTCCACCTTCTTCTCAAGGTCGGCCTGATTGGACAGGTCAATCTTGTTCACCAGCACCACCTTTGGGATGCTACAACGCCCCACATCGGCCAGGAAGCCCTCATGTTTGGCCGGATTCTCAATGACATCGGTGATGTAGAGCAGCACATCAGAGTCCTCTAGCGTGCCCTCAATGGCCTTGAGCATCGCCCGCTGCAATTCGTAGACGGGGGCCAGCACGCCGGGCGTATCGGAGTAGACAATCTGGTACTCCGGCGTATCCACGATGCCAAAGATGCGATGCCGCGTCGTCTGCGCCTTGCTAGTGACAATGGATAGCCGCTCGCCCACGAGGCGATTCATCAGGGTGGACTTACCCACATTGGGGTTACCCAAAATGCTTACAAACCCCGACTTATGCTGCTTTGACTCGCCCATTCCGTAAATCCTGAGATAGCCGTCTCACGCCGGAGGCACCCCCTCCCCGCTCCACGGCGCACACCTCGCCAGGCAAAGGTACGCATAATGCGGTGATGGCAG
The DNA here is from genome assembly GCA_963546395.1 of uncultured Bacteroidia bacterium. Lineage (GTDB taxonomy): Bacteria > Bacteroidota > Bacteroidia > Bacteroidales > CAJPTX01 > Bacteroides_D. Next base: position 37,695 of record CAUUMS010000014.1, on the reverse strand, counting down.
TGAGGAGCCCACTCGCGCTGAATGCGTCACACGGGCGAGGGGTCTTATCTCGGCGCATGGGGAAATCCCATGCACCTACGGATCATACATCTGTGGGTGCAACAATAGGGGTGATTTACCGTTACCCCTAAAGAGGAAGGAGGGATCCCCCTCCCGGTTGCATCACCCACAAAGGCCCTGCGGCGCGCTGGCCCATGAACTTTCTCGGACATCTATACCTGGCTGGAGAGGACAAGGAGGTACGCCTAGGAAACTTCATCGCCGATCACATCAAGGGGATACCCCTTGACATCTACCCCCCACGGGTGTACATGGGGATCCGGATGCACCGCGCCATCGATTACATCACCGACTCACACCCCGCCCTCGGCGAGTGCCGGGCCATGCTACGCCCCGCGTATGGCAAGTATGCCGGCGTGGCCCTCGACGTAGCGATAGACTACTTCCTAGCCTCCCACTGGCCGCTATTCTCCCGCCTATCGCTGCGCTTTTTCATCTACCACTTCTACCAGCAGATGGTGTGGCAGTGGAAATGGCTCCCGCCCTACTGGCGGCGATTGCTCCCCACGCTGATCCGGCAAAATCGGCTATACCGTTACCGCAAGCTCTCAGGGCTGTGCGAGTCGTTCGACATCATGAGCCGCACCACCTCCTTCCCCGACCGCAGCGCCCAGGCCGCAGAGATCATCACCAGCTGCCATGATGCCATGCTGGCCCGCATCCTGCAATTCATGCCCGACATCATTGCAGAAATCTCGGCCCAATTTGACGTGCTGCCACTCAACTCCCCCCTAGCGGACGCGAGCGCTGTCAAACTTTATTAGGATAAACAACAGGAGCGTAAAAGCCAGCAGGCTCGATCCCCCGTAGCTAAAGAAGGGCAGCGGGATGCCCACCACCGGGAACAGGCCGATGGTCATGGAGACGTTGATGGCGACATGCACGAACAGGATCGCCGCCACGCCGTAGCCGTAGAGCTTGTGGAAGAGCATCTTTTGCCGTTCGGCCACCTGCACTATGCGCAGCAGCAAGGCCAGGAATAGGCCCACCACGACGGTACTCCCCAGAAAGCCCCACTCCTCCCCCACCGTGCAGAAGATGAAGTCGGTGCTCTGCTCAGGCACAAAGTTGAACTTAGTCTGCGTACCCTGCAAGAAGCCCTTCCCGGCAAAGCCCCCCGAGCCGATGGCAATCTTCGACTGGTTGACATTGTACCCCCAGCCTAGCGGATCGTCCTCGATGCCCAGCATGTCGTTGATCCTACGCTGGTGGTGCTCCTCCAAGATGTTATCGAACACGTAGTCCACGCTGTAGCTGGCCCCGATGCATGCCACCAGCATGAGGGACAGGAGCCACGCCGCGCGACGCTTGTTCCAGAGCCCGTGGACAATGCCCACCACGGCCCCGATGCACGTGGGCACCAGGCACACCACGTAGATGGGGAGCCCCAGCTCAAACCACCCATTCGCGAGAAACAGCAGGGCCAGCACCCCCGCAAGCATCCCAGCCAGGCGCACCACCCCCTTCAGGGAGCGCGTGATGCCCGCGTACAGCAGCAAGGCCAGCACCCCTAGTCCTAACACAATGTAAACCTGGTTGAGCATCAGCGCAAGCAGGAATAGCACCACCAGGAAGAGGCCGAACATCAGGAGCTGGGGCGAGAAGCCTCGCCGGTAGAACACCAGCAGGAATGCGGCGTAGGTGAGGGACGAGCCGTAGTCGTTCTGGAGCACGATGAGCCCCACGGGCAAGGATAGGAGCAGGAAGGCGAAGATCCACGAGCGCAAGCTCTCGGGGCGGAACGTATTACCCCCCATGAGCTTTGCCAGCGCGAGAGCCGTGGCAAATTTGGCCAACTCAGATGGTTGCAATCGCAGGGGCCCAATGGTGAGCCACGAGCGGGAATTGTGGATCTCCGTGCCAAAGACCAGCACCAGGCATAGCACCAGCAGCAAGAGCCCAAAGATGTAGTAGGCGAACACGTAGAAGAACCGGCTGTCGACCATGAGCACCACGGCGGCCAGTACGAATGATGCCACGATCCACAGCATCTGCAAGCCGTACCGCTGCGTCAGGTCGAAGATGCTCCGATGCTCCTCGCTGTATACCGCCGCGTAGATGTTAATCCAGCCTAGCAGCACTAGGGTAGCATAGAGCAGCACCAGGGGCCAATCGATGGCCCGAGCCCAGTTCTTACGCGGCATGGCCCCCTCCCCTCACGAAAGTGCGAGCCCCAGAAGCTTCGGGCCAGACGCAGGCACCGCCACGCATCCACACCCCAGGGGACAGCATTACACCCCGAGCGCGCGTGCCACCAGGCATGGGCACAGCGCACGAGCCCACAGGCCATGCCGCGCACCCGTCACTGCCCTCCGCCGCCTGTAGGTTGCACACCGCCCCTCTGCGAAGATGCTCCCTCATCGGAATAGATGCACCACCCCCTTGTACTCGTCGCCCTGATAGCGACGGCCATCCCAGCCCACGGCGCGAATGATGTAGAAGTAGACCCCCACGTCGAGATCGCCCCCGTCGCCATTGCGCTTGCCGTTCCAGCCGTCCCAGGCCTCCACGTTGCCATGGTAGCGATAGACGCGGTGCCCGTTGCGGTTGAATATCTGCAAATCGAAGTCCCGTATGGCCCGTACGTTCTTGTCCCGATCGATGAATGCGAAGCGATCGTTGACACCGTCCCCATTCGGGGAGAAGACGTTGGGTATGGCCTGCGGCGAGATGAGCGACGAGTCGACACGGAAGTCGACCGCCAGCGTATCTGCGCAACCCGTGGCCGTGTTCTGGGCCGCTAGAATAATCTTATACACCCCGGCGGTAAATAGCGACGGCGAAGGCTCCAATGTGCTCTGCCCCGCGGAGATGTCCTGCCGCAGCAGCGTGTCGGGAGCCCCGGCGCGGATGGCCCGCGCATCGTTGCGCACGCTCCACACGAGGCGGTTGGCATTCTTAGCATCGCTCTGAAGACGCATCCGCACGGGCGATATGCCTCGGGGTGGGCTCCCCGCATCGTCCCAGATGGGGTCTTGGTCGGAGCCACGCTTATTGAGCAGCACCTTGAATTTGGCCGACACCGCCACCGGCTCCACCGAGCCCGTCTCGCCCATAAACTCGCGGCCGAAGAGATTGGTCACCTTCAGCCGGTAGGCCACCCTCTCGTAGGGCGGTGGCGAATGCTGCTGCACCCGCAGCCCGTAGAGCTCCGCAGGTTTTCCCTTGTCATCCTCCCACACCACCTTGTCGAAATACCTCTGCCCCAGGTCGCTCAGCTCCCGCGGGGGCGACTGGCTCAGGTCGTAGTACGCAAACTTATCGTAGCGTATGGAGCTGAAATCCACCGAGAACTGGGCCGCCATGGTGAGCCATAGGCACGTGTTGTCCACGGCAATACGCTCGAACTTCACATCATCGATCATCAGCCACACGAGCTGCCGAATCGTGTCGGTGCCTTTGATTCCCAACAGCTGATAGGCCCCGGGAGTGAGGGCGGCGAAATCGATAGATTTCACCCCATCGAGGGCCATGAGCTCCTCGTAGCGTTCCTCCCAGCCGTCGGTGCTCCAGCGGCGCACCACCAAGCGTCTCGGCTGGTTATCGGCACACCACCCGCGCATCGCCATAGGGCTCATGTCGCCCGGCTCGCGGAAATGCACCCATATGGTGTCCTGCATGGCCGCATCGCGATACTGAGTGAGCAGCGAGAAATCGGCCGCCACGGGGCGGAAATGCACCTGCGCCCTCACATGCGCGGGAACAACCCACAGCATTGCCACCAGGCAGAATGCCGCGAGCCAATGTGGCCACGCCACCCTGGCCGCCACGCCGCGTCCGCAGAATATTCCCGATACGCCACACAAGCTCCCCATCAGACTACCCTTTCGGCTTTGCACCCTGCGCTGCCGCGCTGCGCCATACGCGCTACCATTCCCTGCCATTAGCTACAAAGGTAATAAATATCCCAACGTCCCCCGCATGATTCCGTCCCGCTCCCATGGCAGCCCCCCAACCTCGTAGATGGGCCACAGGAGCCCCATCGTCACCACAGTAACGCCGGAGCAACGAGGTATCAAGTCCGTATTTGTACTACCAAATACGGACTTGGTACGGCGATGGTGCGAAGAGGGGCCATGGCATCTCACGCCCAAACGGGCACGGGCACACGACGCGCGCACCCCATGAAATGGCCGCAAAGCAAGGCCGCATCGCGCCTCTACCATCTCGTGATTAGCACCTACCTTTGCCACCATGAAAGCGTTCACGAATCGACTGCAACATTCGCCCTGGGTGCTCGCCGTGCTGGGGGGCGCACTCCTCGGTCTCACCTGGCTGCTGCGCACGAGCATCCTGCTTCCCGTGGCCCTGCTTCCGTGGTTTGCCCTGCTCGAGCATCAGGCCATGCGCCGCCCCCCCCTCAAGTGGGCCTACCTGCAACTTTACGTCAGCACCATCGTGTGGAATGGCCTGGCGGTGTGGTGGATTGCCGGTGCCACGATGGGCGGCATGCTGGGGGCCGTGTTCACGATGGCCGCGCTGATGGCCGTCGTCCTCACGTGCACGCTGTGGGCCTGGCGGCTCAAGGGACGTGGCACTGCCATGGTGACCTTCCTGGTGACGTGGGTGGCATTTGAATACTTCTTCCACAATTCCGAAATCACGTGGCCCTGGCTCAGCCTCGGCAACGGATGGGCCAATGGCCTAAGCTTCATCCAATGGTACGAATACACGGGCATGCTCGGCGGGACCGTTTGGACGATAGCGATTAACGTTGCACTCTACGGTATCATTGCCAACTGGCGCACGTGGCAACGCCGAGGCAGATGGTGCGCGGCGATAGGAATGCTAGCTCTCATCGCCATTCCAACGGCCATCTCCCTACATCTTCGTCAGCGCGAAAACGCCGCAATGCAGGAGGAACCCATCGAGGTGGCCATTCTACAACCCTCCATCGATCCGTGGAATGAGAAGTTCGAGAGCCTCAGCTCGATGGATCAGGTGCGCATCATGCTGCGGCTGGCCGATTCGGTGATCACGCCGCGCACGCAGCTCATTGTGACCCCTGAGACCTCGATTCCGGCCCCCATGTGGGAGAGCGAGCTGAATACGTACCCCGAGATCCTATCCATACGGGAGTTCCTGCGTCAGCATCCGCAGGCCAAGTGGCTAGCTGGGGCTAGCCCGCTACGCCTGTACCCCCGTGTGGAGATGCGCACGCCCACGGCCCGGCAGCTAGGCGATGGGCAGGGCTGGTACGATGCGTACAATGCGGCACTGCTGCTAGACACCTCGCCGCGAGTGGCCGAGGCGATAAAATCGAAGCTGGTGGTCGGCGTGGAGATGCTCCCCTACCCCGAGTATTTCCGTTTCCTGGAGTCCGCGAGCATCAATCTGGGGGGCCTGGCGGGTTCACTGGGCACCGAGCCCCACCGCCGGGTGTTCACCGTGAGCCCCACGCTGTGCGTGGCCCCGATCATCTGCTGGGAGTCGGTGTTTGGCGAATACTGCACCGAGTACGTGCGCCGTGGCGCGAATGTGCTCGCCGTGATCACCAACGATGCCTGGTGGGGCAACACGCCGGGGCTGCGTCACCATCTTTCGTACGCCCAACTGCGCTGCATAGAGGTGCGGCGCGACATGGTGCGCTCGGCCAACACGGGCATCTCGGCCAGCATCGATCGCACGGGACGCATCATGGCCTCGCGGGGCTGGTGGGAACGCTCTGCATTCCGGGCCCAGGTGCGGCCCAATCGTCGCCTGACGTTCTACGCAGAGCATGGGGACTACCTCGGGCGCATCGCCTCGGGCATGACGTTACTGGTGGTGCTACACCTCGTGGTGCAAACCATCATCCAGCGTCGTCGCCGGCGGGCTACGCCTGAGGCTGCGTAATCACGCCCCCAACCAACACCCACGCTCCACACCTAGCTTCCGCATGCGGCCCGCAGATGCGGGTGGTATGCGCTCGGGCCACATCTGCGCACGCTGAGTCATGGCAAAGAGCATGGTGGACGGTAGCACCTGCGCAAGAGCACCAGGGCCCGTTTACAGTTGAGCCCGATTCGCACGGGGACTACCGGATTGTGCCCAGCGCACAGGAGGTGGGCAGACACCCCAAAACGTGAGCCACAGCGCAAGATGCGGTAGCGGTTCGTGGCACAGGCAAAGGGCAAGAGACGCTGATGTAAAAAAGGGCTGGGCTGCATCGGATGATGCAGCCCAGCCCTAGAACTAATGCTGGGGAGCTATCCCCACGCACGCTATTCCAACGTCCCAGCCGCTAGAGGAGGCTGAACGCCGCCGTGAGGCCAGCCATGACGATGGAGACCATGCTCATAAGCTTGATGAGGATGTTGAGGCTGGGCCCCGAGGTGTCCTTGAAGGGGTCGCCCACCGTATCACCCGTCACGGAAGCCTTGTGAGCCTCACCGCCTTTACCTCCAAAGTGGCCCTCCTCGATGTACTTCTTGGCATTGTCCCAAGCTCCGCCCGCATTGGCCATGAAGATAGCGAGCACGAAGCCTGCGCCGAGGCCACCAATCAGCAGCCCCATGACTCCGGCCACACCAAAGATAATACCCGTGACGATGGGGATCAGGATGGCTAGCGAGGAGGGAAGGATCATCTCTACCTGCGCCCCACGGGTGGAGATGGAGACGCACCGCGCGTAGTCGGGCGTGGCTTCACCCTTAAGTATGCCCTTGATTTCGCGGAACTGGCGACGCACCTCCTCCACCATCTTCTGGGCGGCACGCCCCACAGCATTCATGGTGAGCCCGGTGAAGAGGAAGGCTAGCATGGCTCCGATGAAGACGCCCACGAGCACCTTGTAATTCATGAGGTTAACCCCGAACCAGTCCATGAACTGCTGGATGGATGCGTTACGCACCGTTTCCACGTCGAGGTTGAGATGCGGGAGTGTGGTGATGGCCTTCCCCTGCTCGAGGAGTCGGAGCATGCCGATTTTTATCTCATCGATGTAGGAGGCCAACAGGGCCAGGGCCGTAAGAGCTGCGGAGCCAATGGCAAAGCCCTTCCCCGTGGCGGCGGTGGTGTTACCCAGCGCGTCGAGCGCATCGGTACGCTTACGCACCTCGGGGTCGAGGCCGCTCATCTCGGCGTTGCCACCCGCATTGTCCGCGATGGGGCCGTAAGCATCAGTGGCCAGGGTGATACCCAGCGTGGAGAGCATACCCACGGCGGCAATGCCGATGCCGTAGAGCCCCATGCCAAAGTTGTTGAAATCGAAGCCCGAGGCAAATAGGTACGAGAACGTGATGCCGAGCACGACGGCAATTACCGGAACGGCGGTGGAGACCATGCCTAGACCTGTCCCGGATATAATCACGGTGGCATGGCCCATCTGGGCACTCTCGCTGACGCGCTGCGTGGGACGGTAGGAGTGAGAGGTGTAGTACTCGGTGGACTTACCGATGACGATGCCCACCAGGAGGCCTACAACCACGGAGCAGGCGATGTACTGCCAGTTCTCAAGCCCAAGGGCCCAGAGGATGACGAACGTGCTGATGGCAATGAGCAGGCCGCTGACGTTGATACCCAGATTGAGCGAGCCGAGGAGCTGCCGCATGTTGGCCCCCTCGCGGGTACGCACTAGGAAGATGCCCACCACGGAGAGCAGGATGCCCACCGCGGCAATGATCATGGGGGCGATGACGGCCCGGAACTGCACGTCGAGACCCTTGCTCATGAAGGCCGAGGCACCAAGAGCCGCTGTCGCCAGGATGGAACCACAGTAGCTCTCATAGAGGTCGGCCCCCATACCAGCCACGTCGCCCACGTTGTCACCCACGTTGTCGGCAATGGTCGCCGGGTTGCGAGGATCATCCTCAGGAATACCCACCTCGACCTTACCCACCAAGTCGGCACCCACGTCGGCTGCCTTGGTGTAGATACCCCCACCGACGCGGGCAAAGAGTGCCTGCGTAGAGGCTCCCATGCCAAAGGTGAGCATGGTGGTGGTGATCATAATGAGCTTATGGCCCTCGTCAGGCGACTCTACGAAATAGTTGAGTAGCAGATACCAGATGGAGATGTCGAGCAGCCCAAGCCCCACCACCACGAGGCCCATAACAGCCCCGGAGCGGAAGGCCACACGTAGACCCCCGTTGAGCGACTTGCTGGCAGCATGTGCAGTGCGCGCCGACGCATAGGTGGCCGTGCGCATGCCGATGTAGCCGGCCAGCGCCGAGAAGAATCCCCCGGTGATGAAGGCGAATGGCACCCATCCATTCTGCACGTGGAACCCGTAGGCGAGGATGGAGAAGAAGGCGGCCAGTACGACAAAAGCCACCGCCACTACCTTGTACTGCTGACGCAGGTAGGACATGGCCCCCCGCCGCACGTAGAGGGCGATCTCGCGCATGCGTGGTGTGCCCTCGTCAGCTCGCATCATGGAGCGGAAGAAGTACCACGCAAATAGCAGTGCAACTACCGCGGCAGAAGGTACGAGCCAAAATATCGGATTTGTTAAAATCATATACTCCGCAAAATTGGTGTTAGTGCCTCATACAATTTCAGCCCAAAAGGTCGCCCCGCCGATCTAGAAAGGCAGGACGACCCTCCCTGGGTCTATCAAACCCGGGCAAAAGCGACGCAAGTTAGAAATTTTGCCGAAGAATGAGCTACTCTTCAGGCACGTAGATGATCTGTCCGTCCTCGAGCTGGTAGGCGATCCCGACGCGCTTTCCCTTGCTCTTGGACTGGGAATCGTTCTGCTCAGAGGGTTTGTAACGCTCGACCTTCTCCCCCTTCTTCATGATGATCTCCATGTTATCCTGGCCCGGATTTTTAATCATGGTGAAATCCTGCTGCATGAAGAGCTCCGTCATGTTGTACTTGGTCACCAGGGCCACCATGAGGGCCAGGGCAAAGACCATGGCGATGTCAAACATGTTTGAGAGGAGGCTCGACGGATCGGTATCCTCCTCAGTGAATCGGCGTTTCCTACTCATGGCTCATCGCATCATTCAGGTAATCGAGCCATATGAGCGCCCGCTGGCGGTAACGGCGTAGCATCTGCAAGGCCAGGTAGCCGACCCCAGAGGCGAACATGCCAAGTACCGTGGTGGCAAAGGCCACCTGCATGTTGTAGGCCATGGTGGCCATGTCGCCGGAGCTTAGTCCCACGAGGGCGGGGCCCATGGGAATCAGGGTACCCATGAGGCCGAGTATTGGCCCGAACTTGGTGAGCAGCTTCGGGGTGGATAGCGACTTTTCGCTCTCCAGGTCGTAACGGGCGATGAGATAGTCGCGCTCGTGCGCCGAGGCATCGAATAGCTGCCACGCCACACGCTCGAAAGGGGTGGCCCCGTGGGCTTCCTCAAGGGTCGGGCGTAGCACGTTCACCCCCTCGGAGCGCACCAGCATGAACAGGGGCTCGTACTTCTTCACCATGCGCCGATGGCGTTGATTCGATGAGAAGATGCCCCCCAGTATGAGGATCGAGAGCAGGAACAGCACCACCAGACCCACGACGACGGGGATGAGCAGGCCGTTCGAGATCCAGAACATGATGTCAGTAATGTACTGCATACGCTATCGGGTAATTGCGGGCCTTGGGCCCAACGGTTGGGTATCAGATGGAGGATCTGTTTTTCAGCGGAAGTGGGGTCTTCGCTCCCCCTGTGCGCTTTCCCTTGGCCCTACGGCTGTCCACCAGGTAGCCCACCGATGCGAGTAGGGCTAAGGCACCTACCAGCAGGCCGGCATGCATCAACTCCTCCCCTATGCTATTGTCCCAGGCTGCAATGAGCCTGCTCTGGGGTGAGTACACATTGGCGACGACTACCACGGCGAAGATGAAGAGGCTGAACGTTAATGCCTCCTTGCCTTGCACGTAGAGGGCACGGCATATGGCGGGGGCGAAGAGAATGAGGGCAAATACGACCGCGGCCAGCACGAGCGTGACACCCCAGAACGAGAAGCCTGGCAGCTTGAAAAGGAGTAGCACGCGGAAGTAAAACAGGGCAAAGAAGGCCAGGACGGGTGGAAACAAGGGTATCATTTTGTGCAACCCGTCACGCACCATAGCCAGGAGGCCGAAATAGCGGAGCCTACGGGCATTGGGCCAGCGCACATCAGTGGCGGTGAGCAGGCCTGCCGTCATGGAAAAATCCAGCAGGGCCAGCAGGGCCAGGTCGTTGAGACGGCTGGCAGAGTTGAGGAATGTGTCGACTGCGACCTTGCTTATCGAGAGGCAGACGGGCTGAATGAGCACCACGAAGAGGGCAAAGATGGCAGCATGCGCCAGGCGGAGGCTCATCGAGGGGCGCTGAGCCTCCTCGATGAGCAGTTTCAGTAGCGCAAAACAGCTAACGAGCAGAAATATAGTACTCATGGCTGTGACTGAGCTCTCCCCCTAAGACTTCACCCCAGGCAATGGGTCTGCCTGAAGAGACCTGAGGCTAGGCCGCATGACGATTCCTACGGCGAATGAGCACAAAGGCAATGACCAGCAGTGCCGCCACCCCAACAGCTATCCAGACGATGTTGTCCGTAGAGACCTTGTTGCTGTTGCGTTGCAACGAGAGCTCTTCCTTCTTGAGAACCTTAGCATTGGGGTTGTCAACGACCTCCTTGGCTGTACGCACATCCTCGACGGCCTTCTCGTACTGGGCAGACAGATCGTTGTTGCTCAGCTGCTGCCCGATGAACTCACGCAGCGGCTTGTTGTCACACACCATGCCGCTACATCCAGCACCCGACTTGGCTACCGACTGGGCATGCAGCTCGGCGATGCGGGCCCGCTGCTCAGGGGTAGCTTTCCAGAAGCCCTTACGAATGGTCTCCATCATAGCGGCTGTATAGCCTTGGAGAGCCGCCGGGTTCACCCGCTCAAAGAATTCCACCGTGCCAAGATGCTGATTGTCGAGCACGTACATGTCATAAAGGGCATCCCACAGCTCGTTGTCAATGACCGAGGGCTTCATCACGTTCCAGGCGTAGGTGTTGAGCAGCGTCTCGCTAATCCCATCCGCAGCCCCAGCTCCCTCCTTGATGAATTCGCCCACGTACTTAGGATTGAGGAGCGTAGTGCGAGCCTCGACACCTATGGCCTGCTTGAGCTCCTGGGTACGCACCCGATAGCGATTACGCAAATCGGTGAAGTAGGCCTCGGGATCCTTGCCCGTGACACGCTCGACGGCCAGGGAGAGTCCCCCCATGAACTCGTAGACGTGATCGAGGCTTAGGGCTCCCCAGGAGTTGCTCTGCCGCGGCTGCACCACGACATCAGTGCGCTTGAGAGCGGCCTCGAAGAGCCCCTTGGTGAAATCGCCCCACTGCTCGTGCGCCCCGTAGATGGCCCCCATGTTATTGAGGTACACATCAGCGATCTGCGAACGCTCTTCCCAGCGATCGCCGGCCTCGACCATGGGCTGTATGCCTGTGCCGTAGGCTCCATTCAGTCCGCCAAAGACACGTGCCGTGGCGAGATTACGCGCCATAGCAGGTGGTACCCCCTTTTCCAAGAGCAAGGCCTCGGCCTCTTTGATGCCGGTGAGTATAAAGTTGCTCGCCTCATCCTCTTCCTTATTGCTTGCCACCAGCTCGACGGCCTTCTGGATGAGGAACAAACGCGAAGCGGCAATATCACGTAGCTGACCGGAGGTCTGCACGACCACGTCGATACGTGGGCGACCCAACTCCTCCATGGGGATCAGACGTACGTCCTGCACGCGGCCCATGCGGTCGCGCACTGGTTCAACCCCCAGCATGTATAGGATCTCAGCCACGGTAGAGCCCTCACTCTCGATGAAGCTACTACTCCAGAGGGTGAAGCTCACCTTGCGCGGCAATGAGTCGTTATGACGCTTGCGGTAGTCGGCAATCAGGGCATCACCCAGCACCTTACCGTTCTCCCAGGCCTTGGTGGTTGGGGTACGCTCGGGATCGATAGAGTACAAATTCCGCCCTGTAGGCAACACGGCTGGGCTAGCGATGTAATCACCGCCCGGCGATGGTGCCGTATAGCCCCCCGAGAAAGCGTTGGCCGTGGAGGCTAGCTCAAGCTTGGGGCTCGTGAGCAACGCTTGCTCGTAGAAGCCCATCTTGTTGACGGCAGACTCCAGCACGGCCAGTGCCTCACACAGTTGCACTTGCTCAGGTGTGAATTCGTCGGCATTATCCCCTGCGGGCATTTGAGCCATCCCGCCCATTGGAGCCCCAGAGGGCATACCACCCTTAGGCATTGCCATAGACTCAGAGCCGGCGGCTTTGGGCGCGGCTGCCTGATCCGCGGATGCAGAGCCCTGTGCACCAGCCCCCTTCTTCGAGGCCGAGGCACCGCTCTTCCCATCTGCCTTCTTCTTGCCAGAGGCTGAGGCACCACTTTTACCATCGGCTTTCTTAGCCGTGTCAGTCCCTTGCGCAGAGGCCATTCCGCCCATCGGAGCACCCTGACCAGATGGCTTCCCCATCCCCATAGCACCAGAGGGCATACCCATAGGCTTACCACCCATCCCGCTCGGCATACCGCCCATCATCCCCATCATGCTCTTGGATCGCTCAGCCATCCGCTGGCGATACGCCACGTACGACTGGTACAACGCCCACTCCTTAGGACTAATGCCCAGGAGCTGTAGGTTCTTCTCCAGCGTGGTAGAGCGTGTGGCCCGCAGCTTCTTAACAATCCTGGAGGCCCTGTTAATGTAGTTGGCGGTGTAGAACGCCTCCTTGCGTATCTGTCGTTCTGTAACCTTGCCTCGCACCACATCAACCTGCGAGAGGGCATAAGCCACGGGGTCTATGGAAAGCAGCTCGACGCTGGACTCAATCTTGGCAGGGATAAATGGAACACCCGTAACGTACATCCCACCGGGGATTTTGGCAGCTGCCAGTTCCTGCACAAAGTCGAGTAGCATCTCCACCTCATCCCGCTTGAACGGCACAGAGAGGTTAGAATCGAGCTTTAGATCGCGATGGTAGCCAGCTTTAACCGCCATGCGCTTAATCTTTGCCCCTAGCGCATCATCATCCTGCTCCTTTGCCATGTACTGCTCACCGGCTCGCACAATCTCAGCCACTTCCCCTTCCAAATCCGTGTTCATGAAGGGGGGAGCCAGGTATGAAATCGTCTGCGCATAGCTCCTCCGCTTCGCTATGATCGCCTCACCGATATTAGCCGTGGTGTAGTAGTACATGTGCGGCAAGTCGTAAACGAGGCGGTCGGTGAAGTCATTACTGCTCAGGGCTACCTGCTTGCCATGGATGAATTCCAGGCTCCCGTGCGTGCCGAAGTGCATGATGGCATCAGCCCCAAATGCATTCCGAGCCCACATGTAAGCCCCCATGTAGATGTAGCTTGGCACAGGCACAGAGCCATGCACCATATTGAAGTCGTTTTCACCCCCACCGACTCCAGGCTGCGGCATCAGAACGACATTGCCGTAGGAGATGCGGGCCACAGCGAGCTGCTCCTTCCCCTCTGATTCCACCACATTAAAACGCCCAGGCACTGCACCATTCTTCTTAACCACAGAATCGTACTGGCTCGGGGTGAGCGTGCGATGCAACCAGGCATCAAGCGAATCGGCCTGTATGAAGGCGGGATAGCCGCTGGTGAGGAACCCGCTGATCTTCCCCTCGGCATAGCTGTTGAACAGGGGAGCACGCTCCATGAGTTGCTGCTGGAACTCCTCCACCGTGGCTGGTAACCCATCAACATTGTACCCCTCGGATTGCAGGTGCTTTAGCACGTTGTAAAGCGAAGGCACAACCTCTATCCCCTGAGCTACCAAAGTATTCTGCCCCGGGCCCTTGTAGTAGAAGATAGCCAGCCGTTTCTCCGCATTCGGTTTACGCTTCAGATCCACGTACTTCCGCACCATGTTGCAGAACACCGGCAAGCGATCGCGTATGGCTTGGAAAAGCTTAAGGCCATCGGGCCGCTCCTCCATGGCGACTATCGCATAGGGCTCAATGGCACCGTCTATCTCGGGCGTAACCACGCTTTGGCTCAGTATACCCCCGAAAAGCCCTTGCGGATCGGCCATCCACTGGTCATACTCAGCTACTAGCAACAACGGGGCCATCAACGGGATGTTCCGCTCTTTGAACCACGCCTCGGCCTCAGCCGATCGGCCTGCTGCAATACGGCCGTGAGGGAAGTAGAGCACCACATCGGGCGATACTTCACGCAGGAATTCAATGCGCTTCTCACCCGTAGACATCGGGTAAACGTTCATCCCCGCAGACTCAAGGCCCACGATAATGGAGTCTAAGAAATCACGGTTCGCATTGAATGGGCCTATCATACCCGTGAGCAGAGCCACCTTGGGAGCTCCCTCCTTGTAACCATGATCCTTGTAATACTCCTGGAACTCGGCTACCGAACTAAATGCCCTATCCTCCTCGTTCTTGGCAAACAGCAAGTCGCCAGCATAGCGGATGGGCTCCTCAATCGTACCCGTACGAAGGCTTTTACCTAGCACCTCCTGGCGCAAGTAGTTGAACCCCGAGCGGAAGTTGCTTGTCCCTCCCCCGAGCAGGTAGGCAATCAGCACGCTCCGCTTGGCCGAATCGATGCTGTTGAGCTCATTGTCAGGCGTAGTGGGCATCATCACCATGTAGGGGATGTGCTTTGCATCGAGGGCACGCACCTGCTCCCGATCCTCATCCGTCCAGTGAAGACCCATACCGAAGGCGATGACCGCGTCGTAGCCTGCCAGCTTGGCGCACTCCTGCTCATTGACCAGCTCTACATTCTCACGGTCGACGGCCAGCATCATGCGACCCACCATGAAACTTGGCATGTTGACCAATGCGACCCGCACGGGGCGTGGCCGCAACAGCACAAAGGCTGCCACACCCAGGCCCACCAGCACAACGGCTAGCAACCCGACAGTAAACTTACGCTTCATCGCCTACTTACTCCTCAAGGATTAAATGCTCAAACTCAGTGCCAGGTAGAAACTACGCCCCGGAGAGAGCGACGTGGATATGTCAAGCTGGTTGGGCTTGTAATCCAGCAGGTTCTCACAGCCCAGGGTTAGGCTGATGTACTCCCTCCAGTTTTGCGTGATGCTTGCCCGCATGATGCCGTAGCTTGCGAACCACCGGGGGGTATATCCCTTCAGCTTATTATCGAATACGCCTGCACGGAATCCGCTCGAGTAGCGTCCCACCAGGTCAACGCTAGAGCTCCACTGCCCGTAGGCATAGCGGTACGAAAGCCCCCCGGTGAGGCTATGCGGGCGCGTAGACGAGAGGTTAACCCGTCGTCCATTCACATCACGCCCCTCCTCGTAGTCCCAGGTGTAGGAGTAGTTCAGCGAGGCCCGGAGGCCCTTCACGATGCGCCAGCGCAGCATGGCTGAGCCTCCCGCCAGCTTTGTCTCATCGGAGGAATTCACATACCGCAAAACCTTACCTCCATCCTCGTAGCGTTGGGTAATCCTGCTGGAGACCACATTGTAGTATCCCTGCAACGTGACGTTGAGAGAGCCCCAGTTGAGCTCAGGAGCAAAGATAATCATTCTGCTCCGCTCAGGCTTCAGATCCTCATTCCCCTTGATGGTAAACATGCCCACATGATCCCAGAACATGTAGAGCTCCTTCGGTGACGGGGAGCGGAACCCTTCAGCGTACGAGAGTCGCATCTGCACCATGCCGAGCTTCCACAGCAGAGCCGCCCTGGGCGTGACGTGAGCCCCATAGCGCGAATGAAAATCCACACGCCCCCCAACAGTCATACGCACAGAGGGTATCAGGTCGATGTCCCCTTGGGCATAGAGCGTATTCGTAGACGCATTGTAACGCCGTCCGCCGCTCCCGAGGCGTGCACTCCGTAGGCCCTCCTCTAGGGTCTGATACCCTACGTTGAACACCGGTCCCTTCGATCCGAAAGGCCGCGCATTGAACTGCAAACGTCCGTTGTGGGTGCGGAATGAGAATACGTGATCAATAGCATCCTTCTTAGCCTGCCGGAAATGGAGGTCACGAACGTAATTCTCCAGGTTATAGCTGAAGTCCAGGTCGTAGTTATCACTCAGGCGGTACAGGATGCCCGAGCCGAACGTTAGGGTGCCGTAGAGGAACTCCTCCTTCTCGTTACGATGCTGCGTGCGGTGGGAGTATCCCCCACGAGCATCGGCCTTAAAGCGGCCATCGCTCGACTCGTAGCCCAGCGCTTGACGCACGTTCCAGTTGATTGCCCCGGGCACCGAATAGTTATTATAGCCCCAGACGATCGTATCCTTCTCGTGGAGCTCGCCATTCTTCCAATACTTCTTCTGTATGGTATTAAATCCTGGTATCTTGAGCTTGTAGTCAGGCTCAAACGTACCTCCCCCCGAGGTGGTAGAGCGGAACCCCTTGTAGCGAAACGAGGCGAAGCCATTGTAGGTGTACGTACCCCTGGTGTCATACATCCCCTTCACCGTGGCCTCATAGGGCTTCATTCCCTTGCGAGTGATAAAATTGATGACCGCACCGATGGCGCTCGACCCGTAAAGGGCCGACGAGGCCCCCTGAATAATCTCCACCCGCTCGATGGAGTTCGGATCGATACGGTTCAGATCCACGGCCCCATCATCCGTGCTCAGGGGTACCCCATCGATCATTATCAGGTAGTAATCGGACGAGAGGCCCTGAATCGTCATCTTATCGAGCTGCCCATGCCGCATGGTTTGCACGCCGGGCACCACCATCTCGAGCACATCCACCGCCGATCGGGGGGTAATCCGCTCGATATCCTTACGCGTCACCACCTGGGTGATCACGGGGATCTCTTTGAGTGGCCGCATGGTTCGTGTGGCCGTCACCACCACCTCATCCACATCCACCTCACGCTCGATCCTACCGGAATCCACCGGCTCGGGCCGCCCTCCCATCGCGCCAGTTTCGCTGGGCTGCGCCATGAGCACTGGGGTGCAGAGCGACAAGCCCACCAGGAGGATTATGCTCCTTCGAACCTTACCCATCATTGTACCTCTCCCTTATGAACACCCCTCCCCCGCCCCGTGGGGACAGAGGGAGGGGCGCTGTGTCATACTTCAGATACAGAACCGCGAGCCATCAGCCCGTCTAGCACGGCTACTTGCTCGGGTTGAGCTCCACATACTGGAACTTCCAGTAGCCTGCCAAGCCCTTCTCATTCGTGAAGTCGGTAAACTTCACCAGCACCGGGTTCCCCGCGGCATCCTTAATTGCGTACACCTCAGGGCGAACCTTGTACACCGGGGGCATCACCTTAAAATCCCGAAGAATGACTCCACGGATCGGATCATTAATCACATCGCGAATCATATTACCATCCTTGTCGAGGATCTTCTCACCCTTTGCATCTCGCCGAGGCACGAAATCCCACTCCTGCTTCTCATTCTTGGCAACCTTGAACTTGCAAGTCGTGAGCATGTAGCTCATGGCATCAAACTCATACTTGGCATCTGGGGACATCGGGGATGTAACGTAGCGGAAGTACATCTTATCCTCCAGGAACTTCAGCGTGTCCACATTGTACGAGGCCGTGATATCCGTGTTGTCCGTCCGTGCAGCACCGCCCTTACCCGAACCAGACAGGCCGCTATTGGTGCGTATCTGGTGACGGTTGAATGCGATGTCCCATCCCATATCTTTCATCGGGTCTGAGACCTCCACCACCATGCCCTTCTTGAACGAGAAGTACACCCAGTCCTCATACTTAGTGGACTCCACGAAGGCCTCCTTCGGGGTTACCTTCGACTTGGGTTCTTCCTTCTTATCCTTCTTGCACGAGGCGAACGATACCCCGAGCGCGGCTACGAGCGCAAAAATCAAAAGCGAACGATTCATAATCCCAAAACGGTTTTATGGTTTCAACGATGCCGCGAAGTTAGAGGCTCTCCAAATAATGGGCAATCATCATTATCAAGGATTTTCATTACCTCCTTTACGCATCGTATGCTCAGCGAGCGAAAACCGCTCAGTGCCAGGTTCTCAGATACTCCAGCAGGGCAGCCATATCAGCAGGCATGGGAGCCGTCAGCCGTAGGCACTCCCCCGTGACGGGATGTTGCACGGTTAGCTCATAGGCGTGTAGGGCCTGACGTGGGCATATGGAGAACGCATGCTGCACAAAATTACGATACTGGCTCGTGTCCACGCCCCTCAGAATCCTATCCCCCCCGTAGCGCGCATCATTGAACAGCGGGTGCTTCACGCTCTGCATGTGCACCCGGATCTGATGCATACGCCCCGTCTCCAGGCGGCAATCTATCAGCGTGGTATACGCCAGCGACTCCACCCTACGCCAGTGCGTGACCGCCCGTTTACCCTGGGTGTCATTGGAAAACACGCACATGCGCTGCCTATCGGACGGATCCCTCCCCACATACTTATCAATGGTGCCCTCATCGCCCTCCATGCGTCCCCACACCAGGGCCAAGTATGCCCGAGAGGCCGTCTTGTGGAAGAATTGCATGCTGAGTGCACGCATGGCTTGCTCCGTCTTCCCCACAGCTAGTAGCCCCGAGGTATCCTTATCAATCCGGTGTGCCAACCCGGGGCGTATCCCCCCAGCCTGAAACAGCGGCACCTCCCTGAGATGATACATCAGGGCATTCACCAACGTACCCGAGAAATGGCCATGCCCGGGGTGCACCACCATACCCGCAGGTTTATTCACCACGAGCATCGAATCGTCCTCATAGACGATATCGAGCGCAATGTCCTCAGGCAGAATCTCAGGCGCAGGTGCTTCACCCGCACGGTAGATCTCCAACACATCGCCGGGCTGCACGCAGTACGACGGCTTGGACAGCGCACCATTCACGTGCACCATCCCATCGCCTATGGCCTTTTGGATAAACGTGCGACTTGCGCCCTCTAGATGGCTAGCCAGGTAGCGATCCAGCCGGATGGCCAGCTGGCCTGCGTCTATCACTAGGGTTGTGAACAGGTGCCGAGACTGAGGGCCTGCGTCATCCGCAAGCTCCTCATCACCCGCCCAATCGTCACAGGGCAACTCCCCGTCAGCAATGTCAGAAATCATTGCAGGATAAGACGCTGCGTGGCCTGCGTGCGACCATCATCCCCCACGATGCGCACAATGTAGAGGCCACGTGGCAGCGCGCTCACATCCACCGGGGTCTCACAGGGTTGCAGCGGGGATACCGCATGGCCCGCAAGGTTGAACAGGGAGAACCTTGCTCCCTGCGCATCGCATCGCACCGTGATGCTACGAGACGCAGGATTCGGGTACACCTCGCAAGTTGGCTCCGTCGCGCATCCCAGACCCGTAGGAGCATCGGGGTACTCCCCCGTGCCACCGCACACCACCCGGAGGAGGAGCGCCCCCGCAAAGTTGGAGGCCTCCCAGGTGCCCGTAGTCCGGTAATGCACCCGGGGAACATTCTCTGCGTAGCGATCGAACCCCACGTTCAGCATATCGGCCGACGTCTGCACCCAGCCCACATGGAGCGGCGCCGAGAAACGGATGGGTTTATCCAGCTCGTAGTAGACAAACTGCCCCTGCTCCTCGGCCTTCTGCGGCGGGCTCACTAGCTGCTGCAACAGCATCCGCCCGGGCTTCCCATGCTCATCCTCCCACACCGTCAGGCGGACGTTCTTCCGATCCTTAGGATTCATGATGGGGTTGAACCAAATGCGCACCCCCCGAATAGCCGTCGGGGCGATAGGATCAAAGCGCACAGCCACCGCGGCCCGCTCAGCCCCCACCCCGATAATGCCATACCCCGTGCTGGGCTCCCCGGAATCGTAGGCGTACGCATCGTCATACTCCATGGTAGTGCGCACGGTGTCATTCCAGCGGAAGGGCGAGTTACGTGCCGTCGCCTTCCCCGTGATGAGGTGGGCCGTGAACTTAATCTTCACCGCTTTCCCCTCGAGCTGCGCCCAGGGATATGTATACCCTCTAGCGCACCGCTCCTTGCCGTGCGGCTCGAGAGTGGCCGAACCAGCCGACAGGGTGATGGGTGCAATCCCTTTCCCCAGATCCTCCACCGAGAAACGGCGGCCGACCACCTTCCTATCGTGGCTCAAATTGGCGTAACTGAACGCAATGGAATCCGACTGCGCCTTGCCAAGCCCTTGGAGCAGGGCGGGCAGTGCCTCTTTGGGAATCGCCCTGTAGGGGCCGAATGGCAAGCTAGGGAGCTCCGTGCACCCCACGTCACTTATCGTGCTGTCGTTATACGCCCGCAGCCTGTCCAGGTACACCAAATCCACATGCCAGTGGCTCGCATTCGCCGTGCGCCCTGGAGCCGTTGCATCCCGTGGCACCGACGCGTAGTTCCGCAGGCGAATCTTGAACCCCTCCCGCAGATACTCGGGGCCACGAACGGGGATATGCATCTGGAAGAAGTGCTTCTCTGGGTTCTCATGCCCCACGGTAATCTCCTTCGGCCAGGAGAAACGCGTCTGGAAATGCTGCACAATGCGCTTGCCGCTCCTATCGTAGGAGGCCCTCCAGACGGTGCGCCATGCGCTCGTGGCCGGCGAATAGAAGTCCACCATCAGCGAGTCGCCAGGTGCCGGTGCATCCGCGTAGCCTCCAGGCTGAAACGCCATGGAGAAGTACACCGTCGTGTCATCCGGTTTGCTGAACGTGATGGGGAGGGATGTCAGCGTATCTGCCGGGAACGACACCGTGCCTGCTCCGGGGTAGATGAGCCCCGCAGCATTCGCCGCATCGAATGTGCCCACCCCCACTGTGGGAGGCGCAACAGCCTGGTACAGACGCACAGATACACCCGTGGGCTGCTCCCAGAAGTCGCCCGTAGGAACTCGTGCCGCACGGCTAAAGTCGTCATACAGCGGCAGCTCCACAGGCTGAGGCGCACGAAGGCGGGGCGCCACCTGCTGCGCATTCCCCCCCGAGCACGGAACAAGGATCTCCCCGCTCTGCGTTTGCGCCCGCGCCGATGCCCACAACGCCAGCAGCGCAATGGCTAGATAGAATCTGGGGAGATGCCTTCCTCGCATAGCTGCTCGCATTGTGCCCATTCTCAGAGCAATAAATCGTCATCCTCACGCCCCTCGTCCAGCTCCACCGAGTCCGTAGCCTCGGGAAGCTCCTGCTCCTCGACCTCCTGATTCGCTATCCGAGATTCGTTTAGCGTCAACCACAGATCTACCCGGGCCCCAAGGGTCAAAGAGCGACCACCGCGCAACGGCTTAGGGTACACGCTGTACACGCGAGCCGCAAGCGAATCGGTCATATCCTTCACGGTCTCGTCATACAGAACGCGCCCCAGATTCAACGAGGCCATAGCCAGCGCATTACGCGCCTCAGCCAGGGTGTACCCCATCAGGGCTGGCACGCTCGTGTACGAAATCTCCAGGCCATCGCCGAGCGTAAGGTCAATGGCCGAACCCTTGGGCAGCATGGTGCCACGCTGCACCGCAGCCCCCTTGTAGGTCTGCTTCAGCACGCTGTTGAGGGCAAAATCGGGGGCAAACAGCAGCTTACCCACCACGAGCCCAGCGCGCTCCAACTCCACGAGAGCCTGCCGGATGGTCTCCCCCTCCAGGTTGGGCACCTCCACCATCTGCGGCTGCTGGGCATTGATGGATAGGAAGACGCGGCGCCCCCGCTTGACATGCGCATCGGGCCTTGGCACCTGCTCCAGCACCTCGCTAGGGCGACGGGTAATGACGTAAGACGAGTCCTCCACTACGATGCGGAGCCCCTTCTCCTTGGCAAGAGCCGTGGCCTCCTGCAAGGTCATCCCCCGCAGCTCGGGCATGCGGAACTCCGAGCCGTGCCTCGTGAAGAGGCTTAACGAGAGGAAGGCCAAAAACATCAGCAGCAGACCGCCCACCACGGCCGCCACGGGATGCTTGATGTACGGATTTTGTAGCCACCGCACTAGCGTAATCTTTGCCCTCAGCAGTAGCTCCTTGATCCTTTGCATACCCTGCATACCCTTTACCAGCACCAAAGGTAACAGATTTTTAACTGTGTCAACCGATACGCTGCCACCATGTCGCGCGAACAGCGACACGAAAGTGGCAACCAACTATCACGCATACAGCGTAGCGCAAGGCCTCTGCGCGCTCATCACTAACGCTAAAACCCTGTGCGCAATTATCCTCGCATGCCCATCAGGGCACAAAACATTCATTCCAAGCCCCTACCCCACACTGCCTTCCAGGCTGATTTGCAGCAGCTTCTGCGCCTCCACGGCGAACTCCATCGGCAGCTTGCTCAACACCTCTTTAGCGTAACCACCCACGATGAGGGCCACCGCATCCTCAGTGGTAATGCCGCGCTGGTTGCAGTAGAACAGCTGATCCTCCCCAATCTTCGATGTGGTTGCCTCGTGCTCCAGCACGGCGGTGGAATTTTGCGCATCCACCACCGGGAACGTGTGCGCGCCACACTTATCGCCCAGCAAGAGCGAGTCGCACTGGGAGAAATTGCGCGCATTCGCCGAGCGGGGTAGCACCTTCACCAACCCGCGGTAGCTATTCTCGCTCCGGCCCGCTGATATACCCTTCGACACAATTAGGCTACGGGTGTTCGAGCCGATGTGGATCATCTTGGTGCCCGTGTCGGCCTGCTGATAATTGTTCGTGACGGCCACCGAGTAGAACTCGCCCACCGAATTATCACCCTGCAAGACGCAGCTCGGATACTTCCATGTGATGGCCGACCCCGTCTCCACCTGCGTCCAGGAGATCTTGCTGCGCTCTCCCTTGCAGAGGCCCCTCTTGGTCACGAAGTTGTAGATCCCGCCGCGCCCCTCCTTATCACCGGGGTACCAATTCTGCACGGTGGAATACTTCACCTCGGCATGCGCCTCGGCCACCATCTCCACCACGGCCGCATGCAGCTGATTCTCATCGCGCATGGGCGCCGTGCACCCCTCCAGGTAGGAAACATAGCTCCCCTCATCGGCCACAATGAGCGTGCGCTCAAACTGCCCCGTGCCCGAGGCGTTGATGCGGAAGTAGGTGCTAAGCTCCATGGGGCAACGTACCCCTTTGGGGATGTAGCAAAAGCTGCCATCGCTGAAGACCGCCGCATTCAGCGCCGAGAAGAAGTTGTCGGTATAGGGCACCACCGAGCCCAGGTACTTCTGCACGAGCTCGGGATGGTTACGTATAGCCTCGCTCATCGAGCAGAAGATGATCCCCTTTTCGGCCAGCGAGGCCTGAAAAGTCGTCTTCACCGACTCGCTATCCATCACCGCGTCGACAGCCACCCCGGCAAGCACCTTCTGCTCCTCCACCGGCACCCCTAGCTTGGTGAAGGTGGCGAGCACCTCGGGATCCACCTCGTCGAGCGACGACTTGCTCGGACGCTTGGGAGCTGCGTAGTATATGATGTCCTGAAAATCGATATCCGGGATGTTCAGATAGGCCCAATGGGGCATGCTCAGCGTCTGCCAGTGGCGAAAGGCCTCGAGACGGCGCGCAAGCATCCACTCCGGCTCGCCCTTGACGGCCGATATCCGGCGCACGATGTCCTCATTGAGCCCCTTCGGGAAGGTGACGGTCTCCACATCGGTGTGAAAGCCGTACTTGTACTCCGACCCCGTGACACTCTCCAGAATATCGGGCTCATTCCCCTGCTCCAGTAGCTCTGCCATACTGAATAACTTTCCTCAATTACACCAAGCTCGTTACGTGGCTAGAACAGCCCGATGCCTAATAAGGTTTACTTTCTGTCGTCCCGTGCACCATTTTAGGGATAGCACTGCCTCAGATATCCCCACGCAAAGTAAACGAATTGCCTTGAATGAGACGATCCCAGGGCACGATGCCACACCCTCGCAAATAGCCACTAACGATTCACCAGCGCCGTATCAAAGCCGTATTTGTGGCAGGAAATACGGCTTTGATACGGCGATGCTACGACTCGAGCACGCCATTGAGTCGGCGCAAAGAGCCCACTCATCCCACCTTCAGGGCCTGGCTGTTGGTGTGTGAATGCGCTGATTCCCCGCACCATCAGCAGGGCAAAGGCACAGCCCGAACACCCCCAATAGGCCTCGGGTGCCTGAAACGCAGCATCCGTTTAGACATTGAGTCGGCGTTACTCCGGCATTGCCACGACGAAGGTGCCTATAGAACGCACGGAATCGGGAATCAGGCCCCGTCATACCAGCTTCTGCGATGGCCCAGCAATACTGGCCAGGCAAGCGATGAGAACCGCGCCCTTTGCACCCAACCTCACAGCCCTCGGCTCTGACTGTGCTAGGCACCCTGCGGGTAGTAGTAGGGGGCCATGTGGGCGTGATGCTCACGGACAATCTGCCCCACCTGCGCGGCGTACTCCCGGGCAGGTGTCCCCTCAGGCACTGCAACCGGAGGAAGGATATCCAGGCGCATGCGGATGCGTCGAGGCCGGAAGGTGAGCCCCTCGAGGGTCTCACTCGGCCCCGCCATCACAATAGGCACCACGGGCACGCCAGCCGCCAGGGCGATGGCGAAAGCCCCCGACTTGAAGTGTAGCACCTGCCCCAATCGTGAACGGGTGCCCTCGGGGAATATCATCACCGAGGTGCCATCTCGCAGCAGCTGCACGCACATCTCCACCATGCGCTGGGCATCGGCCCGGTTGCCCCTATCAATGCCCACGTGGTCGCCTAGCCTCAGTATCCACCCGATGAAGGGGGCACGAAAGAGCTCACGCTTTGACACCCACTTGAACGGATGGAAGAGCATGTACCCCAGGACGATATCGAGCATGCCCTGGTGGTTGGCCACCATGACGCAGGGGCCCTTGGGCATGTTCTCGAGCCCGCGGATGCGGTAGCCCCAAAACGGGTTGAGGGCCAGGTAGACGCGGCACCAGACGCTCACCAGGCGGTTCACCGCACGCCGCTTCCTATCCCAAAAGAAGGTGAAGAGCCACACCAGAATCAGTGCCTGGAACCAGACACAGAAGGTGAGGCCAGTGTAGACGTACATGAAGACGTTGACGAAGAAGGTGGCCATCTAGCGCACTGCGGCGGCGATCTGGGCGGCGATCTCCGTGAAACGTTCCGGGCTCAGCTGTGCCCGGGGCGCGGTGAAGTCGAGGTCGCCCTCCTGGGAGATGGGCACCAGGTGCATGTGGGCATGCGGCACCTCCAGGCCGATAACGGCCACCCCGATGCGTTTGCACGGGATGACAGCCTGAATGGCGCGCGCCACCCGCTGCGCGAAGGGGAGCATGGCAGAGAGCGTGTCCGGGGGGAGAGCGAAGATGTAGTCGGTCTCCACCTTGGGCACCACCAGCGTATGCCCCTCCCTGAGGGGGCTGATGTCGAGAAAGGCGATGAAGCGGTCGTCCTCGGCCACGCGGTGGCACGGGATCTCGCCCGCAATAATGCGGCTGAAGAGTGTTGGCATGGTTGGCTAGGGCTAAAGGCCGATCTCTAGAATCTCGAGGGTTTGCACCCCACTGGGTACGGTGACCTCCACCACATCGCCCACGGCCTTGCCGATGAGGGCCTGGGCTATAGGGGTGCCGATGGAGAGCTTGCCCTCGCGCACGTTGGCCTCACTCTCGGCTACGAGCGTGTACTCCATGTCGCGCTTGAGCGTGAGGTTACGCATCTTGACGCGGCAGTAGATTTGCACCCTCGAGAGGTCGATCTTCGAGGTATCGATGGCTCGCGCCCGGGCCAGGGTCTGCTCCAGCTTGGAGATCTTGAGCTCGAGCATGGCTTGCGCTTCGCGCGCCGCATCGTACTCCGCGTTCTCGGAGAGATCTCCCTTATCGCGCGCCTCGGCGATGGCCTGTACCACAGCGGGCCGCTCGACTGAACGCAGGTGGGCAATCTCCGCCTCGAGCTTTGCGATCCCCTCTGCCGACATGTAAATGAAATCTGCCATGGTTGTGAACGGTCTATACGCTGTACTGTACATGCCTAACGGCCATCTGCCCCCCTACCAAATCTCACCCAGCCACATCGCAAAGGTAGCCACAATTGCGCAAAGGAGCGCACGAGAACTATTGCAATCGTACGCTATCAACCAATGCATACCCCCCCACAATGCCAAAACCATTGCGCACATTGCCCTTGACAATGGCGGGAGTGGCAAAGGGGTTGTCGTGGGTGCTCGACTGCGTGAGCACATTGATGACGTATTCGTACATCGCCTCGTCAAACTCGTAGAGGGTGGCCGACATCCTGGAGATCGGTGTGGGGTCGCCGGACGACTCGGCAAGTGCACGCCCCACAAGTTCTACCATACCATCGACGGCCTGCACGCTGGTGAAGAAGAGCTCCTCGTAGTGCGTAATGGGGAAACGCTCCACGGCCTCCCTGATCATGAAGAGGCGCTTGGGGCCTGGCGGAATGGTGACATTGTACTCGACCCGAGTCTCGCTCCGCCTGTGCGCCTTGAGGGAGGCGGGCGCCACCACGGGCACGCGGCACTGCCCCACAACGCTCGGCAGGCCATTGGCATTCACCGATATGCGGTACTCGTGCCCGGCCACGATGGGCATCGCGGTGTCCCGCACCGTGAAGCGGCGTAACACCGTGTCATACACTACGCGGAGGGATTGCCCGGAGGTGAGATCCTCCAGGGTCACCTCGGAGTTGCCTAGGGGGATGAACTCGAAACGTCTCTCGTTATCCTTCCTATCAGGCACCCAGTTGTTATAGTTGAGCGAGCGGCTACGGCTCACGTATATCTTGGTGATGCTATCGGAGCGACGGAGGTAGGCATTGACGGTGATGCGCTCGGGTATGTTCGGCACGCTGTACCCCTTCGCGGGCATCTCCAACTCGCAGGAGACGCATCCGATGACCGCAGCGGCGGCTAGCAGTCCGATCCTAATGCGCTGTAGTCGCGCTGCGCGACGTGGTGACAATACTCTGGCTAGCATGGCATTAGAATTTCAGTTTGTACGAGATGGATGGTATGACGGGGAAGAGCGTCACCTGCCTGAGCTCCAGCCGCTGCTCGTATTGTTGCGTGAGCGGGTTGAGGCGCGTTTTGCTCACCACGCGGTAGTAGAACGGGTTGCGCTGGTAGTAGGCATTGTACACGTCGATAGAGATGGTGTGCTCGAGGCGACCGTTGGTGCGCACGTACTGTATCCCAAGGTCGAGCCGGTGGTAGTCGGCCATGCGCGAGCTGTTCAGGCCACCATACTCCTCGATGCGCTCCCCAAAAATGTTGTGCAAATAGGACTTGTGCTCGTAGATGGCCGCGGGGAGCGTGATAGCGTTGCCGGTGCCGTAGACCCACGTGGCAGAGGCTCGCCAACGGTTGCTGAGCTGGTACATGGCCACAATGGACACGTCGTGACGGCGGTCGTGACGCGCCCAGAACTCACGGCCTGCATTTAGCTCGTCGAATTGGAGGCGCGTCCAGGAGAGCGTGTAGCCCAACCAGCCGCTGAGCTTGCCAAACTTGCGTTGCAGGAGGAATTCTACCCCCGTAGACCAGCTACGGCCACGGGTGACCAGATTCTCCCAGTAGTTCCCGCCGAGCGGCGTGCTTAGCGCCGCGTAGGTGGCACCGCTCACGTAGGCGATGTTGCCGCGCGTGCGTTTGTAGTAGGCCTCAATGCTGAAGGTGGACTCAATCCAGGGCAAGTCGTGCGACAGGCCTGCCGAGGCGATCCAGCTGCTCTGGGGCGGTAGCTGGCGCGTGGCTGGCACCCAGATATCGGTGGGGAGGTTGACCCCAAATGAGGAGAGGAGATGCAGGTTCTGCCCCATGAGGGAGAATGCACCCTTGGCGGAGAGGTAGCGCGTGAGGTAGACGCTGAGCGAGGCCCTGGGCTCGAGGCTGAACTTGGTGAAACGCTTCGCGGCGTAGCTGGTAGCCCGCACACCCACGTTGGCACGCCCCCAGTCCCATAGGCGCATCTCGTCCTCGGCGTACAAGGCTCCCTCGAGCGAATAGACCGTATTGATGGAGTTGCGCACCGTGGCGCTAAACGTGCTTTGCTCGAGGTACGACTGCGGGATGAAACGGTAGCCGATGCTGGAGACCCCCATCCGGAAGGTGTGGCCATCGATGGGGCGCCAATCGAGATCCCACTTTAGCCCCACGTTCTGGATGTCGGTGGTGTAGCGCGTCCTGAATGAGTCGTTGCCAGCAAATAGATTTGCGAACACCCTGAAATTGTAGCTGCTGTAGATGAGGGTAAGATTGGAGAAGAGCGAGTGATTGATGATGCGGTTCCAACGCAGGGTGCCCGTGGCGTTGCCCCAGCGGATCCCGACCTCGGATCTACCATCCGACCCCTCGGAGTACTCCATGCCGAAGGCATCACGGCCGAAGTAACCACTCAGGTAGAGGCGATCGCGAGGGGTGATCTGCCAGTTGATCTTCGCCGTGAGATCGAAGAAGTAGAAGACGGGCTTTCCCTGCTCGGTGCTCAGGAAGGGACGTAAGAGGAGGTCGAGGTATGTGCGACGTCCCGTGACGATGAATGAGGCCTTATCCTTGACGATGGGGCCCTGCACCATGGCGTGCGATGAGATGAGGCCGAGACCTGCCTCGCCGTGCCACTCGCGCATGTTGCCGTCCTCCATGACGATCTCGAGCACTGAGGCCAGGCGGCCCCCGTAACGGGCTGGAAAGCCCCCCTTGAGGAGCTCCATGTTCTTGATGGCACTGCCGTTAAACAGGGAGAACATCCCGAGCATGTGGTAGGCATTGTAAACGGGGGCCTCGTCGAGGACGATGAGGTTCTGATCGGGGCCGCCCCCACGCACGTAGAATCCGCTAGTGCCCTCGGTGCCCTTCTGCACCCCCGGCAATAGCTGGATGATGCGCAGCGCATCACGCTCACCCAGGAGCATGGGCACCCGCTGGATGACCTGCTTAGGCACCTGGATAGAGCCCATGCGCGCACTCCGACTCGAGTTGTGATCTGCCTGCCCTTCAATGGTCACCTGCTCGATTTCAAGGCTGGGCGGGAGCTGCACTGCCACCGTGGTGTCCTGCGTAAGGCACAAGGCGAGACGAACGGGAGAGTAACCCACGTAGCTCACCAGTATCGTATCGCAGCCCCGGGGCACGCGGAGCGAGAAGAAGCCATAATTGTTGGTGGCTGCGCCGTGGTTGGTACCAAGCAGGGCGATATGGGCCCCTGGCAGCGTCTCGCCGGTGAGCGAGTCCTTCACGCTCCCGCTAATGGTGACGTTGTTGTGCCGCTGGGCCCACGAGCTCGAGGCGAGCAACGTCATCAGCGCAATGATGAGGGTGCACGTGATGGCACGTGCAAAAGCCCTGGCCACGGTGTCGGCAGGCGGTACTCCAACATTACGGGTGTCTACGTGCTGCATGGTAATTGAGGGGGATGATGCGTGAAACACAAAGCCCCATGGAGTCCCTACGTGTAGGACTCCATGGGGCCGTAATCCTTTAGGGCTCACTCTACCAGAGCATACATGATGCGTTCACATGCTAGTAGGAGGATGCTCTGCTAGGGCCGATGCGCTCACTCATAGCGGCCGGATTTCAGCATGGTGATCTCGGACGGCGTCAGGAAACGCCACTCGCCACGGGGAAGATTGCGCTTCGTAAGACCGGCGTAGTAGACGCGATCCAGCTTCTCGACCTGATAGCCGAGGGCTTCGAAGAGGCGTCGCACGATGCGGTTTTGCCCGCTGTGGATTTCCACACCCACCGTCTGGCGACTGCCGGGACGGGTGTACTCGATGGAGTCGACGGACATGGTGCCGTCCTCCAGCTCGATACCCGTGCGCAACCGCTGCATGTCATCAGCCGTGACCACGCGATCGAGCTCTACCTCGTACACCTTACGCTTGTTGTAGCTCGGGTGCGTCAACTGCTCGGTCAACTCGCCGTCATTGGTGAGCAGCAGAAGGCCAGTGGTATTCCGATCCAGTCGGCCCACGGGGTATATGCGCTCCTTGCAGACATCGCCCACGACATCGAGCACAGTCCTAGTGGCATGCGGATCCTCCGTGGTGCTGCAACAATCCTTTGGCTTGTTGAGGAGGATGTAGACCTTACGCTCCACCGAGAGCTTATCGCCCTTGCAGACAACCTCGGACTGCGCGGGGATGATGCGCTCACCCAACGTGTTCACCACCACCCCGTTCACCTGCACCTCGCCCTGCTCGATGAGGATGTCGGCCTCACGGCGGCTGCATACGCCGCAGTAAGCGATGTAACGGTTGAGACGTATTGGCTCGTTGGGATCCAGCTCCCGCTGCTGCGCAGATTGCTGTCTGCGGCTGTCGTTATACTCCCGCTGCGCACGCTCGCGCATGCGTCGCTCAGCCCCATATTCGCCGCGTCCGCGGCCATACTCACGGCGGTCGTCACGCCGGCGATCCTGGCCATAGCCAAACCTGTCGTCACCCCGACGCGGCCTCTCGTCACGGCTGCCATAGCGTGGACGCTCCTCGTCACGGCCGTAGCGGCCATCACGGCTGCCAAAACGCTCCTCGCCTCTTGGGAAACGACGTGGGCGATACTCGCCCTCCTCCCCGTCGCCGAAGCGACGATCGTCCCTGGGGGCGAACCGGGAGCCATAGCCCCCCTCACGACGACCGTAGCGACCATCACGATCGCCAAAGCGCCCGCCGTCCCGCGATGCGAAACGGGGACGGTAACCGCCCTCCTGGCGATCACGCCGATCCTCCCGCTCGGGATACTCACCATCACGCGATGGGAAACGGGGGCGATAGCCAGAGTAGCCACGCCCTTCGTCACGATCACGTCGGCCATAGCGGCCCTCACCCGACCTACGGTCGCCGGCAAAGCGGTCGTCCCGACGGGAGTCACGATCGCCATATCCACCCCTGTAGCCCTCGCGGCGAGGGAAACGATTTTCCCGATCGCCGAACCTGCGCTCGCGGGGCCCGTCATCACGATCGCGACGACGATGCTCGCGGGGCTCCTCATTGTCATGCTCTCTCCCCTCTTCCCGCTCCGTGGGATAGGGCAAATCGCGCCGCAGCGTCCGTGGGCGGTACGACCCCATGCTATCTCGCCGTGGGGCTTCACGCCGTGGTCGCTCCTCGCGCCCTTCCCCCTCAGCCCGGGGCTCATCGTTCTGCTCCGTCACCTCTGCAACGCGCTGCGTCCGTGGACGGTAGGGGCGTGATTCCTCGCTCTCCGAGTGGCGATACCCTTGCGATCCGCCATCACGGTGCCCCCGTGGGCGGCCTCTGTAGCCATTACTCTCCATAATTCGATCTCTGAAATGCTTTTGGACGGCCCGCCATTTTATCTCACGTGCCCCAAAGCACCCCTAAGCCTAATATTGCGGGCGACTCAGCAGGAGGGGTAAAGGCCGCTATTTTTCGCCTTAATCACCCCACCACGCTAAACCCCGCAAAGGTACAACATTCCCGCTGAACGGTGCTATTCAATAGCCATAGTAGGGGGAGAATCGGGCTGTCGGCTCTAGCTCCTCCGATGCGATCACATCATCAATCATAGCGAGCAATTTGGGATTGTCACGCGAGACGATCCCCTCTAAACGTAGGGTGTTGGAGACGTGGTTTGAGCGGAATATACAGCCGCTCATGGTGAGATGGCTCACAAACAGACGCAGTTCGTGCAGTAGCTCTATGGTGCTTTGCTGCACGAAGTTCCCCTTGAACCGGTGCAGATAGTCATCGAGGCCACGTGGCAGGAAAAGGGTGAGCGTGGAGAGGTACTTGGGGCTCAGCTCGCTGACCAGCTGGGCTGACATCAGCGCATGCTGCTCGCTGTACTCGGCCCCTCCGAGGCCGGTGATAATCATTACCGATGTGTCGAGGCCTGCGGCATGGGCTTTGGCTATACCCTCGCGTATGGTCGCACGGGTCTCGGACTTATTCACGGCCCGCAAGACATCGTCGTCCCCGCTCTCGACCCCCAGATAAAGAAGGCTCAGCCCCATCTCCTTTAGATGAACTAGCTCCTCATGCTGCTTGCTGAGCACGTTGCTCGGCAGGGCATAGGCCGAAACTCGCCGAATGGAGGGGAAATGCTTGCGCACCGATGATAGTATGCTCACCAGGCGATCGTAAGAGAGGGCAAAGGCATTCCCATCTGCCAGGAAAACCTTACGAGCCTCAGGCATGAACTGGGACAGGGATTTTAGATCGTGGTCGATCTCATCGATGGGCCTACTCCTGAAGGTTTTGCCCTCGTACATGTCGCAGAAGGCGCACTTGTTCCAGGCGCACCCAATGGTGGCTTGGACGATGGCCGAGTGGGCCTCACTGGGTGGCCGGAATAGCGGCTCTTCGTACCGCACGGGGAATCCAAACATACGCTGCACCTCGTCGTCGCAAAAGTACGCAAATTGCCTCCATCAGTATTGCCCCCGGCCGTGAGGTGTCCGGTGCCTCGACTGCGAGTCGGCACACCGATAGCCATTAGGCTGTCGGAAGATGGATGGTGGGCACTCGGCTTAATTCCTGACGGAATAGATACCTTCGCGGCCTGTGTCGCATTGCATCGGCCAAATGCGTGCGCTGGCACGCGGTGATACTTGGCAACAACTGGAGTCGGCAGCATGGAACAACACGAGTCGTCCCCCCTACGTGGGATCAAAGCCTACAAGGCCATCTACCCCATCATCATTGGGCTGGGGGTTGTCGGATTCATGTTTTGGCGGGAGTTCGATGTGCACGCCTTGGAGCAAGTCCACTGGTCGGTTCAAGCTGCCGGTTGGCTCGTGGTAGCCCTCCTACTGATGTTCGGGCGTGACTTGGGGTACGTGTGGCGACTGATGATCCTGGCTGAGGGTCGCCTCACCTTCGGGCAGGCCTTTCGGGTTGTCATGCTCTGGGAGTTCACGTCGGCCATTACCCCATCGGCCATCGGGGGGACAAGCGTTGCCATTCTGTACGTGGCTAAAGAGGGCATCTCGGTGGGGCGGAGCTCCGCCATGGTGATGGCCACCAGCTTCCTCGATGAGGTGTACTTCCTCATCATGTTCCCGCTACTGCTACTGTTGACGGGGGGGCATGAGCTTTTCACGTTCACAGGCAAGGAGGGAGGGATCGCCAGCGGCCTATTCTGGTTCGCCATACTGGGCTACAGCCTGAAGGCCGTCTACGTGCTGATGCTGGCCTACGGGTTCTTTATCAACCCACGTGGGCTGAAGTGGTTGCTGTTGAAGCTGTTCAAGCTCCCCTTCCTGCGCAAATGGAAGCAGGGGGCACATGCTGCCGGCTCGGAGATTATCACGAGCTCTAGGGAGTTCCGCAGCAAGCCCTTTCGCTACTGGTTGCGAGCTTTTGCTGCCACCTTCCTGTCATGGACTTCGCGCTACTGGGTGGCTAACGCCATACTGCTGGCCTTCTTCGCCACCAGTAACCAGTTTATGATTTTTGCGCGGCAGCTGATAATGTGGATCATCATGCTCGTGAGCCCGACGCCGGGCGGGAGCGGATTTTCCGAGTACGTGTTCTCGCAGTACCTCGGGGAGTTCATCCCCGTGAGCGCAAGTAGCCTCGGGGCTGTCGCCGTGGTGCTCGCCTTCATGTGGCGACTGGCCACCTACTACCCATACCTAGTGATTGGGATAGTGCTGCTGCCACGCTGGATGCGTCGCCATTTCTTCAGCGAGAAATCGCGCAAGCGTTAGCCACAGGCACCTTGCACCACAATCTACCGTAGCCACACACGGTGGGCAGTATTGCGCACTGTCCCTTCTGGCCAATGGCGCATCACGATGAGATGGCCATATAACGCATCAGGGGCCGGGGAGTTTCTCCCCGGCCCCTGATGCGTATAACTAGCCTAGCGCTTGCCTACTAGCTCACCTTCTCAATGATCTCCATGCCACGTCGTATGGCACTCTCGTTGAGCGGTATCAGCTTGTGGTGACGCTCCGGCAGCGACTTCTGTAGGCCCTTCACCACATTCTCAATCTCTACGATCGGCTTTACTTTCAGCAAACCACCGAGCACTATCATGTTGAACGTCTTAGCGTTGTTCATATTAGTGGCCTCATCAGTGGCCTTGATCGTGTAGATCGAGATATCCTTGCGGGTGGGTGGCGTAGAAATCCCGTTAGGATCGTAGATGAGCGTTCCGCCGGGTTTCACGTGCGACTCAAACTTGTCGAGCGACTGCTGGTTCAAGGCGATCACCGTGTCGTACTCCTGGACGATGGGTGAGCTGATGCGCGAATCGCTCAGGATCACCGTGACGTTGGCCGTGCCACCACGCATCTCGGGCCCGTAGGAAGGCATCCAGGAGACCTCTTGGCCCTGCATGATACCCGAATAGGCCAGAATCTTACCCATCGAGAGAACGCCCTGGCCGCCAAACCCTGCGATAATGATTTCCTCTGTCATAATTGGCTTGCTTATGAATCGTCAACTAGGGCCGGTGGCCTTGATTACTCGTCCTTCAGTACCCCAGGCTTGTAGACAGGGAATAGGTTCTCCACCATCCAGTCATTGGCCTGGGTTGGGCTCATCTTCCAACCCGAGTTGCAGGTTGAAACGACCTCGATGAACGAGGTTCCCTTCTTGGCTTTGGTGTTCTCAAGTGCCTTGCGCACGGCCTTGTGCAGCTTGGCAATGGACCCAGGGGTGTGCGCGGAGTGGCGGGCCACATAGCATGTACCAGGCAGCTGGGCGATGAGCTCGGTGATGACGAGCGGGTTCCCCACCATCTCCACGTCACGGCCAAACGGGCACGTGGCAGTCGGCATGTTGGGTAGCGTCGTGGGGGCCATTTGCCCCCCCGTCATCCCGTAGATGGCGTTATTGATGAAGATCACCATCATGTGCTCGCCACGATTGCAAGCATGCAGGATCTCCGCAGCACCAATTGAGGCCAAGTCGCCATCCCCCTGGTAGGTGAAAATCGTCTTATCGGGACGCAGACGCGACAGGGCTGTGGCCACTGCCGGTGCCCTACCATGGGCGGCTTCCTGCCAGTCGATATCGATGTAATTGTAGGCCAAGACGGCGCATCCCACGGGGCTTACCCCGATCACGTCCTCCTGGATACCCATCGCCTCAATCTCCTCCGCCAAGATCTTGTGCACCACCCCGTGCGTACAGCCAGGGCAATAGTGCATCACATTATCGGTTAGGAGCTTAGAGCGCTTGTAGACCTTCTCTCCTGCCTGTTTGATTTCTGCCGCATTCATAGTCTTAGCGCATTAATTGTTGCTGATAAACCGCTTGAGGGCCTCTACCACCTCGTTGGGGCTCGGAATAATTCCCCCCATGCGACCGTAGTGCTCCACGGGGATGGCCCCGTTCACTGCGAGGCGAACGTCCTCGACCATCTGCCCGGCACTCATCTCCACAGCCATCACTCCCTTCAGATGGGAAAGGTGCGACTGGATGATCTTCGTTGGATAGGGGTAGAGCGTAATCGGGCGTAGCAGCCCCACCTTGATGCCCTGCTGACGAGCTAGCTCGATGGCCTTTTGGCATATACGGCTTGACGAGCCATAAGCCACGAGCATGTACTCCGCATCGTCCATCATGAACTCCTCGTAGCGAACCTCATTCTCTGAGATCGTCTTGTACTTCTCGATGAGCTTGAGGTTGAACTTCTCTTGCCGCCCTGAGTCGAGCTCTAGCGAGGTGATGATGTTGCGATTGCGAGAGGCCGGCTTGCCGGTGGTAGCCCACGAACCGTACTTCTCGGCGATCTCGGCATCGGTCATGCGCGGCCGGTAGTCAGCCAGCTGCACCTTCTCCATCATCTGGCCGATTACACCATCGGACAGAATCATCACCGGGTTGCGATACTTGAAGGCCAGGTCAAAGCCCAAGAAGACAAAGTCATGCATATCCTGCACCGAGGCGGGAGCGAGCACTATGAGGTGATAGTCACCGTGGCCCCCACCCTTGACGGCCTGAAAGTAGTCACTCTGCGCGGGCTGGATGGTGCCAAGACCGGGGCCTCCACGAACCACGTTCACCACTAGGCAGGGGAGCTCAGCACCGGCGATATAGGTCAATCCCTCCTGCTTGAGGCTAATGCCAGGGCTTGACGATGAGGTCATGACCCGCTTGCCGGCACCAGCACCACCGTACACCATGTTTATGGCTGCGATCTCACTCTCAGCCTGCAAGACCACCATGCCAGTCTCTATCCACGGGCGACGCAGGGCCAGCGTCTCCAGTATTTCCGACTGGGGAGTGATCGGGTAACCGAAGTAGGCATCGCAACCACAGCGGATTGCAGCCTCAGCGATCACCTCATTCCCCTTCATTAATGTGTACTCTGCCATCTATTGAAAGGATTTTAGGAAATGACAATTCCAGTTAGCGGGTACCTGCTACGCAACCCGCAGCCGGTAGACCTCAATCACCGAGTCGGGGCATACGGTGGCACAGTTCGTGCACCCGATGCAAGCGTCGGGATGCTCCATGTAGGCGTAGTGGTACCCCTTCGCATTCACCTCATGGGCCATAGCAATCACCTTCGTCGGGCAGGCCACCTCGCACAAGAGGCATCCCTTGCACCGCTCACGGTCGACCTCAATTGTTCCAATCACTTTTGCCATAGCGTTCGATTTTCAGGTTGATTTTACGGCTGAACCGTTAGCTTCTCTACTTCTTTTCCCCATGCAGCTCGTGGAAAGCCTTCAGGCGGGCCTGCAAGTCTGCAAACTGCGATGGGTACACATGCGATACGCAGGCGCGTAGCCCCTCGGTACGCAAACTGCCCGTGCTCCCGAGCGATATAGCGGTAATGCCCCATGCCAACAGGGCACGCAACAGCTCATCACCGCTGAACTTCGGGTAGGCAATGGTAAAGTAAAACCCGTCCGCTAATTCGGCTTCACCATCACGATCGTACACCACATAGAAGCCATTCTCCGTGAAGATCCGCTTCATCTCATGGGCTCGACGACCGTACTCACGCACCTCATTCACAAAGTTGAAGACCCCATCGTTAGCCGCTTTCAGCATGGCAGCAAACCCGTGCTGCACAGATGCTGCGACTCCCGAAGAGAGTGCGTACATCGCCCCGTAGATAAGGGCTCTGCCGAACATTGTGCTGGGGAAATACTGTCCAAGATGCTCGTACTGACGATTGAATAGGACATCGCTCATCACCAGGCAGCCGATACGCTGCCCCGCATAGCTGAAAGCCTTTGAGCTCGAGATGAGCATCATCCACGTGTCCGTATACCGTGCCACAGAGGCCTGGTACGGTGGCTTTCCCGGCTGCGACAAATCGCAACGGAAGTCCATTGCGAAGTAGGCCAAATCCTCTATCACCGGCACGTCATATTGACGCGATAGATCCCCGATAATCGACAGCTCCTCCTCCGTGAGGCAGACCCAGGATGGGTTATTCGGATTGGAGTACAGGATAGCACTCGTATGCCCCTTAGCGAGGAACTCCTCCAGCTTACCCCGGAGGGCTTTTCCCCGGTAGTCATACACGTCGAACGTGTCGTACTCAAAGCCCAGGACTCGTAGCTGCTGCTTCTGCACAGGGAAACCCGGGTCGATGAATAGAATCCGCTCCTTTCCCTTCACGCAGCGGTTGAATAGCATAAAGGCCGCCATCCCTCCCTGCATAGAACCCACCGTGGGCACACATCCCTCAGGCTGCACATCCACATCGATGAAGTTCTTCACGAAGCGTGCCATCTCCGTCTTGAGAGATGGAATTCCATCCACTGGCGGATAGCTACGTGCAACCCCACTACGCAGGGCAGCGATCTCAGCCTCCACACCTATCGGGGACGGCTCAAGACCTGGCACCCCCATCTCCATATGGACGAATGGCACGCCTGTCTCTTGCTCTAAATCGCGCGCCAAGCGCACGATCTCACGAATCGTAGCATGTGAAAGATCCCTGATGCCC
>CAUUMS010000013.1:0-46994 GCA_963546395.1 uncultured Bacteroidia bacterium | reverse complement strand
GATGCCTCTTTCAAGGAGTATGGATACGGGGCCACCCTTGTGCATCTGGTGCGAAACGCATCAGAGCCCCGAAAGCATTAACCATCTCTATTACCCGTGTAACCAGTCCCACTAACCATGGCATTACAGTGTGGAATCGTCGGATTGCCCAATGTGGGTAAATCCACCCTCTTCAACTGCCTGTCGAACGCCAAGGCGCAAGCGGCCAATTTCCCATTTTGCACCATAGAGCCCAACGTGGGGGTCGTGTCTGTGCCAGATGATCGTCTGGTGGAATTGGCCCGTATCGATAACCCCAAGCGCGTTGTCCCTGCTACGGTTGAGATAGTCGACATTGCTGGGCTAGTGAAGGGGGCCAGTAAGGGCGAGGGGCTTGGTAATCGATTCCTAGCAAACATCCGTGAGACGCATGCGATAATCCACGTGCTGCGCTGCTTTGAGGATGGGAATGTTACCCACGTGGACGGGACAATTGATCCGGTGCGGGATAAGGGTATCATCGATGCTGAGTTGCAGCTGAAGGATCTTGAAACCGTAGAGGCTCGTCTGGCCAAGACCGAGAAGATTGCCAGGGTGGGTGGTGACAAGGGGGCTGCCAAGATGTGTGACCTGCTACGTAAGTGCAAGACGTGCTTGGAGCAGGGGCATTCAGTGCGTGAGCTCGACTTCGAGGGGGATGAGGTTCCATTGCTGGCGGAGTTGCAGCTGTTGACTGCTAAACCAATCCTCTACGTGTGCAATGTGGACGAGGGGTCTGCCGTTAATGGGAACGACTACGTGGAGCAGGTGCGCGCAGCCATCGAGGGGGAGAAATCGCGCCTGCTGGTGATTGCAGCGCAGACGGAGGCTGAGATTGCCGAGCTGGAGAGCTACGAGGAGCGGGCCATGTTCCTGCGTGAGGTGGGCCTCCACGAGTCAGGTGTCTCCAAGCTGATAAAATCTGCTTACGCATTGCTGAATTTGGAAACCTACTTCACCACAGGGGCTGACGAGACGAGAGCATGGACTTTTGTCCGGGGTATCAAGGCCCCACAGGCGGCTGGGATCATCCATACCGACTTTGAAAAGGGGTTTATACGCGCCGAGGTGATAAAGTACGCCGATTATGTGGCCCTTGGCTCTGAGGCTGCATGCCGTGAGGCAGGTAAGATTGCCATTGAGGGGAAGGAGTACACGGTGAAGGATGGCGACATAATGCACTTCCGATTCAATGTGTAGTGCACACCGGCTAGCATTGACTTGCGCCGTAGCCCAGAGGCTTGTGAGGTGTGGCGCATGGGCTGTCCTTGCGGCATCCTGGCTCGTTGTCGGCCCGGCTATGGGCCAATCGTTGCCAGCTGATAGACCCCCCAAGCTTGTTATACAGCTCGTGTTGGGTGGTATGCCCCCGAGTGCTTTGGTGCGTGCATGGAACAATTTTGAGCCTCGTGGCATCCCATTGCTGAGGGCTCAGGGGGTGGAGTGCATCGCTGCCCGCTATGGTCATCTGCTGGGTAATACGCCTAGCGGATTGGTCACCATTGCCTCAGGGACAACGCCGGATACCCACGGGGTATCCGCCTCGAAGTGGTATGACCACATCACCAATGAGCCTCAATCCCTAATCGCCGATAAGGTCTGTGGTGCCGTTGGGGATAGC
Source organism: uncultured Bacteroidia bacterium (assembly GCA_963546395.1). Lineage (GTDB taxonomy): Bacteria > Bacteroidota > Bacteroidia > Bacteroidales > CAJPTX01 > Bacteroides_D. The sequence goes on along the minus strand of CAUUMS010000013.1, from coordinate 45,355 downwards.
TACAATGACTACAACGTGTCACCGCAGAAGCTGTTGGTGGCTACGTTAGCCCAGGCCTGGCGGGCTGCATTCCCACAATCGCACATCTACTCGATGTCCTTGTCTCCCTTGCCTGCCATTCTGCTAGCGGGTAGGGCCGCTAATGCGGCATTGTGGATGAATGAGAAAACAGGGCACTTCGTCACCTCTACCTACTACTGCGATACGCTGCCCCAATTTGTCACCCAGTTCAACAGGAATGGTGTGGCGGCCATGTATCTGAAGCAGCCTTGGCAACCGGCCAAACGCTCGCATGCGTACGCCTCGTTGCTTATGCGTAACTCCCCCTTGCAGGATGCATCCCAGTTTGACGATCCCAAGTTCTCCATACCTGCCACCACCATAAGCATTGGGCCCCAGTATGCGAAACTTGCCACCATGCCACGGGGTAACACGTTGTTGCGTGATCTGCTCGTGGCAGCCATCGAGGGGGATCGGCTCGGGCGTAATGCTGAGCCCGACCTGCTGTCGGTTTACTTCTCTCCTTTCGAGAATATCGCCACGCTCTACGGCCCGGAGTCGATGCAGTACGAGGATGCACTCTTCCGATTCGATGCTGAGCTGGCGCAGCTGCTCGACTACCTCAATGCCACCGTGGGCAAGAAGCAATACCTGCTCGTCCTCACATCGGCTTATGCAGCGTCCCCATCCGTGGAGTACTTGCAGGCCTGGCGCATCCCGAGTGGCCAGTTCAATCCCGATCGAGCCCTCTTTCTACTCAACTCTTACCTGCGGGCACGCTACGGCGTTGCCGATCTTGTGCGTGGCCATGCGGGGCAGCAATTCTATCTGAATCGCCCCCTCATCGAGAAGCACTCGCTATCCCTGTCTAGCCTTGGGGAGCAGGCTGCTCAGTTTTTGCAGGATATGGCCGGGGTCTCCGCAGCCTACCCAGCAAATATCCTACAGTGGGGTGGTGGGGCCCGCAGTAGGGCACAACGTGCCGCCTCCAATTTTCATCCCAAGCGTTCGGGGGATGTGGTAGTAGATTTGCTACCTGGGTGGTCGGTCGTATCCGAGCGATTTCCCACGGCTAAAAATGGGGAATCATCGTACGATATGCATGTCCCCCTTTTCTTTTTCGGCTGGAAGCTTGGCCCCCGTCGGGTAGTACACTCGGTAGCTCCTTGCGACATCGCCCCTACCATTTGCCATCTCATGCAGATTGCACCACCGAATGCAGCCACTGGCCAGCCTATCGAGGGTGTGGCCGACTGGGATAGGTAGCCCGCGCATGGGTACCCCCACACTTGTTGGGGCGCAGGGTGCGATGCAGAGGCCTCCTGCCGTGTGTTATGCATTGGCGGGCAGGTTTACCGGGCGAGTGAGGCTTTTGCCCATTTGATGCGATGGAGCCACAATAACCGTACTGCTGCTATTTACCTCAGACCATGGAGCTGTTTGATATTATCGGTGGCGATCCCGTGCAGAGTTTCCCCACGTTAGCCGCGCGTCTTGCGCTTAGTGCCCTGCTTGGGCTCGTGGTGGGCATTGAGCGTGAGATACGCCGTCAGCCAGCAGGCATGCGTACGCACATGCTCATCTGCGTGGGGGCTGCCGTCTTCACCATCATTTCGTTACACATACCGTTATACCACCTACACATTCCATTTTCCAGATTGCCGATAGAGTTCCGTAGCGATCCGGCGCGTATAGCGGCGCAGATTGTCAGCGGCATTGGCTTTTTGGGTGCCGGGGCTATCATCAAATTCGGCACCAACGTGCGTGGCATCACTACCGCTGCAAGCATATGGGCTGTGGCAGCTGTGGGGATGGCCGCCGGGGCTGGTATGCCCGATCTTGCCATTAGTGCCACAGTCATCATACTCATCGTCCTCGTGCTCTTCGAACGTTTTGAGCTGCGCCTATTCTTCATCGAGCATTTCAAAACGATAGAGGTGCGTTGCCTGCCGCAGACGGCCTCCGTGGAAGTGGTGCGTGGGGCCATAGCTCGTCGCTACATACGTATACGCACCGTGGACTACGAATCCGACAACGTGGGCGGGCTTGCTGTTATGCGCTTCTCTGTGCGCATCTCCGAGCAGGTGCCCGTGCAGCAGCTTGTGGACGATATCCTCGCCTTGCCTGGCGTGCAGGGTGTACGCATTGATCAGGAGCGTAGGTAGAGGGAACAGGCTATACCACCGGCCGATTTGATGTGTGAATGGCAATGGTGGCCCCCGGGTTCTTGGCGGTAGTTTGGTAATTTCGTGCAAAGGAGGTACCTTTGCACCCGCTGGACGGTGGATGTAGCTCAGTTGGTTAGAGCGTCGGATTGTGGTTCCGAAGGTCGTGGGTTCGAGCCCCATCTTCCACCCTACGAAAGCGGAGAGCTCAAGGCTGAGCTCTCCGCTTTCGCTATTATTACCCCCCTACTGTGTGGCCTTTTCTCTCAGTTACGCTATTTGCTACTGTAACTTATAGCCCACTCATCCGTCATAGGATTGAATTCAAAAGGCAGACGACATATGAATTTGCTACGCCAATTATTGCTGGTGACCCTTGGGGTCACGGCAGCCATAGGAAGCCTTCAGGCGCAAAGCTCTTCCACCACGGTATTCGTCGCCTCGGGCGGAGTGATGGGGATAACTGGAGCCACGAGTGTAGCGCCCACTGACACGGCCAAAACGGCTACAACGTCTCAGGGCCAAGATGACATGGTCATCGAGCAGCATTCGGACACGACGTTCATATTCACTGGAAAACGCCGTGAGAACGTTGACACGATCCTGACATCACAAGATACAACCATCGTGCGAACCGTTAAAAGCGGTGACGCTGCCGACAATAGCAGTAGTAGCTCAGTCTCGGTGATCACTCGCAACCACGATGGCTATCGGATTCGGAGCAATGGCAAAATCTACCGCATAGACTCCAAGGGGAATGCCACGATCGTGCGCAAAGGGAAGTACAAAAGGAGTAATCCCTTTGAGATTTTGAACGGTGACGAGGTCGATGAGATTGCGGATAAGGTGGGCCATTTCTTTAGCGAGCGGGATTTCCGTGGGCATTGGGCCGGCATGCAGCTAGGGTTTAGCTGGCTGCTCTCCAGCCAGGGGAGTCTCTACCCCATGGGTGCAGAGGATGCGTATCGGCTCAAATTGGGGAGTTCTATCAGCTTTGCCATCAATCCCTTCCAGTACAGCATCAGCATCGTCGACCGGCGCTTTGGCGTGGTGACGGGGATAGGCTTCAACTTCAATTTCTACCGCTTTCAGGGCGGTACCACCCTGGGCATGAATAGGGACGGGGTGTTCGTTGACAGCACGCTACTCCAGGGGGGCGCAAAGGTGGCCTCATCCAAGCTACGCACCGGATACTTCACCGTGCCGCTCCTGCTCGAGCTCCAGTCGCCACGCCGTGGGTACTGGAAACGGTTCTACATCGCTGCGGGAGTCATTGGGGGCGTGAAAATGTACGCCACGACGAAGGTCCGCTACAATGGCAATCGGGAGCTTTACCACAGCAATGCCTTCTTCATTAACGATGTGCAGTTTGCCACAACAGTGAGGATTGGGTTGGGCCCCATGCATCTCTACGCCAACTACTATCCCATGGGGTTATTTGAGCAGGGACGTGGCCCGACATTCTACCCCATCGAATTCGGAATGCTGCTCTTCTCCTTCTAAGCACGCAATACAGCACACATCGAGTCAATCTCTTAAGGGGTTAAGAGGGGTCGACCAGGGGGTCTTTCCACCTACGATAGGGTGGAAAGGCCCCTCGGCGTATATAGTCCACCCAACCAATGCGATTGCCTGCGGGCATCCACTCGCGCAGAGGGTCTTGCCACCCAGTGTGGCCCCCTCTGGCGTTTATCCCGGGGCGCTCACCGCGATCGTGCGCACCCTCATCAGCCGCGCACACCTGGCGTGAGCCATTTTCGACGTGGCACCACCCGAGCCGTAACGTTAGTCCGTGTAGTAGAGCCTCGACACGCGGGATGAGATGGTGCTCATCACCTCATAGGGAATCGTGCCCAGCCACTGGGCCAGCTGTTCCACCCGGAGCTCTGGGCCGAATATGGTGACGCTGTCCCCCTCGCGCACATCGCATCCGCTCGCATCCACCATGCAGGTGTCCATGCAAATATTCCCTATCGTGGGCAGCAGGTGGCCCTTCACCAGCACATGACCCACGCCGTTACCCAGTCTCCGATTGAATCCATCCGCATACCCGATTGGAAGGGTTGCAATGGTTGCTGGATGCTCGATGCGCCCTTTGCGGCCATACCCCACCGTGTCGCCTGGATTTAGGTGCTTCACTTGCGCCACGTAGGTCTTAAGGCTCGCCGCTACCTGCAAACGGTTATCCCCATACACCGAGATTCCGTGTAGCCCGATGCCCAGTCGCACCATGTCGAACTGCCAGTCGGGGAAACGCTCGGTGCCTGCCGAATTGAGTACGTGCCGAAGCGGTCGGTAACCCAGGGCTCGCTCCACGCTGTCGGCCATGGCCGTGTAGCATGCCACCTGGTGCGCCGTGAACTCATCCTGCCCAGGCTCATCGGCTGCCGCAAGATGGGTGAACATGCTGGCCACGCGAATAGCCTTCGACTCTGCCAGCGACCCAATGAGCGCATCCACATCCTCGGGGCTGAACCCCACACGGTGCATACCCGTGTCGAACTTTAGATGCACAGGATATCCCTCTGCGCCCAACTCCCGGGCTGCACGCGAGAAGCCACGCAGGCTTGCAAAGGAGAATATTTCCGGCTCTAATCCGTGCTCAATGAGCAGCGCGTAGCTATCGGGGGCCGGATTCAGCACCACGATAGGAGTGCTCACCCCGCTATTGCGCAGAACTACCCCCTCATCGGCAAAGGCCACACCCAGGTAATCCACCTGGTGATAGGCCAGCAGGCGGGCCAGCTCGCAGCTCCCATTCCCGTAAGCGAATGCTTTCACTAGCACGAATAGCCGCACCCCCGGAGCCAGTAGGCTGCGGAAGTGATTGAGGTTGTGCTCTAGTGCCGTCAGGCTCACCTCTAGCACGGTGCGGTGCGCCTGCTTCTCCAGTAGATGGCTGGCACGCTCCAACCCGTAACTTCGGCTCCCCTTCACCAGTACGGCCGCATGGCGTAGCTGTGCCTGGGGGAATGCCTCCAGGAGGGCCTGCGTGGTGGGGTAGAATAGCCCCTCGGGCATATGGGCCCTGAGGCTTGCAATGTCTGGCCCTACGCCAATCAACGTCTTCACGTCATACTGCCGTAGCAGCTGATGCACTTGCCGGTATAGGGCCTCGGTGCTCAGCCCGCTCTGCTGAATATCCGACAGGATCACAGCCTTCTCATCCCCTCCTGCTTGCTGGTGTAGGAATGCCAGGGCCACCTGTAACGATTCGATGTCGCAGCTGTAGCTGTCGTTAATGAGGGCATGTCCGTACACGCTTTCACGACGCTCTAGCCGCATGGCCACAGGGTGCAGCCTGCCAATTTGCTCCACTGCCTGCGCGGGGGGAATGCCCAGTAGTATTGCCCCGAGTAGCGTGTGCAGCGCATTCTCCACAGTGGCTGGGTCATTGCCTGGTAGCCACCCGTGTAGCGATTCGCCACCCCATTCGGCCACGAAGGCGAGTCGGCCGCTGGCCTCAGCCTCACCAAGCTGTACGGGCATATCACATGGTGCCCCCTTGCTCGACCACGTGACGATTTGCACCCCATGCTTCCTGTGAAGCTCCCCTGCCAGTGCCACGGGCAGGGGTTGATCTGCGCACACGATGAGTTGCTCGCAGCGTGTGAACAGACGCATCTTCTCCTCTCCCTTGCTGCGGAGATCTGCAAAGTGGGCCTGATGCGCCTGCCCGAGATTGGTGAATATGCCCAGCCGCGGGTGTATAATCCGTTCCAGGGCCTCCATCTCCCCCGGCTCCGAGATCCCCGCCTCGTATACACCTACCTCGTGGTGCGGGGCCAGCCCGAGCAGCGAAAGGGGCACTCCCACCTGCGAGTTGTAGCTCCGCGGACTGTGATGCGTGCGGTACTTCGTGCTTAGCACCTGGCTGAGCCACTCCTTCACCACCGTCTTTCCATTGCTACCTGTGATGCCCACCAGCGGAATCTGGAACCGCTGACGATGGTACGCCCCCAGGCGTTGAAGGGCCGTCAGCGTGTTGTCTACCACAAGGAAATTCGCCCCCTCCATTCGCTCATACCCCTCGGGTAAGTGCTCCACGATGAATCCTCGCACCCGCCGATCGGTGTACAGTGCCTCGATGAACCGATGCCCATCGTGACGAGCTCCCACGAGGGCTACAAAGAGCACATCATCCCCCCCCGTGATTGCCCGACTATCTGTGGACACATTGCAAACGGTAGCCTCTGGCGAGCCGATCAGCTCACCCCCAACGGCCTGTTGGAGCTCTCGAAACGTGTATTCCAACATACGAATACTGTGCTGTAGTGTGGCCTGGCGGGCGTTCACCCCGCCCCTGCGGAGAAGGCCTCTTGGCAAAGGTAATGCCCTTTACATGAACCCATCACCTGCCTCCGCCATGCAATATCAACGTCCATGCCCTGTGCCCCATGGGTACCATGGCGAGAGCCTACCCATAGATGCGATGCTAGCCGCGGGAGGGTTACCCGTGCAGTGCGCTCTCGAGCACAGGCAGGGAGCGAAGATGGCAGGCCACGCCGCTATGGTATGCGAGGTACTGCAATAGTACCCGAAGCAGTGCGCTGCGTGAGAGGTCGGGTGCTGCGGCAATTGCATCTGGCTGTTCGGCGCAGGCCAGCAGACCCACAGCCTGCGATATTTGACGCGTTACCTCCGTGGGGTGGGAGACAAAGCAACCATTCTCCACGTCGAGAAAGGCATCGCATTCGCTCCACTCCCCGGTGGGCTGATAGCCCAGTTGGCATGCCAGATGTAGCACAAACCAGTGTGGGAATAGCCCCAGACTCTGATGGGGCGCATTGAGGGCCACGGCCGTCATGCGGATGAATTCGTACACATCAACTTGCCCAGGCCGGTTACGGAGTTGCAAGTCGAGCAGTTCGCTGGCGAATAGGGCCACGGCAATACGTGCCGCATCGGTCACCAGGAGGGGCAATGGGCACTGCGGCTCAGCGTCATACAGCTGTCCAAGCCCATCGGCGCGGCGAGGCAGCGAGCACTGGGCACTCACCAGTGCTAGGGGGTGTAGCAGGGCCGCGAAACGTTGACCGTTGAGTGGCGTGCGTGCGCTGCGGGCCACCAGTCCCACATACCCCTCATGCGGGCTGTAGATGGCCACCAGACGACCGTGATCACCGTGAGGCTGTGAGCGTAAGATTGCACCGTCGAGAATCGTACGCATGGCAAGCTGTCCTATCGCACTATGGCGACCTTCTCCACGCAGCTCTTTTTCCCCTGCTCGTCCGAGGCGAAGATGAGATATATGCCCGTGCGCACAGGTTGGCCCCGCCCGTTGAGCGTATCCCACACGGCCCGACCACCACGACTTTTGAGCTCACGAACTAGCGCACCAGACACATCGGTAATCTTCAGCGTGCTATTGGTCACAAGCCCGTCTATCGTAATCTCATTGGGCATCTCGGGCCGCAGCGGATTGGGGTACACCCGCACATTGTCGTAGTTTGCAGCCCCCTCCAGCGTGCTCGTCTTCAGGGCCACCACACCATTCTCACTGGCCACGTAGAGCATCCCCCGCTTGGCCTCGTACACCAAGTCGTACACCCGACCGCCAGGTAGCGGTGAGTTGGCCGGCGTGTAGCGGCGCACTAGGCTTTTGGTGGCGGGATCCACGTGGTGCAGATTGCCGTCGAAGCCGCCTACCCACACCCCATCTCCCGCATCCACGAGCAGTGTGCTCGTGCGCACATCGTGCAGCAGTTGGGCGCCCGTGCCCGCCCAGTCGGGGTTGGGGAATGTGATTGCGTTGAGCGTGAGCTCTTCGCCCTGAGCCAGTTGTCCCGGGTTGCGTGCCCACACCAGGGTGCGACTCGTGGCTATCCACAGTTGCCCCTGCCCATCGAAGGCCAGGTCATACGGACGGGCCGCATTGTTAGATGGCGGCGTATACACAATCTGGCTCCCGTAGCCCTTGCGTCCGCCCGAGGCTATGTACTCTGCCGGCTTGATAGCTGCTATGCGGTAACCTCTGGGACTGGCCACCCACAGGGTGCCATCGGGTGCCAACCGCAGGCGAGCTGCCGCGGCGTTGACCCCATCCGGGAGTGGGAGCTCTGTCCAGTGGCCATCGGTAGCACGGTGGAGTAGGGGGGCTGGACTCGTGGGACTTATCAGCCACCACTGCCCATCGGCTGTTACAAGCGCATCGCTCACCGTGGGGCCAGTGCCCGGGCCTCCCTGTAGGGGACTATTCTTCTCGTCATGGGTGGCGATCACGTCGCCCCCACGCATTTCGAGCAGACCGCGATTCGATGTCCCTACCAGGTAGTGCGATGCTGTGGCATCTATCACTGCAATTGGGCCCGCATCGAGGGGACGAGGGGTAAGTTTGTCTATCCCCTGGCGGATGTCAAGGCCCGGACTGTAGACACCGAATGGTCGATGTAGCGGATCGCCCTCAGCATTGAACCCTCCACCGGTGAAAATCGGCTCATCCCCTATCATGGACACCCGGTATGCGGTGGTGAAGGAGGGCGAGGAGGGAGATAGCACGTTGAACGATGTCCCTTGCACCTTTATCAGTCCCCGCGTTTTGCTGGCCACCATTAGCCCGTGCGTCTCGTGCGTGATAGCGCACATGGGGTGTATGCGTTGCTCCTCTGGCTGCGTAGTCTCATCCCACAGCAGCTCCGTGTTCCCCGACTTGGTGATGCGCCAGATGCGCTGCCCATTGCATGCCACGAAGTGCGCCCCGCTGGACGTTATCCAGGCCGCCTCACCGTCGATCCCAGCGAGTAACGTGCTCCATTGTCCCCCTGCGAAGCGTTTCAGCGAGAGCGTTCCCCCCTCCCGAATCCAGGCTAACAGCGTGGCCCCATCATTGGATGATGAGATGCGCAGCACATCCTGATCCTTTAACCCCATGAGGTCGTAATGCTGCCCCGCGCCGGGCGTGCCCGTGGCGGTGTAAATGCCGCCATTCGTGGCCACGTAGAGCTGTTCGCCCACCAGGCAAGCACCATTGAGCGAGAGAGCAGCCGCAGCATGCTGTGGCCACACGCGCAGAAGCTCGCTAATGGATCGCTTGGCATGGTTGATGATGACGATGTGCGTCTCTGTCACAGCGTAGGTGACATCCGAGGCGCGCAGAATCTGGCGGATGGGCAGGGGCACGGTGCCCTGTTGCGCATCCCGTAGCTCTGTCACGGTGTACCGGGCCCCAGGGCCCGCCACGTCTACACTCCCATCTGCGTAGGCCACGACGAGGGTGCGATCGGAGGCGCGGTAGTCGGCATCGACGATCTGGCTGCCAGCCAACCCCTGCACGCGGGAGTAGCGCGAGGTTTGCCCGTGGTAATCATACCCGTAGAGCGACTGAGGCCCCACCAGCAGCACGCCATCTCCCGCCGGCAATAGCTTGATCCCCAACGAGTATGAGAAGTAATCATGCCAATGCCGATGCTGTGCCACTGCGCTGCCTACGGCCCAGGCCGAGCACAAGAGCAATAGCCCCAGCTGTGCAACGGATCGTACTCTCATCAGGGCTCCCATCTTACCTTATTCGGTGTGCCGTGTTTAGCCCTTCCCATCTCCTCAGTCGGAGGCCAAGGGGCTTGCTGCGCGCCATGCGAAACGGTGTTACGCCCCACGCATGCAGGACTGAGCTTTCAGAAATTCAACCAATGCGGCCACGGCACGTCCCCGGTGGCTTATGGCATTCTTGGCCGCCAGCGGCATCTGCGCAAAGCTCCGGCACTCACCCGTTGGCTGGAATATGGGGTCATAGCCAAACCCTTCGGCTCCCGTGGGGGCATGTAGGATGGTGCCCTCCACCACGCCCTCGAACAGGAACTCTTGCCCCTGGTATATGAGCGCAATCACCGTGCGAAAATGGGCCCTGCGATCCTCCACCCCCTGCATGTTCTCAAGCAGCTTGCGCACATTGTCGGCAGGGGTGCAGCTGGGGCCTGCATATCGGGCCGAGTACACGCCCGGGGCCCCATGCAGCGCATGCACCTCGAGCCCCGTGTCGTCGGCAAATGTGTCGAGCCCAGTGGCCTGGTGCACGTACGAAGCCTTCTGGAGCGCATTCGCCTCGAGCGTATCATGATCCTCGGGAATCGATTCGGTGATTCCCACCTCTGATGCGCTACGCAGGCTGCAAAGTCCCGCCAGCAGGGGAGCCATCTCCTCCACCTTGTGCGCATTGTGAGTTGCCACGATGAGCTCTAGCATGCTGCTCCCTCCTGAATGGGGTTGATGACCATCACGGCAATGCCCTCGGCTTGCTGGAGTAGGGCCCGGTCGTGCGGCTCGAGCATGTAGCGACCCGCATGCCGCGGATCGGGTGTGGAGGTTAGCACAATGAGGTCAGCCCCAGCACCCAGCGCGTAGTTGAGCAGGGCCGGGGTGTAATCGTCCAGCCCGTCCAGCCGATGCTCCTCATGCTCAGCCCCTGCCTGGTCGAGCAGCTCCTGGGTATACTCGAGGTTCTCCTCTATCCGGTCGTGTAGATCGGCCTCGTTCACCGAGGGTACCACCAGGTGGAATCGTGGCGAATACTGCGCGCAGAGGCGCGGTATCCACTCGTGCCTTATGCGCTCCTCGCTCGAGTAATCGATCGGTACCACCACGTCCCGAATCGTCCCACGCTCAGGGGGCTCCTGTAGGGCCAGGTAGGGCACGTTGCCGTAGCGAAGCAGCTGCAACACAGTGGATTGCTTGAACTGCTCGGGGTCGCGCATGTGCCGCGAGGTGACCACAATGTAGTCGGCCCCCATCCGTTGCGCTGTGCCCGATAGCTCTTCAGCCAGCGAGCCGCGCACGCACTCAACGCTCGGGCGCAACGGCAAGTCGAGCTCCTCCAGCATCGTACGCATGGCATGCGCGCTGGCGTGAGCTGCCGCATCCGGGGCATCGACGTGTAGCACGTGCACACGCCCACCAACCTGCTCGGCCAGCGATGCGGCGTACTGTACGGCGCGGTATGATTCGGGGGAAAAATCGGTGGGGACTAAAAAGAGGGGCCCGTCTGCTCGGGAGCCCGCATCTAATGGGGGCTCGGGGGACACGCTGTTCTCCGGCTCGCTCGCCTTAGGGCAGAGCGTAGAGGGGGAAGGGGGCTCATTCATACGAGATGTATTCGGGCCGTGGGGCATACCCACCAACTACGGCGGGCTGACAAGGTCACGGCCACATTCGTGCGGCGAAGGTACGAAAGAGTTTCGAAATGTGCATTAGTACCCTACACCTGCTCGCGGCTCCATGCGCCCCCCGTCGGGCCGATTGGGCACGGCGCGCCACGACGTTACACCCGCATTCCACGGCAAGCCACATCCCATCGATCCAGTGCCGGGGCGATGCCCTAGGATATCGTCAGCCTGATGACCCGCTGGTTGAACCGCCGAAAGAAGTACGGGAGCTTGTAGAGCATCCTGAAAATGAACGGGTAACGTCCCTGATCGTGCTTGCTCATGTAGTACTCTCGCTCCACGTGTATCTTGGGGTTCCACCCCTCCATATCTCTAGTGTCGAGCAATGACCATTTGAACTCCACGCGCCCATCCACCTTCTGCAGCGAATCGTGCTGCTTTGAGTGCCCCACCAGGGCGAAGGCGAGCATGTCGAACAGCACGGTCACCTGGCCGAACCGGTCGCAAAGCTCATCGAAAAAGGCCCTCACCTGCGCGGGCTCAAAGTACATCAGCACACCCTCCATGACGAGAAGCACCGGCTTTCTGTGCGCCTTTACGGTGTCTATCCAGCCGTAGTCGAACATGGAGGAGGCGATGTAGGTGTTTCGCTCGCTCTCCTGGAGCAGCTGCCGCCGCAATGCGATGGACTCTGCTACGTCCAGGTCGTACCAGTGCGTTATGTCGGGCTTGCGCAACCGCTCGTAGCGGGCGTCTAGTCCAGCACCCAGCTGCACAACCACCGCATCGGGGTGTTGGGCTATGAAGGCCTCAACTTCCCTGTCGATGAGGCTGGCTCTCACGCAGCAACCCGCCTGCGTGAATTTAGCCTTACGGAACTTGGAGAAATCGTACACAATCTTCTCCATCATCTCCGCGGCCTTCGGATCGCGAAGCAACGCATCTGGGCGCGCCGACTCCTCGGCTTTTGCCCATAGCGTGATCAGCATCGTCTCCGGCACGTCGGTGAGGCGGTTCTCAATCATCTCACTCATTGTCAAACCTATTTGGTCAATGGAGCGCACAATCCAACGGGGGGTACTGTGGCTCTCTCAGCAGAACGGAACATCGGCACCATGGCCCCACGCTGCACGACGGAAAGCATCTCTCCCTGAAGATCCACCTTGCGCAGCGGGAGTGCCATCAGCGGCAAAGGTAGTGGCATTCCCCACTCGTGCAACAACCGGAGCTGGCATTACACCTAGCGTCACCGTGGCAACGCCGTAGCAACACCGCATCAAGTCCGTATTTGGTAGGACAAAGGGTATCCTTGGTACCTTGTTGGTGCCTCGTTGGTGCTTTGAATATGAGTGGAATTAGTACGTTTTGGGCCGCAAAATGGTTTTCCCATTGCCACGGGGCAAATTTCGACGATTAGGGCGGGTGAAACGGAACAATGCATGCAGTTTTTGCGTACCAACCAGACGGCAATTCTGCGCACCCGCGAGGGAGACGGAATGCATGCGTGTCTATCCTTGAGTAATTTTGCAATTGCTATGCTGAAGAATGCCTGGCGCGTATGCGCTGCAATGCTGGTGCTGCCTGTTGTGCTAGCATCTTGCGTCAGCGATAAGATATCGAACGATAGCCTCGGAACCCTCGACATCACGAAGGATCAGACGTGGCGGCGAGGCTCCACGGTCTCCATTGCGGGTAGGGTTACCGTGGTGGGAGCCACGCTGCGGGTGGAGCCCGGGGTCACCATCGAGTTTGCCGAGGATGGGCAGCTGGTGGTGGGCGGCTCCAGCTCGGGCAACATCGTGATGGAGGGTACCCTCTCATCGCCTATCGTGCTGCAATCGGCCAGCAAGGACAAGCCCTGGCTCGGGATTCAAATCCTTTCCACAAGCCGCAATTCGCGCATATCGAACTGCGAGGTGCGGCATGCAGGCTCATCCAGCACGCCCGCCATGCGGATTGCAAACCTGAATTTCCCCATCGATAATCTATCCATCGCCGAGTGCCCTGGGGTGGGATTACAGATTGATGCGGTGGATCGTCGGGCTCTAGCTCGCCTTAGCGGGCTTGCCATACACACCACCAATGGGCACGCCATTTCGGGGTGCGTGGAGATGTTGGCTCTGCTAGGACGGAACTCCACGCTGACGGCGGCCCGCGGATTTGGCATCGAGCTCGTGGCGAGCAAGGTGGACGTGAGCCAGTTTGCCATACCGGATATGCACGTTCCCTACTACGTGATGGGCTCTATCTCCATCGATGCCCAGAGCCTCGATCTGGGGGCGGGCAACGTGTTCCGCTTTGCGCGGAATGGGGAGTTCGATTTGGGTAGCATCCGTCCTACTACTGTGCTAGCTCAGCGGGTGGTGTTCACCTCGGCGGAGGAGAACAAGGCCCCTGGGCAGTGGAAGGGGGTCACGTGTAACTCCTACGTGCAGGTGGGTTCGCGGTTCGACGGGTGCACCATTGAGGCTGGTGGGGGAGGCGATCCGAGTGCCGGGCTCGTGCTGTACGACTGCCAAAGCGTGGTGGTGCGCAACTGCCGGTTTGCCCGTAACGCGGGCTATGGGATCGCGCTAGTGAGTGCTACCCTCTCGTCGGACAGCCAGGGCAATACGTTCGTGGACAACGAGAAGGGCGACATAAAGAAGCTGCGGGGCCATGCTGCCCGCAGGGCCACTCGCTGAGGGATTCCCGGCCACTTGGGCGCAATCGGTGCCATGCGGTGAAGCATTTGTAGCGTTTCTGAATAGATGCTGTTTGAGGCATGGCTTGCGCTGGGCCGTTGGGATGGTATGCGATGCCTCCTGACCTGTTTACATCCTCCCTTTTGCCATCACGGTGTTTGCTTCCGCTGAGGGACATTCTTGAGGCGTGCCGCAGCATTTTTGCAGCATATTCTGGTTGTAGTAACTGAATACTTTGTACCTTGGCCGAGGCGTGTAGATCCACGCATTCGTGTTAAATAGCTGAAATTTAGAGGAATGGAAAAGAGGTTGATGCTGGGCGACGAGGCGATAGCGCAGGGCGCCATCGATGCCGGGGTTTCGGGCGTGTATGCCTATCCCGGGACGCCGTCGACAGAGATCATGGAGTACGTGCAGGGATCGAAGCAGGCGGCCGAGCTGGGGATACATCGCAAGTGGTCGGCGAATGAGAAGACCGCCATGGAGGCTGCCATCGGCATGTCCTACGCGGGTAAGCGGGCCCTGGTGTGCTTTAAGCATGTGGGGCTGAACGTGGCGGCAGATGCCTTTGTCAACGCCGGGGTCACTGGGGTCAATGGGGGCCTGGTGGTGCTGGTGGCTGACGACCCATCCATGCATAGCTCCCAGAATGAGCAGGACAGCCGCTATTACGCCAAATTCGCGCTGGTGCCCTGCATGGAACCATCCAATCAGCAGGAGGCTTACGACCTGGTGCAAGAGGCTTTTGCTCTGTCGGAACGGGTGAATGCGCCCGTGCTGATACGTGTTACTACGCGTATGGCCCACTCGAGGGCTGGCGTGACGCTGAAGGCGGCACCCAAAGAGCAGAATACCCTGTCGATACCGAAGGATCCGCGCCAGTTCGTGCTGCTACCGGCCATTGCGCGCCGCAACTATCGGGCCCTGCTGGGCCAGCAGCGGGCCATGGAGAGCGCCTCGGAGGAGTCGCCCTACACGGCGTTGCAGCTGGGGAAGAAGGATGGCGTGGGCATCATCACCACGGGCATTGCGTACAACTACCTGCAAGAGGTGCTCGGGGGGTCTGCGCATGACTACTCCATTCTGAAGGTCACGCAGTACCCGTTGCCGCGTAAGCAGCTGGAGTCGCTCTACGCGCACTGCCAGGAGCTGATTGTGCTAGAGGAGGGGGCCCCCTTCGTGGAGGAGCAGCTGCGCGGGTTCATGGATAATGGGAAGAAGATACGCGGCCGGATGGATGGGCTTCTACCTCGTGATGGCGAGCTGAATCCTAACCTGGTGGCGAAGGCCCTGGGTGCCCAGATAGAGGAGGGCGAAGCTATTCCCGAGCTGGTGCAGGGACGCCCGCCATCACTGTGCGTGGGGTGCGGCCACCGGGATGTGTACGAGGCCCTGAATACGGTGATGGCTGAGGTGGGTGAGGGCCGCGTGTTTGCCGACATCGGATGCTACACGTTGGGAGCCCTGCCGCCCTACAGCGCCATCAATTCGTGCGTGGACATGGGTGCCTCTATCACCATGGCGAAGGGTGCTGCCGATGCGGGGTTGGTGCCTGCGGTGGCTGTGATCGGTGACTCCACGTTTACCCATAGCGGGATGACGGGGTTGCTGGACGCGGTGAATGAGAATGCGCCCATCACGGTTATCATCTCCGATAACTCTACGACCGGTATGACCGGAGGTCAGGATTCGTCGGCTTTCGGCCACCTGATAGAGATCTGCAAGGGCCTCGGGGTGCACCCTGACCATATTCGTACCATGGTGCCCCTGAAGAAGAATCTGGAGGCTAACGTGGCTATCCTCCGCGAGGAGCTGGCCTACCCGGGGGTGTCGGTGGTGATCCCATCTCGGGAATGCGTGCAGACCTATGCCCGCAGGCAGCGTGCCAAGAAGGCTGAGAAGAAGCAGGGCGAAGAGTAGCGGATCCCACCAAAATGCGACTAAGCGGAAGGGTAAGACGATGAAAACTGACATTATACTGGCAGGCGTAGGCGGCCAGGGTATTCTTTCGGTGGCCACCATTATAGGCTATGCGGCCGTGAAGCAGGGGCTGAATCTGAAGCAGGCCGAGACGCATGGCATGAGCCAGCGCGGGGGCGATGTGCAGTCGCACCTGCGCATCGCCGAGGGGGCTATCGCCTCGGATTTGATCCCGATGGGGCGCGCCGACCTGATCCTTTCGGGGGAACCCATGGAGTGCCTTCGCTACCTGCCGTTCTTGTCCCCCACGGGCTACGTAGTGACGAGTATCAACCCCTTTGTGAATATTCCCAACTACCCCCCTATCGAGAGCGTGATGGCGCAGATCGAGGCGTTGCCACACCACGTGGCTATTGATGCCGATGCGCTGGCGAAGGAGGCCGGATCGACTCGCGCGGCGAATGTGGTGATGCTGGGCGCAGCCTCGCCGTTCATCATGACGCGCTACGAGCTCCTGGAGGAGGGGATCGTGTCGATATTCTCGCGCAAGGGGGATGATGTGGTTGAGGCTAACCTGAAGGCCCTGCGGGCAGGGCGTAAGTCCACGGAGCACCTGGCGAAGTAAGATAGGGGGTATGCACCCCGTCGGCGGGTATGCGTCTTAGGCTGGTGGGCACGGGTATCTCGCAGGGCATCCCTGTGGTGGGGTGTCGCTGCGCGGCGTGCCGATCGAGCGACCCGCATGATAAGCGTCTCCGCACGGCGGCAGTACTGGAGGAAGATGGGGTGGCGGTGTCTATCGACATCGGCCCCGACTTCCGCCAGCAGATGCTACGCGCTGGGGTGACCAACCTGAAGGCCATTGTCATAACTCACGAGCACAGCGATCATGTGGCCGGGCTGGACGATGTGCGCCCGTTCAACTGGTTGCTGCCTGGGGCTATGCCGCTGTATGCTGAGCCCCGAGTGCTGAGGGCTCTAGAGGAGCGGTTCCCATACGCATTCATGCCGCCGGAGAGGCGGTATCCGGGGGCTCCCGAGCTGGATGCGAGGCCTGTGGAGGATCTGAAATGCCCCATCACGGTGGGGCCACTTTCGTTGCAACCCCTACGGGTGATGCATGGGCCGCTGCCTATACTGGGTTACCGCTGTGGGCCAGTGGCTTACATCACGGATTGTAGCGAGCTGCCCGAGGAGTCGATGGCTTGCCTGCAAGGTGTAGACACGCTGGTGATAAATGCGCTACGTCACACGCCCCATCCGATGCACTACACGCTGGGGCAGGCCCTGGAGGCTATAGCCCGCATTGCCCCACGGCGAGCCTACCTGACGCACATCAGCCACGAGATGGGGCCCGCAGCTGAGGTGGAGCCCCTTTTGCCCCCGGGTGTATTCCTTGCCCACGACGAGCTCGAGCTGGTGATCTGATCGCCTGCCTAGCGCGGCGAATGCGACGAGGCGTATTAGGCCCCTGGGCGTATCACTGTTCCAATCGTTACCTCTGAGCCCACGGGTGGCGTGGCAATCACCGCTGTGCGCAGATTGGGTCTGGGTGCAGCGGCCACATTTCATCATGTAGCACGGGCTTTTTGATGTCCGTTGCCTGAGCTACCTTTACCGTCGTATCCGGGCCGTGTGCCATTCGTCCTACGCATTGCGTCAACGTGATGCAACGTGGCGTTGTGGTGGTTGGGCTCGCCAACAGATGCAGTGTGGACTACTGGAGTTATGTGATTGTACCGCTTGCGGGTGCCCTGGCAGGGTTCATCAATGCCATGGCGGGTAGTGGCTCCCTGCTGACACTGCCAGCCCTGATGGTGGCTGGCTTGGACTCGGGGGTGGCCAATGGGGCAAACCGGATTGGCATCCTACTTCAGTCGGCCACCTCATTCGTCACCTACTGGCGTAAAGGGGTGCGAGGTTTCCTGCCGATTATGCCCCTAGCCCTACCAGCGATGTTGGGAGGGATAGGCGGAGCCCTGTTTGCCGTGCATGTGCCCTCGGAGGTGCTCGATCGGGTGATCGGGGTGCTACTACTCGCAATGGTGGGACTCATGTTCTTCGATTCCTCCCGCTGGAAGGGGGAGGCCCGTCCGGTGGATTGCGCAATGCTGCGACGACCCTGGTTGTGGATTGCCTTTGTGGGAATCGGTTTTTATGGCGGTTTTATTCAGGTAGGATCCAATTTCTTTATTCTGTTGGCGTTGATCTACCTGGGTGGTATGGATCTACTCCACGCCAATGCATTCAAACTGCTCGTGCAACTTGC
The DNA here is from genome assembly GCA_963546395.1 of uncultured Bacteroidia bacterium. Lineage (GTDB taxonomy): Bacteria > Bacteroidota > Bacteroidia > Bacteroidales > CAJPTX01 > Bacteroides_D. Next base: position 27,219 of record CAUUMS010000013.1, on the reverse strand, counting down.
GTTCACTGTCGTAGTGCTGCCGATATACATTTACCATGGGCGGGTGCATTGGCCGCTGGCGTTGCTGCTCTCCGCGGGCTCGATGCTGGGGGCGTGGATTGGTGCCAACGTGGCTGTACGTGGTGGGGGTAAGCTCATCCGTTGGGTGATAATTGCGGTGGTATCGCTCTTCGCCATTAGGTTGCTGCTGTGGTCGTGATGCTCGGGGGGCAGAGGCTGTTCCTCAGCCCTCGGCAAGTGATTCAATATGCGTACCTTTGCCCGTGTGGGTGGTGAGACTGTGGGGGATGGGGGCACAGGTTGCGTATGCAGTGCAAGATTTCTAGCATCTCTAAAGTGGATTTGACAGTGCGCAGGTGGGTTTGGATATGCCTCGTGGGGGTCTTTCTGCCGTGCATGGTGCATGCGCAGGTGCGTGGCGGACGGCTCGATGCGGAGCGGGAGTATAACCGTGCCTACGAGTTGTTCATCGCGGAGAAGTATGCGGCCGCGCAGACAGTCTTTGGCACAGTGCTCGAGATGCTGGCCGAGGATGGGGGTGTGCGCCATGCGGATGCGGCGTACTACTACGCCGTGTGTGCGAGTCGCCTGGGCCGTCAGGATGCCCCGAGCTTGCTACAGAACTTTGCGGTGGACTTCCCCGCATCGACGCGCTATAGCTCGGCTTGCTATGAGCTGGGCGAGTACTACTACAGCCGACGTAAGTACGCCGAGGCACTGCCGTGGTATAAGCAGGTGGAGCCTCGCTCGGTGGGGATAGAGGTGCAGTCGGAGGTAGTGTTCAAGACGGGTTACTGCTACTTCAGCCTGGGGATGTACGATGAGGCCTTTGCCTTGTTTGGCCGGGCCAAGACGCAGAGCGGCCATTACGCCGAGGCAGCGGGGTACTACTACGGCCACATTGCGTACACGCGCGGGATGACGACGGTGGCCCTGGAGGAGTTTCAGAAGCTGGAGAGCGACCCGATGTTCTCCCGGATTGTGCCGTACTACATCGCCCAGATCTATTACCAGCAGCGGGAGTACAACAAGGTGATAGAGTATGTGACACCCCGCCTGGATTCCGTCTCCGGTAAGCGGAAGGGTGAGTTGGAGCGCGCAGTGGCCGAGTCGTACTTCAGAATGGGCGAGTACGAGAAGGCGCTGCCATACCTGGAACATTATGTGAAGGGGGCAGGGGCGCTATCGAGGGATGATAATTACCTGGCTGGATTCGTGTACTACCGGAATGAGGATTACCCTGCGGCAGCTCGCTACTTTGAGCAGGTGGAGGGGGCCACGGATTCGCTGTCGCAAAATACGTATTACCACCTGGCCGACTGCTACCTACACATGGAGCGGAGGGATCGGGCCTGTCAGGCCTTGCAGTCCGCAGCCTCGATGGATTTCGATAAGGAGATCCAGGCTGATGCGCAGTTCAATTACGCCAAGCTGACGTACGAGTTGCGCTATCTGCCCTTTGCGGATGCCGTGGAGGCCTTTCTGAAGTTCATAGAGACATTCCCCAATTCGCCACGGGTGGACGAGGCGTACACCTACCTGGGGATGGCTTTCACGGAAACCAAGAATTACCAGAAGGCACTGGATGCCCTGGAGCGGATTAAGCAGCCTAACGCCAATACCAAGCGCGCCATGCAGCGTGCGGCCTACTTCCGCGGCGTGGAGCTGATGCAGAATCTGCGCTTTGAGCAGGCCGAGGCCATGTTTGCCCGGTCGCTGGAATCGTCGGAGTATGATCCCGACTTGCGCGCTAAGGCTCTTTACTGGCGCGCGGAGTCGCTGTACCGACTACAGCGTTACGCAGTGGCATCTAAGTACTACCAGGATTTTTTGCGTAGCGCAGGGGCCTACTCACTCCCACAGTTTCCCCAGACGTATTACAACCTGGGGTACGTGTACTTCAAGATGCGGAGCTACGAGCAGGCTATAGGCTGGTTCAGGCAATTCGTGGCGCAAAAGGGCGTGGATAAGAATGTGCTGACGGATGCATTGGTGCGCACGGGCGATTGCTACTACGTGCAGCGTAAGTACTGGCCTGCCATCGAGTGGTATGAGCGCGCAAAGCAGGAGAAGGGGGCCGGGGCTGATTACGCCTTGTTCCAGGAGGGCTTTGCACTCGGCCTGGTAGCCCGCCCTGAGAAGAAGATATCCGCCCTGGAGCAGATGGATGCGCTATTCCCCAACTCGCTCTACAGGGTGGAGGCATACTACGAGATAGCCACCACCTACCACGCTATCGATAGGCTGGATGAGGCATTGCGCTACTATCGGAAGGTGGTGAACGATTTTCCGGCGAGCCCATTCGTGCCACTGGCACTGGTGCAGATCGGCCTAGCGGAGTATGCGCTGAGCCATTACGATGAGGCTACAACGAGCTTTAAGCGTGTGGTGTCTGAGTATAGCGGCACGCCCCAGATGCAGGAGGCCCTGTCGGCCCTGGAACGTGTGCACCAGACGCAGGGCGATATGTCACCCTACTTCTCCTACCTGGAGACGATAGGTCAAGGAGAGCGGGTCTCGAAGTCGCAGCGAGACTCCCTTTCCTACGTCTCGGCTGAGAATCAGTACATGCAGGGGGATTGCTCGAAGGCTATACCTGCGCTGCGTGCCTACCTGAAGGAGTACCCACAGGGGCAGGGGAGCGTCTCTGCCAACTACTACCTGGCAGATTGCCTGCTGCGCAGCCGTGACACGACAGGGGCTGTGGCACCACTGGAGAAGGTGATTGCTGGGGCTCCGACTGCCCGGGCTGCCGAGGCTAGAGCACTCATGGCCCAGTGCTACGAGTACCAGCAGCAATGGGGGAAGGCTCGTGAGGAGTACGATCAGCTAGAGCGTATGGCGAGTGAGCCACGTCAGTTGCTGTTGGCTCGCCATGGTCGGCTTCGGATGTCCGTACGTATGGGGGATGATGGGTTACTCGTGGGGGATGCAGAGAGTTTGCTGCGCACTGAGTCAATACCACCCGAGACGGCTCTGTATGCGAACTACCACCTGGGAGGTGCGTTGCAGCGCACGGGTAAACTGGAGGAGGCGTATAGCACCTTTGCCTCTATCGGTAAGAACACCGGATCGGCCACTGGGGCGGAAGCCCGCTTTCGCATGGCTGAGATACGCCACCGGCAAGAGGATTGGGCACGGGTGCAGGAGGAGGTACTGGCCTTTGCCAAGCGTAACACCCCGCATCAGTACTGGCTAGCCAAGGCGTTCATTCTGCTAGCGCAGGCTTACGAGAAGCAGGGAGATCTATATCAGGCTCGTGCGACGTTGCAGAGCGTGCTGGACAACTACGATAAGAAGGACGATGGGATTGCGACCGAGGCTTCGGCCGAGCTGGCACGCTTGCAGCAGCTAGTTCATCGTCCTGCTAGCCGTCCGCAAAGCGATTCGCTACGGTTTCAATTCGAATAGAGGGGCCATCGGGATACGTTATGGTGATACGAGCTTACCGGGGTGTACTACTAGCGGCCTCACTCGTGCTGATGGCAATGGTCTCGTTTGCCCAAGAGGCCGATAGCGTTCAGCAGCCCGAGGCAGGGGGTAACGCCCAGACAAAGACGGTGGAGGTGAGTCGAGCCTTTGCGCCATCCATTGGGGATGCCGATCGGATTCACTACCTCCCATCGATAGATGATACCCTGAGGACCCCCATGGCCTTTGAGTACACGCTTTCGCCTCGCCCGATGTTGCAGGGCTATGCGATGCGTGAGCTACCCCCGGCGCGCATGAGCAAAGAGCCTCTGCGGCCGATATACCCATTCTTCATCAAGCTGGGCTATGGCAACTATACGTCGCCTCTCGCACAGGTCTACATCTCTGGGGGACGGAGAGAGCGGCTGGGCTACGCTATCTCACTGGATCATAATAGCTCGTTCGGGGAGGTGACGCTGGCTAGCGGCGAGTCGGTGAAGGCTCCCGAGTCGCTGACGAGCGTAGGGGTACATGCCACGGGGGTATTCAAGACGTTTGCTGTGCGCGGACAGGCTACCTACGCGCATGATTACTCAGCATTCTACGGCCGGAAGGACACGCTGCATCAGGCTTACAATACGCTGTGGGGCTCTACCACTTCAGCCCATCGTTATGGCATAGCCCTGGATGCCTACAGCACGTACTTGGACTCTAGCCATTTCAACTACGCAGGGCGATTTGCTATCGATAGGTATAGCGACGATAGGCAGATGTCGCAGACGCATGTCCACGCCTCGGTGAAAGGGCATGTGTACATGCACAGCGAGTGCTTTGGTGGTGAGATACGCCTCAACCACTATGGCAAGGATATGAATTCGCAGGAGGCTCCGAATACGCAGTTCTCCCTGGCCCCATGGGCTAAGCTGTTTGGGGATCGGTGGCGAGTGATAGTGGGGTGCGAGGCCTTGCTAGATGCGAATAGGGGCACGACGGGGATCTTCCTATACCCCAGGGCTCACTTCTCCTACGACATCGTGCGGCACTACTTAATCCCGTATGTGGAGGCCGATGGGGGAGTAGAGACTGCGGATTACTCCACGCTCCGGCGTGAGAATCCATGGGCTGCGCCCGGGCAACTGGCCTGGAATGCCTCACGGAAGATGCAGGTGCGTGGCGGGGTGAAAGGCAACTTTACCCCTCGGGCCACATTCGACTTCTTTGTGGCATATGCGCTGGTGGACAGCATGCATTTCTGGGTCAATAATAGGCTGACGGTGCCAGTGACCCTCCTGACGCGTGATACGATTTACGGCTCAGACTTCGGTCTAGTCTACGACAACGTGGAACGTGTGCACGCCAGGGGTGAGATCGCATACGGCGTGAGCGAACGTTTCGACTGCGGGATCGAGGTAGACTATTGGCACTACAAGTTGCGCAAGGTGTCGCATGCGTGGCATCGGCCCTCGTATCGGGCGGTGATGCGCATCGATTATAACCTGCGGCGTAAGGTGTTCGCTGGGCTCTATCTCTACCTGGAGGGCGGTCAAGTGGCCAGGGGGCTTAATGGGGATCCGATAGATCTGGGGGTGAATTACGATTTGAATCTTAACGTCCGTTACCGGTTCACCAAATCGTTCTCTGCGTTTGCCGAGGTGCGAAATCTGCTAGCCGCCAGGCACGATACCTACTACCTGTACCCGCAGCGGCGATTCCAAGGGTACTTAGGCATTGTGATGCACTTCTAGCGCAGTGCCAACGGGGGCGCAGCGCTCACCCCTGGTATACCAAGCGTTTTATGGAAAATCGAATGCAAGCCTGTGATGGGCCGCTCGGCTGGCTCGTGCAGTTGCGCCAGGGAACCATTGGGGTCATCATTCTGCTGGCCACCGTACACCCGAAGTTTATCCCCCCTTTCATGGTGCTGGCCGTTTTGCTGGCCCTAGTGCATATCGCGCGCCATTTCCGCTCCATCCCTTGGCGCAGCTATTGGCCCATGCTGCCCATGATGGCCTACTACCTGCTGGCACTCATCGACTTGCCAGCAAGCCTATCTTCGGGGCAAATGCAGAGTGCCGCCATGCTGCGAGTTGCCTACCTGCTAGCACCAATAGCGTTGATAGATTTACGCCCGACACGGTGGTGGGGCACCGCGCAGATTGGGGCCGGCGTATTGATCGTGCTGACCTGCCTGGCAATGGCATTGTACCACTCCGTCTCAATGACAGATGCGGGGCTAGATTTCTACCCATTTGCCAACCCTAACAGGGCCGAGGTCATGCAGGACGTGTGGGACTGCTTTTGGGATGGGCAGAGCTATTTCTACTACGCCGAGTTTACCATGCTCGTGAACATCTTCCCCAGCTTCATGGGCTTTAGCGTGCTCATGTCGTTGATCCTTGCGGGGCATCGGCTCATTGCGGGGGTGGGCCGGTGGAAGGGGACATACATTGTGGTCTTCGCAGTGCTTGCGGTGGGCCTTGTCCTCACGGGCAGCCGGGCTGGCTACGTGACCGCTTTCCTGTGCGTAGGTGCCACCCTGTGCTACTACATATTTGGGAAACGGCGTTTCCGATGGCCTTACGTGCTGGTGGGCGTTGCAGCTGTAGCCATCTTTGCCAGTATCACGCTGGCGCAGCCACGCATGCGAGGCCTGTACCACATCGGCGCAATCGATTCGGACGAGCTTGCAGCCACAAACCCTCGGGCCCGCCTGTGGCTATCGGTGTACCATGATCGGAGCTATTACCTCCCGTGGGGCATTGGCACCACCAAGTCACGGGAGTATGTGGACGAGGTGCTGCGGTCGTATTACGACGAGCCTCGGCGCCCATCGAAGGTTCACAACGAGTTCATCGAGGCCACCATCGAGCACGGGTTGCCAGGGAGCATCCTCTTTGGGGCTATCCTCATACTCCCCATCGTCTTTGCCAGACGGTTTAGGGGGATCCATCTCCTGCTATTCCTCCCGCTGTACTTGCTACTCTCCTTCGAGTCCATGAGCCCCATTGCTGTCGGCGTGGCCGATTTGGCATTCACCTACAGCATCCTCTGGTGCGTTGCCATCTGGCGGAAGCGCGGCCTTAGCGATGGGCTCAAGCCCTATGCCTAGCTGGGGCCTTGCTAGCATGCTGGGGTGACCTGAGCCGTCATCCTGCATGCAGTCCATTACCATTCCATCCGTCCTACTGCCGAGCTTAGCTCCACGCCGCATCTGTGCCGATGGGGGTGCCTGTGCCTAACGGGCAAGGCTCTTCGCATGGGATGTATCGCCAGCCGCCATCCTGCCTGTGGCTCTGGTCGGGCGCATGGCCGGAGTAGGGCCATTGTGCAGGAGCTCTCGGGGGCTGTCAGTTTCCTTTTAGGTGTACTATGAGCGGTGGACGACCCCGTACCCGTATCTTCCGCGTTGTCCTGAAAAAGACCACCTCACCACGGCTTTACCTACCGGTGGGTAAGATCGCTCCTAACAGCCGATTGTTGTTTTGTTCATCCGAGTTATCATCACCGTGTTAATAACTCGCAATGGGGCCACCTTTGTTAGCATTCGAGCCACGGGTACCTTTGCCAAGCAAAAAAGATTAGCACCATGAGTCCAAAAGCAGAGCCTGTGGCCACTGTGCTGGCCGGGAAGGAGGAAAGTAATCTCACCGCGCGCGAGCTCACCATCATCAAGCGCGACGGTTCTACCGATAGCTACAACCCCGACAAGATTCGCCAGGCCATCAGCAAGGCCTACCGCGCGGGTGGCACCCAGCCGCAGGAGTTTGTCATTGAGCAGATCGTCAACACGGTCACCCAGCAGCTACAGAGCCAGGGGCACCTGCCCGTGGAGGACATACAAGACCTCGTGGAGCAGGGGCTCATGGCCTTCAACCCGTTCATAGCCAAGAAGTACATCATCTACCGCGAGTGGCGTAACGTGGAGCGTCACAAGCGCACGCACATGAAGCACGTCATGGACGGCATTGTGCAGGTGGAGGTCAATGACACCAACCTGAGCAATGCCAACATGTCGTCGCACACCCCGGCGGGGCAGATGATGACATTCGCCTCAGAGGTCACCAAGGATTACACCCAGAAGTATCTCCTCAACCGCCAGTATGCCCAGGCGCATGCCAGCGGCGACATCCACATCCACGACCTCGACTACTATCCCACCAAGACGACCACCTGCCTACAGTACGACCTCGACGAGCTGTATAGCTGCGGTTTCCGCACCAAGAATGGCTCCGTGCGCACGCCGCAGAGCATCCAAAGCTACGCCACGCTAGCCACCATCATCTTCCAGACTAACCAGAATGAGCAGCACGGTGGGCAGGCCATACCCGCCTTCGACTTCTTCATGGCCCCTGGCGTGCGCAAGTCCTACTGGAAGCATCTGGCGCGGCACCTTTACTTCATCGCCCAGCTCAACGCGGATGGTCAGCCGGTGAAGGCCTCCGAGGAGGATATACGCAAGGCGGTGATTGATAAGGCTATTGCACTTATTGATGAGCCGGCGCAGCTCGATAAGCTAGAGCAGGTATCGCAGGAGTTGGGCCTGGAGATTCCTCGCAAACAGCTTCAGATTGCGCTCACACGCTCGCTAACTGCCACGGCGCGCGACACGCATCAGGCCATGGAGGGGTTTATACACAACCTCAATACGATGCACTCACGCGGCGGTAACCAGGTGGTGTTCAGCTCCATCAACTACGGCACTGACACCTCGCCCGAGGGGCGCATGCTGATCCACGCCCTGCTGAAGGCCACCGAGGAGGGGCTGGGCAAAGGGGAGGTGCCCATCTTCCCCATACAGATCTTCAAGGTGAAAGAGGGGGTCAATTACAGCGAGAGGGATCTTGCCGCTGCGATGAAGGACTACGAGGCTGCCGCCAGGGGGGATGTCGCATTTGAGACCCCGAACTTCGACCTCTTCCTCGAGGCATGCCGCACCACGGCCCATGCCCTGTTCCCGAACTTCTTGTTCCTGGACACCCCATTCAATCATGATGACCTCTGGCAGGCTGACGATCCTAAGCGGTATCTCCACGAGGTAGCCACCATGGGGTGCCGCACCCGGGTCTACGAGAATATCAATGGCCCCCGGTCGTCCGTCGGTCGTGGCAACCTCTCCTTCACCTCCATCAACATGCCCCGTCTGGCCATCATGGCCCGTCAGGAGGCCGAGAGCCGCAATCCTGACGCCAGCCCCGACGAGCTGCCAGCCATGGCCAAGGAGCTCTTCCTGGCCAACGTGCACCGCATGGCCGTTATGGTGGCTGATCAGCTCTACGAGCGGTTCGAGTACCAATGCACTGCGCTCGCGCGGCAATTCCCCTTCATGATGGGTAACAACGTGTGGAAGGGTGGGCGTACCATCGGATTCGATGAGAAGGTGGGCGATGTGCTTCGGCAGGGCACCCTGGGCATCGGATTCATAGGTGGGCACAATGCCATGATGGCCATCTATGGCCAGAGCCACGCCCAGAGCCCCCTGGCGTGGGATACTCTCTATGAGGCCGTGTCGCTCCTCAAGCAAGTGGCCGATGAGTACCGCCAGAAATACAAGCTCAACTACTCGGTCATTGCCACCCCCGCCGAGGGGCTTTCGGGACGTTTCACCCGTATGGATCAGAAGCGTTTCGGGATCATCGAGGGGGTCAACGATCGTGACTACTACGTCAACTCGTTCCATGTCGACGTGCGGGAACCCGTGGGCATACAGCGAAAGATAGAGCTCGAGGCCCCATTCCACGCTCTCACCCTGGGGGGACACATCACCTACGTGGAGCTCGACGGCGAGGCCAAGAAGAACGTGCTGGTGATCCTCAAGATTGTCAAGGCCATGCGGGACACGAACATCGGCTATGGTTCCATCAACCACCCGGTCGACACCTGCAAGCAGTGCGGTTTCAAGGGCGTGATTTACGACAAGTGCCCCGTGTGCCAGAGCGATCAGATCGCCCGCCTGCGCCGCATCACGGGCTACCTCACGGGGAGCCTCGAGAGCTGGAATTCTGCCAAGCAGGCAGAGGAGCGCGATCGGGTGAAGCACTCCAAGCAGCAGTAGCTGAGGTGCTTGCGTTGCCATGCCCATTCAGGAGTACGGGTTACGCATCCTGCGGGAATACTCCGAGACCATATCAGACGGGGATGGTGTCCGCTACTCCATCTACCTAGCTGGTTGCCGTCACCGCTGCCCCGGGTGTCACAACCCGCAGTCGTGGGCACCAGATCAGGGCACGTTGCTCGATGAGCAGCAGCTCCACAGGATCATCAATGCCATCCAGAACAACGGGTTTCTGGATGGCATTACCGTGTCCGGCGGCGACCCCTTCTTCAACCCCGAGGGCCTGGCGGCATTCCTGCAAGCCATAAAGCAGGCCACGGGCACCAACGTGTGGTGCTACACGGGCTATACCCTTGAGGAGATTTTGGACAGCCCGCCACTCCAACCACCCCTACGCTACATCGATGTCCTGGTGGACGGCAGGTATGAGGCCGCATTGGCCGATCCGAACCTCCCATTCCGAGGCAGCTCCAATCAGAGGATCATCCGCGATCCGTGGGCCTATTTGCCCGGGGCTGTCCCACCGCGCGAGGGGTAGATTCCTATCCAGGTACCATCTCCTCGCAGAGCGGTCGTCCCCACTCTCGACGATCGGCGGAATCATCACGGGCACACCTCGTCCCGCCCCACGCTTGCCGCTGCCATCCCGCAGGGGGGCAATTCCGCTCCGTTTCTTGATAAAATAGGCTGTGCCATCGCTACAGCCTTGCCATACCCTCAACGCACCAAGTCCATATTTGTCCTACCAAATACGGACTTGATACGGCGAGGATGGGTTGTGAGTCGTTGGGCGGTGGGGTGCCTTGCTGGCGAGTTCTTTGGTATAAAATGCCTACTTTTACGGATTGGGCTTTGGCTCCACGATGGAAAATGCACAGGCCATGAATCACGATCTGGCGCGGCAATACGCTGACACCGTCCGCTACCTGATGGGGGCACTCCCCATGTATCAGAGTTGCGGCGCCGCGGCCTACAAGAGCACGCTGGCAACCTCCCTTGCGCTCGATGCGCACGATGGGCATCCCCATCAACACTACCGCACGCTGCACGTGGCGGGCACCAATGGTAAGGGTAGCGTCTCGCATATGCTTTGCGCCGCGCTGATGGCGCAGGGCTACCGGGTGGGGCTCTTCACCTCACCGCACCTGGTGGACTACCGCGAGCGGATCCGCGTGGATGGGCAGATGGTGAGTGAGGCCTACGTGGTGCAGTATGTGGAGGCACGTCGGGCCCTGTTCGAGCAGCTGCGCCCGTCGTTCTTCGAGATGTCCGCCGCGCTGGCTTTCAGCTACTTCGCGGTGCAGGCGGTGGATTTTGCCGTCATAGAGGTAGGCATGGGGGGACGATTGGATTCCACCAATGTCATCACCCCCGAGGTGAGCGTTATCACGAACATTAGCTACGACCACACCGCCTTCCTGGGTCACACGTTGGCAGCCATAGCCGGCGAGAAGGCCGGCATCATCAAGCGGGGAGTTCCCGTGGTGGTGGGGGAGCGATCCCCCGAGACAGAACCCGTCTTCACAGCCCGTGCCGAGGAGATGGGGGTGCCGCTGCGCTTTGCCGACCACGAGCTGCGTGCCGTGGAGAGCGAGTGCAGTCGCCAGGGGTTGCGCGTGGTCTACAGCCGGGCCGATGGTACTAGGCTGGAGGCCCGCACCGATCTGCGGGGCGAGGTGCAGGTGCAGAATGTGGCCACGGCCCTCTGCGCCATCGAGGCGTTGCGTGCCCGAGGCGTGGAGCTGTCGGAGTCGGCGGTGGCTGACGGACTGCTACACGTGCAGGTGCGTACAGGTTTGCGGGGACGTTGGCAGCAGGTGGGCGATGCCCCCACGATCATTTGCGACACGGGGCACAACGAGGCGGGTTTGCGCCGGGTGATGCATCAGCTGGAGGGGCTGCCTGGCGAGCGTTTGCATATGGTGATGGGGTTTGTGAACGATAAGGAGGTGGGGACGATTCTACCCCTGCTACCGCGCCGGGCCATCTATTACTGGACGCAGGCCAGCGTGCCACGTGCCCTACCCGCGGGCGAGTTGGCCCAGGCAGCCCACGGGGCCGGATTGGAGGGAGGGGTCTACCCCACGGTGCCCGAGGCCGTGCGCGCGGCGCGGCGTGCCGCTGGGGACGCGGATGTTATCTTTATAGGAGGCAGCACCTTTGTGGTGGCTGATGCCCTGGCAGAGGGAGGGGGATTGGGGTTGAGCAGCCTGGCTGATGATTGATAGGAGCTCCATTTTTAACTTTTGGGTGCAATCGTAGACAACTAAAGGGACGGTATATCGTTTAATGGAGGCAGTGCGCATGGTACTTGCGCAGGGAATTGTATTGCATTCGGGTTACAATTGGATATGGCTATGGCTAAGATCACCATCAGGGTCAACGAGGAATTGAAGGAGATAGAGGCGGGCACCACGCTCCAGCAGCTCTACGAGCTGATAGGGGCTGCAAGGCGGGGCGGGATGGCTATGGCCGTGAATGAGGCTGTGGTGCGTCGTGGGGAGTGGGTTCGCTGGGAGCTCAAGGATGGAGATAAAGTGCTGATTATCACTGCGGCTCAGGGGGGCTGACAGACATATTAGGAGGCTACGGATGGAAGAGTTGCATCGCTGTGAGTACATCACGCAGGCCCCCATCATGGGGTCGGAGAAGGTGTATATCACCTCGGGGAATGACCTGCGGGTGCGGGTACCCATGCGGAGGGTTAATCTGAGCGACACGCAGAATGTAGATGGCACCACCACGCCCAATGCGCCGGTGTACGTGTATGACACCTCGGGGCCGTTCACCGATCCCTCGGTGGATGTGGATGTGGAGATGGGTATACCTCGCCTGCGCGAGGAGTGGATCGCTGCGCGGGGTGACACCGAGGAGCTGCCCACGCTGAGCTCGGAGTATGGCCGCATGCGGCTGGCAGATACCTCGCTGGATGCCCTGCGGTTCCCGCACGTGAATCGTCGGCCACGGCGTGCCAAGCCGGGGTGCGCCGTCACGCAGATGGCCTATGCCAAGCGGGGGATCGTCACCCCTGAGATGGAGTTTGTGGCTGTGCGCGAGAATCAGAACCTCGCCGCCATGCACGAGGCCTACGGGCATGGCCCCATGCCGGAGCCGATCACGGGGGAGTTCGTGCGTCAGGAAATCGCGGCCGGACGCGCCATATTGCCCGCCAACATCAATCACCCGGAGATGGAGCCCATGATCATCGGGCGCAATTTCCTGGTCAAAATCAATGCCAACATCGGTAACTCGGCCATCACCTCGGGCATTCATGAGGAGGTGGAGAAGGCCGTGTGGGCCTTTCGCTGGGGGGCCGATACGGTGATGGATCTCTCCACCGGGGAGAATATTCACGAGACGCGCGAGTGGATTATTCGCAACTCGCCGGTGCCCATAGGCACGGTGCCGCTGTATCAGGCCCTGGAGAAGGTGGATGGCGACGTGGAGGCCCTGACGTGGGAGATGTACCGCGACACGCTCATCGAGCAGGCCGAGCAGGGGGTGGATTACTTCACCATACATGCGGGGCTGCTGCGCGCATACGTGCCCTACACGGCGCGCCGTGTGACGGGAATCGTGTCGCGGGGTGGGGCCATCATGGCCAAGTGGAGCATCATGCACCGCCAGGAGAACTTCCTGTACACCCACTTCGATGAGATCTGCGATGTGCTGGCGGCGTACGACGTGGGCGTATCCCTGGGGGACGGCTTGCGGCCGGGCTCTATTGCCGATGCGAACGACCGGGCGCAGTTCGCCGAGCTGGAGACGCTGGGCGAGCTCTCGCAGCGGGCTTGGGCTAAGGGGGTGCAGGTGATGATTGAGGGGCCTGGGCATGTGCCGATGCACAAGATTGCGGTGAATGTGGAGATGGAGGAGCGGCTCTGCCACGGGGCACCGTTCTACACGCTGGGGCCGCTGGCCACGGACATTGCCCCGGGCTACGACCATATCACCTCGGCCATCGGGGGCGCCATCATCGGGTGGCACGGCACGGCCATGCTGTGCTACGTGACGCCCAAGGAGCACCTGGGGCTACCCAATCGGGACGACGTGAAGGAGGGGGTGATCACCTACAAGCTCACGGCGCATGCGTGCGATTTGGCCAAGGGTCACCCCTCGGCCATGTACCGGGATAATGCCATGAGCAAGGCGCGGTTTGAGTTCCGTTGGGCCGACCAGTTCCACTTGTCGCTCGATCCCGAGAAGGCATTGCGGTTCCATGATGAGACGTTGCCGGATGCGGGGGATAAAGGGAGCCATTTTTGCAGCATGTGCGGAAAGAAATTCTGCTCTATGCGCACCTCGCAGCAGGTGCGGGATCTGGCACGGGAGGAGGAGGCGTAAGACGATCTTTCAGGTAATGGTGCGCGTGCGCGCGTGATAACGGTAGGGATTTTTGCTACCTTTGTAATGCAAGGGGTGTGAGGCGAGGGGAGTCGCATCAATTCTAATTGTGGGAGCGTGTATGAATAGCGTCGATTTATCAGCGTATGGGATTCAGAATCCCGTGGAGATCGTGAGGAATCCATCGTACGACCTGCTGTACGAGCTGGAGCTCGACCCGAAGCTAGAGGGTTACGAGCGTGGGCACCTGACGGATCTCGGTGCAGTGAGCGTGGATACGGGGATCTTTACGGGTCGTTCGCCCAAGGACAAGTACATTGTCCGCAACGAGGAGACGGCCCCGCACGTGTGGTGGGCAACGCCTGGGCGCAAGAGCTCAGACAATAAGCCCATGGATCAGGCCACGTGGGACTACCTGAAGCAGATCAGCGCTAAGCAGCTGAGCGGCAAGAAGCTGTTCGTGACGGATGCCTACTGCGGGGCCAATGAGGACACGCGGCTGCGGGTGCGTTTCGTGTGCGAGGTGGCCTGGCAAGCGCACTTCGTGAAGAACATGTTCATTCGCCCCACGGAGGAGCAGCTGGTCGATTTCACGCCCGACTTCGTGGTGCTGGTGGCCTCTAAGACCTCCAACGATAAGTGGAAGGAGCAAGGGCTCAACAGCGAGGTGTTTGCCGCATTCCATCTGACGGAGCGGATGGCGGTGATTGGGGGCACCTGGTACGGGGGCGAGATGAAGAAGGGGATCTTCTCGGTGATGAACTACTTCCTCCCGCTCCGTGGCATGGCGGCGATGCACTGTAGCGCCAACATGGGTAAGGATGGTGACGTGGCCATTTTCTTCGGCCTCTCGGGCACGGGTAAGACGACGCTTTCGGCCGACCCGCAGCGTAATCTGATCGGGGACGATGAGCACGGCTGGGATGACAACGGCGTGTTCAACTTCGAGGGGGGATGCTACGCCAAGTGCATAAATCTGGATCCGCAGAAGGAGCCCGACATCTACAAGGCGATACGCCGGGATGCGCTGCTGGAGAACCTGGATATCGACGAGAAGGGGCACATCGATTTTGCCTCGTCCCGCAAGACGGAGAATACGCGTGTGTCGTACCCCATCCACTTCATCGATCACATCGTGAAGCCGGTGTCACGGGGTGGGCACGCTAAGAATGTGATATTCCTGACGGCAGATGCGTTCGGGGTGCTCCCGCCGGTGTCGCTGCTTACGCCTGAGCAGATGCAGTACCACTTCCTGAGCGGGTTCACGGCCAAGCTGGCGGGCACGGAGCGCGGTATCACCGAGCCTCAGCCTACCTTCAGCAGCTGTTTCGGGCAGGCCTTCCTGCTGCTGCACCCCACCGAGTATGCGCGTGAGCTGGTGCGCAAGATGGAGGCGCATAACTCCAAGGCCTACCTGGTGAACACGGGCTGGATTGGCGGGGCGTACGGCGTGGGCAAGCGGATTGATCTGCCTACCACGCGACGGATCATCAATGCCATTCTGGGAGGTGAATTGGAGGGTGTGGCGTGCGATGAGCTCCCGATATTCAACCTCCGGGTGCCTAAGGCTATTAACGGGGTGGATTCAGCAGTGCTCAACCCGCGCAATGCGTGGGCCAACCCGGCCGACTGGGAGAAGCAGGCTCGGGAGTTGGCGGCCAAGTTCATTGAGAACTTCAAGAATTTCACCGACAACGAGGCTGGTCAGCGTTTGGTGGCGGCAGGGCCACAGCTCTAGCGCGCTATGCGGCCAGAGGCCTCGGATTTGTGAGGCGTATTGAGTGTGTGGGCGCAATGCTGAATGCTCGGCATTGCGCCCCACTACTTTTTGCACATGTGCTCATCATAACCAACGAGTGACGGATGGATAAGCATTTGGACGTGCCTATAGCCGATCGGACATCATTCCACGTGCCTGCCAGGGCGCGGGCATGGGTCGATGCGCATTCTCTGGAGGAGATGGCGGAGGCCATCCGATGGGCGCGGGCCGAGGGGCTGCCAGTTTACGTGCTGGGGGAGGGGGCCAATGTGCTGTTTGTGGGCGATTTCCAGGGGATGATACTGCACCCGTGCAATCGTGGCATACGCGAGGAGCCCGAGGGTGAGAGCGTCGTGCTGCATGTTGCCGCTGGGGAGAATTGGGACGGGCTGGTGCAATACGCGGTGGATAGGGGTTACTGGGGCATCGAGTGCCTGGGGGGAATCCCGGGCTCAGTGGGGGCGGCTCCCGTGCAGAACATCGGGGCCTATGGCGCCGAGGTGGGTGATGTGCTGGTGAGCGTGCATAGCCTCGATATGCAGGGCCTTGAGCCGCAGGTGCGGCTGCGTGATGAGCTGCAATTGGGGTACCGCAATAGCATTTTCAAGGGGCGGCTACGTGGCAAAGAGGTGATCCATGAGGTAAGCCTCCGTTTGCATCATCAACGGCCGTCGCAGGAGCATTTTATGCGACTGGGCATGACTCCCGGGGAGGCGCAGCGGGCTACACCACGGGATGTCTACGAGACGGTGCGCTCGATTCGTGCGAGTAAGCTGCCGGATCCGGCAACGGTGGGGAGCGCGGGGAGCTTTTTCAAAAACCCGGTGGTACCGCTGGGCGATTATTCGCGGCTGTGCGAGAAGTTTCCCAATGCGCCGCACTATCCGGCCCTAGATGGGCATGTGAAGCTCCCTGCCGGATGGCTCATAGACCAGTGTGGCTGGAAGGGCTATCGTCAGGGCGATGCGGGGGTGTGGCCTCAGCAGGCCCTGGTGCTCGTGAACTACGGCCTGGCCACGGGAAAGGAGGTGCAGGCCCTCTGCCAGGCTATTTGCGCCGATGTGCTTGCGAAGACGGGGATAGTGCTTGAGCCCGAGGTCAACATCATTGCCTGATTGGGGGTGGCTTTGCGGCCCTGCGCGGCGAATGCCCCGGATGTATGCCGGCCTATTTCCGTACGGAGATGATGCTTGCGGAATTGGCTCGCAATGGGGATTTGTGGGCTCTTGCGCGTGTCTTAAAAATCTCTACCTTCGCGGCTGCAATGCTGAATGGAAGGGTAGAAATGCGGTGGGCTCTTCGGGCGATGGTAGTGGCCCTGGTGGTGCTGCTTGCGGGTTCGAGGGCTTGGGCTACCGAGCGCGATAGCGTGTCGGAGGGGCACTCGGAGGGGGTGAACCCCGTGACGATCATCTTTGACCATATTTCCGATGCTCACGAGTGGCACATCTTCACGGCGGGCGATCTGCATGTGACGGTGCCGCTGCCGGTCATTCTCTACAGCCGAGCACGGGGAAGCTGGCATGTGTTCATGTCGAGCCGCTTTCACCATGGCCACGCTGAGTACGAGGGATTTAGCCTACAGCGTGATGGGAAGGACGGGCCATTCCGTGTTGTAGAGGCTGGGATGGCTGATGCCCCCAGGCCGCTCGATTTTAGCATCACGAAGAATGTGGTCGGGCTCTTCTTCGCCAGTATAGTGCTGGTGTGGGTCTTCGTGAGCGTGGCGCGCCGCTATAAGCGGAACGCCCTGGAGGCACCCAAAGGATTGCAGAATGCGCTAGAGCCCCTCATCCTCTTTGTGCGGGATGACATCGCCGTTCCGAGTATCGGGGCGAAGGCCGATCGCTTTATGCCCTTCCTGCTCACCATTTTCTTCTTCATCCTGCTGAATAACCTGATGGGGCTCATCCCCATCTTCCCTGCCGGGGCTAATCTCACGGGTAATATCACGGTGACGATGACGCTGGCGTTGTTCACATTCCTGATGACGACGCTCAACGGCAATAAGCACTACTGGAAGGACATCTTCAACACGCCGGGGATGCCAACCTTCCTGAAGATGCCGATACCGCTGATGCCGATTGTGGAGGTTGCGGGGATGTTCACCAAGCCGGTGGTGCTGATGATACGGCTCTTCGCTAACATGCTGGCGGGCCATATGATCGCCCTGGTGTTTGTGTGCCTGATATTCCTGTTCGGGGCTCTCAACCAGGCTGCGGCCTATAGCATTAGCCCTGTTTCGGTCTTCTTTGTGATATTCATGACTATGCTCGACCTGCTGGTGTCGTTCATCCAGGCATACGTGTTCACCATGCTGAGCGCGCTGTATTTCGGGATGGCGACCGCCGGTGAGGAGCATTAGGATTTGTCGATGATACTTTGAAGTGATATAACCTAGGAAGTGCAACCATGACAACTTTGACGGTGATACTGATGGAGGTGGCGGGCATTGTGGCCCTCTCGAAGATGGGAGCAGCCTTTGCGGCGAGCATTACGGTGATAGGGGCTGCCATGGGCATTAGCCGTATTGGTAGCCAGGCGTTGGATGCGTTGGCGCGTCAGCCGGAGGCTGCGGGTGACATCCGCTCCAACATGATCGTGTCGGCAGCTCTTATCGAAGGGTTGGCCTTCTTTGCGATCATCGTGGCGATGCTCGTGCTCTTCCTAGCCTAAACTTGCGGAGGCATGAGCCTTATCACGCCAGATTTTGGCCTCTTCTTCTGGATGGTACTGGCCTTCGGGTTTGTACTACTCATCATGAAGAAGTTTGCCTGGAAGCCGATACTCAAGGGCCTTAGTGCCCGTGAGTCGGCCATCGCTGAGGCTCTCGATAAGGCGCGCGCTGCCCAACAGGAGGTGGCCGAGCTGGAGGAGCGTCACGTGGCCATGATGGCGCAGGCGCAGGCGGAAAGAGATCAGCTGGTGGCAGAGGCTCGTTCGACGCGCGAGGCCATTCTCTCCCAGGCGAGGGAAGAGGCCCGGCGGCAGGCTGAGGTGTTTATTGCCGAGGCGAGGGAGCGGATGCGTCAAGAGGATCTGGAGCAGCGCAAACGGTTGCGCGGTGAGGTCACCCAGGTGGCCATACTGGCAGCTGAGCGCTTGCTGCGGCAGCACCTCTCCAGCGAGGAGCGTCAGCAGGAACACCTCGATCGCATCCTCGACGAAGTGCTCGCTAAGTAGCGCATGGACGCGACGGTGTGATTCTGAGGAGTAATCCACGAGTGAGTTGTCTGCCCATTTGCCGGACGGTGAGTACCCCCATTGCTTACGGATGCTGCACCCATGAACGAGAGTAGGATATCCACACGCTACGCGCAGGCTTTGCTCCTGACGTTGGCCGATTCCCCGAAGGCCGCTGAGGTGTACGCCCAGGCTCGGGGCATGCTCGCCGTTATGCAGGCCGGGCATGCGGAGATTCAGCGGGTGCTGTCGAGCGCAGTGGTAGATGATGCGAGCAAGGGACGCTTTTTGACCAACCTGGTGCAGCGTTTTGCGCCCGAGCTACTCGCCCTGGCGAAGCTGATGCTACAGAAGGGGCGGGGGCTCTACTTTGAGCGGACGCTCTACATGTTCCTGGCTCTGTACCGCCGGAAGAATGGCATTGTGAGTGCCACCGTGCGGAGTGTGGTGCCACTGAACGAGGCGCAGCAGCAGAGCGTGGAGCGTTTTCTGGCCGCGAGGTACTCTGGCCATGTGGAGCTGGAGGCGGAGCTCGATCCTGAGCTCATAGGGGGCTTTCAGCTTGAGGTGGATGGTGGGATCTACGATCGCAGCGTGCGCGGCGAGTTGACCCGGATGGCGACATCGCTCGCCAGATGATGACGAATAACGAATTCAATCGCAATGGCAGATATTAAGTCGTCCGAAGTGTCGGCCATCCTGGCGCAGGAGCTAGAAGGGCTAGCTCTCGATGCGGGCTTCGAGGAGGTGGGGCGTGTACTGGAGGTGGGCGATGGCATCGCGCGCATCTACGGCCTCAACCATGTGGAGTCCAATGAGCTGGTAGAGTTCGAGTCGGGGCTTCGGGGCATTGTGCTCAACCTGGAGGAGGATAATGTGGGGGTGGTGCTCCTGGGGAGTAGCACGCAGGTGAGTGAGGGCTCCACCGTGCGCCGCACCAAGCGCATTGCTTCTATTCCGGTGGGTGAGGGGCTGCTGGGGCGTATTGTCAACACGCTCGGCGAGCCCATTGATGGCCGGGGCCCTATCGAGGGGCCAGTGTATCCGCTGGCCTTTGAGCGAAAGGCCCCTGGGGTTATCTTCCGCCAGCCGGTGAAGGAGCCGTTGCAGACGGGTATCAAGGCTATTGATGCTATGATACCCATCGGTCGTGGTCAGCGTGAGCTGATCATTGGTGACCGGCAGACAGGTAAGACGGCCATTGCGCTTGACACGATAATCAATCAGCGTAGCGAGTACGAGAAGGGTAAACCGGTCTACTGCATCTACGTAGCCATTGGGCAGAAGGGCTCCACGGTGGCGAATATCGCCAGGACGCTCGAGGAGAATGGTGCTATGCCGTACACGGTGATCATTTCGGCCACTGCGGCAGATCCGGCAGCCCTCCAGTTCTATGCGCCGTTCGCTGGGGCTGCTGTGGGTGAGTTCTTCCGCGACACGGGACGTAGTGCCCTGGTGGTGTACGATGATCTGTCTAAGCAGGCTGTATCGTACCGTGAGGTGTCGTTGCTTCTTCGTCGTCCGCCAGGACGTGAGGCTTATCCGGGTGATATCTTCTACCTCCATAGCCGCTTGCTAGAGCGTGCTGCCAAGATTATCGACTCACAGGAGGTAGTGGAGCGGATGAATGATCTCCCGGAGGTGCTGCGACCTATGGTGAAAGGGGGCGGCTCGCTGACGGCTCTCCCGATCATAGAGACGCAGGCTGGCGACGTTTCGGCTTACATTCCTACGAATGTGATCTCCATTACGGACGGGCAGATATTCCTGGAGTCCACGCTGTTCAACGCTGGGGTTCGCCCGGCTATCAATGTGGGGATCTCGGTGTCTCGTGTGGGTGGTAATGCGCAGATCAAGTCCATGAAGAAGGTCGCAGGGACGCTGAAGCTTGATCAGGCGCAGTATCGTGAGCTAGAGGCTTTCGCCAAGTTCGGTTCGGATCTTGATGCGGCGACTCGTGCCGTGCTCGATAAGGGATCCAAGAACGTCGAGATGCTGAAGCAGCCGCAGTACTCGCCTGTACCTGTGGGTGAGCAGGTGGCTATCATCTACTGCGGTGTGCGCGGATTGCTACGGGGTGTGCCTGTGGATAGGGTGCGCGATTTCGAGCGGCTCTTCTGCGAGGAGATGCGCACTATGCATGCCGATGTGCTGGAGTCCTTGGCACGCGGTGAGTACAACGAGGAGCTGACGAGCGTGATCGAGAGCCTCGCAGCCCGCCTAGTGACCAAGTTTCAAACTGCGAGCTAGTCTCTCCCATGGCAGGCCTCAAGGACATACGAATCCGCATAGCCTCTGTTCGCTCGACACGTAAGATTACGAGCGCCATGAAGGTAGTGTCGGCGGCCAAGTTTCACAAGGCGCAGGACGCACGGGCTCGTTTTCAGCGCTACCGTGAGGCTTACGGGCTCGCACTCTCTCTCGCCATTGCGCACAGCGGTTCGGTGACGCATCCGCTCATGGAGGCACGCAATGCCGATGCCCCCGTGGTGTACGTGGTGTTCTCATCCAATGCATCGCTCTGCGGAGCCTACAATGCGAATGTGATGAGTCTGGCGGCTCAGGAGATTCGCCAGGTGCCGGGGCGTATCATTGCATTTGGGAAAAAGGCGGCTGAGTCGCTGGTGAGGGAGGGATTTGAGGTAGAGAAGGGTGATGAGGCTCTCGTCGACCGCCCATCGGTGCATGCGATTACTCCGGTATTCCAGCAGTTGATGGATGCCTTCTTGGCCGGTGAGTGCTCGCAGGTACGCCTGGTGTACAACGAGTTTCGTAATGCATCACTCCAAATTCCCGTGGTGCAGACGTTGTTCCCCGTCATGCCGGTGGCTGGTGGAACGGTAGATGCACGCTTTGAGTACATCTTTGAGCCCACGGCGCAGGATTTCTTTGCCAAGGCTCTGCCTCATTATGCCGAGCTCGATCTCTATGCGGCACTTATGAGTAGCTACGTGGGTGAGCATGGGGCACGCATGACGGCTATGACGCAGGCGACGGATAATGCTAATAACCTCATTGAGGATCTGACGCTGGAGTACAATAAGGCCCGTCAGGCAGCCATCACCAATGAGATCCTCGAGATTGTCTCGGGGGCTGACGCTTTACGCTCAGTTTAGGCAGAGCATAGCCCTCTAGTTGTTCCTGCCGTAACATTCAAGGATCTGGTTCTCCTGTAGGGTGGATTGTGCTACTGACCGGTGGTACTCTGTGCCAACTCTAGGCGCTTCCGCATTCCCCAGTTTGCCTGCGAAGGTATAGTGGAGCCCAGGCGTATGAGCGATGTACCGTCTTGAGGGGAGTTGATCCTGTGGATGGCAATGGCCATTTACCAGTCCGCCCCGCTCTTCTATAATGGAAGGGCGGGGCGGACTGGCGTTACTGGTACAGTGACTAGCGGTTGTTATACTGCTCAATCCACTGCCTGATATTGCGTTCTATACGACCTGGTAAGTCCTCGCAGCTCTCTTCCTGGAAGGTCTGACCCACGATCCCCTCGTACAATTCGCAGTAGCGTTGGCTAATCTCTAGTGCTTTCTGTGGGGTGATGGCTGGTGGGGTTTGCCCCGCCTGTCCCTGAAAGCCGCACTCCATAAGCCATTCACGCACGAATTCCTTGGATAACTGCCGCTGAGGTTCACCCTTGGAGAGATGCTCTTCGTAGCCCTGCTCGTAGAAGTAGCGTGACGAATCTGGGGTGTGTATCTCATCGATGAGCATGATGGCCCCGTTCCGCTTACCGAATTCGTATTTCGTGTCAACGAGTATGAGCCCCCGCGCATGGGCCATCTCCGTTCCTCGGGCGAATAGGGCCTGCGTGTAACGCTCTAGCTGCTCGTACTCATTCGCGGCGACAAGGCCTCGGGAGATGATCTCTTCTCGGCTTATATCCTCGTCATGCCCCTCTTGCGCCTTGGTGGTTGGTGTTATGATGGGGTGGGGGAGACGCTCGTTCTCACATAGTCCCTCTGGTAGGGGCACCCCGCACAGGATCCGTTTCCCGGCCTTATACTCCCGCCATGCATGACCACTCAGATAGCCTCTAATGACCATCTCCACCGGATAGGGCTCGCACTGGTAACCAATAGTGACCATGGGATCGGGTGTGGCCAGCTTCCAGTTGGGTACAATATCCTGCGTGGCATCGAGGAAGTACGCAGCGATCTGGTTCAGGATTTGCCCCTTGGATGGGATACCCCAAGGGAGGATCACATCGAAGGCTGATATGCGATCTGTGACCACCATAGCCAGTAGATCCTGTCCCACGAAGTAGGCATCCCGGACTTTTCCATGGTAG
Source organism: uncultured Bacteroidia bacterium (assembly GCA_963546395.1). Classification (GTDB taxonomy): domain Bacteria; phylum Bacteroidota; class Bacteroidia; order Bacteroidales; family CAJPTX01; genus Bacteroides_D. The sequence continues at coordinate 4,176 of CAUUMS010000013.1, read as the reverse complement.
ACGCGCTGGAGTTGAGGCAACGCAAGATTGGTGTTTAGTAGCGTGCTATTCATTGCGAGAACAGATTATGAAAGGCCGATAGGACGGTCTCAAAAGTTCGTCTTTGGGCTTATCACGTGGGGTGGTTGGCTTGCTCATCGACAGCCGCAAAGGCATCGACGATGGTTCCCACGAGTGGATGGCGAACGATGTCTACGCGCTCGAAAGGGACAATAGCGACCCCCTCCACTTGGCGTAGCACCCGTAGTGCAGCCACGAGGCCCGATGGGGTATGACTGGGAAGATCGATTTGTGAGGTGTCACCCGTCACAATGAACTTGGCGTTGCGCCCCATCCGCGTTAGGAACATTTTCATCTGGGATAGGGTGGCATTTTGCGCCTCATCGAGGATGACAAACGCGTGATCTAGCGTGCGTCCACGCATATAGGCTAGAGGGGCAATCTGTACGGTGCCATCGGCCAGGTAGGCATGCAGTGCACGTGGTGGCAGCATGTCATTGAGCGCATCGTAGAGCGGTTGCAGGTACGGGTCAAGCTTCTCCTTGAGGTCACCAGGCAGGAATCCGAGTCGCTCGCCGGCTTCCACGGCAGGGCGTGTGAGCACGATGCGTTTTACTTCTCTGCGCTTGAGGGCAGCCACGGCAAGGGCTATGGCCATGTATGTCTTACCAGTGCCCGCAGGCCCTACTGCGAATACCAGATCGCACTGTGCGAGGGAGGATATTAGCAGGTGCTGATTGGGGGTAATGGGACGGATACTCTTGCCCCGAGCCCCAAATACCAGCACGTCTGATGCGCCCTCTGGCCCAGGTGTCGGTGCCTCTAGACCCTCTTGTAGTAGCGACTGTAATTGTAGCTCGCTCAGCTGGCCGTGCGCAGTGTAAAAGCGGGCTATACGATCGAGGGCTGAATCTAGCTGCTCGATGAGCTCCTCAGAGCCTCGAGCCACAATCTCATCCCCTCGGGCCACTAGAGACAGCCCTGCGAAGTGGTGAGCTATGATGTGAAACTTGGCATTGTTAATGCCGTACAGCGTGAGAGGATCGATCCCGTCTAGAAGGAGTGTGCGTTTCACTGGTCAGCGCTGGAAATGGTTACCATCACGCAGCTGCAAAGGTAGTCAAATGCAGGCTTTCGCCAGCAACGTAGTGATGCTTGCTAGGCCGAATGGCGGCGAATCATCGTGGTCGCGTACATTGCGCAACGGTGAGTGATATTGGTATTGTAAGACGCTTGTATGACTGCCGGCTCAAGTATAGCAGATGAGCGAATTAGCCAATTTGGCCCCGACTTTAATTGTGATGCGTGAAACATTGACATGACTGCCGTAGTACTATTGAATGGTGACGAGCATCAAGGTTCTTGCGGATGCACACCTCCACTGGGCGGATGAGCGGAATAGTGATTGTGGTAACGTCTTGTCCCGCCGTGGTAAGCATGTTCAGGTTGTACCAGTAAACGATGGAAATGGGCACGGAACGAAGCCGTACTCATAGGACAAAGTTGCGCACACAGCTCGTGGTCTCAAATGTGCTGACCTGTCTTGTCATCTTCCTAGTCACTCTCCTGATAACGGGCATGATGTCGTACCGCCGTTCCCGTCAGGAGTTCGAGAATAGGGCAGAGGGTACGACCAAAATGCTCAGCGTCAAGTGCCAATCGTTCATCTCCGTGGCGCAGCAAAGCGTTAGGGATTTGGCCAATGCATTTACGGCTTCGCATGATCAGGGCCAGCGAGGCCTAGAGATCTTTAGCGAGCTACAACGTGGGGTCATAGAGGAATTCAGCTGGGCCTATGCGGCATTTGCCATTGCAAAACCTGGTGTGTACGATACGTTAGTGGCGGATGCCGTACGACGCTACGGCTTGGATCCCACCGGCGCGCACGTCACCACGGTGTGGCAGCATCAGGGGGGACGAGTCATCCGGCAGATGCAGGGGCCATGCAGCAACGGGAAGATGTACGAGCTATTCGACGACCGCAAGCTCTACTACGATCGCCCGTACTACAAGGCCCTTGAGGCTGGGACAGACATCTTCCTGACCGATGTGTACGACGAGGAGCTTGACGGGAAGCAGGTCCGTGAGTTCAGCGTGGTGGCTGCATCACGGAGCAATGGTAACCTGTTGGCCGCCGTGGGGATCGATGTTGACTACGAGAGTCTTCGGCATCTTATATTCGATGGGATGGCCTTTGGGGGAAGCCGTATGTCAGTGGTTTCCGGCAATGACAGGCTCATGATGCACATTGTGGACGGACTAGAGGGGCAAGATGTGCGGCAGCTCGGTGGCTACGAGGGCCTGTTGGCTCATGCCAGACAGGCTGGCCAACCGTTCCGCTTCACCTCGGTCATCGATGGCCAGGAGTACGTGAGCTTTGCCTACCCATTTTCCATCCGTAATGGTCAGGAAACCTGGACAGCCGTTGTTGATGTCCCTCTGCGTGACATCTATGCCCAGTCATTGCAGCCGATCTGGTGGCTTGCGCTGGTAGCCATTGGGGGCATTCTTGCCTTTGCGCTCCTGTCTCATCACACAGCTAGACGGCTCATCAATCCCCTTCGAGGCATTGTGGCCCGCACCCGTTCAATGGGGCAAGGTGTGCTGTCCGAGCCCGCAAAGGTGGTTGTGGGGAACTATGAGATGGGCGAGCTTGACCACTGGCTGGAGGTGTCACGGCAAAACATGCTCGAGGTCGTCGAGCAGCTCAATGAGCACACTGGGCAATTGGCCAGGAGCGGGGAGGAATTCCTGCGTGCATCCCAAATCATCGAGGATGGAGCCTCTTCGCAAGCCGCATCCACCGAGGAGGTCACGGCCTCTATCGAGGAGCTCAGTGCCAATGTGAACCAGTCGCTTTCGGGTGCCCGCGCAGTGGCCTCGATGTCTCAGGAGAGCCTCACCGAGCTTAATACGCTAGCCAACGATGTGAACGGCCTTGTGGCAGCCATGCACCAGGTCTCCGAGCAGGTGGGTACCGTGAAGCACATTGCGAGTTTGACCAACCTGCTGGCCCTCAATGCGGCGGTAGAGGCCGCCAGGGCTGGCGAGCAGGGGCGTGGGTTCGCCGTGGTAGCCACCGAGGTGCGAAAGCTGGCCGAGCAATCCGCGTCGGCAGCCGATCGCATTGTCTCCGTGGTGGAGCAGGGAATGCAAGCTACCGAGATCGTGAGTGCCCGCTTGCAGCAGGTGTTACCCTCCCTGATGCATAGCAATGAGCTGGCCTCCACTGCGGCGGGCTCCTCCCAGGAGCAGGCCGCCAGCATCGACCAGATCAGCCAGGAGATAAGCCAACTCTCGTTCGTCGTGCAGCAGAATGCTGCGCAGAGCCATACCATCGCGCAGAATGCCCAGCTCATCAACGAGGTGATAGCCCATCTGCGCGAGCGACTAGCATTCTTCAAGAGCTAGTGGCGATGCTGTAGCTCGTCGTCGCATGGCGGTTGTATCACTACGGGGCCATTCCGTGGCAATATGGCTGGGCGCACGACGTGTGTGGGCATCATGGCAGGCTCGGTGTACCGTGCCTTTGATGAGACACAGACGTAATGCGAGCCCTATTCGGAATAGCTGGCGGGTGTTAAGATGTGCTGCCACAGCGTTCCAAATAGTCCCGTTTCCCCGACTCAGCATGCCAGTCGGCCCAGCCGTGCTTACGCTACACTTGCAACGTGAAAGGGCCTCTAATGAGCGTTAAATGGTCACCGGCGCATTATAGATGGGAGGCTAGCCTGTGTGCCTCATCCAACTGATGATACACCCTGGTTGGCGTATTCACGCCTTTAGGCACACATTGGCCAATGGCTGGCCACAGCACCGGTCGCATAGAGCGTATGCCCCATTACGGAATCACCAGTAGACCCGTAATGGTGGGGTAATAAACAAAAAGTACCCACCGGAACGGCAGGTACTGGCTTAATACATTTGTGCTGGTATACGCAGCTATTTCCCCACTCGAAGAACTCAGCTTGTAATGCACCACCCTGGAGCTTAATGCTCCTCTGGGGATTTGGTGTGCACTAATCAGCGCAACGGTGACTCAGCCGGGGCTCGAACCCGGGACCCCATCCTTAAAAGGGATGTGCTCTACCAACTGAGCTACTGAATCGAACCCACGCTCCGCCCTACGAGGAACACCTCCACTCGCAGCCACGAAACTGAGCACAAAGGTAGCAT
>CAUUMS010000012.1:0-56770 GCA_963546395.1 uncultured Bacteroidia bacterium | reverse complement strand
CCCGACCGAAGTCGTACGCATGCGTGGCGTTGGCACTCACAGATGGGGCAAAGGCCCACTTCGCCTCCCGCAGCTGGGCACGAGATGAGAGCTCCTGGAGGGACTGCCCCTGTATGTCTAAGCTATGCGTCTCGGCGTAGGATATACACTGCTCGAGCGTCCACGCCTCTGGCAAGTTATCGGGCTGGGCGCACAGCGACTCAGCGCATAATGTGAGCAGGATGAGGGGGAGTATTCTAGCGCAACCAAATGCGAACGAGCGGACAGCGCTAACGTGGGAATCCCATACAGGCCGTAGCTGTAGCATACGCAATGGGGTATTGGCACACAAAGGTAACAATATTCCCCTACCGTAGATCGCCTGTTGGCAGTAGAAATCCCTTCGTTAGTCCCTGCTTGTCTGTAGGAGGATCTACACCCCGCATGGGCCAGGGCAAGAAGGCGATTAGCAGCTCACCGGGCCGGCACCCAAGAGCTCATCGTCCAGGTACCAGGCTGCGAATTGCCCGGGGGTAACACCCCGCTGCGGCTCATCGAATTGCAGGTAGACCCCCTCCTCGGCCTGGATAAGGCTGGCAGGTTGCAACGGCTGACGGTGCCGTAGCCTCGCCATGACCCGCAATGGAGCCGATGCGCTGGGCGCATTGGCAGGGCAAATCCAATGCACATCGTGCTGCACCACGTGCACTACACGGCGCAGCAGTGCAGGATGATCGTGTCCCTGACCCACGTATAGGATGTTACTGGCAGCATCCACAGCCAACACGAATAGCGGAAGCGCCTTACCACCAATGCCAAGCCCTTTGCGTTGCCCCACGGTGTAAAAGTGCGCTCCCCGGTGATGCCCGACTACTATCCCCATGTCCGGGGTCAGCGTATATGGCACAGCCTGCTCAGCTAAGCTACTGCCACGGGGTGGGAATTGACCATCACGGGGTATCTCAACTATCACCCCATCCCTCGGAGCAAGCCGTTGAGCCAGGAAGGTGGGTAGATCCACCTCACCCACGAAGCAGATCCCGTAGCTATCCCTCCGCTCGGCGGTGGCGAGGCCGAGGCTTTTGGCTAGGGCCCTCACATCGTGTTTGTGCATGTCCCCCAGGGGAAAGAGGGCATGCGAGAGTTGCTCCTGGTTGACCTGGCAGAGAAAGTAGCTCTGATCCTTGCTTGCGTCTACCCCCGAAAGCAAATGATATGACATGCCACGAGGCGATGTGCGTACCTCCCTCCGGCAGTAGTGACCTGTGGCAATACAGTCAGCCCCAAGGGCACGAGCGGCCTCCCAGAACGCCTTGAACTTGATCTCCCGGTTGCAGAGGACATCTGGGTTCGGGGTACGCCCCACGGCATACTCCTGAAACAGGTAGTCGACTACGTCACGGCGGTACTCCTCCGACAGATCTACAATCTCCAGGGGTATGCCAAGCTTTCGGCAAACGAGGGCAGCGAACTGGCTATCTTCCTCAAAGGGGCAATCGCCCTTCAGGAGGCCAGTAGAGTCATTCCAGTTCCGCATGAATGCCCCTACCACCTCATAGCCCTGCTGTAGAAGACGGTAGGCCGCTACGCTGGAATCAACGCCCCCAGAGATTCCTACTACAACCCGCTGCGAAGCCACGGCGACCTACTTGGAGCTCCGCTTGGAAGCCCGGGGATCGGGCGGCGACACCCGGAGCAGGATGCTATCCATCTTCGCAGGGTGTAGCAGGTAATCCCGTGCGCAGGCAAAGACCGTATCGTGCTGCAAGCTCTTGGCTATCCGGCCACCCTCGTAGTAGTAGCGGGAGACAATCTCCTCGTTGAGCAGATTGCTTATAGCCGTCTGGTTCTTGCCAAAGTAGGTATCGAAGCTACGCACCACGGCTGACGATGCGCTATCGAGGTAGCCCTCAAGCAATGGGTACTGATCATCGTCGTGAGCCAAATCCTTCATCTGCTTGATGAGCTCGAGTAGAGGGCTTTTAGCCGGTGCTCCCCCTCGATGTAGGAACGTCAGCAGTCCTCGCATGTCATCCTCATTCACACGGAACTCCGCAGGCGCAGGAATGCTATCGTGCTGGCTGCGGTACAGCGTGGCATAATCGAAGAGGACCTGCTGCAAGAAGAGGTAGGAGACAAACCGCGAGTACTTAGACGACTTCAGGGGTACATCGGGCCATATCCCACCCCCGTCATACACCGTGCGACCATGCCTTGTGGTAAAGGCTGCCACGAGCGAGTCAGGTACTTCCCCCACGGCACCATTGCTATCGCGGTGCGAGTAGTCGAGAGCCTGTATGCATCGCCCGCTGGGGGTGTAGTACTTCGCCGTCGTAAGCTTAAATATACCCCCGTACGGCAGCGGGCGAGTCGTTTGCACGAGCCCCTTGCCGAACGTCTGCTCACCGATGATAAGGGCCCGATCCATATCCTGCAAGGCACCTGCGACTACCTCACTAGACGATGCGCTCCCACGGTTCACCAGGATGGCCAACGGCACATTGGCATAGGGGGCTGCGCCCTTTGAGACCGCAGTTTCCCTACGCAAAGAGTCACGCCCACGCACCACTACCACCGTGTCCCCCGGCGGAATGAATAGGCTCGTCAGCTTCACCGCCTCCTCAAGGAGGCCGCCCACATTGCCCCTAAGGTCAAGGACAATGCCATTGAGAGGCCCGCTCGCCGAGAGCCGTCGCAACGCATCAGACACGGCCCCTGTGCATCCCACCGTGAAGGTGCTGAGGTTCACGTAGCCGATGCCATCAGCATCACGATAGGAGTAGGGAACTGGCGGCACATGCACCACCGCGCGGCGGAAAGCGAAGGTCAACGTATCCTCCACATACGGGCGGCGCACCCGAACGGTAATGCTAGACCCGGCCTTCCCCTTGAGCCTGGCACTCACCGCAGACACATCCATACCCCGGACATCCACACCATCGATGGCCACAATGGAATCGCCGACACGCATGCCAGCCAACGCCGATGGCGTACCCTCGTATACCTGCTGAATCCTAGTGTAGGGGAGCCCCTGCTGCACCAAAGCCCCAATACCAGCATAATCGCCAGTGGTCAGGAACTGAAACCGATCCGTGGACTCTTCCGGGATGTACAGGGCGTAGGGGTCTAGCTCCTTCAGCATACCATTGATGCCACCTGCCAAGAGCTTAGCAGGATCGGGCTCATCCACGTTGAGCAGCATAGCATCACGGAAGACCGTGAGCAGGATTTCTAGACTCTTGGAAGCGTTAAAGAGGCGGTTAGCAGCCATGAGCCCCGTCGTGCCAACCAGGGCCAACAGCACCAACACGGATGCGAGGGTATGCCTACGTACCACCACCATGCACCGTCTCCAAGCGGCCGATAAGGCCTCCCCCACTCTGCTCACCACCTTCGCATTTTGGATTTCAACTATACCCTTCTTGCACCGTCATCCACTACAGAGAGCCTACCATCTTCGATGGGTCAACCCACTCATCGAACTGCTCTGCCGTAACGTAGCCTAAAGCCAACGCCGACTCCCGCAACGTGGTTCCCTCCTTGTGAGCCTTCTTAGCTATAGCAGCAGCCTTCTCATACCCGATATGCGTATTGAGGGCTGTCACCAGCATCAGGGAGTTGTTGAGATGACGCTCTATCACCGGACGATTAGGCTCGAGGCCCGAGATGCAATGCTCAACCATCGACACGCAAGCCTCACCGAGCAGGCGCGCCGAGGAGAGGAAGTTCGCCACTATCATCGGCTTGAACACGTTGAGCTCAAATTGGCCGAGCATCCCCCCCGTGGTGATAGCCACGTCATTCCCGATGACCTGTGCGCACACCATGGTGAGAGCCTCTATCTGGGTAGGATTCACCTTACCCGGCATGATGCTCGAGCCCGGCTCATTCTCTGGAATTCGTATCTCCCCTATTCCACTCCGGGGCCCTGAGGCCATAAGACGGAGATCGCCACCGATCTTCATCAGTGAGACCGCCAGCTGCTTTAGGGCACCGTGCGCTTCCACCATGGCATCATGCGAGGCCAGGGACTCGTACTTATTCGGGGCCGTGACGAATGGCAGTCCCGTCTCCCTAGCAATTACCTCCGCCACACGCTGGGCGTACCCCTTCGGCGTGTTGATACCCGTGCCGACAGCCGTGCCCCCCAGGGCCAACTCCTGCAAGTGGAGACACGTGTGCTCCAGCGCAGCCAGTCCGTGGTCGAGCTGTGACACGTAGCCCGAGAACTCCTGGCCTAGGGTGAGCGGCGTGGCATCCATCATGTGCGTGCGGCCGATCTTCACCACATCCATCGCCTCTTGGCTCTTCCTAGCTAGCGCATCACGCAGCAGACGGAGGCCAGGGATGGTAGTCTGCCGCAGCATGCGCAGGGCTGCAATGTGCATCGCCGTCGGGAAAGTGTCATTACTCGACTGCGACTTGTTCACGTCATCGTTGGGGTGTACGAACGGTGCTCCCGTGCCCAGGGGCAATCCCTTAAGCTGCTGGGCGCGATTCGAGATCACCTCGTTCATATTCATGTTGCTCTGCGTCCCCGAGCCCGTTTGCCATATCACCAGGGGGAACTCCTCGGCGTGCAACCCTTGTAGAATCTCATCGCACACCCGGACTATCAGTGCGCACTTCTCCTCGCTGAGCACGCCCAGCTCATGGTTCGTGATAGCCGCCGCCTTTTTCAGGAAGGCAAAGCCCTCCACGATCTCTCGTGGCATGCTAGCCGCCGGGCCGATCTTGAAGTTGCTGCGCGAGCGTTCCGTCTGTGCGCCCCAGAGCCGATCGGCGGGCACCAGCACCTCGCCCATGGTGTCGTGCTCCTTGCGGAAATCCTTCGACATGGCAATCTCCATCTCAACAATGACTAGGGGAGAGTCTCTCCCCGTTTAGTAGCACACCGAGCTGTTTATCACCAGGATTGCATCATCAGCCAAGCCAAGCACCTTGCGCAGCTGATCGCGATCCATCGTGCCCCTCGGGCGATGCTTCAGGCCTGCAGCGGAGCAGAAGAGGGCTATGTTCTCTACGATGCTCCCCCCGTGGATGTAGCAGTTGTTACGCCGATAGTCGAGATCGCCGAAGTCCATACGCAGCGGATGTCCCACCACCACGAGCATCAGCGGCGCAGAGGCCATTTCAGCCTGCTTACCCGCCACCAGCTTACGCACATCGTCCTTCGTAACGCGCACAAGAGCGTGCTTCGGGCCATCATAGCGATAGGCCCCATGCTGGAAGAAAGCATACAGGTCGGCTTCCTGCACATTGCGCGAGCTAGGCACCGTACGCTTGCCATCCTGGCGGTTGACCCCATAGGCCACCCAGAGCAGGTTGCTCAGGTCGCGCAGCGAGAGCTCTTTGCCCCCGAAGACATTCGGAGCTGCCGACTTGCGCTCGGCAAAGGTCTCCATCGCATCCCGTCCCAATGACTTCTGCGGTGGCAGCAACTTTATCGTATCGGCACCCGCAGGTGCATCTGACTGGGCATGAACCTGCGTGCCCAACCCCAACATCAGCCCCCCCATGGCAAGGAGGATTACCGCGATGCGCATTCTCATCATCGTATGCATTTAATCGTTTATAATCGCTCTAGAGCAACGCATTATCACCCCACAAGTTCAGCCGAAAGCAGCAAACTAGCGGGGGTACGCATCCCTCCACAACGTCCCATACGTGAGACCTAAAGGCAAAGTTACCCATTTCCGGAAATTCCGATACCCCACGGCACCCTGGGTACACACGTGACAGCGACGAGAGCAAATGGAGCATCACGAAACTCCTCGCACGAAGAGTCCAACGATTCCTCCACAAAATATGCACCGTGATACATTCAAGCCTCAAGCTAGTCAAATGGGGAGAAGCCCCCGGGCCAAATGGCCGCACAGGCATTCATCGGATTTCGCTTACTTTGCGGTCATGCCACGCAGATTATCACGCCTCCTTCTGGTTCCATTGCTGGCTATCAGTACATTCGCCCAGGCCCAGTCGCCCACCAGTGGTAGCATTGCGTGGAAACATGGGCCTCTGGTGCATTTGGACTCGGCCGGCACCCACTACAACTTCCAGGGTCTAGCCCGCAGCCACCCCGGTGGGGCTGTGTACTACGAGGGGGCGCATACCATCCCGCAGGGGAGTAGCAGCGAGGCCCGCTTCGAATCCCTGGAGTACACCCCCGTCCCATTCGTGGCCGCCACGCAACCAGAGTGGCTCGAGGATCAGGATGAACCCACGTGCCAGATTGCCATTGCGCATGGAGAACCTCGCCTCCTCGTACGCATCCCCGCATTCCGGCTACATGGTGGCCGCATTGAGATGCTGACGGGCTACAAGGTCGCACTCCATCCCACACGACAGTCTACTCGCCTCACCCGGGGCCGTAGCTTTACGGGAGCACCCCACTCCGTGCTCGCCGGCGGCACCTGGCGCACCATTGCCATAGATCAGCCCGGCATGTACCGCATCACGTACGACGAGCTAACGGCGCAAGGATTCGATCAGCCATCCCGCATCAGCCTCTGGGGGCAGAACGGCGAGCAGCTACCCTATGCCAATGCGGACGACGACATAGACGACCTGCGCCAGATCCCCCTGCACTGGGTCACCAAGTCGGGCGGTGAGCCCACATCGGGCGACTACGCCCTATGCTATCTGCCTGGGCCCACATGGTGGAAATGGGACACCTCGCGGCGCATGTTCATCTACCATCGGCACGAGTACGATGCCCGCAGCCACTTCTTCATCACTGACAGCAGACCCACTGCGCAGGTCATGCAAGGGCAATCCTCCGCCGCACAGCACGACCTCGGGCAGGGCTGGATACTCACAGGGCTCATCGGCAATCAGGTCAATCTGGCAGAATCGGGGCGCGAGTACTTTGGGAACACATTCCGGCAGAGCGGCGAGCTACTCCTCTCCGCGGGACTCAGCGGACTAGTGCCCGGAGCCCCTCTGCGTGTCTTCGTGCGCATGGCGGCCGCATCCCGACGCGCGAGTCACTTCGATTTCTACATGGGCTCTGCGCTGGCGCACACGCTCAATGTCAAAGCCATACCCTCGGGCGAGAGTGACATCCGCAAGGCCGAAGTTGCCGAGGGGGTATTCGATTTTGTCAATCCCACATCCACGGCCCCCGATCTGCGTATCGTCTTCTCTAAGCCCACCCCGTCGTCCCAGGCCTGGCTCAGCCGCATCATGTTCAATGCCGTGCAGCAGCTCCGCTGGGGCGGGCACACCCTCTCCTTCCACACCGATTCGGTGGGGCTACCCACCGAGCGTGCGGCCATACGCATGGATAACCTACGCAGCGGCGTTGAGCTGTGGAACGTGGATGACCCCTTTGCTCCCATCCGGTATGCTGACCCGAATCAGGCTACCGCGCCCGCTGCCCATCGCACGCATCTAGTGGCCTTTATGCCCGAGGATGCCGCCTCGGTGTCATACCTCGAGCCCGTGGCCAATCAGGATCTGCACGGAATGCGCGTGCCCGACATGCTCATCGTGAGCCACGTCGACTTCATGGTGCAGGCGCAACGCATCGCGCAGATATACCGCGAGTCGCCCCTCACACGTATGACCGTGGAGGTGGTGGACGTGGAGCAGGTGTACCGTGAATTCTCCTCTGGCAACCGCGATGTCGCAGCCATACGCAATCTGGCCCGCACGCTCTATTGGCGCAGCCGGGCTGGGGCCGGCGATTTCCGCTATCTACTCCTGATGGGCAAATCGCTCTACACCCTCAAGGACTCCCTGGGCTCCGTGAACTACATCCCCAACTACCAGTCCGAGAACTCCTACAACCGGGCCAAATCCTTCGGTACAGACGATTTCTTCGGTCTTCTCGACGAGGATGAGGGGGGCGAGCGTGGGGCCCTCGACATAGGCATCGGGCGTTACCCCGTGGGCGATCAGCTCACCGCCGACCAGATAGTCAACCACGAGGAGTCGTATCACAATCCGGCCAACTGGGGAGCCTGGATCGGGCGAGCCCTCTTCCTGGCCGACGACGGTGACAGCAACATCTTCACCCGTGATGCCGAGACGCTAGCGCACCACGTGGAGACGAACCAGCCTGCCATGCAGGTAAAACGGCTGTATGCCGACGCATTTGCCCGCAAAGATTACTGGTACAAGAACGAATACCCCACGCTGAATGCGGCCATCAATGGGCAGATAAACCGGGGGGCAATACTCTTCAACTACCTGGGGCACGCCAGCCAAAGCGTCCTGGGGCATGAGACCTTCCTGGAGGCCGAAGACGTGTACGCCTGGCGCAATCTGGGACGACTACCCATCTTCGTGGCGGCCTCGTGCCACCTGGCGCAATACGACACCCCACACAATCCCACTTTGGGTGAAAAGATGCTATTCGCCAGGCTGGGAGGAGCCATTGCCATGATCTCCTCCAGCCGCATCGCCTACTCCTCGGGCAACTTTGACTTCAACTCCCACCTGATCCAGGAGCTATACCCGCCCCTCAGCGGCACCCCTCCCCGCACCCTAGGAGATGCCTACTACCGGGCAAAAGCCAACAGCTCGGGCATCGAGAACAAACGCAAGTTTGCGCTGCTTGGCAATCCGGCCCTACCGCTACCCGATCCGGGGGCAGAGGCTAAGGTGGTATCCCTCAATGGGCATGCGCTCAACGGGCCCACCGACACCATTCGCGCCGGTGGCCTCGTGCAGATCGACATGGAGCTCGCCACGCGCAGCGGGGAACCCTTCGAGGGGGAGGTCTACGTGACCATGCAGGGCCCCAAGCGCACCATCACCTCACGGGGCAACAACACGTCGGATCCCATAACCTACAGCGAGCACGTAGGCACCGCATTCCGCGGCAAAGCCAGCGTGAAGAATGGCAAGGCGCGCACCCAGTGGCGCATCCCTGTGGACATGGACTGCGACTACCAGTCAGGGCACATCGTGCTGCTCGGCATCTCGACCAGCGGTATCTGCATGGGCAGCTACACCCAGTTCACATTTGGCGGACTCGACAAGACCCGTGTGGACGACACGCAAGGCCCCAAGATCACGCTTTCGCTAGACGATCAGGCTCCACGTGCCGAGTGGGTGGTGGGCGACTCGCCCCTCCTTGTGGCGCGGCTCAGCGACTCGAGCGGCATCAACCTCTCGGCCCACACGGCGCATGCCATCACCGCGCACCTGCGAGGCAACGGCATCGACGAGAAGCTCACGCTCAACGACTACTACACGGCCCAGGCCGACACCTACCAGCGTGGCGAGCTACGCTACCGATTCCATCGTCTACCCGCTGGCGACTACCGACTCGAACTATCTGCGGCTGATACACGTAACAATACCTCGACGGCGGAGATCGCGTTCCGCGTTGTCGACCCCGCCTCGCCCGCCATTAGCAACCTGCTCAATTACCCAAATCCTTTCACCACGACCACAAGCTTTTACTTCGACGGCACCCGCCCCGGTCAACCCACCGATGTGCTCATCCAGATCTTCACCGTGGATGGGCAACTGGTGAAGACGATACGCCGTTTCGAGGCCTCACCCTCACTCCGTTTCGGGCCCTACCCGTGGGATGGACGTGACGACTGGGGCCGCCGACTGGCGCGTGGTGTCTACTTCTACCGCGTGCGACTGCGGCACCGGCCCGATCATAACGCCAGCTCAGGCTCTGCGGAACGATTTGAGAAGCTGCTTCTGCTCTAGGGAAACCCCGCCACCGTAAGCAATAAAGCGAGACTCTATCACGTTTTGTCCCAATTCGGTGCATACCAATCCTTATCCTCCCTTGCGTATGAAATGCTACAGGCTCTTAACCCCAGTGCTATGCTGTGCGGCCCTCATTGTGGCTGCGCAGACGGCAGTGGCCCAATCTAAGCAACTCGGTATCCACGAGATAGACGGCCGTCAGAGCGACGGTTCGCACTACCGCAACCTACTACATCCGGCTGTGCCCCTGATGGCCATTGCCCCCGACTCGCGCTCAGCAGCCATGGGTGACGCAGGGGTCGCCTCATCGCCCGACGTGAACAGCCAGCATTGGAACGTGGCCAAGTATGCCCAGATCGAGAAGCGTGCCGGCGTTTCCGTCTCCTACATCCCCTGGCTCCGCAAGCTCACCAACGAGATCAACCTCGCCTACCTGGTGGGCTACTACCGCATCGATAACATGCAGACCATTTCAGCCTCGCTGCGCTACTTCTCCATGGGGCACATGGTGTTCACCAATGAGCAAGGCGTGCGCATGCAGACGCACAACCCCAACGAGTTTGCCCTCGACGTGGGCTACTCACGCCGGTTTGCCGAAAACTTCAGCGGGGGTGTGAGCTTCCGGTTCATCCGCTCCGATCTCACGGGCGGCTTCACCCAACCCAATGCCACCGGCACCGCCCGCGCCGGCACCTCCTACGCGGCAGACATCGCCCTATACTACACCAACAAGCTTCGCCTTGGGCGCACCCCCGCCGCCTACGCGCTAGGGTTTACGATCACCAACATCGGTTCAAAGCTCACCTACAATGACGTGTACCGGAATTTCATCCCCATCACGCTACGCCTCGGGGGGCGATTCTCGGTGGATATCGACCGCTACAACTCCATCTCGGGTCTGCTAGATCTGTCTAAGCTGCTGATTCCCACCCCGCCTATCTATCGCAATGGGAAGATCGTGCGTGGCAAAGACCCCAACGTGGGGGTTGTTACCGGCATGGTGCAATCCTTCTACGATGCGCCCGAGGGGCTGCACGAGGAGCTCCGCGAAATCTATTGGAGCTTTGGGGTAGAATACTGGTACCAGAAACTCTTCGCCCTGCGCACGGGCTACTTCTACGAGCACCAGATGAAGGGCGGTCGGCAGTACTTCACCCTGGGGGCCGGCGTGGGCTACAACATCTTCAGCCTCGATGCAGCCTACCTCATTCCCATGGCCGGCTTCAATAGCCCGATGGCTAATACCATGCGTTTCTCGCTGATGGTGAACTTCGATCCGCCCCAGAAGAAGCGTAAGCACGACGACAAGGCCTAACAGGAACGCCACTCAACCAGGAGCACAGCCATGACACCCTCACGCGAGTCTAAGCCCCCCTACCGGGTAGGAATCGGCTACGATGTACATCGCCTAGAGCCGGGCCACAAGCTGTGGCTCTGCGGGCAATGCGTGGAGAGCGAGCGAGGCGCCGTGGGGCACTCCGATGCCGACACCCCCCTGCATGCCCTGTGCGATGCGCTGCTAGGGGCCGTGGCCCTCGGGGACATCGGCACGCATTTCCCCGACACCGATGCGCAGTACAAGGGAGCCCCCAGCCGTCTTTTCGTCGAAAAAGTGGCGCGGATGGTGCGTGAGTGCGGCTACGAGGTGGGTAACGTGGACATTGTCATTGCGCTACAGGCCCCTAAGATTGCCCCTCACATCCCCGCCATGCGACGCTGCGTGGCCGATGCGCTAGGCATAGAGCTAGGGCAGGTGAGCATCAAAGCCACCACCACCGAGCGGCTTGGCTTCGTGGGCGAAGAGCGTGGCGTGATGGCCCAGGCCGTGGCCCTCGTGTACAGGGTACCCCACCCCTAACGTCAGGAGCACCGTCAGCCATTCTACCGCCTCGGGGCGGAATTAGCATACGGAATCAGGGATTCGAGCACATCGGATCCCTGATTTTTTCTGCACTCGGAACCTCAACGCCCATCGGGCCTACATGGTGCTAAACACCCACCACCATCGCAGCAACGATATATCAAACCCATATTTGGCAGGACAAATACGGCTTTGGTACGTTGTTGGTGCGTTGCTAGCAGTGCTCAGGGGGTGACAAGAGGGGCGCGCTCAGCTATGCCACTTCATGCGTCATGATGGCCACAACCCCGCAATCCATGCGCTATTTGTACCTTTGTCACCGTTCGCAGTCCTGCGGAAACACATCTACCCCTTGGCCTCAACATGGCTCACGACAAGCAAGATTTCATATTGGATGATGGGCGCATTGTGGCAGCACAGGCACCCGTAATCATTTCTGCCAGTCGGAGCACTGACATCCCCGCATTTTACTGCGAATGGTTCTTTCACCGACTCGAACGAGGCTATTCGGCGTGGAAGAATCCGTTCAATGGCCAGCAGATGTACGTTTCGTATGCGCGGACACGCTTCATCGTGTTTTGGAGTAAGAACCCAGCCCCCCTCATTGCGCACCTCCCCCAGCTGGCTAAGCGGCGCATCGGGTGCTACGTGCAATACTCGCTCAACGACTACGAGTCGGAGGGGCTAGAGCTGCGCGTTCCTCCCCTGGAGAAGCGGATAGGCTGCTTTCAAGAGCTGGCCGAAAAGCTATCGCCCGAGCAAGTGATCTGGCGTTTCGATCCGCTCATTCTCACCGAGACGATGGGTGTAGAGCAGCTGCTGGAGAAGGTGGAGCGCATAGGCGATCGCCTCAAGGGATACACCAAGAAGCTCGTGTTCAGCTTTGCCGACATTGGCACCTACAGCAAGGTGCAGAATAATCTGAACCGGGCCCACATACGGTGGGTAGAGTGGGACGAGCCGCGGATGCACCAGTTCGCCCAGGCCCTCGCACAGCTCAACGCCAGCCGCTGGGGCTACGAGCTAGGCACATGCGCAGAGAGGGTGGATCTGTCGCAGTACGGAATTGCCCACAACCGCTGCGTTGACGACGCGCTGATAGCCCGCCTTGCATACCATGACAACGCGCTCATGGAGCATCTCGGACTAGAGATTCACGAGCAAGGGCTGTTTAACAGCTGCCCACCCGATGCGATTCGGCTGCCTGGTGGACGCTACGCCATACGGCGCACGCGCAATAAGGACAAGGGGCAGCGCAACCTGTGCGGATGCGTGGTGAGCAAGGATATTGGGGAATACAACACCTGCCCGCACGAGTGCATTTACTGCTACGCCAATACGAGCCGTGCGCAGGCCGCGCAACGTTACCAGCAGCACCGGAAGCACCCGCTGAGTGAGTACATCGTAGGTCAGGCTACACCCCCGGAAGGAGACGAGTAGGGGGGACGTATTGGGCTAAAACAAGCCGTGGGAGCTGATGCGAAGGTGCAGGCTAGGGAGCCCCACAGGCGATGTGTGAGGTGAGACACTCTGTATGGCTAGCTGTAGATACGCAAAAGGGGGGCCGTGTGGCCCCCCTTTCGTGTAAACCGTTACGTTAGCTGGCTAGCCAAGGTAAGCCGCAAGCATCCAGGCCGCCTTCTCCTGCTCGTCGAGCAGGCTGTTCATCAGATCCACCGTGGCGTTATCGTGCACAGCTTCAGCAGTGGCAGCAATGGCGCGCTCATCGGCAATGAGCGTGGTGAGCGTGTCGGCCACCACCTTCATCATGTCGAGCCCAGCGCACTTGGAGCACGCTTCCTTCACCCGAGCCGTTTTCAGGTACTCGGAGAAATGCGCCGTAGGCCGTGCACCCAGCTGTAGCAGTCGCTCCGCCACGTCATCGATGTGCGTCTCGTAAGCCTTGTACTGCTCCTCGAAGTAGGCGTGGAGCTGGTAGAACTGCTGCCCCGTCACGTTCCAGTGGAATCCGCGCAGGTTGGTGTAGAAGATCTGCATATCAGCCATCAGCTGCGTCAGCTTCTCAGCCACCATAGCCGCAGATTTAGGGTCGAGCTTCGTGATTTCTAGCACGTTCATAACCAATTCTGTTTATTGGGTTACTAATACTTTAACGAAAACGGGCTATCAGTGTTCGTCCGGGGGGTAATATTTCGTGCGTCGCCGGTTGTCTGTCCCCGGTGCTAGCCCCTGACGTCGGCTCTCTATGCAACATTTCATACCTTTGCAGCAATGAGCGGGGGCGAATCCACAGAGCAAAAATTGATTGCCTACGAGCCATGGGCCGTAGAGCTGGCCGTGCTGGCCCGAGAATACTGCGGGCAGCTGGCAGGGGCGGAGGAGCACGAGCCCGGGACGCTCATACGATGGCTGTACGCATTTTGGCCCCTGCTCTACTACAAGGCCACCCGCGTGCCGCAGCTGTCGCTAGAGGAGCTAGATGAGGATCTCCCCCCCACGCTGACGGAGCTCGAGTACGAGCAGCTACGGGGGACGCTGGCATCGCAGTTTGGAGACGACGATGCCATAGACCTTGCGCTGTCGCCCGAAGAGCATCAGGTGGTGGGGCCAGAGCCTACCCTGTCGGAGGTGGCCGCCGACGTGTATCAGGAGCTGTACGACTTCCTGGTGCACTACCGTGACGGTGAGCCCGCACGGATGGAGAGGGCCCTGCGGCAGTGCCATCGCTACTTCCTGCTCTCGTGGGGAGATAAGCTGCTAATAGCCCAACGCTGGTTGCACTGCCTGCGCCGCGAATGGTTGGGCGAAGCCAATGGGGGGGAAGAGGATGAGTAATCCCGCCACAGCATCCACCCCCGAGATGCGCACAGAGCTCCCCCTGGCCCAGTTCCCCGGGCGCATTACGCTCGTGGACAGCATTGCAAAGCTCGATGAGGAGCTAGAGCGCATCTGCGCATTACCGGTGATTGGCCTTGACACGGAGTCGCGCCCCTCATTCCGCAAAGGGGAGTATCACCCTGTGTCGCTCCTACAGCTCGCCTCGGAGGATAGCGCATGGCTCATTCGGATCAACCACACAGGATTCACCGCCTCGCTACGCCAACTGCTGAGCGATCCGCATGTTGTGAAAGTGGGACTCTCGCTGAAGGATGACATCCACCGTCTGCAACAGCTCGGGGCATTCAAGGCCGCTAGCATGGTTGAGATTCAGCACCTGGCTAAGCGGCTGGGACTGGAGGAGCAAAGCCTGCGGGGCATCACCGAGCGGATGCTGGGATTGCGCGTTTCGAAGGCCTGCCGTCTCACCAACTGGGAGTCGGAGCACCTGACCCCGGCGCAACAGCTCTACGCGGCCACAGATGCGTGGCTATGCTTGCGGCTCTATCAGCACAAAGCCTTTCAGGCCCTGCTGGCCGACTTCCAACCGAGCGGATTCCGCCCATAATCATCGGCATAGGCTAGGGAAACAGTTATGCATCGCAAAACGAGCTGCAAATGGGTTCTCACGATGGCCCTCATCAGCCTGGCGATCACCGCCAGCGGTCAGCTCGTGCGGCACGCTAACGCCTTCCTACAGATTGGGGTGGAGAGCCAACACGAGGCGCTGGGGCGCACGCTTGGCGCCGCACGTTACATCCCTGCGCTGGGGCGCATCAATCCCGCCTCGCTGGGGTGGATGGAGTCGCGGTACGCCATAGGCGGAGGGTACTCCAGCCAGTTCGGGGGCCTCGGGCAAATGATTTCTGCCAGTTTTGCCATGGCCATCGACGAGCGGAGCGGCTTTGAGCTCAGCGCGCTACGCTACGGGGTGGACGGCTTGCAGAACACCCTGGACTGGATTGACCGGTGGGGGACGCAGGACTACCGCCGCATCACCCACTTTAACGTCTCCGACTACGCCCTGCTCGCCTCCTACGGGCAACAAATGCCTGTGGAGGGGCTATCGGCCGGGGGCACTCTCCAGCTCATATATCGGCACGCGGGGGGATTTGCCACCGGGTACGGACTAGGGCTCAACGCAGGAGTTCGGTACGAGATAGGGCCGTGGCAGATGGGAGCCACCGTGCATGACGCAACGACGACGTGGACATTCTGGTCGCTACACCGGTCGCGGCTCAGCCGGCGGGTGAAGGACTCCGTGATAAATCCGACCCCAGGGAGCGATGAGGAGCTAACGATACCGTCGCTTGCCCTGTACGGGAGCCGAGCGATCCCACTGGGCTCAAAGATTGAGATGGGAGTCGCCGTGGCCCTACGCGCCACATTCGATGGCCGGAGCTACGCCCCGCTACACTTGGGACAAGTGGCCATCAACCCCGCACTAGGGGTGTGGTGCTCCTTCGCCAACATTGTACATGTTCGGATGGGAGCCCGGCAGTTCCAGCTCATCGAGGAGTGGAAGGGTCGAAAGACGCTCATCCTCACCCCTTCTGGGGGACTTGGCGTGAGCTTTTACGGCTTCACGGTCGATTACTCCTTCGTAGCCCCATTGACGGGCATCACAACCCGATTCACCCACCTAGTGTCGGCCTCCTACCGGTTTGGGGCCAAACCTCAACCCCGGCACACCAGCGAGGGGGTGGATCACATTGAGATGGATCCCACCGTCCTACCCTCGCTGTCGCCAGTCCGGTAAGTCACGCGCATCGAGCCCACGTAATGGAATGGCCCCAGGGCCTGATAATGCACCCATGAACTGGAAAACGCACGCCTTGCGGCGCCTTGTCACCCTTGCCACGCTAGTAGCCACCCTGGCGGCTTTCGCCGGCTGCTTCGACACGTCCCCACCGCCAGACGCACCCTCTGCGCAGGGCAACGGAGGCTCGGGCCATGAGGCCCCGTCCTTTGAGGCAGCCGAGGCCACCATTGAGGCCGCAGGCCCCTACCGTCCAGGCCAGGTGCTGAACGTGCGAGTGAAGCACTCCGACTGGGATGCGGTGGATTCGATATCGCTCTTTCTGGGCAATCGGTACCTGTGCCGTGCGCAAAGCGAAAACCTAGAGCTGAACACCGCAGATTGGCCACTGGGCGAGCACGCCCTGCGCACGTGCACCTGGAAGGAGAAGGCGAGCCGAACGACGAGCGAGCGCGTCACGCTGTACGCGGCGCAGGCGCCACGCAAATATGGCTACCGGGTGCTGGGCGAATTCCCGCACGATGAGCAGGCGTACACGCAGGGTCTACTCTGGCTCCGGGGATATCTGTACGAGAGCACAGGGGTGAGGGGCGCATCCTCCCTACGACGGGTGAAACTCGAGGATGGGGGCGTAACCCGAATGACCAATCTTGAACCAGAATACTTCGGGGAGGGCCTGGCCCTACATGGGGGGCGCCTGTACCAGCTAACCTGGACATCTCGCACGGGCTTCATCTACGACACGGCCACGTTTAAGCCGCTGGGAACATTCAGCTACAGCACGCAGGGATGGGGCCTGGCCAGCGATGGGGAGTGGCTCTACATGAGCGATGGGACGGAGAATATCTACCAGATTGCCCCCGACAATTTTCGCGTGGTGCGCACCATTCAAGTGAATGACGACAAAGGGCCCCAGGTTAACCTGAATGAGCTGGAGATGATAGAGGGTCTCCTGTACGCCAACGTCTTCATGAGCGATGAGATAGTGGCCATCGATCCGGCCACGGGCTGCATTATGCGCCGCATAGACATGAGCGGACTACTACCTGGCCGTCTTCGTGGCCCGCGTACCGACGTGCTCAATGGCATTGCCTACGATAGCACGCGTGGAGCGATCTACGTGACGGGTAAGAATTGGCCCCGGCTGTACTGCGTGGAATTCGTGGAAAAGTAACCATGCCCCTCGGCCTCTGGCTCCTCGACGCAGGGGAGGCTACCCGCATCGCACTGCAACGCCTGGCCCGCTGGTGCCTCCGGAGGCCTTTCAAAGCCTGTGCGATGGTCTTGCTGGGAGCAGTGAGCGTGGGGTTTTACCATGCTCTGCCCAGTCCGCTTTTCCGGTCGCCACGGTGCACTGTGCTCACCGATCGTAACGGCCGACTCCTCGCAGCCACCATTGCGGGCGACGGGCAGTACCGATTTGCCCCCACCGACAGCGTGCCCTGGCGATTCGCCCAATGCATCACCACCTACGAGGATCGTTACTTCTACTGGCACATGGGTGTGAACCCCATCTCTGTCGCCAAGGCAGCCTACAGCAATCTGAAAGCACGGCGCATTGTGCGTGGAGGGTCGACCCTCACCATGCAAGTGGCGCGCATGATGCATCCGCAGGCCCCACGCACGCTCAAAAACAAGCTCGTAGAGGCCGTGTGGGCCCTACGCCTCGAGTGCGGTATGAGCAAGGAGCAGATATTGTCGCTCTACGCCTCGCACGCCCCCTTTGGGAGCAACGTAGTAGGTTTGGAAGCCGCCGCCTGGCGATACTACGGCAGCTCACCCTGGCAGCTGAGCTGGGGGGAGATGGCCGCCCTGGCTGTGCTCCCCAACGAGCCGGGGAGCATATTCCCCGGAGCCCGCAGCGAAGCCTTTCGCAAGAAACGGGATCAACTCCTGCATCGCCTGCTAGAGCGGCAAATCATCGATACAACCACCTACGAACTCGCGCTGAAAGAGCCGCTGCCCCGCCCCGCAGAACGGCTACCTCAACGGGCCCTACATCTGCTGACGCACGCCATACAGGACGGATTGCAGGGGAGGACAATAGCTACTACGATTGATCTGGACTTACAGGCGCGGGTTGAGACCATTGTCGAGCGGCAGGGTGAAGTGCTTGCAGGCAATAAGACCTACAATGCGGGTGTCCTTGTGGCCGATGTGGAGAGCGGCGAGGTGCTAGCCTACGTGGGCAATGTGCCCGGGCTCAACAGTGCGAACGAGGGGTATGTAAACACGGTGCTTGGTCTTCGTAGCAGCGGGAGCATCCTCAAGCCAATTCTTTACGCCGGTATGCTCGACGACGGGATACTACTTCCGCAAGAGCTGATCCCCGACATTCCGACCAAGATTGGCAGCTTTGCGCCCGAGAATAGCGACCACAGCTACAACGGGGCCGTACCCGCCTCACAGGCCCTAGCCCGCTCGCTCAACATTCCATCCGTGCGCATGCTACGGCGATACGGCGTGAAGACATTCCAGGATCTACTCCACCGCGTGGGATTCAGCTCCTTCACCCGCCCTGCGGACCATTACGGTCTGTCCCTGATTCTAGGTGGAGGCGAGTGCTCACTATGGGAGACTGTGGGTGTATATGCCAGCCTAGCGCGCATTGCGACGCGATTTGCCAGCCATGGGAGCTACTTTGAGGATAATGTCCATGGACTGCTTTATCGTCGCACAGGGGGGCCGCATAGGCCTTCTGAGGTGGTAACAGACCATACCCCACTGGGGGCAGGTGCCGTTTACCTTACCCTAAACGCCCTTCGCGAGGTGCATCGCCCTGAAGAAGAGGCCGGATGGCATCACTTCTCCTCATCGCGAGCCGTGGCCTGGAAGACTGGTACTAGCTACGGGGCTCGTGATGCGTGGGCCGTGGGGGTGAATCGCCAATATGCAGTCGGCGTGTGGGTAGGGAATGCAACTGGGCGCGGGCAAACCGGTATTAGCGGGGTGGGTAGCGCAGCACCCATCATGTTTCAGATATGGGGGACACTACCCACCAGCCGATGGTTTGACGCTCCGCTCGACGACCTGGCCCGCATTCCCGTGTGCCACGAGAGCGGTTTTCCGCCCAACCCGTACTGTGAGCACGTTGACACCGTGCTGATCCCCGAGCGTAACACCACCCATAAACCCTGCCCATACCACACGCTGGTACACCTGGACGCATCGGAACGCTGGCGCGTTAGCACATCGTGCTACAGCGTGCAGGAGATGCACAGCAAATCGTTCTTCGCGCTGCCGCCTGCCATGGCTTGGTTTTACTCCCAAAAGCACGGGACATACCAGGCCATCCCGCCATGGATGCCGGGATGCAATGACGAGAACACCCAACCTAGCATTCAATTCATCTACCCACGTGCGAATGAGACGCTGCTCTCGGTGCCCCGCAACATGAATGGGCAACCCACACGCATTATCTTCGAGGTGGCACACCGGCAGAGAGAGTCGGCGCTGTACTGGCACCTCGACGGGTCGTATGTGGGGCAGAGCGTGCACGTACATCAGCTCTCTTTACAGCCCAGCGAGGGGGCGCATACGCTAACGGTGATGGATCAGGACGGCAATAGCCGCAGCATAGCCTTCAGCATCGTGTATAAGGCCGCGGAACGCTAGCACGACACATGGGAGATGGGACTTTTCGATTCGCAACCAGGACATATTAGTCTGTCGGCACTGACCCAACAGCTGAGGCAGCACATCGGGGGGCTATTTGCGCAGCCCGTATGGGTGTCGGCTGAGATCGCCTCGCTGAATGTGCATCACCGGGGGCACTGCTACCTCGAGCTCGTGGAGCTTGACAAGGTATCCCGGCGCGAACTGGCCCGCATGCGAGGCGTCATTTGGGCAACGCAGTACAATGCGTTGCGGCCTAAATTCGAAGCAGTAACCCGGCAGCCGCTACGCGCCGGCATGGAGGTGCTACTGCGCTGCAATGTGGACTTTCACCCCGTCTACGGGCTATCGCTGCACATCATCGACATCGACCCGCAGTTCACGCTTGGGCAGTTCGCCCGCCAACGGGCAGAGACGATAGCGCGTCTCGAACGTGAGGGGCTCTTGCAACTCAACGGGACCCTCCCCTTCCCTGAGCTACCCAGGCGCATTGCCGTGATATCGGCCCGGAGTGCCGCAGGCTACGGCGACTTCTGCAAGCATCTTCACGGGGCTGAGACACGCAATGGGATGCAGGTGGATCTCTTTGAAGCACTCGTGCAGGGTGAGCGAGCTAGCGAGTCGATTTGTCAAGCACTTGATAAGATTGCAGAAGAGTATGAGGCCTACGATGTCGCCATCATCATTCGTGGAGGGGGCGGGCTACTCGATCTGAGCTGCTTCGATGATTACGCCTTGGCGAAACGCATCGCCATGATGCCGCTGCCCGTGCTGACAGGTATTGGCCATGAGCGCGACGTGAGCGTAGCCGACATGGTGGCCCACCAGGCATTTAAGACCCCCACAGCTGTTGCCGACTACCTGGAGGGGGTGCTAGACAGCTGCGCCCAACAGCTGGAAATGCAACGGGTTAAGCTTATCGATGCGGTGGATCGATTCCTTGAGATGGCTCATGTGGCATGGGAAGGGCACGTTCGCCTTCTGAGTCACGCCATCGAGATGCGGCTGGCACGATTGCAACAGGTGCTACCCGATGCGACAGCACTACGTCGCCTCGTCGCATGGCAAACGACACGACAGCTAGAGCACTTAAGTCCCATCAGCGGGCAGGTGCAACGCTCCATCTCACAGATCCTGAAGCGCAAAGAGATCGAGCTGGAGAGCTACAAACGGATGCTCCCGATGCTCGCCCCAAGCAACTTCTTGTCAAAGGGTTACGCTATGGTACTTCGCAATGGGGTTGCCATACGCCAGGCCGCCCATCTGAGTCCGGGTGACACGGTGCAGCTAGCATTTCAGGACGGCAAAGCGACGGCCACCATCGAGGGTATATCCATCGACACGCCCGAAGAATAGTAGGGCTAGCACTGAGGGGCCACATGGGGCAGACGCACCCCACCCGATGTCATCACGGCCTGGGCGCATAGCACAAGCAGAGTCGGCACTAGCACCCGGCGCAGTCCAAGCGCACTACAAGGAGACAGTAAGGAGTTGTCGGCGTAGGTATAAACAGGACTTGTGCACAGGGACTTTATGGGTACAACCCTTTAGTCCAGCTGTAGGAGGTAACCCTTGATGAAGGGTTCCAGATCGCCATCGAGGACACCCAGGACATCCGAGCTCTCTACCCCCGTCCGGAGATCTTTCGCCAGCTTGTAGGGATGCAGCACGTAGTTACGGATCTGCGAGCCCCACTCTATCTTCTTCTTGGATCCCTCGAGGCGACGTTTTTCCTCCTCGCGCTTCCGCAGCTCGAGCTCGTAGAGATGCGCCTTGAGGATACGCATGGCATTCTCCCGATTCTGTAGCTGCGAGCGCGTCTCGGTGTTCTCCACGACGATCCCCGTGGGTATGTGGTAAAGCCTCACGCCGGTTTCAACCTTGTTGACATTCTGCCCCCCAGCCCCTGAGGAGCGGTAGGTATCCCACTTGATGTCGGCAGGGTTGACGATGATCTCTATGTTATCGTCGATGGCCGGGGCCACAAACACCGATGCAAACGACGTGTGACGGCGGGCATTGCTATCAAACGGTGAGATGCGCACAAGCCGGTGGACACCATTCTCCCCCTTGAGATAGCCGTAGGCGAATTCGCCCACCACCTCGACGGTGGCCGACTTGATGCCCGCCTCTTCGCCCTCCTGGACATCGGCGACCGTCCATGTGTAACCATTGCGCTCGGCCCACCGCTGGTACATGCGCATGAGCATCATGGCCCAATCCATGCTCTCGGTACCCCCCGCACCCGAATTGATCTTGAGGATAGCCCCGAGGGAATCCTCCTCCCTTGCCAGCATTTTGCGCAGCTCCAGGGCCTCCACGGCCTCCACAGCCGAGGCATAGGCCGCATCCATCTCCTCCTCGCTCACATCACCTGCGCTGTGGAACTCGTAAAGGACGCCTAGATCCCCCATCTGCTTTACGAGCGCATCGTAGGTGTCAATCCACTGCGATAGCGCAGAGATCTTACGGAGCTGCGACTCCGCCTCTGTAGGGTTGTCCCAAAAGCCATCCTGTAGGGTTACGACCTGCTCAGTGGCACGGCGTGCACGTTTCCCCTCGATGTCAAAGATGCCTCCCCAGCGCACCGACGCGCTGATCGAGGAGCTGTAGCATATCTTGCGTGACAGACATGAGCCTCGACGTTATCTATTACTGTACTTCTCGCTGTGATTCAGCGGTATAATAGTTAATGATTCACCGCTAAAGGAAGTCGCTATATCCGCTTTCCCGCACAGTCTCCACGATGGCTCGCATGTCATGCCCCTCACCGAGTGGGGTCACGAGTAGGGCCTCATCGGTCAGGGCCACCAAGTAGTCGTCGAGGCCTCGTAGCACGACCAGCTTGCCGGCTGGGGCATGCACCACGCAACGATGGCACTCCGCGGCTAGCAGGTGCGATGTCGTGGCATTGCCGTTGGCATCCTGAGTGAGATGCCCTGCCACGGAAGGCCAAGAGCCAAGATCCGACCACTGGAAGTTGCCAGGTATAACCCACACATTACGAGCCTTTTCTAGAACGGCGTAATCAATAGAAATCGGGTGCAATCCGGAGTATGCGACCGATAGCAAATCGGCAAAGCGGGGATGGGTGGGATCCGCAGGGACATCGTGGAACGCCTCATACACGTCTGGGCAATGGGCGCGCAATGCAGCGCAGAGCGAGCGCACAGTCCAGATAAACATACCACTGTTCCAGAGGAAATTACCCTGCGACAAATACTTTGACGCTGTATTAAAATCGGGCTTCTCCCGGAACGACTTCACAGCATACGGTTGGGTGCGATTACCATCAGTGGAGCCCTCCACCTCGATATAGCCGTAGCCCGTATCCGGGCGACAGGGGGTAATCCCGATGGTTACCAGCGCATTCTCCTCCGACGCTTTCTCGTAGGCCGCCGATACGGCCTCGTGGAATAGTGATTCCTGCGTGATGAGATGATCGCTGGGGAGCACCAGCATCGTAGTATCACTCTGGGCACCCCCTAGCAGATGAGCCGCCAGCGCAAGGCATGGAGCCGTATTGCACTTACGTGGCTCTAGCACGATATGGGACAATGGGATATCTGGTAGCTGCTCATGCACCAGATCAGCATAGGCCTGATTCGTAATCACCCACACCTGCTCGGCAGATACAAGGGGACGTACCCGGTCGTAGGTCATCTGGATGAGCGTGCGACCCAGGCCCAGAATATCGAGGAACTGCTTAGGGCAATGCTTGGTGGATAGAGGCCAAAAGCGGGTTCCCTCCCCCCCAGCCATGATTACGACCTGTAGGCTATCGAAGTGCATCTACCAACGGTATTCGGTGCTACGGTGACATCTGCCAGGCAAACAGCCCGAGCCGCTACTTCTCGTCTCGCAACACGGGATCCATGTCCTCCGGGGATAGGCGGGACTCCCAAATCTTGGCAATGGTGAGGAACTTGTAAATGTACGCGAGCCGCGCATGGACGTAGCCCGCCCTACCATCGCGAAAGCCCCCCTTAAGCACATAGGCTTTGAAGAAGCGGTACCAGGGGCCAAAGAGCATTTTCCACCACGGGAACGATTGATCGGCCCGCTTAGGGATCTCCAGGTCAGTATACACATTGGCCTTAGTGACCCACGATTGTACCGACGGGTTGATAAGGTGCACGATGGCGCAATCATGACGGCTAGGAGGCAGGGCAATTACCCGGCCGTCCACCTCGGGCTGACGATGCACATAGGGCGGCCACACTGTGCGGTCCTTACGGAAGAAGCGCAGAATAGGGTCGGGATATTCCCCATGCATAAATCGACCCATCAGGTAGTTATGGCGTGGAATGCGAATTCCCTCTTCAGGATTCGGTTTCTGCAAATGCTGGTAGAGGTACTCACGCAGAGGAGCCGTGATAAGCTCATCGGAGTCGACCACCAGAACCCAATCGTGCGTGGCAGCCTGTATGGCGAAATTGCGGGCAGGATCAGCAAATCGCAACCGCTCATGCATCACGACCCGCGCTCCGAACTCCTGCGCAATGGACAGGGTGGCATCCTCGCTATACATATCACAGATCAGGATCTCATCGAACTCCCGCACGGAGTTCAACACCCGAGCCAGGAAACGCTCCGAGTTATACGTGTGGATTACCACCGAAATTTTTGGCTCACCCATAGCTCTCGCATCAGGAATTACAACGCCCCTTAAGTTCGTCCTCTGCGCATTACCTTCGCGAATCGGCAAAGTGCGAATACACGCCCAACATGGGAAGATCTACCCCCCCCCGTCAGCTATCGCCCGCCTTTGGGCGTTTGCTCCGCATGCTCCTCCTCATCTTCCTCGCATCCCTCATCCTGCTTGGGGCATTCCGCCTGGTGCAGCTGCTAGCCTTCACGCGCAATGCGCTCGCCTCGGAACATGCAGGAGACCTCGCTCGCGCCTTCTGGATGGGGCTACGATTCGATGCAAAGGTACTATCTATTCTTTACCTACCCCTAGGGTTCCTTCTTGCGGCTACGGTGCCTCTTAAGCCCACTACGCACGCTACATGGACAACATCTGTGGCCCGCTGGTGGGGATTCGTGGTTATGACGTTCCTGCTCATCCTCGGAGTCATTGACCTGTTCTATATCCAATTCTTCCAGGAACATCTGAATATCACGGCTTTCGGCATCATCGACGACGATACGAGTGCCGTGCTGCGCTCCGTGTGGACTGATTTCCCCGTGCTGCGGATTGCGCTGGGGCTATCGATCGCAATATTCCTCCTCTTCATGCTCATGCGCCGGATTGCGCGGGTGCACGGGCGAACATTCGGGCTCGGCAGTCGGATTGGCCTCGCAGTTGCGCTCATCGCCGCTTTCCTGGGGCTTGCGCGCGGCACGCTGGGCGATCGACCGCTCGGGGACGGGCACAGCGTGGTATCCAACAATGCCCTCATCAATCAGCTCCCCATGAATGCCCCCATGGCGGCGCAATACGCCATCAAGAAGTACCGCATAGCCCGCAATGATGAGGATCTGCCCAGCATACTACGCCGCAACGGCTTTGCCTCTATCAGCGAAGCAGTATCGGCCTATGTCGGGTATCCGGTAACGGAGACCAACGCCCTAGAGGCCCTCGTGGATAGCGTCCCATCATCGGATAGCGCACTGGCCCGGGCTCACGTGGTATTCCTGCAAATGGAGAGCCTTGGGAGCTACTACATGCACTTCGACCACGGCGATTTTGACCTGCTAGGAGCCTTTGGCCCGGAGCTGAACGGCTTGCTGTGGTACCCTAACTTCGTGAGTGCCGCCGGGGGCACCATGATCTCCATGGAGGGGATCCTATTCGGCTCCCCATTCCGCAATATCAGCCAAACCGGCAGGGCACACATGCCCCTAGCCTATTCGGCCCAGCGAACATTCCAACGGGCCGGCTACGAAACCTGGTATATCACCGGACAACGCCTCGGCTGGCAGAACCTGTTTACCTTCTTCTCACAGCAAGGGTTCGACCACCTAGAGGGGGATGTAGAGCTCGCAAAGTTTGCCCTACACGCTCCCACTGGTGAATGGGGCGTGCATGATGAGGCCATGTTCGAGCGTATTCTGAACGTGCTAGATAGTGCCCAAACGCCTCAGTTTATCTACGGGATGAGCATCTCGCATCACACCCCGTACGACGTGCCACAGGGGGAGTTCGCTAGCAGGATGGTCATTCCGGACAGCGTCACGGCCATCATCCGGTGTGCATCCGACGTGGCTCGCCGCAACTTCATCGCTTTCCGCTACGCATGCGACTGGCTGGGCCATTTCTTGCACAGGCTGCGCTCATCTCCGCAAGCTCAGAACACCATAGTGGCCATCACGGGCGACCACACGCTAAAGCAAACTTTAAACTTCGGGGAGCAGCCCCTGGCTCGCTACGGAGTGCCTCTCTTTCTGTATATCCCCGAAGCATACCGTCGTAATGCTACCGTCGACACGACACTATTCGCCTCGCATCATGACATATTTCCCACACTCTATCACCTAACCCTACCGGGTGCCCGCTATTTGAAGGTAGGTGGGAATCTCCTGAGCAAAGAGAGAGCGGAGCAACCTCACGCGGCCGTATACAGCAACACCTTTGCCCTCACGCAGTACGACTTTGTGGAGTGGGGTACCCAATTCTACGCCACGTGCGACAGCGTGACCGGTCAGATGACCCGCAACATATCCCCAACCCCTCGGCAACACACCCTCATACGCTGGGCTAATGCTCGGGAAGCTGCCCTAGCTGCATTTCTGATGAAAGAGTGGCAAGAGAGGGATTACATCGAGGGGCTACTAAAGCGATAGCAGCCCGCGGAACACCCCAGCCCCTAGGCCGATGCGAATAGTACGGAACGCCATCTCAATAGCCGCCATGCAGGTGAGCTCGCTCCTTATGGGACTGGTGCTCATGCCGTATATCACCCGCCTATTCGGCAGTGCCACACTGGGTATCAACTCCTTCGGAGCTGCTGTGGCCGGGTACTTCGGCATCCTCGGCACCCTCGGATTACCGCTATACGGCGTACGGGAAGTGGCTCGGGTTCGGGATAATCCTCATGATTTACAGCAGGTCGCATCAAGAGGTCTTACGTACCAGTTACTATTCACTGGCATAAGTACCATACTATTCGCTCTCTGGGCCTTACTCCAGACACCTAGCGAGCGACCATACCTACTACTGTTCTGCCTACTGCTCATGGGCACGGCCACCGACCTAGTCTGGCTCTACGGTGGCCTTGAGCGTTTCGATCGCATAGCCATCCGCACTGTCACCATGCGAGCCCTGGGCACCGGATTAGTGCTCCTCGTAGTTCGTCGTGCCGATCAATTCTGGCTATTCATCGTCATACAGCAGGGGGCTGTCCTCGTCAGCAATGTCTTCTACTGGCTAACCCTCAAGCGAGTCGGCATCCGCATCGCACTGGCATCCATAGTAGAGACGCTGCGCACCATGCTCAGGCCTGCATCGGCCCTCTTCCTGCCTATCCTGATGACCACCATCCTCATATCGCTCGACCGCGTCATACTGGGCTATTTGGCACCGAGGAGCGAGCTTGCGATATACGATTACTCGGCACGCCTGGCACGCATAGGCATCACGCTGATATCAGTGCTCGGCAATGTCATGTTCCCACGCCTCACCAATCTGCTCGGCCAGGGGGAGCAAGGCGAATTCAATCGCATGCTAGGGCAGCAAATTAGGGTAGGATTACTCATTGGCCTCTTTGCCGCCGGGGGACTATTCTCCATTGCCACCCCGCTGTGCTCAATACTCCTCGGTGATACCTTCGCTGGGGCCGATGGCATCCTACGCATCGTGAGCCTGCCCATCTTCTTATCCGGCATGGGGCTCTACTTCGTGGGCGTTACGTTAAAGCGAGAGAATAGAGTCCTAAAAGGATTGATAATTAGCGCAGTGGCAATCATCATAGTGGACACACTGCTAATCCCCAAACTCGGAGCCAAGGGGGCCGCCATAGGCTACGTAGTGTCGGAACTCATCCTACAGGGCTACTACCTCTACATGTTGCGCGATACGATTCGCATCCGGGAGTGGCTCGGATACGCAGTGCTACTCCTGCTATGCACACTAGTAGCCGTAACGGGAGCGTACATGGTATACACTCACAATCTGGGCCTACTACTCATCGCTCGCGGGGCCACCTTCTGCCTACTGCTTGGCACCGGGGCCTACGTCAGCTCATCGAGTGTACGCGCCATGGCTCACACGCTCTTTGGCATCATCCGCAAACGTCTTCACCGTAATCCTGCGCCATAATGAACCGCAAGCAATACAATGTAGGGGTTATCTTGGCGGCCGGCAAAGGGAGTCGCATGGGGGATAGCTCCACCCTGCCCAAACAGTATCGCCAGCTCGGTGGACAAGAGGTCATACGTTACAGCCTCGACCGCTTCAGTACGTGCCCGGGTATCGATGAGATATGCATTGTAACCGACTGGGACTGGGTTCACGACGTAACGGCCAAATACGCCACGGCTCTCTACCCCAAAGTGCGCACTGTGATCCCAGGAGGGGCAGATAGATTCACGTCGTGCCACCTGGCCATACAGGCCTACCAGCATCTCCCGCACGAGGACACCAACCTCATATTCCATGATGCGGCACGCCCCCTGCTCTCGGCAGAACTCCTACAGAGCGTCATTGATGCCCTAGCAGCCGCCGAGGCCGTCACCCCTGCCATTCCCTGCACTGACACCATACTTCGGGTTGACACCTCCACAGGGCATGTTCTCGGAGCCCCCGTGAGATCCGAATTGGCCTGCGCCCAGACTCCCCAGGGCTTTCGCCTTGGGCTACTCATCAGAGCCTATAAGGAGTACATTAGTAATACCAGCACGCACGATGCCACAGACACTTGCGGTGTGATAATTAATGCCATCGATAATATAAAAATCTGCTACGTACCCGGGCAATCGAGCAATATCAAACTCACCCATTCCATCGACTTTACCATTGCCGAGAGCATGCTTGCCCGTGGCGAAGCCTAAATCTGGCCCTACCCACAATGTTGCACCTCAAACGCCTCGCCCAACTCGCTCTACTTGTTGCCATCACGCTAACCTCAGGCGGGCGCATTGCATCCCTAAAAGCGCAATACCTATCGGGTGGAGGCGAGCAACCCACGCTCCGCCGCTATAAGATAGCTGTCCCTCCGCTGCTAGTTGTCTACCCACAGGGTCACGACTCGCTGGCACGACTCGTGGCGGACTATGCCCAAGCATTCCGCCCCCCGTCCCTGCTAGGCTACGAGAGTGGTCGCCCGTTCCCGCTGGTACTACGCGATTTCACCCCCGTGAGCAATGGGCTAGTGGCCTGGGTGCCATCCCGGATGGAGCTCTACAGCCTCACTGGAGGCGAGATGGCCCTGCCTGTACCATGGCTCAAGCACCTCGTCTCACATGAGATCCGCCATTATGCGCAGATGAACGCCCTGGGTAACGGGCCCTACAAGTGGCTCTACTACCTACTCGGCGAGCAAAGCCATGCTATCTCCTCAGGGTTAACCCCGCTGTGGTACTTCGAGGGCGATGCCATCTACAACGAGAGTCGGCTTGGTGGGTATGGCCGCTCCCAGAGTGCCATCACATTCCAACAATATCGAACGGACTTACTCACTGGGAATCAGCTATCATACGACCAGTACATCAATCGTTCACTACGGTATCACGCTCCCAACCACTACCATTTCGGAGCCCTCATGGTAGAGCATGGGGCCCGCCGTTACGGGCACGACTTCTGGAGGGAGGTCGTGCGGCGTGCCTGCCGTCTCCCCTACACGCTATTCCCCTTTCATTTCGCCATCAAGGGGCTAACGGGACGGACGCAGCACCAACTATTCAATGATGCCCTGCGGGCCCTCGATAGCACGTATCGAGCACATGCATTGCTGCCCACAGACACCATTGCCCAGGAACGAGGTGAATTCAGCGATGAACGTTATCCGCACTACTCGCGCATCGTCAAGGAACTAATCTTCTGGAAGCGCGACTTCCATCATCGTCTAGCCTGCTACGCCATAGCCCCGGGGAAGCGACCCCGTAAGCTCTGCGAACCAGCCTATCTCTACGGCTCCGTCCGTTACAGCGATACGCTAGCCATCTGGTGCGAAATCGATCGCCACCCCATCTGGAGCGATGTGCAGTACTCCAACATTCGCCTCATGCATCTCCCCACCGGCCATGTGAAGACCCTCACACGCCGTCAGCGACTCATATCACCCATCATCCTACCTGGGGACTCTACAGTATGTGCCATAACGGTATCTACCACTGGTCATTACAGTATTGCACAACTGCCCATGAATACTGCGCGCCCTCACCTGGATACCATCAGCCTACCGCCCACCTACGAGCTACGTGAGCTGTGTGCCACGCCATGGCCTGACAAAGTCGTCGTCCGGGCAGTAGACGATGCGGGAGCCCATCTCCTGCTTCTCAACCTGCGTTCACAGGCGTTGCAGCCCATTGCCACTGGGCTGTTGGCAGATATCTCAAATCTTCATGCCGATAGTGCCGGCCTCTATTTCTCCGCTAGCCACCGCTTTGCCAGACGGGGACTATTCCTGCCATGGACGAATCGGAATCCGCAAAGTCCCCAATTCGAACTGCTGTCTCTGGCCTCGTACGGTGTTGAGGATATCGCCCAGGGCCCTGGCGACTCACTCCTCTTCGCATCCTATACGGTGAACGGCTATCGCGTCCAGCAAGCGCATAAAGGCCCCACTATCCATGTCGACACATTATCGTCTGATTGCAACCCGTTTAGCGATACAAAAGTAATTTACCGCACAAGCACTACAGGCGACCCGCTTCCATCCGGAAAACCCTACCACAAGATGGGGCACCTGATTCGCATTCACAGCTGGATGCCCTTCTATGGCCGGCCCTCCCTCAACGTGGACTTCCTGCGAGGGGCAAACCTCGGCTTCACCGTCCTGTCGCAAAACACGCTGGGCACCCTAAGCCTATCAGCTGGCTACTTCTATCGCCAAACTCACGGTGCTGGCCTTGCGCTCTCCTACACTGGCATTTGGCCGCATGTAGACTTCTCTGGCGAATGGGGCGGCACACCCCGCCTAGAACAGCGTCCTGACGGTAGCATTATCGCCCATCCCCATCGGCTCACAGGGCGACTCGCCCTAAGGTTCCCTGCGCGCTGGAATGTGGGTGCCTCGCTCCTACACCTGCAACCGAGCCTAGGCCTCAACTACACCAATCGCATCGGATACCACCCCGCCTCATTACGGCCGCTGAACATGCGGTTACACGCCTTTGCACGGCTACATTTCGCCTGGCTCCGCTACCAGTCCACGCGGGACATATACCCCCCGTTAGGAATCAGTATCACAAGTACATGGCACGTGACTCCTACACTCTGGAAGTATGTCTCTCCCACCTACGATGCCAACGTCACGTTGTACCTACCGGGAGTCGCACCCAGCCACTCCATCCGTCTAGCAGGCTACTCGTATGGGCAGCTCCTGAATCGCATCCCCATAGCCTCAGCGTTCAGCATCCCCAACACGAGAAATGAGCTCCCTCTGGGCCTCTTCACCGGTATCGCCATGCGCAGCGCATCCCTTCAGTACACCCTACCGCTGGCTTACCCGGATCTCAACATGGGTTCATGGGTCTACCTCAAACGGCTTTACGGTAGCCTCGGGGCAAACTACTCATGGATCCAAAATAGCCAACTCCGCAAAAGCCTATTCCGCACGGTAGACGTGGAACTTATAGGGAACGTCATACTATTCCGCACGAACTACGAGCTAAGCCTTGGGGGCCGATTTGCCATATCCCCTTTCCGCGATCAGCTCGGGCCTCGAAAGCACCACATCTGGAGCCTACAGGGGGTATTTAACATCTCGGTGCCTCCCATCGGCAACACGTGTGCCCCCTCTGCCATCCATTAGCCCTATCGCCACTGCACGTGCCAATAGCGACTGGGTGGGAATGAATTACAGTCCAGCCCCATCGGCCCAGGTGCGCAGATTACACGCCACCGTCTGGGGCTCATCATCACCCACGGGTAAGCGCATCATCTCGCGGTCTTTATAGTTGAGCGAATAGGCATACCGCTTGTCGTAGTAGGCCAGTACCATCCCAATTGCCGTCTCAAAATCGCCTTGCTCAACAGCCGCCACGCACTCCCTCACAGCCTCGTCGCCCAACCGCTTACGCAGACGCTCGATGGCCGAAACTATATCGGCCGGGTTATACCGCGTATAGTCTCGCAGGAGTCGCTGCATCCTCGATGCATGAGTCGCCTCTAGAAACACTGTCCGAGCCTTCCCCATCTGCTGATGCAATGCCTGCGGCACAACGACCTTCCCGATATTCCGACTCTCATCCTCAATCCAGATCCGCCTACGCAGATCCAGTCGCTCCAGCTGCGCATGCAGAGCATTCTCGAACATCTCGCTAGAGGGCTGCGGCTTCTCCCCCAGCCAGCCAAACGCCGAGCCCTTATGGTGCGCCAGGCCCTCCAGGTCGAGCACCTGCTCGCCCTGTGCCCGCAGGGCATGTAATGTATCCGTTTTACCTGCCCCCGTCAGACCACCCAGGACAATCAGGCGGAGACTGCGCTCAAAGGCACCGAGCACCTCGTGACGATAGGCCTTGTAGCCTCCCTGTAGGAGATACACCTTGTAGCCCGAGCGTTGTAGCAACCACGCCACGCTTTCCGAGCGCATTCCGCCACGCCAGCAGTGGATGCGTGCAGCTCCGTCCCCGGCATGCCGCAAACACGCCTGCCGCAGAGATTCCATGCGGGGCCCCACCAGCTCAAAGCCTAGCGCAATAGCGGCCTCGGAGCCCCGTCGCTGGTACATCGTACCCACAGCCGCACGTTGCTCATCATCAAACAGCGGCACATTCACGGAACCGGGTATATGACCCTGCGCAAACTCTAGCGGCGAGCGCACATCTATCACATCCCCCACGCCCGAGAGGGCTAGAAACGTATGCGCATCAACGCTCGTGGTAGGAGAACAAACCGGCATGTGCAATGCACTTAATTCGCCTAGCAACTACAGCTAAGCAATGCGCTGGTTCTCAAAATAGAACCCGTGAGAACTCAGGTGTGCGAAAGAGAACGAAAGCGATAAAACCGAGGTATAACACCATGAGGAATACCCCTTCTGCGCGGGTAATCTGCCGCCGACCCTTCCAGACCATGAAGAGGGTCAACAGGACGAGGGCTATGATCACCACACCCATGTCCGTTGTGGCATTTGCATACCACGGCATCGGTGCTAGCAATGCGGCAAGTCCAGGCACCAAGAGCATATTGTAGATCGAGGCACCCACGACGTTGCCCAGGAGGAGATCTCCATTCCCATCGCCGCGAGCAGACAGCGAAATGCACAGCTCAGGCAACGCCACAAGCACAGCTAGAAGTATGAGGCCCGTTTGCTCTTGCGCCAGGCCATAGGTGAGCATCAGATCGATCGCCGTGCGCACTGATAGCAGGCTCCCTCCTAGCAGAGCCAATAGTCCGCCACCCACTGCAAGGGCAATGCGCCCCATGCCTGGAAGGTTACCCTCAGCCTCTCCCTCATCATCTACCGATGATGTGCGCCGCAGCGTGAGCACAACGAAGAGTAGCACAGCTGCCAGCAGCACCATTCCATCGCCGCGTGAGATGGTATTACTCATCCCTCCACTCAATGGGACATCTGCCCCCAGAAAGGCCAGTGACATTGCGGCAAAAAGTGCCACAGGTATCGCCACCGGCATATTCCCCTCACGAATCCGGAATGGACGCACCGTGGCCGCAAGGCCAACCACCAGTAGCAAATTGGCCAAAGTGCTTCCCACAGCGCACGCCAGGGCCATAGAGGGGTAACCTTTCGCCGTGGCATTGAGGGCCAACATCACCTCAGGCAGGGTGGTACCCATAGCCAGCACCACGAGTCCCACCCACCGGCGCGAGAGGCGCAACCGGCGAGCCAAATCACCCCCTCCCATGGTTAACGTCCGAGCCCCACCCACCAGGAGTGCAATGCCTAGCACGAGCAGAAGGATAGCCCCCACAGGTATCGTCATAGCCCTTACGCCCGCATTTTCCTTCGCCTACCCTGCCAACGCATCATCGCGTAATGGCCCGCAAATCCCAATGCAATTCCCCCGACAGCCAGAATAATCGACGTGTACGCAAAACGCCAAGTGCGGCCTCGTGCGCCCCGATAGTCGGCACCCACCACGTCATTGCTGTTGAGCCATTGGATCACATCGGCCGAATTGCCCCGCAGCTTCTCCAGATCCTCCTGCCCCTTGCGCTTGCCTAGCTCTTTGGACATCTCAAGGCACTGCTCATACTGCTCAATCGCCTCATTCAGTCGACCCTCAGCGTGCAGGCAGCGGGCATACTCCTCCGTCACGATCCGCCTGAGCTCCTGATTTTGCAGACTATCGGCAATGCGTATCCCCTGCCCAATGGCCTTCATGGCCTCTTCCACCCTATCGCTCTTGCGCAGGGACTGGCTCAGGTTGCACAGGCTATTGGCCCAATGGTAGGCATCGCGCTGACGGGCAAATAGATCCACCGCCTGATGGTGATACGAAATCGCATCACGATACTGCCCCAGCTGGTAGAGCATCAGGCCGATGTTATCCTTCGCGATGGCTACGCCCTCAGGGCGGCGTAGCGAATCGTAGAGCTGTAGCGAGGCATAAAAGTGCGTCAGGGCCTGGCTGTACTGCTTCGACTCGTAGTAGACCACCCCCAAGTTGTTCTCCCCGCTCGCCACTGCCAGCGAGTCGCCCATTCCTCGGCAGTAAAGTAGGAACTCGTCGAAGAAGCCTATCGCCTGCTGGTAGTCGCCATACTGGCTATAGATCTGCGCCAGGTGGTTGAACACCGAGGCCGTACCCGCCGTATCCCGCCGCTGCTTGTAGATCCGCAGTGCCTCCATGAAGAACATAGAGGCCTCGTGCGGGCATCCCATCCTGCGGAATGTGATGCCCAAGTTGTTCAGCGAGGCCGCCTTGCCACGGTCGTTCCCCTCGTCCATGTAGTCGCGCACCGCCTGTGCAAAGTGCGACGACGCATGTTGGTACTGCTCATAGCGCAGGTAAAGGTTGCCGATGGCGTAATGCACGCGCCCCAGGCGGTTCCACCCCGACGAGGTGGTCGCCAGGCGTTTCGCCTCGTTGTAGTAGCGCATGGCAGTCGCCAGACCGCTATCCTGATACCGTTGCCCGAGGCGGAGGTACATGCTGATGCGAGCACTATCGGTCTCAACGCCCGAAGCCCCATCAGCCAACGTGTCCGTTTGCCCCGCCGCCAGGAGAGGAGACTGAGCCATCAGCACCAGCATACCACCCGACAGGGCCACGCGGACCAACCCGCAGAATGCCCCACCGGGCGAGAACGCCTTCGCCCACCGCGGGCACGACCGTCTCTTGGCGCACCACCGGCGCGCCATCATACGTATTGCCCCCACCCTATACTCTCTCATCGTCACTCGACGCACAGCCCTTTGCCGCCCCATGCTCACCGCATGCCACGGCACGCCAACGGCCAACCCATCGTGAGCGAGACCACGACGAATCGGCCGTTACCGGAATCCCAGCGCAACTACTGGTTTATCGTCGCCCGATAGGCAGCAGCATCCATCAACTTCTCGCACTCCGCCGTGTTCGATACCTGCACGCGGACAATCCAGCCCTCACCGTACGGATCCTTATTCACCAGCTCAGGGGTATCCTCCAGCGCCTCGTTCACGGCGATAATCTCCCCTCCCACCGGCAGCATCAGATCCGACACCGTCTTCACCGCCTCGATGGAACCAAAGACCTCTCCGGCCGACAACTTGGATCCCTCCGTGTCCACGTCAACAAAAACGATATCCCCCAATTCGCTCTGTGCAAAGTCGGTGATGCCTATCACAGCCTCAATGCCCTCCATGCGCACCCACTCATGATCGGCACTGTAACGTAGATTCTCTGGAAAGTTCATCGTTGTCTTCCTTCTAGATTAACATACCCGGCCCAAAGGTAACACATTTTTACAGGAAAAGCATCACGCTCCACCGAAATGCCCCCCATCGTCCCCGCACCCGAGATGCTGCGACAGGAGACGCTGCGCATCGCAGCAGGGTAATTACCCCTTGCGTCGCGCAAACACTACCAGCATCACGGAGACCACCACCAGCACCACGCCACCCATTTGCACCCAGGTGAGCTCCTCGCCGAATACGAGCATGCCGATACCCACAGCCGTGAGCGGCTCCATCGAGCCGAGTAGCGAGGTGTACGTGGAGCCGATGGACTGCACGGCCAGCACCAGCGTGAGGTTGGAGACAATGGTAGCCACGATGGCGAGCAGGAGTAGATCCCGCGCCGAGTGCCAATCCTCCACGAGATCGATGCCCCCTGTGGCAAGGGCCAACACCATGAAAAGGAGGCTGCTGAACAGGAGCACGTAGAACGTGACGATGCTGCCCGGCAGCTTACGCACACTCAGCTTGTTGAGCCCCACGATGTAGAGCCCGTAGCACACCACTGTGGCGAACGCACCGCAGACACCCCTCCAGTCCAATGCCCCGTTGCGATTCCATGACATGAGTCCCACCCCCAGCAGCGAGAGGCCGATGGCGATCAGCGTGGGAAGCTTCACCCGTTCGCCGAAGACAAAGCGCATCAGCAGGGCCACCATGATGGGGTAGAGGAAATTGATAGTTGTGGCGATGCCCGACGGGATGTAGCGGTAGGAGAATATCAGAAAGCCCGCTGAGCCCGAGTAGCACAGCACTCCCAGCAGCAACAGCTCGAAGAACTGCCGACGATTCACCCTCAGACGAATGCCCCGCAGTAGGGCCATTGCGCCGAACAGCAGCGTCGCTAGGGCGAAGCGGTAGAACAGGATGCTCAGCGTGGAAAAGCCCCGGTGCATCGGCCCCAGGGAGAAGAGCGGGATGAAGCCGAACGTGGCCGATGAGATGATGGCAAACACGATGCCACGCCCCCGACTATTGAGCGTGCCGCCGACAGGACTCGTTCCCGTATGCTCCTCTTTTGCGCGCATTCTACACTCCCTCTCCACGCCGTCCAAAGGTACAACGCTCACGGCGTTTCCGGGGTACCCGTCCCAGCATCCCGGCGTACGACCCCCGTGAAATCCCTACCTTTGCGCAGTGCACACCACGATATGGTCATCGCCTCGTCCTCGATGCAATCCCTTAGGCCCACAATCGCTAGCGCACGCGCCCGCAATGCCAAACACCCTGCGTGATAGCAGCAGCCAGCTGATTCGCCTACAGCCGCAGACCCTCACGCTCACCGACAGCCTGTGGGAGGCTCTGCAACGGCGGTCGCGCACCTTCCGCCAGCGTCGCGACTCATTGCGTCGCCTCAAGCAGCAGGAACTCGATGCGGCCGAGCAAGCCCAGTACGACACGGTGTGCCCCTTCACACCCAGTGGGCTCCCAACCAATCCATTTCCCCTCACCGAGCCCTACCCTGCTGCGCTACACCTGCCCGACACGCTGCTACGCCCTCTGCCACAGGCAAACGCCTCGTACGTCTTCCATGCCGGGGCAATCCCGCACCGGGCGCAAGGCGAATTCCGCGCCGAGACGCTAGTGCGCACCACCCCCGAGCCACCCCTTTCGGGAGATGTGCAGGCGAGTAGCCTTGCGTTCATCATCGGCGTGGCCTTCGTGTCAGCCTTTGCCCTACTGCTGTACCGGATTCGCTACAAAGAGTTCTTCTCCGCATGGGCTAACAATCGCACCACAATCCGCGTGGAGCAGGCCCACGCCAGCAGCACCACCCGACATGCTGCGCTATTCGATCTCCTCTACGTCCTCCTACTCGGGTACACCGTGTGGTACGCTGCGCTACGCATCCTCCCCAATGGCGCCGAGCAGCTAGGTAGCCCTTGGATCCTCGCCCTCTTTCTGGGAGCCGCCCTGGCGCGCTACCTCTACCAGTTCATCGTGCTACACCTCTGTAGCCTATTGCTGGGGCAAGGAGCTGCGGGACGGCAGCTCTGGGCCCAAACCCAACACCCCAACCGTCTGGCCTGGCTCCCACTTCTGTTCGTAGCCATCGCCTTTACGCTTGTCCCATCCCCGGGATCGCGCCCCTTCCTCTACGTCGCCCTGGGGCTTTTGGCATTGGTGATCCTGCTGCGAATCGTGCGTCTGATCGCCGCTTTCCATTGCTACAGGCTGCATTACTTCTACTTTCTTTTGTACCTTTGTGCCCTGGAATTCCTACCGATCCTTCTCGTTTGCAAGTGGTTGAAGCTCTACTAACCCCCGTATTCTCCAAGCCATTTAGCATCTAAAAGCAGCCCCGTGAAGATCAAGCGGATCCTCGTCTCCCAGCCCCAACCCGATCCCACCCTCTCTCCCTTCGGGAAGCTCGCAGAGCGCACCGGGGTCGAACTCGTGTTTCGCCCGTTTATTCACGTGGAGGGGGTTACCTCATACGAATTCCGCAAGCAGCGGATCGACCTCACCAAGTTCCCCTCCGTCATCTTCACGAGCCGCACGGCCGTGGATCACTTCTTCCGGCTCGCCGAGGAGATCCGCTACAACGTTCCTGAAACCACGCGGTATTTCTGCAACTCGGAGAACGTAGCCCTCTACCTTCAGAAGTACACCGTCTACCGCAAGCGGAAGATCTTCTTCCCCGCCGATGGTGCCATGGAGTCGCTTGTCAAGATGATGGACAAGTACAAGAAAGAGCGATTCCTGCTACCGCTGGCCGACGTGCACAAGCCCGACGTGCCGAAATTGCTCCGCAAGGAGGGGATACGCTTCACCAAGGTCATCACCCACCGCACGGTGAGCTCAGATCTCTCCGATGTGGACATCAGCCAGTTCGACCTGCTCGTTTTCTATAGCCCGCAGGGCATCAAGTCGCTCACTGAGAATTTCCCCGACTTCGTGCAGGGCGATGTGAGCATCGCCGCCTTTGGTGCCACCACGCACAAAGCCGTCAAGGCAGCCGGACTCGTGCTGCAAGTGCCCGTGCCCACCCCCACCTGCAAGAGCATGACGGAAGCCCTGGAAGCCTACATTGGCGAGCAGAACGGGCAATCCACCACGTAGCTCGCATCCCGTCATGGGCGCCCCCCCGGAGCAACCCCAGGCCGTAGGCCCCACCCCCCAGGCCCCCGCACCCCTGCGTAACACCCTGCCCCGCAGCGAACGGCTGCATCTGAAGCGACTCGCCGACCAGCTCTTCCAGAAGGGACGGCGCGCCTTCGCCTACCCCTACCGCGGGCAATACCTCGTGGAGCCCCAAAGCGATGAGCCCGGGCTAGTGCTCGTGGTGGTGGTGCCCAAGCGTGTGCTCAAGCTTGCCACGGATCGCAATGCCCAGAAGCGGCGCATCCGCGAGGCCTACCGCCTCAATGCCCACCCCCTGCGCCAGTACGCCCTGGAGCACCGGTGCCGCATTGTAGTGGGGATTCTGCTCATTGCCAACGAGACGCTCCCCTGGCGCCGAGGACACCGCGCCGTGGTCTCCATCCTCCAGCAAATCCTAAAGAGCCTCCATGGCAAGCCAGGAAAGTGCTAGGCACCGCTGCGCGCTATGCCAGGCAGTGGCACGCGTGCTGATGCTCCCCATCCGATTCTACCAGCTCGTCATCTCGCCCCTGAAGCCACCCACGTGCCGGTTTACCCCCACGTGCTCCACCTACTGCCTTCAGGCCCTAGCCAAGCATGGCCCCGTGCGTGGCTTGTGGCTCTGCGCCCGTCGTCTGCTGCGCTGCCACCCGTGGGGAGGTAGCGGTTACGATCCCGTACCGTAGCCCGCGAGCCATCTTTACCCCAATCCCCAACATTATATCTCCACCACCCCAAGGGAACCCTTAAGGGTAAGCTCTTTTCGCACGGAGCGTAGTCGCACCCCAGGCGTAGTCAATTGATGCGAATGGGGTGCTGCTTGTGGTAAAATGGCCCTACGCATTGGCTGGGTATTGCCCTTGCGGAGTGATAGAATCAGGCTTTACGAGGTATTATGCACCAAAGGGGGCGATGGATAGTAAACCCACCCCTCAG
Organism: uncultured Bacteroidia bacterium; assembly: GCA_963546395.1. GTDB lineage: Bacteria > Bacteroidota > Bacteroidia > Bacteroidales > CAJPTX01 > Bacteroides_D. The sequence goes on along the minus strand of CAUUMS010000012.1, from coordinate 17,013 downwards.
AACGCCCAAATAGCCCTGTCGAGTCCCAATGGGAGCGATTTAAACGCATCGGGCAGATGATAAAGTCAATGGGGCTTCTCGGGCAGGAAAAAGGGCGCAGAAGTTCTCCCAGCGAGTCGACGACACGCATTGTCTAGGCATTTTGTGCGAATAGGCATCATTCCCCAGTAAATCTCCCCTGCGCACCAACTGCATAGTCCCCGTAAAAGTCCCAGAGACGGCTACAGGGCAAGGATTGGAGGATTTGTGGTAACGACTGAGAGGAGAGGAAGCAAGAGACGGCTTGGGATTTCTGGAAAAGCTAATGCGGCAGCGTCATTCCCGTATACAGGCAAATGCCGTCGGCGCAGAAAGATGCGCCAGTATTCGCCTCGATCGGGAGTAGAACAATAAATCTCACAGCCGTCATATGGTCACCCGTTCGCCTTCTGAACCCCGCGTCAGAGCAGGGCGCAAGGCACCAACGCCGTAGCAACACCGTACCAACTCCGTAGCAACGCCTCGCGGGGGCCTTCTGGTGTGGGATTTGATGCGGGTTTGGTACCTCTTTGGTAGGTCGAGGCCTCAGTGGCGACGCGAGCCGTATTTAACAATGAAACCTGTTTTTAAATGACAATAAACGTGCGCTACCGGGGCCATACAGCGACCAGGCTCAGGACCTATGCGAGCCTGAGTCCAGAGGGGCTAGACGCTGGGAGAGAGGAGCAGGGCACCAGGGGACGCAGGACGTACGTTGGCAGACATAGCGACCAGACAACGCATCACCCCGTCGGCTCGTCACCCTCCAGCGAATGCCCGTCGCAGATGTGGTAAATCCTGTGCACAGGGGACACACGCACAGGGGACTGAAGTGATGAAATGGGAAAGGCCCTTGGGCCGTCCTCTTGGACGGCCCAAGGGCCCACACTATATTCTCAAACGCTAGCGCACGAACGACACCCCGAGCATCAAGGCTGCCGGCGCACTAGAACTGCCCGAGGAATCGGACGTCATTCTCGAAGAAGAGGCGCAGATCGTTGATCTTGTGCTTCATCATCGCAATGCGCTCAATGCCCATGCCGAAGGCGAAGCCGGAGTACTCGGTGGGATCGATGTTGCACGCACGGAGCACGTTGGGATCGACCATGCCGCAGCCGAGTATCTCAAGCCAACCGGTGTGCTTGCACACGTTGCAGCCCTTCCCCTGGCACAGGTCGCAGCTCACATCCACCTCAGCCGATGGCTCAGTGAAGGGGAAGAAGCTCGGCCGGAGTCGTATCTGCGTCGAAGGCCCGAACATCTCACGGGCGAAGAAGAGGAGCGTTTGCTTGAGGTCGGCAAAAGAGACGTTGCGATCGATATAGAGGCCCTCGATCTGGTGGAACTGGCAGTGGGCCCGCGCCGAAATATCCTCGTTGCGGAACACGCGCCCAGGGCACACCACGCGGATAGGCGGCTTCTGCCGCTCCATGACGCGCACTTGCACCGACGAGGTGTGCGTGCGGAGCAGCACATTCTCGCTCCCATCGATGAAGAACGTGTCCTGCATGTCCCTGGCCGGATGCTCGGGGGGGAAGTTGAGCGCAGAGAAGACGTGCCAGTCGTCCTCTACCTCAGGGCCCTCGACTACCTGAAAGCCGATGCGGCTGAAGATGTTCTCGATCTCACGGCGTGTTGTCGCCAGCACGTGGCGTGCCCCTACAGGACTGGGTGACGCAGTGCGGGTGATATCGAAATGAGCCTGGGCGTTGGTCTCCTTCGTTGCCGTTAGCTGCTGCAACTCTGCGTAGCGTTGCTGGGCTAACGCCTTGACCTCATTAACGCGTCGCCCGAGCTCGCGCTTCTGCTCGGGGGGAAGCTCACGAAAGGCATCGATCAGCTTCGCCACTCGCCCGTTACGGGAAAGCATGGCCAGGCGGAACTCCTCCACCTGGGCCGGTGTAGTGGCCTGGGCCGCAGCGATGTCGCGCAGTAGCGTCTCGATCTGCTCTAGCATGGAGAGTCGGGTTGTGGATGGGTGTAATAGCTACTTGCCCTTGGGTGTGCGCACGATGGTCATCTCCACGATCTCAACCTTATCCTTGGGGTTGTCGTACTGGTCCGTCTCGCACGCTGCAATGGCATCGATGACCTCCATACCCTTTATCACCTGCCCAAAGACGGTGTACTCGCCATCGAGGTGGGGCACGCCGCCCTCCGTGGTGTAGATCTTCACCGCTTCGGGATTGACGGGAGGGGTGGGAATGGAGTCGAGGGCGCGGTCATAAACGCTGTCGAGGGTGGCACGTAGGGCCTCCTCATTGCGATCGGTCTTTCCCTGCAAGTTTTCCTGGTAGTACTTACGCACCACGGCCACCGCCTGCGCGCTGCGCTGCTGCGCTGCCGTCTGCTGGAGCATGGGCATAAGGGTAGGCTCATCGTACACCTTACCCTGGACAATGTAGAACTGGGAGGCCGAGGACCGCTTCTCCGGATTCACCTGATCGCCCTGGCGAGCAGCCGCGAGGGCCCCCTTACGATGGAAGTGGGTAGGAACGAATTCAGCCGGCACGGTGTACCCCAGGTCGCCACCCCCATAGACCTTACCAGGCTCCATGTTCTTGGTGTCAGGATCGCCACCCTGGATCATAAATTCCTTGATGACGCGATGGAATGCCAGTCCATTGTAGGTGCCATCCTCTACGAGCTTGACGAAATTGTCGCGGTGCAGAGGCGTGTCATTGAAGAGTTCGACCTCCATGGTGCCCTTGCTCGTGACGATGCGGACGATGTACGAATCGCCCGTCTTGGGTTTTGCTGTGCAGCTAGACATAAGTGCCGTGGTTAGAATTGCCGAGAATAGGAGGAACGTAATCTTTGCAAGACGTGTCATTATCGTATCTTTGCTGTTGAACAGAAGCAATTAAGCGCAAATATACGAAATGCGGGGTGGTTTGAGGTCGCTCGGCCGGTGTGGCGTGTGGGTCGCTGCGCTCATCCTCTCGCAGGGGGTGGGTGCCGTGCGCGCGCAGGAGGTGCATCATATCGATTCGCTGCATGCGCCTCCACAGGTGGAGGCTCTCCCTGCTCCCCCTCCAACCAAGAGCGTGGGGCTATCGCTCAGCGGCGGAGGGGCCCGAGGGCTAGCCCACATCGGCGTAATAAAGGCACTGGAGGAGAGTGAGATACCCATTGACTACGTAACCGGCACATCCATTGGGGCCATTGTGGGCGCATTGTACTCGCTGGGGTACACAACGGATGATATGATCCGGATATTCAAGTCGGATGAGCTAAGACGCTGGAGCACCGGAGAAATAGATGAGAAGGATAAGTACTATTTCCTGCACTACGGGCAAGACTCCCGCATACTGACCATCTCGGTGGTGCGCGAGGACACCACGTTCCGCGTGGTGCTGCCCTCGCATCTGATTCCGACCACCGAAATGGACCTCGCCTTCATGGAGTTGATGGCGCCAGGGAATGGGGTGGCACGAGGTGATTTCAATCGGCTATTCCGCCCGTTTCGATGCGTGGCGAGCGACGTGTACCATAAACGCCCTAAGATCTTCAGCCAGGGCGACCTAGGCACAGCCGTGCGCGCCAGCATGACGTACCCGATGCTGTTTCGCTGCGTGGAGATCGACAGCACGCTCTACTTTGATGGAGGGCTTTACGATAACTACCCTTGGGACGTGATGCAGAGGGATTTCAATCCATCGCTGATCATCGGTAGCAACGTCTCTGGTAGCTCCCCCCCACCCCGCTCCGACGACCTGTTTGGGCAGGTGGAGATGCTGGTAATGAATCCTACGGACTACGAGATGCCCGAGGCGGTGGGTGTATCCATCCGGTCGCAGCTGGAAGGGATCGGGATTCTCGATTTCGACATGTGCGACTCGCTCGTGGCCCTTGGGTACCGGGCGGCCATGCAACGCATGGATGAGATCAAGCGTCGGGTAAGCCGACGGCTCGACACGTTGAGCCTCGCAGCCCAACGGCAGGCATTCAATGCGCAGAAACCGCCGCTGGTGTTCAGCCACAACATCGAGGTAGAGGGGATCAATCGCAAGCAAGCCCGCAACCTGGAGCACACCATCAGCAAGAGTCGCAGCGCATTCTCGTTCAAGTCGTTTCGCTCGGAGTACTTTAAGCTTAACGCCGATTGCCACATCGATAGGATATATCCCACAGCCACTTACGACAGCGTGAGCCAGCAGTATAAGCTACGACTAAACGTGCGTCAGGCGCACCACTGGGACTTCTCGATCGGGGGCAATATCTCGAGCACGAATCTCAACTCGGTGTTCCTGGGCGTGGACTACAAGATCTTCAGCTGGTTCAGCGCCCGGGCATATGCCTACGGCACGGTGGGCGACCTGTACTCGAACGCCGAGATAGGCTGGAGGCAGGACGTAATGTGGGATCGCCCATTCTCCTACTCGGTGGGCTATATGTTCAACCGGTACGATTACCACACGACATCGCCCATTGCGCTCTTTGAGGATTCACGGCCACCCTACATCAAGAGCAAGGATAACTACGTTTACGCCAGGCTGGGGATCCCGCTGTCGTTCAACTCGCAGATGGAGATCTCGTTAAACGCTGGCATGAAGTTCGATAGCTACTACCAGGTGGAGCGGTACTTGCGCAAGGACATTCCCGATGAGACACGCACGCGCTACCTGTACGGGGGCGTGGAAATGCGCCGTGAGACGCTGAACTACCGGCAGTATGCCACGAGCGGGCAGGCATGGTTCGTGCGAGCAGGAACATTTCTGCTACACGAGCGCACCACCCCCGGCACCACGTCGGCAAACCCCGAGGTACGGGGTGATGGGCACTTCTGGGCCAACATCCATGGCTACTACGAGCGTTACGTGGCCTTCGACCGCCTGCGGCGATTCGCACTGGGAGGACTCGTGGATGTGCAAATGACGCTGAAGCAGCCCTATCTGAACTACACGTCGAATCTGCTGGCTACGCCCCGCTTTGCCCCAACCCCCATCCTACGATCGGTGTTCCTACCACACCTTCGGGCCAAGCAGTACATAGGGCTCGGCCTGATGCCCACGGTGCAAATATTCTCGAAGTTCTACTTCCAGGCAAAGGGTTTCTTCTTTTTCCCGCTACGCCCGCTCGAGAAAGCGAAAGAAGACCGGGCAAAATACGGGCGTTTCGCCTCATACCGCTACTTCTTCGGCGAGGCCAACCTGACGTACCACACCCTGATAGGGCCACTGAGCCTGAGCGTGACATATCTCCCAGAGTGGCGTGAGGATCCGTGGAGTAATACCCTCATTAGCTTGAATTTGGGGTATACGATTTTTAAAAAGTCGGGGCTCGACTTCTGATGGGATTCCTGCGGCGCCTCGCCAGCCAATCGGCCGTCTACGGGCTCAGCAGCGTGGTACCACGGCTGTTGAATTACTTTCTCGTCGTCCTACACTCGCGGGTGTACGACAAGGGCGAGTACGGTGTCTTGACCGAGCTCTACGCCTACATCGCCATCCTGATGGTGGTGCTCACATTCGGATTGGAGACTGGGTTTTTCCGCTTCGCACGCACCGATGACCCTAAGTCGGGTGAGAAGACATACGGGACGCTATTCTACTTCCTCGCCGCCACTAGCACCCTGTTTTTTGCCATATGCTGGGGCTTTTGCGCCCCCATCTCCGAGGCGCTCGGCTACGAAGGACGTGAGTCGCTGCTACTAATCACTGCCGGCATACTGGGGATCGATGCGTGGTCGGCCATCATCTTTGCCAAACTCCGGTGGCAACAACGACCATTGGTATTCAGCAGCATCAAGATCGCTAGCGTGGTTGTAAACGTGGGGTTGAACCTCCTATTCCTGGTAGGTTTCCCCAAATTGGGGCTATACAATGCGCATTTCGGCGCAGGGTATGTGCTCCTGAGCAATCTGATTGCCAGCCTCGGCGCCTTCGTATGCGGAATAGCCGTAACGGGCTGGCTTCCGCCACGCGGATCGCGGAAGGAGCTATGGGCCATTCTCGCCTTCTCCTTCCCGCTGCTCATCAGCGGGATCGGGGGGACGGCCAATGAGTTTTTGGATCGGATTTTCATCAAATGGCTCACGCCCGCTAGCGATGCCATGGTAGAGCTCGGTGTCTATGGTGCCAATGCTAAGATTGCCGTGCTGGTGGTGCTCTTCGTGCAAATGTTCAAATACGCCGCAGAGCCTTTCTTCTTTGCCCAAAAGGGTAAGGAAGGCGACCGGAATATATACGCCATAGTAACGCAGTACTTCACCTACTTCATTGCCCTATGCGCCGTGGGGATTTGGTTTGCAATGCCTGTGCTGAAACACTTCGTCGGCCGAGCCTTCTGGGATGGGCTCGACGTTATGCCCTTCCTGCTACTCGCTAACGTGCTGTACGGCCTGTATTTCAATGTGAGCTTCTGGTATAAACTCACCAAGCGCACGTGGTACGGAGTGCTGTTCACGTTTGCCGGGGCCGCCATCACGATAGGTGTCAACCTGTGGCTCACGCCACTGATAGGCTACAAGGGCGCAGCCATCGCCCGTGGCTGTAGCTACGCCGTGATGATTGCCCTCTGCCTGATGGTGGGGCAACGGTGCTACCCCATACCCTACAATTTCGGCAAGATGGGGCTCGTTTTGCTAGGGGGGCTGGTGATTAGCGTCGCAGGGGGATTCATGGATCATTGGCCCCTGGGCGCAATGCTGCTAGCGCGCGCTGCGTTACTAGTCGCCATGCTCGAGGGAATACTGCGCATGGAGGGAACCTCGTTAATCGAAATGCTAAAGAGATGGAGGCGATTGTTCCGATAGTTCTACGAGACGGAGGGAGGGTGCCATGCTACCAAACTCCCGGCAGCGCAGGTGCCGACCTGCATGCCCTGCTGGATGAGCCTCTCGTTTGCAACCCCGGCCAACGCATGTGCGTACCCACCGGGGTAAGCATTGCGCTGGATGAGGGCTTCGAGGCACAGGTTCGCCCACGAAGCGGCTTAGCCCTACGGCACGGACTAACGCTGCTCAACTCGCCAGGAACGATCGATAGCGATTACCGGGGCGAGATACAGGTGCTGGTGATCAACCTCGGTGAAAGCCCAGTAACGATAAGCAACGGAGATCGTATTGCGCAACTGGTTGTAATGCCCGTTGCGCGGGCGAGGTTTATGCGGGTTGACCACCTGGAGGAAAGCGAGCGAGGGGCGGGAGGATTTGGGCACACAGAGCTATAAATGAGGGAGTAATAGGCAGCCAATGGCCCAGCATATGGCCACGAGGCAAGGAGAGGTAAGATGGCGTTTCGCATGTGGTAAAACTGGTGACCCTGGTACTGCAAGGCAAGGTATACTAAACGCGGCGAAGACGCTGTAGAAAGCTGCTACCCGCTAGCCAGGATGCGGCACCGTGCAAGTGGCTTGAGCGACGGAGAGGCAGATGACAGGGGATAGAGAAACAAGGGAAAGGCTATAAAGTCATTTGACAGATTATGATGCGCAATAGCGTGATTGTAAATTGGTTTACGCTCATAGTAATAGCCGTTGGCACCATGGGTGTGCTGGGCAGTTGCAGTCGGAAGATGCACGCAGGCGGCGAGCTACCCGAGGGGGCTCCAGCCGCTCTGTACGATATTTACAAGCAGCGTATAGAGGAGGGGCACTGGCCACTTGGGCGTATCAATGAGGCCATTGCGAAATATCCGCACGAGGCCGAATTGTATCACCTGCAAGCCAGAGCGTACGGAGAGCTCAGCGAGATGGACAGCGCGCAAGCAGCCATGCGAAAAGCGTTGAGTAAGGACAGCAACAACGCAGAATATCTTGAGACCTACTCGCTGCTTCTCGAGGGTGCAAGGGACACATTGGGGAGAGAATCAATAGCCGTGGCGCAGAAGCTCGTGGAGCTCCAGGATACGAAACCCGAGAACTGGTATCGTCTCGCCCTAGCCTACTTACGTGCGCAAGAGCCCGACAGCGTAATCGCTATCTGCCAAGAGCATGGTCAACTGATGAGTCCGTATTACTCCACAAACCTATTGGTAGCCAGTGCATACAACCAAAAGCAGGAGTGCGACTCGGCATTACACTACGCAGAGCGGGATACGCAAGCCGGAGAGCAGCGCACAGATGCCCACTACTACGCCGCAGAGACCGCAATGCATTGCGGAAACACCGAAAAGGCCATAGAACATTTTAAGCAGGCTGCCGCAGACGCCTGCCCAGATGAGCGGCTATGGGAGATGTACATCGCATTCCTATGTGATAAGGGGATGGAAAGAGAAGCCATTGAGTCGTTTCTGAACCTATCACAACGGTGTGACGCAAGCCAGGATGGCGTGCTGCGCATTGTGGAACGACTACTTTACAGTGTACGTGGTAGTATACTGAGAGACATTGATTACATGGTTTCCTTCGACGAGCTGTTTGGCAAACTCGACGTAAGTCGTCGCAGGCTTATCACGCAGTATCGCTTCTACTTGGCCACGAAGCAACACGAGAGGAGCTATAACATGATAAAAACGCTGACGGATAGGTACCCGGCCGACTACTTCTGGTGGGATGTGCGGAACCGCATTGAACAATCGCACCTCGACAGCGTGACGCTAGACAACTGGGGACAGCAAACGAGCACGCTACGCTGGATGGCCAGAGCCTTCCCGTTCGATGTCACGAGCAGCCTACAGTACGTCTACCTGCTCGGACGCATCAACCTCCCCTTCCAGCAGAAGAATGATACACTGGCGATGTTCATATACCGCTATGAGAATGAGCTCAAGCAGACGAAGCGGCGCGAGGTGTATCAGGTGCATACGGGGGATTCCACAAGGCTCGAGCTCAATAAGCGGGAGACACTGTGCAAAAACCTCTCCATACTCTACGCTACGAAGGGCGACATGACCATGGAAACCAAGGCGTACAAGGATGCGTGGGCAGCGTATGATAAGGCGATTAAGCTTGACAGCATGAATGCGCTGGCCTGCAATAACTACGCTTACTTCATTGCGCTCTACGATACGACCCGCCTAGAATACGCACGCACACTTTCAGAACGCTCGCTGCGCATTGACAGAACCAATGTGAGCTATCTTGACACGTACGGTTACATCCTCTACCTGATGGGCGAGCTGGATGCTGCACGCAGCACATTCGTCAAGCTGCTATCCATTAATCCACGCCCTGGGCGCACAGCATTAATGCATTACAGCCAGGTTCTAAAAGCTATGGGTAATGATGCCTCGGCAGAATTATACCGGATGAAAGCGGAGGAGCAACCGGATTAGAAGCGTGGAGAGACCCTCGTAATAAGCTCTAAGAGGCAGGTATAATTATCTGACAGGATGCGATTTTCGATACCATTACTACTCACATGCGTTGGGTTGCTAGGCGTAACTCACTCGCTGCAAGGTCAGACAATGCGCGAGCTAGAGGAGAAAAAGCGGCGAGCCATGGAACGCATTGAGAGCACAATGCGCCTGATAGATGAGGCAGGTAAGCAGCAGAAGCGTAGTACGCAAAAGCTGGACCTGATAAAGTCGCAAATTGAGAACCGAAATGCCCTTATCAATAACACCATCCAGCGCATCGCACTGCAGGAAGAGGAGATTCGCAAGCGCAATAAGGCTATAGAGGAAAAACAGCGAGAATTGAGTGAGCTTAAGCATGTTTATGCACAGTTCTTAAAGGGATTGCAATTCAAGACCTCGGGTCGCAATATCGTGTTTACATTACTAGCTTCTGAAAATGCATCACAGCTTTACCGACGAGTGCGTTTCTACCGTGAGTATGTGAACTATCAGGGAGACCAATTTCAGATCATCACTAGCAAGGAAGCAGCCCTACACGTGGAGAAGGACTCTCTCTTGGCAGTGCAAAAGCGTCTCATCTCCTTGCGCGATGAGGAAACCGTAGGCAAGCGGAAACTCGAGCTGGAGCAGGAAGACTACAACCGTGAGCTGAAACAGCTTGTGGCTCATGAGCGGGATCTCCGCGGATCGCTCCAGGCAGAACAGAAGAATATACAGGCCATCAACAAGGCAATTGCGCAATTGCTGAAAGAAGAGGCAGCACAAAATCAGAAGAAGGTGCGTAGCGCACAATACAAGCGTTTGAGCAAGAACTTTGAAGATAACAAGGGAAGATTGCCCTGGCCAGTCCTCCAGGGCACTATAAGCCGGGGGTATGGCAAAATTGAGAGCAAACTCTTCAAGGGGGTAAGCACACAAAGCCAGGGCGTAGACATCACCACCACCAAGGGAGCAAGCGTACAAGCTGTGTTTGCAGGTGCTGTCACGAAGATTGCTAAAATACCTGGTGGACAACACATTGTCATTGTTCGCCACGGCGATTTCCTGACTCTGTACTCGAATATCAGCGACGTGTTTGTACGCACGGGCGAAAATGTTGCGGCCAATGATGCACTAGGGCGCGTGCATAGTGCGGAGGGAGAAAGCCACTCGGTGCTGCATTTCGAGATCTGGAAGGGTTTCAGCTCGCAAGATCCGAGTAAATGGCTGATACAGTAACACGGATGTTATAAAATGACTAGATTTGCGACGAATATCGCACCCCTCGGCCGTGATGCTATGAAAGAGTTGAAATTGCCAAGTTCGGCGAGCGCCATCCCCATGCTGCACGCATTCATTGAGCGTGTAATCGATGAGAATCCGCGGTTCAGCGACCTTTTTGGCAATGTACTGATGGCATTGACCGAGGCCGTCAACAACTCCATAGAGCACGGCAACCGCGCAGATGAGAGCAAACAAGTCACGATAAACCTCCGCGAGGAACCTGACCTGCTCGAATTCTCCATCAGCGATGAGGGGGAAGGCTTCTCGATGGACAGGGTGACAGATCCTACGTTGCCGGAGAATATTGAGAAAACGAGCGGCAGGGGTATTTTCATCATTCGTCGTTTCGCTGACAGTGTTCAATACCTACGCAACGGCGCAACAGTAGTGCTAACCTTCCTTTCACGGGAGTAGTACGCAAGAATGCCCATCCGTTTTAACAACTTCTACGTCACGCTACTCCTGCGCCATAAATGGGCTATCCGGAGCGTAATAGAATCCATTGCCTCAGACAATGGTTACCGACTAGGTAACGTAGAATACGTTTTTTGCACGAACGATTATATCGTAAGGATTAATAAAAAATTTCTATTCCATAATTACGCAACAGATATTATAACCTTTTCCGAAGAGAACGACGGTACGCTATCAGCAGAAATATACATTGCGGTAGAAGTCGTGAGGCGCAATGCCCAAGCCTACTCGTGCCCATTTTACCACGAGCTGCTGCGTGTCATATTCCACGGAATACTGCACGGCGTTGGCTACGATGACCATAGTGATACCGAGCGGGCTGTCATGCGGGAAAAGGAAAACCATTACATCTCGGCTTGCCTGCATCAGATTGCGCTGAAGGGTAAACAAGGCGCACGGTAATCTTCGTTAAGGCCTATTGGTCGCAAATAAGGAGCCCTTGCGTAGCCATATAAAGGATGGCGATTCAAACTACAAATTACTGTAGTTGTAATAGCTGAAATCACTGACGGTTCAGGAGATTCTGTATCACATCCCGACTAAAAATTTCACCCAAAATATAGGTGCGATCAATATGGGGCACACTTACGATATCATCGTAGTAGGTGCAGGCCATGCTGGCTGCGAGGCCGCCTGCGTCGCAGGACGGATGGGCCAAAGGGTACTACTTATCACCACCGATATCACACGCATTGCCCACATGAGCTGCAACCCCTCCATAGGAGGTATAGGAAAAGGGCAAATTGTACGAGAAATCGATGCACTAGGTGGGTACACAGGGATTGTCACAGACAGAACTTATCTACAGTTCCGCATGCTCAATCGTTCGAAAGGGCCCGCAATGCACAGCCCCAGGGCACAATGCGATAAAGAGCTTTTCACGAGGGAATGGACACGCATCCTAGAAAACACGCCAAATCTACAGCTCCTCCAGGATAATGTAACCCAGCTGCTACTTAGCGGAAATGAATGCAATGGCGTGGTTACCAATCGCATCGGCCAAATCACCTCAAAGAGAACAATCATCTGTGCCGGAACATTCTTAAACGGTAAAATACACATCGGACTGAATAATGCCCCTGGAGGACGGCTTGACGAGGGCACAATTTCCTCATTGAGTGAGCAGCTATCCCAGTGTGGTATCAAGGCCCTACGATTCAAAACAGGAACCTCACCCAGAATAGATAGACGCTCCATCGACCTTAGCAAGCTTGAGAGGCAGGACTCAGATAGCGACCGTCGCAATTTCTCATACCGTTTTCCTACCTTCAATACGCTAGAGCAATTGCCATGCTACCTAGCTCACACAAATGAAATTACGCACTCAATCCTTGCCGAAAATTTAGATCAATCGCCCCTCTACCAGAAGGTGATTCAAGGACGTGGCCCGCGGTACTGCCCAAGCATTGAGGACAAAATTCGAATGTTTGCTGGCAAAACGTCACACCAAATATTCATCGAGCCCGAAAGCGAGCAAGGCACGCTGATGTACATTAACGGGTTCAGCAGCTCGCTACCATTCAGCGTGCAAGAGAAATCACTACGTAGTATCAGAGGGCTCGAAAATGCCCATATCGTACGTCCTGGCTACGCCGTGGAGTATGACTACTTTGACCCACGGGATCTGCATAAAACACTAGAGACAAAGGCTATAAACGGGCTATACTTTGCAGGGCAAATTAATGGTACCACAGGCTACGAAGAAGCCGCCGCGCAAGGCCTCATTGCGGGTATAAACGCCTCGTTAGCCGTAACCGGTGAATCGCCATTCATCCTTTCACGCCACGAATCGTACATTGGCGTAATGATTGACGACCTCACCAGCAAAGGCGTAGACGAGCCGTATCGGATGTTCACAAGCAGAGCTGAAGATCGGCTGTTACTTAGGCAGGATAACGCTGATGAACGGCTAAGCCATAAAGGATACAACCTCGGTCTGCTAACCCAAGAGGAGTACGAAATAACTCAAAGAAAATACGCATCGTCACAGGAATTACAGCAGCTACTCGAGCGGAAAAGTATTGAGCCTGCAGATGCTAACCCCATACTTGCAAGGCAAAGCTCAAAACCCATCACGCAGAGCGTAAAGGTCATACAGCTCGTGCTGCGTCCGGAGATACGTCTTGCCGATCTCATGCAGTACATTCTCGATGAGCATTGTGCCGACAATTACGAGAAGGAGATCGTTGAGTCTGCCGAAATCAACGTGAAGTACAAAAGGTACATCGAAAAGCAGCAGGCTGAAATGAGCAGGAGTAATGCGATTCAGTCCACACGAATCCCTGACGACTTCAACACCGAGTCTATCCTGTCGATATCCACAGAGGCACGAGAAAAAATTGCCAAATACAAGCCCACAACCATCGGGGAATTCCAGCAGATACCTGGCATCAAGCCTAGCGATACACAGGCACTACTCGTCGCACTCGCTAAACTGTTCCACGTGGAACGTTGAGTAGAAGAACATGGAGCCCAAAGGGATTCTGCAGCAACAGCTAGAACTAGTCCCGGAAAAGCCTGGCGTGTACATTTACAAAAACAGGCAAGGGGCTATCATCTACATCGGGAAGGCAAAGAATCTACGACGGCGTGTCTTCTCCTATTTCAATAAATTCGAAAGCCTAAACGCTAAAACGCAGCTACTCGTCAAGCAAATACATAGCGTTGACACAATCGTCGTCAACAATGAAAGCGAATCATTACTGCTTGAAAATAACCTCATTAAGACTAATAAGCCGAAATACAACATCAACCTAAAGGACGATAAATCCTACCCATGGGTCTGTGTCACGCACGAGGAATTTCCCCGCATCATTATCACACGGAAATACAATAGGCACCTGGGAGAGTACTATGGTCCTTACACGCAGGTACAGAACCTACGACACACGCTAAAGATAATACGGGGGATACTCCCCTACCGTACCTGCAAATTGGCATTAACAGACGAGAAAATAACAGCAAAAGCATTCTCTCCATGCCTAGAATACCACATTAAAGCATGCCTAGCACCCTGCATTAGCAAGCAAAGCAAAGAGGATTACCAGCGTACGATCGCTACTATCGTACAACTACTAAATGGTAAGACGGGCGAAACGCTACGGGCCCTGCAAAGTGAAATGCAGAACAAAATTGATGCCTTAGATTTCGAAGAGGCAGAGCGTATCCAGAATACCATACAACTACTCTCCCTCTACAAACAGCAAAATGCGATAGTCAATCCCGACATCGGCAATCAAGACTGTTTAAGTATCATAGGAGATCAAACCACCACAGTCGCCAATTACCTACAAATCCGTGACGGGCGGATTACCCTCTCTATCAACAAAGAGATTAAAAACCCACTCGATGAGAGTGAAGAGGTAATACTTCTCCAAATAGCCCCAGTACTACGCACAGAATACAAGAGCGAATGCCAAACGCTGCTTACAAATATTGTCGCCAGCGAGTACCCTATAGCTTACAAGCATACCGAAGTACCCCAACGTGGCGACAAGCACAAGATACTAAACATCAGCCTCATCAACGCACGGAAAGCCCTGCTTGAGCTGAGTAACCGCCAGCCGACGGACAGTAATACCATACTCGAAAAGCTCCAAAAGGATCTCAACTTGCAAAGGTACCCCCACAGAATCGAGTGCATTGATAACTCAAATACGCTGGGGACATTCCCCGTTTCCTCCTGCGTTGTATTCCTAAACGGTAAACCTGCCAAAAAAGAGTACAGGATATACAACGTCAAAACCGTCATCGGGGCTAACGATTACGATACCATGCGAGAAGTCGTAATGCGGCGTTACGAAAAGCGATCCAACGAAGAACTACCCGATCTCTTAATCATGGATGGGGGGCGTGGTCAGCTCAACGTCGCCATAAACACCTTGAAAGAGATCGGGAAATACGGGCTATTTGATTTAGTAGCCCTAGCCGAGAAAATGGAAGAGGTGTACGTTCCACGTGAAACATACCCCCTATTCATCAATAAAAATTCCACCTCATTGCGACTGCTACAGCAGCTACGGGACGAGGCTCACAATACAGGTGTCAAAGCACACAGTAAAAGGAGAGACAGCAGCGTCAAACACTCTGAACTGGAGAATATACCAGGACTAGGGCCAAAATCAATCCAACAAATCTACCAGCACTACTCAGGACTAGACGACGTAGTGGTCAGAGGAGAAGAAGAGCTAAGCAAACTAATAGGGCACAAAAGGGCAAAAAGCGTCCTCAACTACATACTCGAAAAGCAAAAATCAAACACCACCGAATAGATCCTCTAAATCCGATCCTCGCTTTAATCCAAAATGCCCATAACCGAGACTCGTGACCACACGCCCACGGGGAGTGCGCTTCAGCATCCCCTCCATAATTAAGAATGGCTCATAGACATCTTCAATCGTACCAGAGTCTTCCCCTACAGCCGTCGCAATCGTATTTAGCCCTACAGGGCCACCAGAGAACTTATCAATAATCGTAGTCAATATCCTACGATCCATCGCATCAAGACCCCTCGAGTCGATATTCAGAGCCTCTAGGGCATGCTTTGTAATCTTCAGATCCACGTTCCCAGTACCCTCCACCTGAGCAAAATCGCGCACCCTGCGTAACAGCGCATTCGCAATACGAGGCGTTCCCCTACTCCTAGAGCCTATTTCATGCGCTGACTCATCGTCTATCTCCGTCCCAAGAATTGCCGCTGAGCGTTTAACAATCCTTGTCAGCGTTTCCGCCTCATAATACTCGAGTGGACAGGCTATACCAAATCGGGCTCGCAGCGGACTAGTTAGCAGCCCCGCCCGCGTGGTGGCACCGATAAGCGTAAACGGATTCAATGAAATCTGAATAGAACGTGCTGAGGGGCCCTTATCAATCACGATGTCAATCGTGTAATCCTCCATGGCAGAGTACAAATACTCCTCTACCTGCGAAGACAAACGATGGATCTCGTCTATAAAGAGCACGTCCCCCTGCTCCAAGCTCGTCAGCAGGCCCGCTAAATCTCCAGGCTTATCGATCACAGGGCCGCTGGTCACCTTCATCGACACCCCTAATTCGCGGGCAACAATCCCAGCCAACGTCGTCTTCCCAAGCCCTGGAGGGCCATGAAAAAGTACGTGATCCAGCGTTTCACCGCGCATTTTTGCCGCCGAAACGAAAACCTTCAGATTGGCAAGCACCTTATCTTGACCCGAAAAATCGGAGAAATGACTCGGCCGAATCGCCGAATCTACCTCGCCGTCGCCAGCGTAATGATTCAACCTATCCTGTAAGTCGCTCATCCGTAGCTCATTAAAGAAGTTTAATAATATTCACCGTCAACGCAAAATCATACAAGCAATCAGCACTGCAACGAGTAAGCCATTCGTAAAGAAATCAATGAACGCTAAATAGGATTAGGCGCAAATAGCTGTAAATCAATCGGTAAAGCATTAAATGAAAAATGCCTGCAAGGGTCTCGCGGAAATAATGGTAGTTCTAGAATTTTCTTCTTTTGAAAAATGAAAATCTCACGGCTACTATTAGGCTGTGAATTCCGTGAAACTGCGATCAACAAGCTTTTAGGTCGTCTTCTACCCTCCGAATACTCGCTCATTCGACTGCCATAACCTACTGCTCACCAGATCTATAAAGTATTGTACTCGTAGCATCATTGCAGAAAAATACGAGTGCCTCAGGGAACCTGTCTACGGCGAGTTTAGTCGTTGAAAAGTGATTTGCAAGAAACAGCTCGCCCATCTTGCACTTTTGGGTTAAGCGTATAAATGGCTTCGCTGATCGGATTTCAAAGCCCTACGCTTTTTTCTTCTGCTTACTTATTGACAAAATGCCCCAATGCGTGCCAATGCCTGTGCCAATCCCGTTACCACTGCTCTCATGCCTCAAATAATTCACACGCAGCTGGCGATAACTATTTTTGCGAAACGTGGCGATTATTCTCCAAAATTATACTATCTGGGAGCTTTACACCACCGCCGTTACCACGCTGATCCATCGCCAGCTTGCACGCATAGCACCT